>JAGWHQ010000010.1 GCA_028866655.1 Nitrososphaerota archaeon
GATAAATGAAATTATCTCTTAAGATTTAATTGAATAGTGATAAAATTCTCGCTCATGAAAACCTAAAACATCTTTTGATGATCACGATAGCAGAATTCAACATGAAATTTCTACAATTTCATTACATGTTAACATAAAACGATTTTATATAACAAAACTAGGTAGAATACATAATGCAAATACCGTTTGGACTTTTAATTTTAATTGGATGTCTATTAATTGGAATCTACATTGTGAGTGATTACCTACTACCAAATGTAATTTGCAAAGTCATCCCTCATAATAGTATCAAATCACAAATGGGTGAATACAATTCAAACATACTTGGCGAAGTATGTTCTGGAATAGGATAGAATTGTACTTTTCCAACTTAATAAGCAGATTCATGCGTCATGATTAAAATAAAAAGAATCTATGAAAAACATTCTTCAGAGGATGGTTATCGAATCTTAATTGATAGACCATGCCATGAGTGATTTCAAAAGCCAATGCCATGTTGAAGTATAGTTTAAGGAAATAGCATCAACTGATCATTTACAAAAATGGTTTTCTCATGATCCGAAGATGATATTCATTTAAAGAAGATTCCATTGAAGAATCAAAACTAAATCAAATACTTGAAGCATGTAATATGGCTCCATCCTCAGGGGGTTTGCAGACATTTGAAATCTATCAGATCAAGAACAAGGAAATTAAAGAGAAGCTAGTTTCAGCTGCAAAAGACCAAACCTTTGTTGCGCAAGCTCCTTTGTTGCTTGTTTTTTGTACTAATCCCTCTAGATCTGTTGAACGGTTTGGAGAAAGGTCACAACTGTTTTCTGTTCAAGATGCTACCATATCTACAGCATATGCACAACTTACAGCACATGTGTTAGGATTATCTACTGTATGGGTTGGTGCATTTGATGAAAAGAAAGTATCCGATATATTGAAACTACCTATAGAACAAAAACCAATAGCAATACTTCCTATCGGTTATGAAAATGAAAAGCCAAAAGAGAAGACAACAAGAGGAATTAAAGATATACTTCACATCATAGAGTGACATGGTAAGAAAAATTTCATATTCAGAGGTAATGCGTGTATAACTACTGAATTTTAAAATACTCACAATATTAGGAGTTTTAGCTTCTGTTGTAATAGTATCTACTACATATTTTATTCCACATAGTTACAGGACTGAAACAGTCAACCCAGTTAACACAACAACAAGTTTCAATCAAACCGCAATGTTAGAACGTGGCAATGTTGCAATGGGCTTTAACCAGAGCATGATACATCATCACTTTATGGCTACCACTACAGGCGGTGAGATCATGATAATGTCAACAAACATGAGTGATGCTAATACCATTAATGAAATTAGATCTCATGTCAAAGAGATACAGTACGAGTTTTCTCAGGGAAATTTTACAAAACCATTCTATATCCATGCCCAAGATGTTCCAGGCACTGATATTATGACTACAAAGAAGGATTTGATCCAATATTCTGTAAAAGATGTTGATGGAGGCTCCATTCTAATCCTTACCACCAACGATACTGAATTACTCAATGCTATACAGCAGTTCATGAATTTTCAATCTAGTCAACACATGAGACATTAAAAGTTAGAAAAACTCGAGTCTGCAAGACGGTATAATTTGAAGTGTTGAGTTTGAGTGTCTCATAAATTATTTGCTTATAGTCAATGCTGTCTCATTTGTTTCATGAATTCTTCTCCGGCTTTTTTAATCTCGTCAACAGTCATGTCTTTTTTGTGAGTTACAATGCTCCAGACATGTCCAAAAGGATCCAAGATTGAACCAAATCTATCACCCCAGAAAGCATCCATCATGGGCGTTTTTGATTTTGCCCCTGCAGAAATAGCCTTGTTATAGGTCTCATCTGCATTTTGAACATATAGAAAAATTCCATTTGTTGTTCCTCCTACAGATTGTGGTGACATGCATCCCATTTGAAGATATTCGTCATTTAGCATAATAATTGAATCACCTATTTTTATTTCGGCATGCATTATGCTTTTCCCATCTGGACCTAGAAACCTCATCTTTTCCTGCGCTCCAAATGCTTTTTTGTAAAACTCTATTGCATCCGATGCTCCTTTTACAGTCAAAGTTGGAGTCACACTGTGATATCCATCCGGAATTGGTTTTACCACAACGGTTTTTTCTGAAAATAGACTTTAAACTTTACTACAAATTTATTTTACAGATTCTAATCCTGTGAGTCTTGATACAAAAATAAAGCGGGCTCAGGTGTGTTTGAATTCATATGTAATATGGAAACCCTGAATTTCTGTAAAAAAAATCAATACAAAATGTACAGTAAGATAATCATATCTAGCTACAAAACTTCTTCTCATAATTTTTAGGCTCAAAACCATGATTTGTGAATGTTAGCCTTGATTTTATTCCTCAATTCATCTGTAATCTCTTCTGGTTTCATTCCGTGATCATTTTTTGCATGATTTGCACATTGTGACAAGATGTCATCTTCTGTCTTGCCTTTAGCTACAAAACTGCACTCAAATCCAACATCTTTGCATTTGAACTTTAGCATAACTGATTTTATTTTCATATCATTATAAGGTTTGAGTCCTGTGAAGCTCGATCATAATTTGAATTCAAGTACCTCATGGAACCAAGACACCACATTATGTTACAACCGAATAGAAAAGATGTCACCTTACTGACAAGGTAGAAATGAAGAAAAGATTATTATGATAAAATGGCTGTTTGTAAAATGTGTCCCAAGCTACAATAGAGACCAACTTTGGAAACATTGTTTTTGAACTATTACCAAATTATGCTCCTGAGACCGTAAGGAATTTTGTCAAACTGGCCAAGTCCAATTTTTATGACGGCATACTTTTCCACAGAATAATACCCGGATTCATGATTCAGGGAGGAGATCCAAATACAAAACAACCAGACAAAAGCAGTTGGGGGATGGGAGGACCTGGATATTCCATAAAGGCAGAATTTAATTCCAAACCCCACGTGAGAGGTATTGTCTCCATGGCAAGGTCCGACGACCCAAACAGTGCGGGTTCACAGTTTTTTATAGTAACAGGCGACAGCACATTCCTTGACGGCCAGTATACAGCGTTTGGCGAGGTAAAGAGCGGCATGAATGTTGCAGACACAATTGACCACCTCCCAAGAGGTAAGAATGACTGCCCAAATCAAGAGGCTAAAATCCTTCGAATCACAATCTCTGAGTAGATACAAACCTTTTCTTAATTTTTTATTTCAAATTTGTGTTTGGCAAAATTATGATTTATTGTGAATTTTCTATGAATATCAGAATTGATAATCATTCTATGTTACTAAATACAGCAATAGTGTAAAAGGTACGATCAAAATGGAATGTAAAGACGAATCGTGTAACATAGAAACCAATCAATCATGTGGATGTTCCTCAATGTCATCTCATGGTCATTGTGGATGTGGTAGCGGACATGATTCATCGCACATGGCAAAAATGTACAAACACGCATTTTTTGAGGCTATGCATCAAGCCAAGGTAGAACACATCAAGAAGAGAATAGAGGCAACAATGGGACCTACACTTGACAAGACTGCAGAGGCAATAGTGGAATCATTTGTCAAGATTTGGCAATCCAAAATGCAGGATGCTGAAATCATGAAAGATATGGAATCAAAACTGAAACGGATTATTTCCGAAGCAACTAAGGGATAAAAAAGCAATTTTTCCCTTTACCCTTTTTGTGCGTAAAATTGTGCTACACAAATTATCATACGTTATGATTTGTCGGACTTGCAAGTCCGAATCTTAAACTTGAGCCTAGGGGTTCTCTTGCTGACAGTCAGTACGAGTCCGGGACATTTTGTGAGTAAAACTTGACAGAAAGTGTGCAGTAAGATATTTGAGTAGCTACAAAACTCCTTTCCTTAATTTTTTATTTTAGAAATTTATGAACGGCGAGTTTTTTTCTTCTTTCTATTTTTACTAGATTTGTAGGCAAAAAAGCCAAGCGTTATCCCAATAATAATAGTAACTACAACCATACCCATCAAAATTGATGGACTGACATGAGAAGCATCCATAGAAATCAGGTATTAAAACCAAGTTAATTAAGATTCTAATTGAATATCTGTAAAAATTCCATTTCCTAATTTTTTATCATAAACAATTACAATCTAGCTAAAAAATTATTATAATTTAGAAACGTCTCTTTCTATTTTTTTGCCTTCTTTATCTACAAAGTAGTAGGTATCATGGCCATCATTTTCAAAATGTAATGTGAAGCTCTCGTCTAAATCGTCCAATGTATCTCCCCTGACTTGAAATCCACATTCAACACAAATTCCCCTCATGTCCCTAGTCATGTTACTTTTTTATTTTATCATTTCTTACTATTAAACAAGATCTAGATTTTCAGTAATGATTACAATATGAGATTACAGACCAACCTTTCAAACATATGAATCTGAGTTCAGGTCCTGTAAAATTAGGGGTGTTTTAATGAAAATTAATTGATGTTGCGCCTTAATACAATCAAGATGAAAAATGTATTGAAAGGCATTTGATTAGTGAGTCTTGGTTAAAAAAAATAATTATTATTCTAGGAGTAACATCATTTGTAATAGCTTTACATTATTTTGGACTTTTAGGGAATCATCACATATTGCCCATATCTTGGGAGTTAAGGAGCATGCTGATTACAGGAGTAACTGCAATCATAGGATTTTTAGCTTACATCTTTAAATTTGGACAATTTAAGAAAAGATAAACAATTTAGTTTTCTTTCTTAACCGCAATTTTTACTGTGACGTTTTACTTGTATTTTGAATTAAAGTAATCCACTTGTTATCACGGTTCAAACCCTGTAAGTCTTAATACAAAATTAAAGCGGGCCCGGGGGGACTCGAACCCACGACCTGACGCTCCGCAAGCGTCCGCACTATCCAAGCTGTGCTACGGGTCCACAGATAAAATTCAATATTGTCCCGTTATAATACATTTCAAAAACACTGAAAAAATCTATGCGACTTCTTTTTCAGCCTTTTTTACAAAGACATAGTTCATTACAAGTCCTGCAATTATTGCACCAACTATTGGAGCTATCCAATACATCCAGTCATAGTCCCAGTAACCAGAAATGAGTGCAGGACCAAATGTTCTTGCAGGATTCATACTTGCACCTGTAAGTGGTACACCTACCAAGTGTAGCAAAAATATCATTCCACCTATTGCAAGACCATACATTCCTGCCGGTGCTTTTTTGTGCACTGCAGTCATGAAAATTACTGTAACCAAGAAGAATGTGAAAATAACTTCAAGTGTAAATCCAGATACCACACTACCGTTCAAGATTGCACTAGGTCCTCCCTGGGTTCCAAAGTGTACCTTGTCTCCAAGAACAGGAAATATTGCCTTGAGTGTTGCTGCTGCAACAATTGCACCGATTAACTGAAACACAATATATGCAATTCCGTCCTTGATGTTGATTCTCCTAGTAACTAGCATAGATATAGTAACTGCAGGATTGATGTGGCATCCTGAAACATGGCCAAATGTGTAAACCATCAATCCAATTGCTGCACCATGTGCAAGTGCTATTACAACAAGTGATTGAATTGTTAGAGTAGAGCCAAAATATGCAACTGAAAGTATGATAGCTAATGGTCCAAAGAAGACAAGAGCATATGTCCCTATTGCTTCTGCAAGCCATGCACGCGGATTAACCATCAACCACCTGACCTCTAAATATACAATATAAAACATTCGAAAACAATCTAGACAAAAAATAAGTAGGGATCGCATACAGTACATCTTTAGATGTTATCAGAAGGAGATCAAGTTCCAGATTTTGCACTAAAGGACGCAGAAGGCAAGACCGTGAAAAAATCAGATCTCAAGGGCAAAAAATACGTAGTCTATTTTTATCCTAAAGATTTCACCCCTGGATGTACAACAGAGGCTGCCGAATTTGCCCAAGATTACAAAAAATTCAAGACATCAGGAATTGAGATAATAGGAATCAGCCCAGATGACGAAGAGTCTCACAAAAAATTCGGTGAAAAGATGAAGGTTCCATTCATCTTGCTTGCAGACACTGAAAAAGATATAGCAAAGAAATTTGGTGTATGGGGCAAGAAACAATTCATGGGCAGAGAATACATGGGTGTAAACAGGTCAACTTTTCTAGTAGACGAAAAAGGAAAAATATTCAAAGTTTTTGAAAAAGTAAAACCTGCAGGACATGCACAAGAAGTGCTAGATGCCTTTAAGAATTAGGCTTTGAATCCTGCTGGAAGTGTTGTTCTGAAAGTAGATTTTGGTTTTGGAGGTTCTGCAGCTGGTTGTGGTCCAGTACTTGTGGAACTACCAGTGAACTGTTTGTCCATTGGATGATATGATAATCTCTTTCTTGTTGCAAAATACTTGTTGCCAGTATAACCTGTTGAGCTAATGTGTGCATATGCAGGTGCTACTTCTCCTGCAGATGGTTCTTGTGGATGAGATGTTGTTGTTTCTGGTGCTGGTTTTGGTGCTTCTGCTGGTTTCATTCCGGCTGGAAGTGTACCATGAGTTGGACCTGATGCAGCTGGTCTTTGTTGTGGTTTTGGTTCTGGTGCTGGTGCAGGTTTTGTTTCGGCTGGTTTCATTCCGGCTGGAAGTGTACCATGAGTTGGACCTGATGCAGCTGGTCTTTGTTGTGGTTTTGGTTCTGGTGCTGGTGCAGGTTTTGTTTCGGCTGGTTTCACCTGAGATGATAAATTAGCAAGCTTTGCTTCAAGCTGTGCTATCTTTGCTTCTAGTTCGGCAGTGTTAGATCCTTCTGTAACTTTTTTAGTAGAACGTGGTTTTTTTGGCTGTGATTCTTTAGACATGTAGTAGTTGTGAGATATGGCAGTTTATTTACATTTTGATCAAGCTCAGATTTGGTAATTTCGTAGAAGTTTTATAAGAAGCAGGCACGTCTTTTAGGCATTGGACGACTTTGAAAGGGAATATCCAGGCTTTGACTGGAAAAACACCCCAGCATACCAGCACCCAGGCGGAAGAAACTGCCCATGCCCCAAGCATGAATACATTCGAGAACAGATAGGAGTTGCAAAGACTGTAAGCCAGACTTCAAAGGAGCCAAGCAATATCACACTAAAGTTTTGTCCAGATCACTATAACGTATACCTAAAAGAAGTAATTCCATCCATGCCTCTAAAGTATAGAATCTTGACAAAGATTGCACTCAAGATAGGTGCAATCAAGATTGAGCAATTAAAGTACATGCAATCAGACCAATGCTTTTACTGCAAATTTGGTTCTGGTGGACATGACAAGAAGAATGAACTTCCACCGATTTTCTAAACAGGACTAATCAAGACTTTGGGTTTGTTTGGAGTGTCATGATGACATCTCTTTCCACATAGAGGACAGGTAATCCTGTCAAGAAATATGCATTGACAGATATGTGATTTCATATAGCTATCAGCAGTCTTTGAATATTCTCCTGTTCCATTACAGAAAGAACATTGTGTATCAAGAAGAGCAATTTTCCCCTGACCTCCACAAACTGTGCATTTTTCGTCTCCCAACTTGATGGCATTTTGCGCCATAGCATAATTAAAGTTCTCTAGTGTGGCGCTTTTTTAAAAAACTAGTCAGTATCCTAGTTAAGCTTATACAAGATACAAATCCAGCAAATGTGTGCCCATTGAGGATGTAACAGAGTTTATCGAAAAACTAGAAAAAGCTGGAGAGCTCAAAAGGGTAAAAACCCAAGTGGATTCAAATCTAGAGATTTCAGAAATTCTCAGTAGAGTAATGTATGCAAATGGTCCTGCAATAGTTTTTGAAAATATAAAAAATTATGATACCCCAATACTTGCAAATGCATTTGGTTCAATCAAGCGACTTGAAATTGGACTAGAGATGCAAGACTTCACAGAAATTGGTCAAAGAATTGTTGACATGACAAGAATGGAGATGCCAACAGGAATTTTAGACAAGCTGAAAAAACTTCCAGAGCTGTCAAAGATGACAGACATTGCACCCAAGTTGCAAAAGAGCGGTCCAGTCACTGAAGTAATAGATGAGACACCATCATTTGACAAGATTCCAATTTTAAAAACATGGCCAAAAGATGCAGGCAAGTTTATCACGTTTGGCTTGATTGCAACAAAGCATCCCGAGACTGGCGTGAGAAATCTCGGTGTGTACAGGATGCAGATCATAGACAGCACTCATGCATTTATGCACTGGCAAAAACACAAGCGCGGTGCACATCATTATGATATCAAAAAAGATTCTGGAAACAAGATAGAAGCTGCAGTAATAATTGGCTCTGACCCTGCAACAGTATTTTCTGCAGTGGCTCCAGTACCAGAAGGACTAGACAAGTATCTTTTTGCAGGAATTACAAGAAAGACAGGAATCAAGACTGTAAAATGCAAA
Organism: Nitrososphaerota archaeon; assembly: GCA_028866655.1. Classification (GTDB taxonomy): domain Archaea; phylum Thermoproteota; class Nitrososphaeria; order Nitrososphaerales; family Nitrosopumilaceae; genus Nitrosotalea. Next base: position 8,428 of record JAGWHQ010000010.1, read on the forward strand.
ACAGTAGACCTCGAGGTTCCTGCCAATGCAGAGATTGTACTAGAGGGATATGTGGACCCATCAGACATTAGAATGGAGGGACCATTTGGAGACCATACAGGATACTATACACCACAAGAACCGTACCCAGTGTTTACACTAACTGGAATTATGCGAAGACAAAAACCAATTTACCTTACTACCATAGTTGGCAAGCCAATCTTAGAGGACGCATACATTGGCAAAGTAATAGAGCGTTCATTTTTGCCACTCATCAAAATGTTTCATCCAGAGGTTGTGGATTTTGCAATGCCAGCTTCTGGATGGTTCCAGGGCATGGCAATAATTTCCATCAAGAAGAGATATCCAGGACAAGCCAAAAAAGTAATGATGGGTCTTTGGGGAATGGGCCAGCTTGCGCTGACAAAATTCTTTGTTGTAGTAGATGAAGATGTCAATGTTCATGATTTCAATGATGTCATATGGGCAATTACTACAAGGTCAGATGCTGCAAGGGATACGGTAATAATTAACAACACTCCAACAGACACACTTGACCCAGCATCTCCTTTTGTAAACTTGGGCTCCAAGATTGGAATTGACGCAACACAGAAAACAAAGGAAGAAGGATTCCAAAGAGAGATTCAAGAACTTGTAAAATCAGATGAAACCACAAAGAATCTAGTTGATTCCAAATGGTCTAGTTACGGCATCTAGTGGACTCGTACAACATTGTAGAAGTTGTCTCGCTCTTCTACTTCGTAACCAATTTGCTTTACCGCTTGGATTATTTTTGCACCAGTAAGTTCAGTTGAGCGAGCTCCAGTGCAAGAGACCACTTCTTCTCCAAGAAGCGTTCCACCAAAATCGTCTGCACCATACTGCAGAGCCATTTGTGCCATGGCAACACCGTTTGTAAGCCAAGAAGATTGTATGTGTGGAATCAAATCATTGTACATTATTCTAGATATTGCAATCATCTTCAAGAGTTGTGTCCCTCCTGCAGGATATTTTACAGTCTCTTGTTTTTGCATCAGAGTATTGTTTGGCTCAAAGCTCCATGGAATAAAGGCCATGAATCCATTTGTCTTTTCCTGCAGTCTTGCAATTTTCATAAAGTGTTCTGCAACATCATCTCGTGTTTCCACATGACCGTACATCATTGTAGCAGATGCAGGAATTCCCATAGTGTGAGCTTCTTCCATTATTCTAATCCATGTATCACTTGAGATCTTTTTTGGACTGATGATTTTTTTTACTTCATCAACTAGAATTTCTGCACCAGCACCTGGAATTGATTGCATTCCGGCTTCTTTGAGTCTTGATAAGACCTCTTTTGTGCTAGTGTGTTCAACTTTTGATATCATGTCAACTTCAGAAGCTGACAAGCCATGAACTCCAACTGAAGGGAATTTTTTTCTTATCAACCTAAACGCGTCTTCAAAATATTCAATCTTAAGAGATGGATTGTGTCCTCCTTGAAACATTACTTGAGTTATACCAAACATCTCCCAAGCTGCCTTGACTCTAGATTCTATCTTGTCTAGTGTTACAGTATAGGATTCTTCATGACCCGGAGGTCGATAAAAGGCGCAAAACTTGCAATCGGTGATACACACGTTTGTATAATTTAGAATCATATTGTTTACAAAAGAAGAACGTCGTCCAAACTTTTTTCTTGTAAGATATCCAGCAACAAGTCCCATCAAGTGTACATTATCAGAGTCTAGCAATCTCTTGCATTCTTCGATTCCAGGCCTGATACCAATCAAGGAATTCTCCAAAATGTCACCAATTTCTGAATGATGAAGCTGTTCTGTAAGTTGGCTCAATTGACTGTTTTTTCTCTTTAGCGTATTTAATCGTTTGAGAACAAAATGACCTTGGTTTTCATCTCACATCCGAAAAAGTTTGGGGTACATTAAAAATTAATTTCAAAAAAATCACGATTTATCTTTTTGATAATTTTTCCCAGTTGCCAGACTTGTAAATTCTTGTCCATTTTTCCCGCTATTTTTAAGTAGGGCACACCAACGATTAACACCAATGGTAACAGGCCACCAGATTCGAATGAATCGTATTTTACGCAATGGCAAAATGCTCTGCATTCCGATGGACCATGGAATATCAAGTGGCCCACTAAAAGGAATTGAAGATCCTTATGCATTGATTTACAATTGCCAGCATTTTGGTCTTACATCAGTCATCATCAACAAAGGAATTCTCAAAAACTTGCCAAAACCAACCAAGATTGGATTAATTGTACATTTCTCAGGCAGCACTTCACTATCTGTTTTCCCAAATAGGAAGATGTTGACAGGCTCTGTTGAAGAAGCATTACGACTTGGTGCAGACGGAGTTTCATTACATATCAACATTGGAGGAAAAGAAGAACCAGAAATGATAGAACAACTCGGCAGAATTGCTGATGACTGTCACAAATGGAGTATGCCTCTTTTAGCAATGATGTATCCTAGAGGAGAGAATATCAAAAATCCACACGACCCAGAGATAGTGGGCCATGTTGCAAGAATTGGAGCAGAGTGTGGTGCAGATATTGTAAAAACACTTTACACTGGAGATGTCGATTCATTCAAGAAAATAGTCAAGAGCACACCAGTACCTGTTGTAATAGCTGGCGGTCCAAAGGCAAAGACAGACAAGGACATATTGCAAATGACTGAAGAGGCAATGGAGGCAGGCGCCAAGGGAGTAACATATGGAAGAAACATCTTTGAACACAAGGACCCAGGCAAGATGACTCATGCTCTTTCCGCAATAATATTTAGAAAAGAAACAGCAAAGGAAGCTGCAAAGTACATTGAGCAAAAATAGAGAATTAATTATTGCCCCAAAAGTTTCAAGGGGCCAGCTTGGCAAATTTTTATCCGAGATAGAAAAAGAAGGAATCAAAACTGTAAGTCTAGACCCAGCTTGGCTCAAGGGAATCAAGACCAAAGTTTCTACAGTGCATACCTCGATAAATGCAGATTATGTCATAGTTGACAAGGTTACAAAGATCAAAGGCAAAAAAATAGGAATGAAGTTCAAGGTTCTATCAAATGCAGATATTGAAAAGATACTCCAGTTTGCAAAGGCAGGACTAGACTTTGTCATAATAGAGGTGATGGACTGGAAGATAATTCCACTAGAGAACATAATTGCAAAGCTGCACAAGATTCACACCGAAGTATTTGCAGTAGCAAACACCCCCGATGAGACCCGCAAGATGTTTTCAATATTAGAGATAGGTGTTGATGGTGTGATATTTTCAACTGGCTCTATAAATGAGGTAAAAGAGTCCATGGTATATCTCGGGACAAAGAACTTTGATCTAAGACCTGCCAAGATTTTAGAAATTAAAGAGGTAGGAAATGGGGAGCGTGTTTGTGTAGATACAGCATCCATCCTAGGACGGGGAGAAGGAATGCTGATTGGAAGCAGATCCAATTTCCTTTTCTTGGTACACAATGAATCAGTTGGCTCGTCATTTACTTCACCAAGACCTTTTAGAGTAAACGCAGGTGCAGTACACTGTTACACTTTATCCCCAGATGGAACAACAAATTATTTGTCAGAGCTGGAAACAGGCTCTGAAGTTCTAGTTATTAATTCACATGGCAAGGCAAGAAGAGCTACAGTTGGTCGCTCTAAAATAGAAAGCAGGCCAATGTTGATGATAAAGGCACAGATTGGAGATGAGGTCGGTGGAATCATTGCACAAAATGCAGAGACCATACGATTTGTACGTCCAAATGGTCACCTAGTATCAGTTACACACCTAAAGAAAGGAGACATTGTACTAGCATATTCCAAGCCAGCAACTGGAAGACATTTTGGCATGGAAGTAGATGACGAATATATCGTAGAAAAGTAAGTCCTAAAAAATTATTATACACCATTTCAACAAGAAAAGCTATGAGCCTTCATTGCAACATTTGTGTAACAGAAATAAATGAAAATGATGTCGAGTCACATATCAATTCCTCAAGCCATCTTGAAAACAAGTCAAAAATTTCTTCAAGTAGCAAAGGCTCTGACAAGAGTGTAGCTGCCATGTGGCTAAAATCATTTGTATAAGATACCATTACAGATGAAATTTGTATCAAACTGTACGCTAGCAAACTTTTTTTTAAAAATAAAAAAGATATGTTTACTCGAATTTCTTTTTTAGCTGGACTATCTCAGCCATCTCGTCTTTGAGATGTTTTTTCAAAAGAGATTCATGTTCTCGTTTATGCCTCCAGTACAAGTTCATCATTGATTGTCTGGATCGTGCATGTTTCAATGCAGCAGTATATTTTCTGTGGCTTTTCTCAACAATTCGAAAATATGACTTGCTGTTAGAAGTAACCATATGAAGAATTTTGATTCTTAATAGATAACCTTTCCTATCTAGTTAGACTAGAACAGGTGTTATAGTGATATTGGTTTTTTCCAGTTAGGAACAAGCTGCATCTTACGAAGAGACGGCGGTTCCAAGGTTCGCTTTTGTGCAATTTTGACATATTTTGCGGACTTGTCAACTCCATGATATTTCCTGTGAAGAAATCTTGCCATCTTTGTAGTTTGGCCACTTCCAACAAATGGATCAAGAACAATGTCTCCAACATTGCTATACAGCTGAATCAAGCGATACGGTATCTCTTCTGGAAATGCAGCAGGATGAAATTTTCTGTAACTTGGAGGCATTGGAGCAATGTGCCAGACAGAGTTTGCAATCTCTTTTTTCATCAAATCATCAAGCACTAGTTTGCTTTTCTTGTCTTTGACGTTGTGAAATGGCATCTTTCGAAGAATGATAATCTGCTCATGCATGATATTGGGATAATAGTATGTCGGATACGGATGTTGGACTGTAACCCTGAATCTTTTTTTTCCTCCAGTAACTTTATTCCAGATTATCTCTTCAAAAAAACTCCAACCTATCTCTTTTTTTGTCAATTCTACAAGAAGTAATGCAGGTAAAGGAAGTTTGTTTTTGCCTTCAATTATTTCGTTGCCTATAACAATACAACAAAATCCACCAGGTTTTGTTACACGGTACACTTCAGAGAAGATGGTGCGCATCTCTTCAAGCCAGTCCCCAATCGAGGTCTCAACTGTTCCACGATACCACTTTTCAGTATCTTGATGTTCTTGATAGTTTATGGCATTGTGATAAGGGGGTGATGTAACTGTTAACGCAATTTTATTGTCAGGCAAGTGCGATAGATCTTTAGAATTAGCGACAACAATGGAGTTTGGTTTCCACACTACATCCCTCAATCATTTTGATATTTAACAGTTGTAAAAATAAAAGAATTATTCTAGCATAAAATTAAATCAAAGAAAATCACCTAAAACATGTACTTGACATGTTTTAGACAATCATGCGTTTTTTTGTACTTCTATTTCTATAGTTGATACGTTTCTTGATCTTCCATCTAGTGATTCAAGATGTTCGGATCCTATACGAATTTGTCCTATAGAGTATCCAGAGTTGTCAGTTCTTCGTGCAATTATTTGTGCAACATCTACTGCTCTACCTATGCTAAGCCCTCTTGCCTTTATTGAGACCTTTGGGTTGTTAGCCAGTTGTATGAGCGCAGATGTTACGTATGCCATAATAGGCTTTTTTCCGATGAAGACAACGTCTTTTGTGTCATGTGATGTGTCTGAACTCATAGATACTCTCTAAAGTGATCGTTTCATAAAAGTTTCTTCCATTATCACGTTTCAGCCAAATGTCACGTCCATCCGAAATGACACCTCACGAACATGAATAATTTCAACAGTGGTCAAGAAAGATAAGAGACAGATCATTTGACGAATAAAAAATTGAGATCATGTTTATTTCATTTAGATAGATGGATGCTAATCTAAATATACTAGTAGAATGTAGATGCAATTAATGTCCAACCAACAAATTAAGATCGGTTTGGTCGCATTAGCATTAGTAACCATAATGGTTTTTGCAACAACATTACCTGCGGTAAATGCACTTACACCAAGTACAGTGTATCCAAAGTACTCACAGAAAACAGACAGAACTGCAGGCGGACAACATATTTGTGGACAAACATTATGTTCACCAGATACATGGTCCAAGATGAGCCAAAAACTTCTTGATGCACAACGCGATCCTAGCAAATGTATGGATTCATTGAAAGGATGGATGTATTGTACACAACCATCCATGAGCATGCCAAAGAACTCAACCAAATAAGTGCCAAAAACTCATGGTATCCAAGGTCTGCGTAACAATTGCAGCATCCAGTCCTACAAAAGTATCAAGCGAGTTAAAGCATGCTCTTACCAAGTCAGACTATGCAGAACTCCGATTAGATTTTTTAAAACCAAATCAAGTTCCTTTTTGTTTAACTCTAGTTAGAAGATACCTTAAGAGGTGTGTATGCACATTACGCCCTGTCTCAGAAGGCGGAAAATTTTCAGGCAGTGAAAAAGAAAGGATCTCAATATTAAAACTAATTTCAGAGTTTGAGCCATATCTTTTGGATGTAGAGTACAACACGTTAAAGAAAAACAAGGAACTGTCAAGATATCTTCAAAGTACAAAAACCAGAATACTGGTATCATGGCATGATTTTACAAAGACTCCAAATGAGCAGACCCTAAAATCAATGCTCAAAAAAATGTCCAAGTTTTCAAATAACATAAAAATTGTAACCACCTCAAAAACAATCGAGGATACAATACGAATTCTTTCTCTTTACAAATCACACCCAAAAAATATCAGTCTAATTTCTTTTGCAATGGGAGATTATGGTAGAATGTCAAGAATTTTGTGTACAAAACTTGGCAGTCCATACACCTATGTCTCCCTAGGCAAGCCAGTTGCCCCAGGCCAATTTAGTCTAAAAGAGATGAAACGCATTTTGTCTCTAGATGACAAAAACTAGAAACATTTTCAGTCTGATTTTTGCTCAAAGAATCTTTTTACAAAGTGTGACTCGGCTTTTTTTATCCTTGAGGAATCAGCCACCTCGTGAGCCATGTTTACAAGATCATTTTGGGTCAAATCAGTGATTACCGCATCTTCTTTTTCAGACTCGAGAGAGTATTCAATATCATTTAAGACATCAATGTTATCATCAAGTGCCTTGATACATTCATCAAGTAGATTGGCAAAATCATCCTTGTCTTTCAACATTTCCATCAATACAGTTTACATTAATTAATTGATCTGTGATGTACAAAATACCAATGATACCCTTATTATAAAAGAAACACGAAAAAGATACCGTGAACCCAAAAGTGTCTCAAAATAACATGCCACGAAATGTAGTGATTTTAGCTACAATAGTGACAATATTACTTGGCATGTTTAGGCTAGTATTATTTTTGATACTAGTGTGGGTTGCAGCCATAGTATTCATCATAATATACCAATACAGTTCAACTAGAACATCTAAAGGTAATTTTGTTTGTCTAGATTGCGCTACGTTACATCAAGACTCGGCATGTCCAAAATGTGGTTCAAGACTCAAGAAAATATATTCTCAGAGCGACAAGTACGGAATCTAGAATATTTCAAATAATATCCACATGTTCCCTAATCGCTTAAATCACGATTCATCAGGTAGAAAACAATGACCAAGACCTATGCCATCATAGGAGATCCAATAGATCATTCATTTTCGCCTGCACTGCACAATGCTGCTTTTTTATTTTTAGGCCTTGATTGCACATACATTGCATATAGAATTCCAAAGGGAGAATTAGAATATGGAATTGAAGCGCTAAAAAAAATCAATATTGCAGGATTCAATGTTACAATCCCCCACAAAGTGGACATGATGAAATTTCTCGACGAGTCAGACAATGAATGCAAAGTAGTTGGTGCCACAAATACCGTAGTCAATGAAAACGGCCGTTTCAAGGGCTATAATACAGATGTTGATGGATTCTTGGATCCAATAAAACAGAGAAAGATTGATTCCAAAGGTTCTGATGTTTTGCTAATCGGAGCAGGAGGAGCAGCAAGAGCAATCATTGCAGGATTTGCCAAAGAAAAAGTTCGTAGAGTCACTATAACAAACAGAACCCGCGAAAGAGCAGAAGAATTAGTCAAGTTTGCCCAAGGTCTAGGACTAGAATCAGATTATCTTGATCTCGAGTCAGCAGGAGATGCAGTCAACAAATACAAGTTTCTAGTAAATGCTACATCAGTCGGACTGAAAGGAATTGGATGTCCCATATCTACCAGAAACATCTGTAAAGAGTCCATCGTATACGATATTGTCTATTTACCAGTAGAAACACCTTTGATCGATCAGTCAAAGAATCAAGGTGCGACCATCATATATGGGTGGGAAATGCTTCTTGCTCAAGCGATGAAGTCATTCGAGATTTGGACTGGCAAGCCTGCACCACAGCAAGCCATGAAATTAACCCTGCTTGGGAGATTCTAGAGATGAGTAAAATAAAAGCAAGTATGCATGGTGCAGTTTCAATTGTCAATGCCATTGCCACAGGTAAAGGCGCAACACTTGGCATATCACTTGGAATTGAAGCAATTGTAGAAACCCAGCCTGGAAAGGGAATAATATTTGAAAACAATGAATCAAACCTTAGTTCACGTTTAATACGAAATGTTGTTGAGACATCAGTTCCAAAATCAGAACTTGAAAAAAACAAGATAACAATTTTTGTAAAATCAGAAATTCCTTCAGGATATGGATTAAAGAGTTCAAGTGCAATCTCATCAGTCGTATCACTTGCATGTGCAAAGATATTCAGACCAAAAGCAACTGATCTTGATATCCTAAAAGATGGTGTAAATGCATCCATCAAATCAAAGGTAAGCATAACAGGTGCATTTGATGATGCATGTGCATGCTACTTTGGAGGATTTGTAGTAACAGACAATTCCAACATAAAAATAATAAAATCAGAAAAAGCATCAGAAGACCTGACTGCAGTAATTTTCATTCCCAAGTCTAGAAGAAGAGGCAATGTGAAAAAACTAAAGATTCTAAGCGGTGTTTTCGCACAAGCATGGGATCTTGCCAACAAATCAGACTATTGGAATGCAATGACACTCAATGGCCTTGCAACGTCAGCCATTTTAGGTTCAGAGCCAAAAATTCTAACGGATTTGTTAGACAGTGGCGCATTGGGAGCATCAGTATCTGGCAACGGACCCTCAATAGCAGCAGTGGTAAAAAACGATAAAGTGTCAAGCATAAAAAAAGTATTTGCATCCCAAGAAGGAAGTATCATCGTATCACCAATAAACAACAAAAAGGCTGAAGTTTATGAAATGTAAAGTAGACAAATCCACATTATCAGGAACGATATCATGTCCCCCAAACAAGAGTTATTCCCATAGAGCGATATTTCTTGCATCACTTGCAAATGGGAAAAGCACGCTAGGAAATGTTCTACTCTCAAGGGACACCCTTGCAACAGTAAATGCATGCAAAGCATTTGGAGCAAAAATAAAAATCAGCGACTCTACTGTAACAGTTGAAAGCACTGGAGAAATAATTCCACAGACTAGCCAAATTGATGCATCAAATTCAGGTACAACTATTAGAATCGCAACAGCAATTGCTTCTCTTGCTGATAAAAAAATAACACTCACTGGTGATTCTAGTTTACAAAAAAGACCGATGCAACCACTCTTAGATGCATTAACACAACTTGGAGTAGAGTGCACATCAACTGATGGTAAACCTCCTGTCACTGTAAAAGGCAGATCAGATGGTGGAAACACCCACATATCAGGTTCAATCTCAAGTCAGTTCATCTCTGCGCTTTTTATCTCAGGTCCAAAAATGAAAAATGGAATCACATTAGAAATAGATGGGGAACTTGTTTCAAAGCCATATCTTGATGCCACCATTGCCACAATGAAAAAATTTGGTGTTACAGTTGATGCAATATCACCATACAAAAAATACGATATAACAAACCAAAAATATAGACCATCAGATTTTGTAGTTCCGTCAGATTTTTCAAGCATGGCACTTTTACTTTCTGCAGCAGTACTGTTAGGGAATAACATGTCAATTGATGCATCTTTGGGAGACTTGCCACAGGGAGATCGAGAGATATTGTCATATCTGGAAAGACTTGGAGTCAAGATAAACTTGGGAGAAAAAATAACGCTGGTTTCTCCAAAACTTCTCAATGGAGGAAGGTTTGACCTTTCAAACAATCCCGATTTACTTCCACCAATGGCAATTCTTGCTCTAAAAACATCAAAGCCAATTGAGATTTACAATGTAAAACATGCAAGATTCAAAGAAACTGACAGGATAGCAATTTTGGCAAAAGAGCTTGCAAAGATTGGGATAACAGTAACAGAGAAAGAGGACGGATTGATTTTAGATGCCCCAAAGACTCTCAAGGGTGCAGAGCTAGAATCATCAGATGACCATAGACTATTCATGGCGTTTGCCATAGCAGGCATGTTTGTTGGAGATTGCACTGTAACGGATCCTGATTCTGTTGATGTCTCATATCCAACATTTGTAGAAGACATGAGAAAGATTGGCGCAAATCTTACAATTTGAATTTTCAAATAATTCCAAAGCCTGTAATTCCTAGAAGGATTATAAGCACGTAAAAGAGAATTTCATCATGTCTTCAAGCAGCATAGGACAGCGTTTTGTTTTTACAAGTTTTGGCGAAAGTCATGGCAAGTGTATTGGTGCAACAGTAGATGGTTGCCCAGCAGGATTAGAGATTTCAGAAAACGACATTCAAGTCATGCTAGATTTACGCAAGCCAGGTCAGTCCATCATCACTACCCAGAGAAAAGAAGACGACAAGGTAGAGATTCTTTCAGGAGTGTACAAGGGACACACTACAGGAGCTCCAATTACAATGATCATTTGGAACAAGGATCAGCATTCAAAAGATTACGACAATCTCACTTTCAAACCAAGACCTGGACACTCTGATTATCCAGCATTTGTAAAGTATAGCGGATTTAATGACATCAGAGGGGGAGGTAGATTTTCAGGAAGACTGACTGCCACATTTGTAATGGCAGGAGCAATAGCAAGAAAATTACTTGCAAAGACACTAGGGATTGAAACTTTTTCGTATACTTGTCAAGTGGGAACTGTAAAAATGAAAGAGCATGCAACAATGAAGATGAAAAATGCAGTGTATAGTAATGAAGTAAGATGCCCTGACCCAAAAATTGCAGTAAAGATGCGTGAAACAATTCTTACGGCAAGACGAAAGGGAGACTCGATAGGAGGCGTCGTCGAATCACTAACAGTAAATTTACCAGTAGGACTTGGAGAGCCAATCTTTGGCTCACTTGAATCAGACCTAAGCAAGGCGCTATTTTCAATTCCTGCCGTAAAGGGCGTAGAATTTGGATCTGGTTTTCACGGTTCCACCTTGCATGGCTCTGAGAATAATGATGAATTTATAATCAAAAATGGAAAAATTCAAACTAAAACCAACAACGCAGGAGGCATACTGGGTGGAATATCTACAGGCATGCCAATTGTCTTGCGAGTGGCATTCAAACCTGCATCATCAATAGCAAAAAAACAACAAACTGTCGATCTTCATACAAAGAAACCATCTTCCCTAATAGTTCAAGGAAGACATGATCCATGCGTAGTTCCTCGTGCACCGCCGGTAATAGATTCACTAGTATCAGTTGTGCTCGCAGACCATGCAATCAGAGCAGGGCTTATTCCGCCAGTCATCAAGTAGGAAATGTCAGACATTAACAAATTACGCGACAAGATAGACAAGATTACATTTGATGTCATCAGATTACTCAAGGAAAGAAATGATATAGCAAAAGAAATTGGAAATTTAAAAAATAATCTTGGCATTGGAGTGACAGATGAGGAAAGAGAGAACCAATTACGCTCCAAAGTTCGCTCATTATGCAAAGAGATAGGGCTTGACGAAAAGATTGCAATGACAATGTTGAATTTTCTATTAAACGAGTCTGTCAAGATCCAGTCAGTAGACAAACAGACACACATGTCAGTATTTTTGAAAGCAAAAAAACTGGAGAAAGAAGGAAAAAAAATAATCCACATGGAAGTAGGTGAGCCAGATTTTCTTCCGCCAGAGATTGTACGCAATGCATTGTCTGAAGTCTATTCCAAAGGATATACAAAATATGGAGACTCAAAAGGAATGTCAGATTTCAGAGAGGTACTTGCAAAATATGTCACAGAAAAATTTGGTACCGGAACAACGGCCCAGAATATTCTTGTATCTCCAGGAGCACGTTTCTCAGTATTTCTTGCAATCTCTAGTCTACTCAGCCCTGGAAATGAGATCATAGTAATTGAGCCGGCATGGCCTGCATACAGAGATAATGCTCTCAATTCAGGAGTCAAGGTAAGAACAATACATACAACACTTGAAAACAAGTGGGAGCCAAAAATAGAGGACATTAAGAATATCATAAATGAAAATACCAGAATGCTAGTTCTCAATTATCCAAACAATCCAACCGGCAAGATTCTCCCAGTGGTACTACAGGACCAGATAATGAAATTAGCAATGGAAAATAACTTGTACGTGTTAAGTGACGAGATTTATTCATCATATGCAAACAAACCATGGAAAAGCATCCTCACTTATGGATACAGCAAATCCATAGTAACCCAGTCATTTTCAAAATCACATGCAATGACAGGCTTTAGAATCGGTTATGCGATATCAAGTCCAGAAATAGTAGAAAAAATGTCAAAACTCCAGGCTCTTGCATTGACAAATGTTTCAGAGCCCATCCAGTATGTAGCCATGAAGGCATTAGAGGCAGACACAACTGGAAATACTGCAACCATTAAAAACAGGTTAGAATACATACTAAAAAAAGCAAAAACGATGCAATTGGACTTTGTAGATCCAGACGGAGCAATGTACTTGTTTGCAAAGGTAAGACAAGAGAACTTTGATTCAATAGATTTTACAAACAGGCTTTTAGACATGGGGGTGGCAATAGCACCAGGAGAAGGATTTGGAAATTATCAAGGATTTGTCAGAATATCGGCTTGTCAGCCAGAAGATACACTTAATCAGGGAATGCAAATAATAGAGGAAAGGTTGAAAACAAAATAATGAAAAAAAAGATTGCAATAATTGGCGCAGAGGGCCAGATGGGAAAATGGTTTTCCAAGTATTTTCTTGAAAAAGATTATGATATCATAGGATACGACTCTGAGAAAGAGATTTTGAACAAGTCTGTTACAAAGGCACAGTCGCTTGTAGGAGCCATCCTAACAGCAGATTATGTCATCTTATGCATTCCAGTAAAACGCACACCTGAAACAATAAGACTGATTGCAAAAGAGATGAAACGCGATTCTTATTTGATAGATATCTCTTCGCTTAAAACAAAAACTGCCGCAGCACTTTCCAAGATACCAGACAAGGTAAATCCAATATGCATTCATCCAATGTTTGGCCCTGGAACTAAAAAGCTAAAGGGTCAAAACATAATATCAATTCCAATTCGCGATGCAAAAAAAGAAATGGCAGTTACAAAATCATTATTTGAAGAAGCAAATTTTGTCCAGATTGATGCAGCAGAACATGATAAAAAAATAGCAATTGTACTTGGAATGCCACATCTAGTAAACTTGGCACTTGCCAACATATTTGCAAAGGAAGAAAATTTTGCTCTAGTTGAAAAAATGGCTGGAACTACTTTCAAAGCCCAAAAACTTCTCACTACAGGTATCATGACAGAACCACAAGAACTCATCGAAACAATAATCTCAAATCCCGAAATTCGAAGATATGCAGAAGAGTTTTGGAAAGACATTGGCAGAATGCTTATTTTAATTCAAGAAAACAAGACTGAAGAAATGATCAAGTACATCTCAAGTGCAAAGGAGAGACTGGCAAAGAATGTTGATCTTGACGAAGCATACAAGAAGCTTGTTACAATGGTAAGTTCTGTAGAAAAATAATTGAAATCTACAAAAATAGTTACATCTTTTTTAATCCAGGACGACAAGTATCTAATTTTAAAACGAAGTAACAAAGTAAGAACAATGAAGGATCTTTGGGCAGGTATCAGTGGCATCATAGAAGGTCATGAAGAACCACTATACAGAGCAAAAAGAGAGATATTGGAAGAGACAGGTATTACTGAAAATCAAATTACTCTCATCAAGGCAGCGTCTCAAATGAGAACAGACTCTCCCCAATATGAAAATCATGAATGGTTAATCTTTCCATTTTTGTTTGCAGTCAAAGAACACAAAATAAAATTAAACTGGGAAAACTCTGAATATCAATGGATTACACCTACAGATTTACCAAAATTTCAAACAGTACCTAGTCTTGATAAAGTGCTATCCAGTCTGCTGTAACTTTTCTACTTCGGTTGCAGTAAATCTCTGCTGTGGAAGCATGATGTAAACACAAGCGCCTCCACACATGGTACATGGAACTGTGTTGCCCTTTAGTTGTCCACTTCGTGCATGGATACGAGACGCTTCTTCTGGATCAATTGATAATGCAATTTGTTTTTCCCAGTTCAGAGTTCTTCGAGCTTCAGTCATCTCCATATCCCACTTGATTGCCTTGTCTCGTAGCTTGACCAAGTCTCCAGCATGTGCTGCAATTCTATATGCAATCAGTCCTGCCTTGACTTCTTCTGCATTAGGTAATGCAAGATGTTCTGCCGGAGTAAGATAACACAATAGGTCTACACCTTCACTTGCAGAGATTGCTGCACCAATGGCACTTGCTATATGATCATGTCCAGAGGCTACATCTGTCACCAAAGGTCCTAACACATAGTATGGCACTTCACCAATTAGAGATTTAGCTAATCTTACATTTGCTGCAACTTCGTTGAGTGGAACATGTCCAGGTCCCTCAACCATTACTTGAACATCTTTTTCATGTGCAATTTTTGTAAGTCGTGAAATGTTGATCATTTCTTGTACTTGAAGTTCATCATGAGAATCAAGAATAGAACCAGGTCTTAGTGCATCTCCCAAGCTAAAAGTAACATCATATTTTCTTGCAATCTCTATGAGATAGTCAAAGTGTTCATAGTATGGATTTTCCTTGTCATACTTTAGCATCCATGCAGCTGTGATAGTACCGCCCTTGCTTACTATACCAGCATGTCTTTTTACTGCAAGAATACGTTTTGCAATATCCTTTGTTATTCCAGAATGAATTGTAGTATAGTCAACTCCATCTTTTACATTACGCTCAAAGGCATTGAGAAAATCATCTTCTGTTATATCAAGAGGATTCTTGTGTTTTTCAACGCCATAATTGTATGCCTCATAGACAGGCACAGTTCCAAACGCTATTGGTGCAGCTTCTAACAGCCTTCTTCTAAATACACCGACATCTCCTCCGTCGCTTAGATCCATTATAGTATCAGCATGATATTTTATTGCAACTTCAGCTTTCTTGACTTCCTCTTCCAAGTTCTGGTTTAGAGTAGAATTTCCAATGTTTACATTTACCTTGGTCTTCATTCCTTTTCCTATTCCAACCACTCGGATCTTTTGCGGGCGGAAATTGTTATGAGGAATTATAATGGAACCATTTGCAATTTTTGGCATTAGCCAGTCTAGTGTCACATCTTCATCGCGTGCGACTGCCTTCATTTCATCTGTAGCAACACCCCTTCGGGCGGCATTCATCTGAGTACTCAATTTACTATTTTTAGCCAGTAATTGGATTTAAACGTGAGTTTCTAAACCTTAGATCATGAATATTTTGTCCATTGCGGGCTCTGATCCTTCCTCAGGCGCAGGCATTCAAGGAGACATGAAGACATTTCATGCATTTGGAGCATACGGCTTAAGTGTAATTACTGCAGTTACAAGTCAGAATACAAGAAAATTTTTTGATGTAGTACCAATCACACCATCTCTTGTAAAAAGTCAGATAAGATCAATTCTTGAAGATTTTCACTTGGATGCAATAAAGATAGGAATGGTTTACGATAAAGATACCGTCAGAGTGATACACTCTGAACTTGAAAAAATTAAAATTCCAATAATTCTTGATCCCATATTCAAATCAACTACAGGCGGAGAACTTCAGACAAGAAATGCTTTTCTAGATTTCAAAAAATTGCTCATCCCCACATCATATATCATCACTCCAAATGTACCAGAGGCTGAAAAGATTACAGGTCTTAAGATCAAGTCGTTAAATGATATGAAAAGTGCTGCAAAAAAGATTCAAAAAATTGGTGCAAAAAATGTCATAATAAAAGGCGGACACTTTTCTTCAGGCTCTAAGGTTGTAGATGTTCTTTTAGATGACAAGAAATTTTACATCTTCTCTCATGATAGATTAAAACTTGAAAACCATGGAGGTGGATGTACTTTTTCAGCATCCCTGTGTGCAAACATTGCAAGAGGAAAAAAATTGCCAGATGCAGTAGATGTAGCACGCCTTTTCACAGTAGAGTCAATGAAGAGGGCCGTAAAGATTGGAAAAGGTCTTGCAATAACCATGCACGCAAAAGGTGATGAATTGGAAGACCATCTATCAAATGCAATATCAGAATTTTGCTCAATTAGTTCCATCTACGAACACATTCCAGAATGCCAGACAAATTTTGTCTATTCATTGTCAAGACCATCTTCCCTAAATGACATAATGGGATTGGAGGGAAGAATTGTCAAGACAGGAAAACATGTGACTATTGCAGGCCACCTCAAGTATGGCGGCTCTAAACATGTGGCATCAGCAGTATTAGAAATGTCAAAAAAGTTTCCAGCCATCAGATCTGGCCTGAATCTCAAGTATGACAAAAAAACAATAGAAAATGCAATATCAAGAGGACTAGAAGTTTCATCATATGATAGAAGTGCAGAGCCATCAGAAATCAAGAAAAAGGAAGGAGGTACGGTATCATGGGGCATCAAGGCAGCAATAAAGAACAAAAAGACACCGCCAGACATTGTGTTTCACACTGGCGATTTTGGAAAAGAATCCATGATCATAATTTTTGGAAAAAATCCAGAAGATATTCTAAGAAAGACTTTGAAGATAACAAAGTCTTTTCATCCTTCAACATAAATACCAGAAATCCAGAATGCTTTACATGAAAGCAGTCATTTTAGCTGGCGGTCTTGGTACAAGACTTCAACCATATACCATATTTCTCCCAAAAGCAATGCTCCCACTTGGAGAAAAACCGCTTTTAGAGCACCTCATAGAATGGGTCAAGCAAGGAGGAGTTGACGAGTTTGTGCTGTGTGTTAGTTACCTAAGAAAGACAATTGAGGATTATTTTGAAGACGGTAGCAGATTTGGTGTAAAAATAGAATATGCAGTTGCAAATAGACCTCTTGCCACAGCAGGCCAACTAAAGACTGCGGAAGAATTCATTGATGATAGTTTTGTTTGTCTATATGGTGATTCGATATTTGATTTCAATCTAAAAAGCATGATAGAAAGTCATCGCAGAAAAAAATCTTTTGTCACAATGGGTTTGTCAGAATACAAGACCAAATTACAATACGGATTCATAGAAATGGATAAAGCTAACAAGGTAAAGGCATGGCGTGAGAAACCAGAGGTTAAAGGAAATATCAATATCGGTTGCTACATCATGGAGCCAGGCATATTCAAGTTCATACCTGCAAACAAGCCATATGGCATGGATGATGTAATACGCAGCGCAATAGCCAAGAAAAACAAGGTAAGCGGACATCTCGTAAAGAACGGTTTTCTTGATATCGGAGACAAGGCATCATACAGAAGAGCATATCAACAATACATTACCAGGCTAGGTCGGATTTAGACCCAAAAGCATGGCAGCTATTAAGATACGTAAATTACAAAAAAAAGACATCTTCAATGGATTTTTACTTTCTCTTGATTCCCTTAGAAAATCAAGTTATATCAAACCAGGCAAAGCCAATGCAATCTTTGACAAGATTTCAAAAAACCCACACCAGGTAATCTATGTCGCAGTCGAGGATTCTAAAGTAATAGGTGCTGCAAGCATTTTGATTGAACAAAAGTTCATTCATGATGGAGGAAAGGTGGGCCACATTGAAGATGTGGTAGTAAGAAAAGAATTTCAAGGCAAAGGAATTGGAAACCAAATAGTTACTGCACTCTTAGAATATGCCCAAAAACAAGGATGTTACAAAACAATTCTTGATTGTACAGACGAATTGATTCCATTTTATAAAAAAATGGGATTCAAGCGCCATTCAAACTCAATGCGATTTGATCATCCGTCAAAAAAGTAATCTCTTTTTGGCATGGGTTTTAGCTTGAACAACAATGCACCTATTGCAATCACAGGAATAGCAGATATTGAAAATACAATAGGTGAGAGGGTAAGTTCTGGTACAATGTATGCAGATATGATCTTTGGCATCAGAGTACTAACATAAAACATTCCAACAATAGTAACTATGCCACCAGCTATGAGTAACGAACCTACAAATCTAGAGCCATATTTTCGTGCAAGCATGAAAGATATTCCTGCAAGAACAAGTCCCGGAGCTACACTGATAGAAATGAATTCCTTAACTTCGGAAGACGGGTCAATGTCATAAGCAGGATGTGAAAGATAAACGCTAATTGAAATCATTTGAGCTACAAACATAACAAGCATGCCAAAACTTGCAACTGCTATCCACTTTTCAACTGCCACGACTACTCAGCTAGCAGCTCAATAAATAAACCAAATGATTGACTTTAAACTATTCCAACAAGATTAGCAAGTTCTTTTCTGCATGCAGAACCAAGTTCTTCTGCAGCTTTTTCAGGAGTCACTTTATTGAGAAACACTCCATATCCTCTTTCAAGTCCAGACCAAGGATCAGCTTGTGGATAAACTTCAATGTGCCAGTGAATCTGTCTGTTGTTCTTCTTTTCTGGTGAAAGATGAAAGACCATATTGTATGACAAGTTTTTCATAGTATTTGCAAGTCCGCCCAACGTAGCGCGTAAAATTAGAGAGAGATCGTTTATCTCTTTTTGTGTTATCTTGGAAAAACTTGTTATGTGTTTTTTTGGATAAATCCAGAATTCGTATGGATGTGATGGAGCCCATGGGCAAAAAGCAAGAAAGCCTTCTGTCTGCAGTATTTGTCTTGGTCCACCAGTTTCAGTACCAACAGTTTGGCACATTGGACATATTCCTTTTTCGTTTAGTATCTTGTGTGCAGCTTCTGCCTCTAGTTCTATAACAGGAGGTATAGTTGAAAATGTTACAATGTTTAGATGTGCATGAGTAGTAGAACCGCCTGCTTCTTTTCCATGGTCTACATATATTGAAACATATGTCACACCGCGTTGTGTGTACAACCATCTAAGTCTGTCTTGAATTACAACAAGCACGTTTGACCATTGCTCAGTTGATATGCTTGCCAGAGAATCTTTGTGTTTTTCAGAAGCAACAACAACATAATGATATCCATAGGCCGGTTCGCTGTAAAGCGGTCTATCACTATAGGAATTTTCAGATGTTGTTGTAACAATAGGATTTTTACTTTCAAATACCCGAACTGACCAATTTTGAACATAGTTATCTTCTGTATCTTGTAGTCGTTGCAGCATTCCATCTTTTGCCACAAGAGAAAGTGTTGACGGGTTTGTCAGGGATTCATTCCCAGGGCAGTATGGACATTTTTTTGAATCAACTGCTGGGTGTGTTTCAGGAGATGTGATCACAAAGCGATCAATAGAATAATCCTTCCTTAAATCCCCCATACCTCCTAGATTTTGGATCTAGCAATTTAAAACCTTTGCAAAGATCGGAAATAAACACAGATGCAGTACCATTTTGACACATATTGCGTCAGAATACCATTTTGATAAAAAAATTAAAACTTAAATTGGAAGATCAGATCGTTGAAACTGTTCATGTCTACAGAATCATTAAGACGAGATCATGCTTTGATTGAAAAAGTACTAAAGTCAATGTGGTCAACCATACCATTACTCAAATCTGGAACTGTCATACCAGAGCCAATCCTCAATCAAGTAATTGATTTTTCAATAAATTTCACAGATGTTTGTCATCATGGAAAAGAAGAAAATTCCCTCTTCCCAGAACTTGAAAAGAAGGGAATGCCAAGAAATTCAGGACCTATTGCAGTCATGTTGATGGAGCACGAAGTTACACGAAAGATAGGAATGAGGATGGAAACGTCTTCGAAGACATACCTGAAAACAGGTGATGCTACCCAGTTGATAGTAGACATGCAAGAATACATCAACCATGTAGTACAGCACATCTGGAAAGAAAATAACAGACTATTTGAAATGGCAGAGATGGCCCTTAGAAATGACACAGATCAAGTCAACAAGAGCCTCCAAGAGGTAGAAGATGCAAAACTCATGGAAATAGGCAAGAAAAGAGAATACTATGAAAAATTTGCAGACGAGTTTACAAAACAATTTCCACCTCAAGAATAGATTTATCAGAAAATTACCAAAGGACTTTTCTAGTACACATTTCTGAGAAAAATAGGAAAAGCAAATGTACAACACATCAAATTTTCACATACAAAAAAGAGAGAGTCATTCTTGACTGTAAAGACTGGCGACAAGGTCAAGATAGAGTACACAGGCACTCTAGAAGACGGAACAGTCTTTGATAGCTCAGTAGAGCATGGAACCCCCCTAGAGTTTGAAGTTGGCAGCGGACATGTGATAAAGGGATTTGATGATGCAACACTTGGAATGAAAGAAGGTGAGGAAAAGCAATTCAGTATCGAGCCTACTGATGCATACGGGGAACACGATCCAACTCTGGTCCAAAAGGTACCAAGAGAAGTATTTCCTCAAGATGTAGAACTTGTTCCCGGACTATTGTTTGAAGCAGGACTTCCCACAGGAGAAAAAGTACCTGCAACAATAACTGAAGTACAAGAAGGAGTTGTAACAGTTGATCTAAACCACCCTCTTGCAGGAAAGAAACTTAATTTCAAGATCAAAGTGTCAACAATAATATCTTTCTAGTTTTGCACCACTTGATGTAATGATATAATTTTAGAAAAATTATTTGTCATGATATCATCAAATAATTTGAAAATTTAGATCGCTTGAAAAATCAAGGTTTATGTGTGATACCAAAAAACTCTGTTTTGTAGAATAATGGACAATTCCGATATCCATATGATATACGTTCTTCTTGATGGCATAGGAGATCTACCTCACCCAGATCTTAAAGGTGCTACACCACTAAGTTATGCAAAAACTCCCAATTTAGACAAACTTGCAAGAAATGGAGCTATTGGAGAAGTAATTTCAGTCGGCAAAGGCATAGCCCCACAATCAGATATTGCAGTTTTCAATATGCTAGGATACAAATTTGAAAATACACAATATGTTGGAAGAGGAGTCATCGAGGCAATTGGAATAGGCATTGATTTTAAAAGCGGTGACTTGGCATTGCGAGGAAACTTTGCAACTGTAAATGATGAGAGAATAATTACAGATAGAAGAGCTGGAAGAAACATCGAGAAAGAAGATGCATCTGCAGTTGCACACGAAGTAGAAACAAAGATCAAGTTTTCAAATCCAAAAGCATCAGTTGTTGTAGCCCCAACAGTTGGACATAGAGTAATTGTAAGAATAAGATGCGACGGTGTATTTCTCACACCTGAGATAAGCAACACAGACCCAGCATATGCAAGAATAGGAGGTATGGGAGTTGCCAAGGCAGTAGGTGATTACATGAAAGTAGAAAAATCATTGCCATTAAACGAGTCTGAGGGTGCCAAGATTTCGGCATCATTTGTAAACGAGTTTACAGACAAGTCCCTTCAGATCATGAAAGACAGTGCTGTGAATAAAAACAGAAAAGACCATGGAAAGAAGATGTTAAATTCCATATTATTACGTGATGCAGGAAATGAATTTCCAAATGTTGTTCCAATAAATGACTTGCACCAAATGCAGTTTTCATGTATAGTTGACATGCCAGTAGAGATTGGAATTGCAAATGTCTTGAAGATGAAATCATTTAGTGCAGGAGGACTGACAGATTATGAAGAAAAGGCACGTGTTGCAGCCAAAGCAATGGAGACTCAGAATGCAATCTATGTCCACATCAAGGGACCAGACGAATTTGGTCATGACGGAGATGCCGTAGGCAAGATGCAGAACATAGAAGAGATAGACCAGCGATTCTTTGGCACGCTTCTTGCCAATATCGATACATCAAAAGTTGCAGTTGTGATATCAGGAGATCATTCCACACCGTGCATAAACAAAAGTCACAGTGATGACCCGGTTCCAGTTCTAGTATCAGGTGACTTTATCAAAAAGGATGGAACAACAAGATTTACAGAAGAGCAGGCAAAGAAAGGCAAAATTGGTCTACTCATGGGAGCAGACGTAATCAAGACAGCAGTAAAGATGATCAAATCATAAACGGTCCCATAGATTTTGAAGATATCATCATTGCCACTGTTTTCTGGAACTTGTCTACATCAATTTCATGATACATCCCAGAAACATTAGAAAATTTCTCCATTGCTCTTTTCATGATTGAAAGACAAATATCATTTTCATATTTCTCATAGTGAACTAACGCAGCTGCAACCAGAATTATTCCTTGAACAAGATCTTTTTCTTTCTCATGTGTGTTTTTCCAGACACCTTCGAGGACTTCGTGGCATTCCCAGTATCGTTCATCATTAAAGTATTGTCTTGCTCTTTTTAGAGCATCTTCTTTCTCGATTTTTTCCTCGACAACAGGTCTTGCATCATAAAGAGATCCAATTGCTTTGAATTTTTCTACAACTATATCCAGATGTTCTTTTTGTACAGACACATCAAACTCTAGATATTTTGTTGAAACCCTCATGTCCCTCACAATTACATGCATTTGTGAAGTTAACTGATCAGCTTTTGCAAGTAGTGCTTTGGCATCAATTGGAACATAACCTGAGTTTTTCAGGTGAACCATAAACCTGTCCACGAATTTTTTACATATTGATTTCTTAAATTGTTATCTAGAAGCCGTTAAGATTTATATGAACTATTAAAAGGACTTGGAATACATGTCAATGATTGAAGTTACCCGAGATGTAAAGAACCCCTTACTGTCAAGAAGGGAAATTACATGTAATTTCAAAGGCCTTTCTGGTAGACTCAAAAAACTAGAGGCAGTAGACATGATTTCAAAAAAATTCAATCTAGAAGGAAAAATTGTAATACCAATATTGTTGAAAAACGAAACTGGAAGACCAGTGGTGTCAGGAAGTTTCTACGTATACGAAGATGAAAAACTTGCCAAGGAGCATCTCAAGACTGCAGTCTTTGCAAGAATTGAGAAAGCAAAAGGTGCAGCTGCCAAAGCAGAAGGCGAAGCATCTGCAGAACAAGCTGAAGCAAAGGAAGAGAGCAAGTAATGGCAGGCAAGAAAGGTTCTAGTCCATCAGTCTACAAATATTACAAAGTTTCTGGCGACAAGGTAGAAAGAACAAAGAGAGAATGTTCAAGATGCGGCAAGGGTGTGTTCATGTCAAACCACAAAAATAGACGAAGTTGTGGCAAGTGCGGTTTTACCGAATTTAACCAATAACTAGTATAGTTTCTTCTTTTTAATACGCAAAGTCTTTTGTTCTATTTGATCTAGTTTTTGCAATAGAGTTGCATCAATTGTTGTGTTTGCAATCACAGATGCCGGAATCTTGGCAATGTTTGTGTCCATTGTTATGTTTATGGTCGGAAGACCCTTTTCTATCCAAAGTTTCATCACCTTGTCTTCTAGCTTATAGTCTCGAAATCCCTCTGGAAATTTTGTAGTAATATGTAACAGCAAGGTTTTGTCATCAAAGACTGCTTTTGGTTCAGAGAGTCTAGTAGAATCTGAATAACTACTCTCAAAGAGATTACCACTTAGCTCATCTGAGACAATATCCATCTTGGATATTTTTCTTATCAATTCTAGATAGTGCAAAAATTCGTGTGCTAGGATGGCATGTATGGTTCCCTTTAGACCATATGCAACAAGCGGAGCAGTGATTTGTATTATGATGTTTAGTGTATCATTAGAAACAACAGGAATTGTTCTTGCAAACAGTATCCCATAATCAAAAGAGCCTGCAGATGGATGAGATACAACGACAGATGGTTCTACATATGCAAGCGGAAAATTAATTCCCGATGCTTTCTCTATTCTCTTTATCCCAGACAGAGCTATTTCAAATCTCTCTACTATCAACTCGTAAACCTTGTCAGGAATTAATCCATTTTTGTGAGCTTCATGTACTCTAAGTAAAGGATCCAATCCAACAAGATTGAATTTGACGATAATAAAAGTTTGACACAAAAAGACAGATTTCAAATAGTTTTGTTGCAATCAAGAGATTCGATCAGAATCATTACAATTACGCAAAAAATTCAGTTACTTGACACTATTTTATGAAAATCAAATGTTGTGCACTTGCATGCATTTTCAAGCAACATGCTTATGCTTGGCTCTACATTGTTTCCAGTTACAAGTCTCTTCAGAGGTATTCCCCCATCCAATGTCATAAGAACAGTAAATGATTTTGTATCCAGTTTTTTCACCTTGATGTCATAGATTTTTTTTTGATTCTTCCATGGAACATTTTCACTTATTGTAATAGGCATCTCTTTGAGACCTCCTAGCACATCTAGTGCATCAGGTGCCAGGTCTTTTTCAGCTGTTATCTCCAGCACAACATCTGTCTTGAATTTTATCTGGTCAGTAGGAATCTTGGATACAGTTCTCAAGTTAAGAATAGAGACATTGCCAATCTTTACCTTTTTTGGTATTGTCACTTTTCTTTTGTGTGGATTTATCATCTTGACAAAAAACGGCCTCCCGTTTCCAAGAACAAGACTTGATTGGTCTTCACTTCCTATCCAAGTTATTTTGGCTTGTTGTGCACCAAATTTTTCAAATAGAAACTTGGCAATGTATCCTTCAACACTATTGAACTCAGATATTCCATGAAAGTCACAAACAAAGCACCCCTTTCCATCACACCTATTGCAGGATGTTTGCTTTTGTGGAATGCCTCTTTCTTCTTTTGTGTATCTTCCTTGCAAGAACAATGCCTTTGGTTTTATGTCGCACTGGTCTTTTTTGAAATCAATTGTGAATACAATGTCAGGGCTTTGATAATCAACTTTGGTCCTAGTTTTTTTGCCAAACTGTTTTCCCATCTCTCTTGTTACATCGCTTTTTATTCCAGCAATGCCTCTAAGTTTGAATTTGGAGCGTACAATATCATCTCGGTCTAAAATGGAAGGCTTGAGAATTGCACCAATAAGAAATGTAGAAAATTCGTATTCTTTTGACATGTCAAGAATTTTTTTCAAGAATGTGTCAAGTTCAGGCATCAAGTTCTTGCAAAGATAGCACGATTTTGGCTTGCTTTGTTTTGTAATTTTTCGAATTTTCTCTCCAAGATTTTTGTGAGAGACTAATCGCAATTTGCTTGCAAACATTCTTCCAAGACAATAATCACATAGACGATATTCTTTTAAGATTTGTCTAGTCTCTTCAATTACTAGATCCATCTTGGTTTTTTTCAACAGTGCATCAAGTAACCAAACAAGGTGTTTTAATCCTAATTATGAACGACTCTACCAAGGGTATAGCCTTCTGGAAGATTCCTTGTCTGAAACACTTATGGCTTTGGTTGGACATGTTTGTGCGGCATCAAGAATTTTTTCAGAGCTTGCCCCGCACTCGTTGATTACCTTAGATTTTGGGTTTACCTTGACATTTTTTTCAACCCTAAATACAGAAGGTACAATGGTTTCACAGCTGCAACATGCTATGCATTTGCTAGGATCAACATTTACAGAGACAGAAATGTCAGTGTCAACACGTATGGGTTCAGTCTCAGGTTTTGTCTCCGATTTTACTCTATCATAATAATCCCAGAAAGTTTTCTCATATCTTGCCCAGAAATCTTGGTATTCATTTTCAGCATATCCAGTATGCTTTGTCCAGTCTTCATTTGGATTTCTATCAGATTTTCTTGCACCCCAAGAATATTTCCCAGCAAATCCAGAATTTTTCTTAGAATCTTGATTATATTTTTCAGAAGATTTTGCTACACGGCTCTTGTATTCAGCACGAAGTGTTTGATATGCTTCAGTTATTGCCTTGAATTTAGTACTTTCTTGATCCAAAGAGTTCTTGTCGGGATGATATTGTAAGGCCAGTTTTCGATAGGCCGATTTTACATCTTTTATTGAGACTCCTTCTTGGAGGCCTAGCACCTGATAACACTGGTAGGTGTTCAACAAGATGTTTTAGGTTATACAATTCAAGATATTTAGACACATCTCAAGGTACTAGCCTAATCCCATCTTTCTGAGCATGCCTTGCATTTGGCGTCCCTTGGAAGCTTTCATCATGGTTTTAGAGTTCTTGTACGCCTTGAGAAGTTCTTTCACTTCATGTTCTGGCCAACCAGAACCTCTTGCTATTCTTTTCACTCGAGATGCATTTATCAAATCAGGATCAGACTTCTCATCCTTTGTCATTGACTGGATGATATAGCGCCATTTTTCCATGCGTTGCTCTTGTTGTTCAACTTGATCTTCTTTTACCATTCCAGAAAAGCCTGGCATGTTCTCCAAGATGTTGCGCAGTCCTCCGGCCTTTGTTGCTTCTTCAATTTGAAAATAGAAATCCTCCATATTCATTTTGCCGTGTGAAATTCTCTTTAGTCTATCTTCATTACCTTCTGTCTCCAGTCTTTTTGCCATGTCAAGTAATGCTTGAATATCTCCCATGCCAAGCATCCTTCCAACAAATCTAGTAGGAGAGAATTTTTCAAGATCATCAATTCGCTCACCTGTTCCAATGTACATTATTTGTGCACCAGTAGCAGCAGCTGCTGCAAGGGCACCTCCGCCTTTTGCACTGCTGTCCAATTTTGTTATTATGATTCCACCTACTGGAACTGTCTTGTGAAATGCTTCTGCTTGGTTATAGCACTGTTGTCCAATTGTTCCATCAATTATCAATAATGCAAGATCAGGATTTGCAACGGCACCAATTCTAGTCATTTCCTCAAGAAGATCTTTTTCTTCCTTGTGTCTTCCTGCAGTATCTATTAGAATGATATCAAAATTTTGTCCCTCAAAATGTTTTAGGCCATTTTTTACAATTTCAGGCGAGTCCTTGTTCCCTTCCTCACCATATACCTCTACGTTTGTTTTCTCACACATTGTTTTGAGTTGTGTGAGTGCACCAGGTCTATACGTATCAGCACCAACAACTGCAACTCTATACCCTTGTCTTGTCAAAAGTTTTGCAAGCTTTGAGGTTACTGTAGTCTTTCCACTGCCTTGTATTCCAAGCATCAAAACCTTGTTTACCTTACCAGGCTGGAAGACATATTGTTCTTCAGTGCCAAGAAGTTTTGAGAGCTCTTCGTATAGAATCTTTACAATGTGATCTTTTCTAGACAATCCAGGCGGAGGAGTCTCCTTGACTGAGCGTTCCTCAAGATTCTTTGTTATTTGAAAGACAAGTTTTACATTCACATCAGATTGTAACAGTGCTCTTTGGATGTCTTTTGAGAGTTCCTTGATGAGACCTTCATCAACTGCAGAAGAGTTTACTATTTTCTTTAGTGCAGCTCTAAGACCAGTCTTTAAGCCATCTAGCATTACTTTTCTAAAACGGCCTCGGTTATTTCAAATCTTCCTCTATAGCCATCCCAGATCTTGTTTGCTTTTATTATTTTAATTGGAGAATAAAACAACGGACAGTCAATCACAAAGGTTTCAGCCTCTCCACCCTCAAAAGCCAAGTTAAAACCATACTTGATAGATAATTTTTCAAGTTGTTCCACGTCGTCTTTTGTTATCTCTTTTCCGAGCCATGTTTGATTTAGTCCTGCAGACATTACACTTGTCACAATGAATTTGAATTTAGATTCTAGTAATTCTTGCAAATATTTTTTTT
Source organism: Nitrososphaerota archaeon (assembly GCA_028866655.1). Lineage (GTDB taxonomy): Archaea > Thermoproteota > Nitrososphaeria > Nitrososphaerales > Nitrosopumilaceae > Nitrosotalea. Next base: position 36,278 of record JAGWHQ010000010.1, read on the forward strand.
GATCAATATGCCACAGCGGCGATATTATTTCGAGACCCAGATTATTTCCAATTCTATCAAAACGTATCTTCTGGTAATCACTAAACAATCCACCATGAACAATCCCATTTATCCCAAAATCTTTTTTTGCCCTCTCCAACAAATTTTGTAATGCATCCAGTTCAGATTCAGGATTAGTTGTATCAATTTGAGATACAATTTGAGGTATTTTCATTGCTTTGGCCTGCAACGCTGTAGATGAAATGTTTGGATAGTGCAAAAGATGACTCTCTTCTGATTGTGGAACCATAGAAACAAGACATGAAACATCATGGCCTTGGCTCTTGACTTTGTAAATAGCATAGGTACTATCCTTTCCGCCTGAAAAAAGAGACGCTAGTTTCAACAAGCTCACAACATTTCCAATCAATTAATTTTTTTCTAGTTCAGTCACACGTTTTAGGCAGTCTTGGCACAGGGCAAGATTATCCTTCAGTGTTGTCTCCACATTAGATGCCAGACAAACATGACATAGGCCTTTCATGTTTTATCAATACAGTTGTATTGTATAAACTGGTACTAATGAAAAGCCGAAGATGCTTCAATACTCATAATCTTCATCATAAAGTCAGTTGGCTTTTCTAGTCATCATCAGCATCTATGATTAACTTTTGATTCTTACTATAATAGTTCTATCCATGACTTTCCAGTATTCAACATCAACGCCTTGCAAAACTTTTTCCTTTATTTCATCTTCAATTTGTTGTGCGTCAAAGACTTCAAACGTTTCAGAGTCCATGATTTGTACACTGGTTGGAGTTTTTGAAATTATAGAACCCACTCTTTTATCAATGAGAGGAACTTGAACTTGAGCGCTTACAGGTGAGACGTGAGAATATTTTTTCTTGTCAAATATTCCGACTCCGACAATTCTTGCTTTAGCTGCACCGTGTTTTCCTGGTTTACTTGTATCATATTCAACTATTTTGCATGGCTCCTCATTTGGACCGCTTACTGGAAGCAATATGTAGGAACCAATTTTTAGTGCACCAAGCTCAGACGGCTTACTCATCACCAAAACAGAATTTAGCAGAGTATATAACTTTTCTATTATTAGATTTACAATTTGATCTCTTGAAATGAATTTGCCAAAAACTCTATTTCAGTCTCTCAATTACAGACAGGTTAAGAAGACTGGTCATTCCAATTCCTTTTCTTTGTACTTCTTTTCTTGTTTTCTCGCAATACTTGTGATCAGCTTGATGCTTATTGTCACTTGTCACTTCAAGAACTATGAGATTTCCTTCATATGGAAAAGTGAATTTTTGAATCTGACTGGTAGACAATTTAAGATTTCCAAGCTCTGCCCTTCTGACTCGATGACGCTTTGCTACGATGAAGCTAAGATCTGATATATCAGACATGGTATCCCCATGTTCAAGATAGTATATTGAAACAAGATTTAGACTGTCACCAGTTAGTCTCTCAAACAATTCATCATTTTGTGTAAACACAAATGTAGGAGTAGCCAGATTGCATTTTTCAACTTCAGTCATTACTTGGGAACGATCCTTGAATCTAGCAAGAAGATATGTGTTAGAGTGGGACGGAAAATATGCACGACCGTCTTCTGAAAATGTAGCTGTTACAAAATACATGTCATTGATAAAAGTAGATTTTTGGAAACTGTTTCTTAGAGTGTTAAAATCATTATTTTGCAAATAAGGTACACAAACATATCCACCTTCAGACGTAGCCCCCGACACAGTATCGAGACTTTCTTTCCTGTTTATATGTAATTTGATCAATCAAAAATTTAGCATATGGCTCGAAAATTTTTTAAAAAAATTGAATTATCGATAGTTATTTAATACGAAAAAACTGCGTGAGAAACAGTCCCACGCTAGCTCAGCCTGGTAGAGCTTCCGGCTGTAGTGGTTGGCCAGCGGCTAACCGTCATTTCAGCCTATCAGGCTTACAGAAACCGGGTTGTCGCAGGTTCAAATCCTGCGCGTGGGACCATTATCATAAACTTCAAAAAGTAAGCTGTTCAGATACAAATCATGTCAGATGACAAAAATTGGTCCACATTAGACGAAGTTGATCAAAAAATAATTAACATTCTCAACAAAAATGCAAGAACCCCTTCAAAAGAGATTGCAACAGAGCTAAGAAATTCCGGAGTAGATGTATCCGATAGAACCATACGAAAAAGAATTGAAAGATTAGAAAAAAACGGAATCATAAAAGGTTACAAGGCAGTCTTGAGCGGAATCTCTTCAAATGATCAATTCGAGGTATTGTTTCTCAAACTCAAAATAACAAGATCCATGGAAAATACAACAGAGGCAATAAAAAATTACATCAAAACTTTACCAAACTATCTTTTTGTCGCCACAGTAGATGGAGACTGGAACATGATTACAGTATTGAGAATAGAGGGAACTGAAAAGAATCCATCTGCAAGAATAGTAGAAAAATTCTCAGACCAAATCATAGATTACAAGATGGGCGGGATTCAGATAAAGGATGTAAATCTTCTCAACATGTCAATGTTGTTGCTTACTTGATTTCAGACAATCTGGTTGCATCAAGCGCATTCTTTAATTCATTTATCGAGAAGGGTTTTTGAACAAACGCTGTAGAACCAAAACCGATAGTCTTTCTAACACGCGGTGTTGATTTTTCGTCAGCAGTTATCAATATGATGGATAGATCAGGTTTTGATTCAAGCAGAGTCTTTGCAATCACATCTCCTTTTATGTCAGGCAAGTCCATGTCAAGCAATATAATCGGATTTTGTTTTGATTTGACAAGTTTTGTTATAAGATCAAGTGCTGATTTTCCATCATCAACTGTTTGGATATCATCATATCCCAATTGCTGCAGAAAACTTTCTAGTCGTAGTAAAATTGCAGGGCTGTCATCAACTAGTACAATCGGCCTTTTCTCTTCAACTAGTTCAATAGTATATTTTTGCGCTTCTTCAAATGCTTTCCTTGCATCATCATAACGACCAATCCTAAGAAAACATCTAGCTGCGCACTGGTATGCATAGTTTGAATTATGTTTGTCCTTTTTTGCAAGTTTCAAATAAAACTTGGCTGCTTCAGCAAGTTCATCTTTTTTCTCCTTTCCTTGTTTTGATTTACACTCTGATGCAAGTATGAGATACAATCCTGCACGATAGTTGTTGTTTTTCATTTCCTTTTGTGCAAGATCCATGAACATGTTGTGAGCTGTCATATTTTGATCATTTTTCAGATATGTACATGCCAGATCAAATTTCTCTAGATCTTCTTCCATTACCAGCACTATACAGGATCGAGTATAATATTTGATTTGTGTAAGAGGAAAACTCTTGACTTGAACTAAGAAAAGAGTAGATAACACATGTATTATAAACAAAAATAGAGCAGTAATAGAGTGAGCAAGGAAAACCCTAGCGTAGGCATTTCGCAACCTCCTGTAAACATACTGTTTAGCCCACTAGATGTCTCAAAAAAAGATGTATGGAGTATTGACGTAGTACGCATTCTAGAGATTTTGATCAAGATTCTAGGTCAGGCAGACAAGAAAGATCTTCGAGTTGCAGGAATTGCCGCATTGTCTTCTGCAATGATACATAGGATGAAAGTGGAAAGCATCTTTGCACTGCAAAAGGCAGCAATGGAGAAAAAACCCCTCACCCAGAGAGAAGATGTCGATATCGAAGTGATAAACATGCCATACAGGCATGAATCCACATATCCAGTAACACTAGATGAGTTGTTATCAGTTCTTGAAAACCTTATTGGAACAATAGCAAACCCGCGTTCAAGCAGAAGGCAATTAGAATTTGAGCCAGTCCAAGCACCTAATTTCGATGATTATTTCATCTCTCTTGAGAAAATAATAGGTCAGTATGAGGAGCTAATAATGAACAAGATAAGGGCTACAGGCTTTGGCTCATTCAATGCAATAACATCAGAACTGGAACTCATTGATACAATCAGATGCTTTTTTGCCATTTTATTTTTGGCTCGAGACATGAAAGTGGATCTAGAGCAGACAGAAGACGACATAGTAGTCTCTCTGATAAAATAGAAATTTACAATCAGATCAACACTAAGTAGGAATTTCATTTAAGTATGCTTTAGCATACAGGATGTTGTAAATGGGCAAGATAGAAGACGATGATGCAATGGCAAGACTAGAGGCCGCATTATATTCAGCAGGAAGGCCATTAACCATAGAAGAATTGATCAGGGCATCAGGAACAGAGTCCAGAACCAAGACTTTGGCCATAATGACAAATCTTGTCAAAAAAACAAAAACAGTCTTCAAGGCAATCGAGGTTGCAAGCTTGCCAGACGGATCATATGTATTTCAGCTAAAACCAGAGTTTAACACAGTAATTAGAAAATACGCCTCAAAACCACTCTTGCCCACAGCCACACTCAAGACACTATCATATATTGCATACATGCAGCCTGTTTCCTCAAAAAGGCTGGTAGAAGTAAGAGGATCCGGAGTATACATGCATCTAAAATTATTACAACAGTTGGACTATATCGAACACCAAAATGTCGGTAGACTGAAAATCTACAACACCACTGAAAAATTCCAGAAATATTTCGGCATACAGGGAGACAAGGATCTACTCAAACAAAAGCTGTTTACAAAAGTAAGAAGCCCAAGTCAGGCCATAGAACAGCAAGCACCCCAAGCATCCACCGAGCCTTTGACCCAAACAAGTCAATAACCGTTCAGAAATAATATCTCCACCTGTAAATGGTATAAATTAGAGAGAATGCCTTCTGTGGAAATCTACGCCAGTTTTTTAAAGTTTGAAGATTGAAGAATAATATATTTTGAAAACAAGAGATAAGATCTACGTAATAGTTCCATCAACGTTGTTAGGTCTGACTCTAATTATACTCGTATTCAATAATTACATCATAGAATATCTACCGCCTAACGTTTTTGCGGTATATCCTCTTTGGTCATGCTGGCCAAGTAACGGAATTTACATTGGAGGGCCAGATCTCATTAAAGATATACATTTTCTTAATGAAAAGAGGAGTTATCGCATTGGAGATGACATCAATCCGAGTCTAGTGTATACCGCATCTAATGGCATCATTGCACCAAATATGTACATTAAAAATTCCTTGAATCAAACAGTCTGGCATTATGACATGCATACACTAAAGAAAGGTTGTGGTTTGACATTGCATTATAATCTGCAAGATCTAACAGAACCACCAAGACTTAACCAAACAGGTCAGTATGAAATGTTTGCAGGTGCACTAGACAAGTTTACATCATTTAGATTCTCTGTGATTCCTTAAGTTACTTGAAATGAAAACTCTGCTCGACGTATATTTTTATCAAATTTGTTGAAATTAAAAAGGAAAAAGCAGTAGAAAATTAATACCTTGAATCTCACATTTATATTTAGAGATACTTTATCGAGTCAACATGAAGAAATCTGTTGAAAATCTTGCAACAAGTAAGATTACTGGTGGTAGAAGATATCCCCTCAGATCAAGACGAAAATATGAAATTGACAGATATTCAGTAGAAGCAGTTCCAGGAGAACAAGTAACTATAACCCGCAAGACAAGAGGAGGAAATCAAAAAACATCATTGAAGACAACAGATGTTGTCAACTTGACAGTTCCAGGTTCCAAGGTTAAGAAATTAAAGATTCTCAAAGTATTAAAAAATCCGTCAAACAAAGACTATGAAAGACGTGGAGTAATTTCCAAAGGCGCAATTTTAGAAACCGAAGCAGGTCAATGCAGAGTAATTTCAAGACCTGGTCAAGACGGCGTAGTAAATGCAATCTTGATAAAGTGATAAGATGAAGGATTACGAACATGTCGTAATCTGGCTTGACTATTTCAATAAAACTATTACAAAGAAAATGGGTAGAAAAGTTTCTCGAGAAAAGAGCATTTTTGACCCATCGTTAAACGAATTGATTGCTGCTGCCAAGGCTGCAGGACTTGAACCAACAGAGACAAATGATCAAGTCAGATTTCCAAGACGACCATATGTAAGGTCTGGGTACATCACACTTGCAAAGGCCAAGCCAAAATCTAAAATGATTTCTGCAATTTCTGAAAAACTAGTTTCAAAAAGAGCCAAACAATCCAAGTAAATATCCATTATAGCTTGCAGCTAAAGTAATGTTGACAGAACCATATTGATAACAGTATTTTGTTGAGAATTCAATTGCAGGAGGTAGGCGAAGTATTGCATCTAGCGAGTAGCGGTAGAGTCATCATTAGACTCACAAAACATCTAAGAGATAACCAGATAGTCGTAGACAACTCTGGAGTCAAAGTCGCCAAAGTATCAGAAATGATAGGTCCTGTTGATGCACCTTATGCGTCGGCAGTTCCGCTTACCAACAACATAAAAAAACAAATCGGAAAGAAGGTTTTCATCGTTGAAGAAACTCCTGTGATGAGACCAAAACGATTCAAAGGAAGAAGAAGATGACCACAATAACAGAATTACAAACACATTGCCCGGAATGTCGTTCTAATTTGATTGACGACACTCACAGTGGCGAGAAGATTTGTTCAGGCTGTGGATTGGTCGCAATGGAACAGATGCCAGATTATGGAATTGAATCAAGAGCAACAAATCCTGAAGAAAAAATGAAGTTGACAAGAGCATCAGGACAGACAAGTTATGCACAACATGATTTGGGAATCAGGACAGAGATTGCAATGGGAACAAAAGACTTCAGTGGAAGAACAATATCAAGTGACATGGCAAATCAGATGTACAACCTAAGAAAATGGCAAACTAGGATAAGGGTTGCATCTCCAGAAGAGCGAAGACTAGCAAACATTTTGGCAAAGATAGGAGAAACATGTCATGCCCTATCACTGCCAAGAAATGTCATAGAGTCAGCGTCCATGATATACAGAAACTTCCAAGGACAGGCAGATGCAAAAGGCAAATCAGTTGCTTGCATGTCTGCTGCAACAATTTACATGGCATGCAAACAATGCGATGTAGTAAGATCCCTTGACGAGATCTGCGCCGCAACAGGAAGTTCAAAGGAAGAAAAGCTCAATGTCAAACTGACAGCAAAATACTATAGAACACTTGTGATGGAACTTGGTTCTAAGACAGCACCTACAGTAACTCTTGAGAAATACATATCAAAAATAGCAAATCTGGCAAAGCTTGAAGTTCGTGTAGAAAGACTTGCTGCAGAAATTGCAGAAAAGACGTCAGATCATAGTCTTGCAGACGGAAAGGCACCAAATGGGTTGGCTGCTGCATACTTGTACATAGCATCAACCCTTCTTGGACAGAGCATCCTTCAAAGAGATGTCTCGAGTGTTGCAGGAATAACTGAGGTCACAATAAGAAACAGATGCAAGGAAATTCTCACGGCATACAAGATGAAAGTGACATTACGGCAATCAATAGTTAAGAACTAACTCTCTTTCTTATTTTTATATTTAATAAAAAACTAGATTTTCAGCCAGCTATGGTAGTTCTTGTCAGATATCCCAGATTTACCACAGAGTGACATGTCATATGTTGTTGAGGAGACGTTTTTTTGCTACACATCTTGCATATTTTTTGTATTGTTTTTCTGCACTGGCTGCACCAAAGATGTTTTGCAAGTTCGCCTCCACAAGTTCTACAGCTCTCATCAGGCATTATACAATCACACTTGATACGTAGATCTTTGCTTTTAGCAGAGTGCAAATAGATCCAGTAGTATACCATAGAATTCATTGGTAATTCCATGGTAAACATTCCATATGCCGTACATGACAAATCATATGATAAATAATAGAGAAAATAAAAAGAAAAGGAAAGAGATCCTTTATGGATACGACCAGAGCTGTTGACCGTTGAATTTTATTTCAGAAATACCCTTCTCATCTATGTCTTGTATTGCACTTGGTAGTGGTACATACAATAGTTTTGGAGCGTATTGCTGTCCGTCTGTTACAAACCAGTAAAGCATGTGTACAAGATCCTGTGCCTTTTGCTGTGTCATTCCCTTGAGTTGTTCAAGGTTTGGATTCACCAATAGATAGGTGAATGTTGCAATTGGGTATGCATTTGGTCCAGGTGCATCATTGATGGAGACATTACTCCATACCCCATCAGCTGCTGGCAATGATGATATTGCTCCAGATGCGGCTGCTGCAGTTGTTGTCAAATTAGCATCAAGGAATGCAGTCTTGTCATGGTTCTGAATATAGGCATATGTCATTGGAATCTTTGAAGATAGCAATTTGTTAGTCTTGGCATATGCCAATTCTACATATCCTACAGATTCTGGAACTTTCTTTACTATTGCAGCAACTCCTGCGTTGCCTGAGCCACCCATTCCGGTTGGCCATGGAACAGATGTAGAGTGTCCTACTTTTGCGCTCCAATCAGAGCTAACTTGTGAAAGATAGCTAGTGAATGCAAATGTTGTACCGGACCCATCAGATCTGTGAACAAGAATTATCTTGTTTCTATCATCCTGTAATGCTTTTGCAATTGTTGGATCAGTTTGTAGGTTTACAATAGCTGGGTCATGCCAGTAAATGATCTGACCCAAGAAAATTTTTGCTATTACATCTCCAGTTAACAAGAGCCCATTTTTCTGAACTCCTGGAAGATTGTATGTAACAACTATTGCGCCCATAGACTCTGGAATGGTTAATGTTCCTTTTGGAGCCTTTTTGATATCTGATGCTTGCAAAGGTGCATCGGTTCCTGCAAAGTTTACTTTCTTGGCGGTATACAGCTTAATGCCTGCTCCACTACCAATTGGTTGGTAATTCAACGTAATTCCGGGATATAGATCATGATATTGTACTCTCCATTTGTCAATTATTGGAAATGCGAAAGTTGATCCCGCTGCATTGTAGTTGAACTTGTCACCATCAGCAGGTGCTGGCGGTGGCGTAGTGTCTGCATGTGCATTAAGAACAGTTGTCGGCATTATTAGAACTAGCATCAATGCTAATCCTAACAAGATTTTATTTGTCATCAAATGGTTGTGAAAGATTTGTTTATTTACATATAATCGACATAGATCACGTAAATAGCTATACTCTATGTTGACATATGTAATTCGCTTTTTGATCAACATATCCTATGAAGAATTATTATTACACAAGAGATTCAAAAATAAATACTAGAAAGTTTTCGTACAATAAAAAAAAGAAAAGAGTTTTAGATTTTTGGATTAAATCCAATTCTAGATTTTGATGAAACTGCAATTATAGATACAATTGCAATTGCAAGAACTAGAGCTGCGACTGGACCAAATTCTGGAACTGCTCCTCCAGAAAATGACACTTCAGCAAGTCCAGCTTCATCAATCTTCTTTATCGAATCTGGCAGAGGCACGTACAACAAACCTGAAGCATATTGTTGACCATCACCGATTATCCAGTTAAGAAAATCAAGTACTTGTGTGGACTTGTCTTGTGTTTCCCCATTTACGGTACTCAAATCCTTGTATATCATCACATAAGTTAGTGTTGATATAGGATATGAGTTGCTTCCGGGTTGACTTACTATAGACACTTGACTCCAATCTCCGTCTGCAGAAGGTAAGTTTGTACCAGCTGCTGCAGCATCTGCTGCTACACTATCAAGAGTGGGTTCCACAAATGCATTACCATCAGCGTTTTGGACAAATGCATATGTCATTTTATTTTGGAAGACATATGCCAATTCCACATATCCAACGGCATATTGTGTAGTTTTCACAATGTTTGCCACTCCTGCATTTCCTTGACCTCCAGTACCAACTGGCCATGGCACGGACTTTCCTTGACCTACCTTAGTCTTCCAATCTGGACTGATCTTTGAGAGATAATCAGTGAACGCATATGTTGTTCCAGATCCATCAGATCTGTGTGCTACCACTATTTTTTGATTAGGTAGACTTGTTCCAGGATTAAGATTGACTATTGCAGGATCATTCCATGAGGTAATATTCCCCATAAAGATCTGTGCAATTACAGGTCCTGTCAGTTTTAGTCCCTTATCAATTCCAGGAAGATTATAGGCAATTGTTATTCCACCTATCGATTCCGGAATTGTAAGTACGCCAGGAGCATTTTTCATATCAGTTGCAGACAATGGTGCATCAGATGCTCCAAAGTCCACACTTTTTTGCTCCAAGAGCTTTATTCCTGCGCCACTACCAATTGATTGATAGTTCAACGTGATCTCGGGATGTATTTTGTTGTATTCAACTCTCCAGTTATCCATCAATGGAAACACGAAGGTTGATCCTGCCCCTGTGATTGTATAAGATTGACTAGTCTGTGCACTTGCATGCATCGACATTGCGGGCACTAATAGGATTAACATCAATGTAAATCCCATAATGACTTTTTTAGTCATAGGGACAACAGGAAATGTATTCTATTTACCTTTGGTCAACATAGTTTTCATATTAATTAATAATCTATATAGATTAAAATTTGTAAAATGAATTTTTCAAGTCGTATCTAATGATACGTTCTTGCGCCTGTAACAATATAACTTACAGAGTCGCCTACAAATGCAGCATGATCAGCCATTCGTTCCATGTATCGAAGAACCAGTGCATCAGCAAGTGCACATTTGACACTGCTCAATGTTATCAACATTGGTAAATGCTTGTTATAGTATTTATCAACAAGATCTTCATCAGTTCTTAGCTCCTTGGCTTTTTCCAAATCAAGTGTTGCAAAACATTCCACAGCAAGTTTAACCATCTGTTTTATTTCACCTGATAAAGTGTAGATAACTTCATTTTTACAATCAGAAAGATCTCCAAAAGTATCTCGGACTAGTGTTATATCATATGCATATCTTCCAAGTCTAGTAAATCCGTATGAAATTTCAAGTGAAGATCGTATTAGTCTAAAATCACTTGCTACTGGTTGATATCTCAAAATCATGTCAAATGTTAATTCACCAACTTTATCGTATAGATCCATCATTTGGCTTGAGAGAGAGTGTACCTCTTTTCGTGCGTTTTGCCCACCCAAGTAGGCATCAATTGCAAGATTTGTACAGCGAATGGAAAGATCGCACATTTGCTTCATCATTTCAGATAAATTTGATAGATGTGGATCTATGAGACGTGTCATAATTATCCAAACTGTCCTTGAACATACTTGGCAGTTATCTCATTTCTAGGATTCTCAAAGATTTGTTTAGTCTCACCAAATTCTACCAAATCTCCAAGATACATAAATCCAGTATAGTCAGAGACCCTAGTTGCTTGTTGCATGTTATGTGTGACAATAATTATGGTGTATTCTTTTTTCAACTCTTGTATCATTTCTTCAATTTTTTGAGTTGCGATTGGATCAAGAGCAGATGCAGGTTCGTCCATCAAGAGGACTTCTGGCTGTATGGCAAGCGCTCGTGCTATGCACAAGCGTTGTTGTTGTCCTCCGGAGAGACTCATGCCCGGTTTCTTCAAGTCATTTTTAACTTCATTCCAAAGTGATGCCATCTTGAGACATCCTTCTACTACCTCATCAATTATTTTTTTGTCTTTTACGCCGTTAAGTTTCAATCCACATGCAACATTGTCATAAATTGACATGGTAGGAAACGGATTTGGTTTTTGAAATACCATCCCTATCTTTCTTCTATTTATTATTGGGTCCACCTTGTTAGAATAAAGATCTTCTCCATCAAGCAAAACTTTTCCAGTTAGTGTTGCATTCTTTGTAAGCTCATGCATTCTGTTCAAGCATCTAAGAAATGTTGTCTTTCCACAACCAGAAGGTCCAATGAGTGCAGTAACTGCCCTGTCCCGGAATTTCATTGAAACATTTTTGACTGTAACAATTCCATCATAACTTGCAGAAATATTTTCTGCAATGAGTTTGTATTTTATATCTTCAGTAGAATTATCTTTCAATGGAACTTTAGTCATTGTCTCCATCATTATACACTTCCTAGTTTTCTGAACTTTAATAGTGTTTGCCCTTTCTTTTGTAAGAATAAATATCTCACACCAATATTTATTGAAAGAACAATAATTATCAAAATGAATGCACCACCCCACCCTTGAGCTACTGCACTATCATATGGAAGAGATGACAGTCTCCAAATTCGAAGTGGCAGTGCATCAACTGGTCCACTGAAATCTTGTATGAACTGACTGCTACCAAGAATTGTAAATACAAGTGGTGCTGTCTCTCCAGCAATTCTTGCAACAGATAACAAAATTCCTGTAACAAGACCACTTCTTGCACTACTAAGTACGATTGTAAAAACTACTTTCCATCTTCTAATTCCTAGCGCATATCCTGCTTCCCTATATGTAACAGGCACTAGCTTCAGCGATTCCTCAGTTGTTCGCATTATAATAGGCAACATGATAATAGAAAGAGCAAAAGATCCGGCCCAAACAGAAAAGTCTCCAAAAGTCAAAACAATCAAGACAAATGTAAATACACCAATTACAATTGTTGGAAATTCTGCAAGAACGTCGTTAAAAAATCTCACAGTTCTTCCATATCTATTGTTACCATATTCTGAAAGAAATATCCCTCCCATAACACCGACTGGAACACCTATGAGACTAGATAATCCAATAAGTACCAGAGTTCCTTGAATGGCAGGACCTATTCCACCTGGATCATCACTTCCCACTGCTCCAGGTACTTGAGTAAGAAATTCCCACGATAAAGCACTTGCACCATTACTAAAGACATTGACTAGTATAGCGATAAGTGGTACAATTGCAACCAACACGCACACAAAGACTGCACCTTTGACTATTTTGTCCAGAACAAGTCTTCTACCAACGTTATAGCGAAAGTGTTTTCTAAATTCTGTTCTTTGTTCAACAGTTATCATGCCAGTACTGCCCCCTCATGTGATTTGACTACTTTAGAAACAAGAAGATGTGCAACTACATTTATGGCAAAAGCCATCATGAATAAAATTAGTCCAACACCAATGAGTGCAGCTAAATGAAGACCGCCTTGAGAAGCTTCTGCAAACTCATTTGCCATTATACTTGCTAATGTTTGTCCTGGCGCAAATAGTGAAGATGGAAAAGCAGCTGCACCTGTTGCGTTTCCTATTAACATTGTAACTGCCATTGTTTCCCCTACAGCTCTTCCAAGACCTAGTATTGTAGCACCAATTAATCCAGATTTTGAATATGGTAAAACTGCAATTCTAAAAACTTCCCATTTTGTTGCACCAAGCATGTATGCAGCTTCACGCTGACTGTTAGGTACTGCCAACATTATTTCTTTTGAGATAGAAGCAATTGTAGGAACAATCATGATGGCAAGAACTACACTTGCAGTGAAAATATCTAATCCAAATGGAGTTCCAGCAAATATTATACTCTGATCACCAAATAAATTATGTAGTGGTACTTCGATCCAATTTTGAATATAGGTTCTAAAAACAAGAAGGCCCCACAATCCATACACTACACTTGGTACTGCTGCAAGAAGTTCTATAACCATGGCAAGAGGAGTTCGAAGCAGTTTAGGTGCAAGCTCAGAGAGAAACATGGCTATACCAAAGCTTAGCGGTACCGAGATTGCCATGGCAATTCCAGCATTAACCAGAGTACCCATTATGTAAGGTGCTGCACCATAAGACTCTCTACCTTCAACAGAATTCCAGTCGGAACCTGTAAGAAAGGAGATTCCTTCCTGTTGCCAAATTTGAGCCGAACCCGTAGTGAGGTTAATTACAATCATTGCTATAATCACCAGAACGTACGTAGCAGCTCCAATAGCAACATATTTGAAAATTTTATCAGTAATAGACGATCCTTTCTTCATTTTAACAGATATCATGTAACACATTTGGTTGCCAAATTAGATATGAGAGAATCGACCATAATTTCTTAGATTTCATAGTTATATGGTGAACTATATAGATATACATAGAACAGGGAGACAAGTGCTTTAACTATAAGAAGTACAATTCATGCATTGTCAGAAGTACTAAATGATAAAGAGGTTAGAAAACTACAACTTGTAGGTGGATCCACGTATGTTTTATCGTTGCCAAAAAAATGGGTTGACGAATTGAAACTAAAAACAGGAGATCCCGTTTCAATAGTTAAAAATGTAAACAAATCGCTTTCAATATTACCAACACAGAATTATTCAATTCCAAAGATTTCTAAATCAAAGACAATCATAAGTCAGAAAGATTCGGTTGAATCAATCCAAAGAAAAGTCATTGCAATGTACTTGGCAGGCTATCAGATCATAGAAATACATGCAAAGGGAGGAAGAATACAGATAGAACACAAACAAGCAATAAGAGATCTCGTAAGAAAAAACATGATAGGAACAGAGATAGTTGAAACCACTCCAGAATCTATCACAATTCAAATTTTAACCAGCCTTCCAGAACTTTCAATAAGTGATGCGCTCAAGAGGATGTTTTTACTCACATCAACGATGCACAGACAAGCAATTGATGCACTAAAAGAAATGGACGTCGAGTCTGGCGAAGAGATAACTCATCTTGATGATGAAGTAGATAGATTCAGTTTGTACATACTACGAAACTTGACACTTGCAGTTGAACATGAAAAGATCCTTCGAGATATTGGACTCAAAAAACCATCAGACTGCATCAGTTATAGAATTGTAGTCAAGTCGATTGAAAGAATTGCAGATCATGCAGTCTCAATTGCAAGTAGAATAAAATTCCTAAAATCAACTTTAGAGCCAGCACTAATACAAAAGGTAACACGTCTAAGCGAAGACTCTCTGAAGGTCTTCGAAGACTCGATCTTGGCTCTAAATAAAAGAGATTATGCCCTTGCTGACAATGTTGCCTCAAATGCACATAGAATAGCTGAAAAAGAACAAGAGTTCACAGACAGTCTAGAAGAATCAAAAAAATATTCCAGCATTATCAAGTTTGTACTAGAAGATATTCGCAGAACGGCAGAATATTCAAGCGATATTGCAGAAGCAGTCATTAATGAAACAGTACAAGATGTAAGTTCAGAGAACAGTTCACCCTAAAATAGGCAGATCATAGGCGTTTTCATCTATATAGATTCTATTTCCTATATAGGTCATGTATTTATCTATGAATCTTAGGAGGAACTACATGGCCCAATGGTTATCATGGATAAAATCAAATGATAAGGAAATCATTGCAATATTAAACGATCTTGCAAGCAAGGCAGAAGAATCTGCAAAACTGTTGGTTGAATTATTTACAGACTTTGATAAACTGATCCAGATTCATGAAAAGATTGAAGCAATAGAAAAAGAAGCTGACAAACTTACACATTCCATCTTTGAAGAATTAAACAAGACATTCATCACCCCACTTGACAGGGAAGATATTTCCAGAATTGCCTCAAAGACTGATGATATCATAGATTACATAGAAGGAATATCTGGACGACTGATTGGTTTTAAAATCAAAGTTACTCCTCCGCACATGTTGGAGATAGCAAAAGAGATCCACAATTCTACAAAGGAAATCAATTTCATGATTACAAAATTAAACAAAGTAAAGGCAGACAAGTCAATAATTGAACACTGTCGTACCATAAATGAACAAGAGCATCGTGTTGATGCGATATATCGCAAAGCAATGGGAGAGTTGTTTGAAACAACAGATGTCATCAACATAATCAAGATGAAAGATACCTATGAAGCACTTGAACATGCTTCAGACAGGTGTTTAGATGTTGCAGATTCGATAGAGGACATCGTTCTCAAATACACATAGGTATTTGATATGATTGAACTGGCGATTGGAGCAATATTAGTTGCACTAGTTTTTGATTTTCTCAACGGCTTTCATGATGCCGCAAACTCGATTGCAACAATAGTTGGAACAAGAATCCTGAGACCTTTGCATGCAGTCACATTGGCAGCTGCTGCTAATTTTATAGGCCCGTTTCTTTTCGGAGTGGCAGTTGCAACAACAATAGGAAAAGGAATCATAAATCCAGATTTTGTTACCCTCAACATAATAATTGGCGCTTTGGCCGGAGCCATAGTCTGGGACATCATAACATGGCTACTTGGATTACCCACATCTAGCAGCCATGCACTAGTTGGAGGAATCATAGGAGCAGGAATAGCAGGAGCAGGCTCACATGTGTTGATACTAGATGGAATTCAAAAGGTCGCAATAGGAATTCTGGTTTCGCCAATTGCAGGTTTTATTGCCGCATTTGCAACTGGACTAGCTATAATGACAATATTTGCAAAAGCAAAACCACATGCAGTAAATTCCGCATTTGGTAGATTACAATTGGTTTCGGCAACATACTTTTCATTAACTCATGGAGCAAATGATGGACAAAAAACAATGGGAGTCATTGCTTTGATTTTACTAACTCAGGGAGTGATCACAAAATTTAGTGTTCCATACTATGTTATCATAATGGCGGCACTAGCAATAAGTCTCGGTACTTTCTTTGGAGGGTGGCGCATAGTAAAAACAATGGCAGTAAAGATTACACAGCTTAGACCCTACCAAGGTTTTGCAGCAGAGACTAGTGCAGCCAGCATACTTGCAACTCTTGCATGGCTTGGAATTCCTGCAAGTACTACACATGCAATTTCTGGGAGTATAATGGGAGTAGGAGCAGTAAGAAGAATGTCTGCAGTTAGATGGGGCATTGGAAAAAGAATTGTATGGGCATGGATAATTACCATACCTGCCAGTGCAGCAGTATCATTTGTCATAATGCTTTTCATAAAGGCAATATCTCATTGATGTTAAACTTCATGTAAACAACATGACAACAAATTCTAGAATTTCCAACTACATTGTTACATCATCAATAATTACTAGAACTTAAAAGAAACAACGTATTACATACAACAAAATGAAAAAATCAATGATCAACAAGAACACATTTCTTAGAAAATTTAAAAAGATTTCAGACAACTTTTGTCAAAAGTTAGAAAAGTACATTGCAGACTCTAATGATGAGAATATCCACGATATCAGAGTATCAATTAGACGTCTAGAAACATCATACAGAATCCTTCCAAAGAATATAAGAAAACAAGAAAGAATCAGAGAATATGTAAAGTATGCAAAGAAACTTTTCAAGATAAATGCGAAGATAAGAGACTATGACATCATTTGTGCAAACATGGAATTGCATCATTCCAATAAGACGAAGGATTTGGTTTCTG
>JAGWHQ010000011.1:0-49133 GCA_028866655.1 Nitrososphaerota archaeon
GATCAAATTGAAAAAACCAAAGGAAAGAAACTTGAACATAAATTTGTCACCTTTATGACAAAATTCTTTGAAAACAAAAATGCCAAAGTAAAAGTAAAGCTTGTAGATGCTTAGACTCTTCTTCCTCTTTTACCACCCTTCTTTCTAGTGGTATCATGAGGAATTGGGGTTACATCATCAATTCTTCCAATTTTGAATCCGCCTCTTGCTAGTGCTCTGATTGCTGCCTGTGCACCTGGGCCTGGAACACGTGAACCGACTCCACCTACTGCTCTCACTCTAATGTGAAGACCTGTGAAGCCCTTGTCATGTGCTGCTTCTACCACTGCTGCGGTAGATTTCATTGCTGCATAAGGAGATGATTCGTATCTGTCTGCGTTAACATGTCGTCCACCAGAACTAATTGCCACAGTCTCTGCACCAGAAACATCTGTAATGTGCACTATGGTATTGTTAAAACTACTGAAAATGTGAGCAATACCCCATTTTTCCTTAGCTTCTTGTGTGGACAACATTTCAAGACTCTTTAACGGGTTTAAAAAACATTATGAAATTATCTGTATTGATCTTATGGGGAATTCTTCGCATAGTGAGATATGTATTGAGTAACACTATGATACATTGCATCTCTCAAAAAGTAGAATTAGCAGGAATTCTTGGTCAACGATAATTCTTTCCTCATTATTCTTAGTTTCATTTGGAATGTTCTCTCACGACGCATTCGCAATGGGTCCAGCACCAGGTACGTGTAACAATGAATATGATGGAAGCTATGTCAGTGCCATAATTACGGCTGGAAATCAGACATTCTATCCGCTGCAAAATAATGTAACTTTCAAGATGAATATAGGTCAATCCTACAACTTGACGACCATTATCCATGTTCCAAACCAAAGCAGCCAAGGCAATTCTCTCCCAGGATCCCTTTGGTATTCTTCTAATGAAATTGGATATGATCAGAATTACTGTTCTCCTACAGTAAATCCTAGTACAAATTACACAATTAGCATGAACGTAGGATTTCCAAATGACTATAATCCTAACCAAAGTCAAGTAATTTCTGTATATTGGGCTCCACATGGGTATTCATACACTGTAGACTGGGTAGTTCCACCCACTTCACCTCCATCTGCACCACAGAACTTGCAAGCAAGTGCCGCATCCTCTTCTCAAATCAATCTCAGCTGGTCTGCTCCATCAAACAATGGAGGGTCTCCAGTAATTGGTTATATGATAGAGAGATCGACTGATGATGGTTCGACCTGGAATACAATAGTTTCAAACACTGGCTCTACATCAACAACATTTTCAGATACCGGACTTGTACACAGTACAACATACACGTATCAGGTATCTGCTATTAATTCAGCTGGAATGAGTGTACCATCTAACACGGCATCTGCAACCACTCTGAATACAGTACCATCTGTCCCCACTGGTCTTACAGCTACCGCAAAACTTCTCAAGATAAACCTAAGCTGGACTGCACCAAGCGATAACGGCGGAACTCCAATAACTGGTTACATGATAGAGAGGTCAACTGACAATGGTTCCACATGGTCAACGCTTGTAGAAAATACTGGCAGTACAGGAACCACATACTCTGATACAAACGTCCTTCCACTTACCATCTACACTTATCGTGTATCTGCAATAAATGATATTGGAACTGGAAATCCATCAAATACGGCGTCTGCATCAATAGCAAGTACGCCAACACTTCCCTAAGTCAGATCTCGTCTTTCTCAATAATTCAAAGAAATAGGCGCAATATTCATTCAATGTTTTAGTCAGGTTCAAAGGCTGAATTTAGACCACTGGATAGCAGTTGACTAAAAAACATTTGTTCGAGAACGTGACTAGACTCGCTCTAAGTAGCCTTTCCAAACTCTTTCAAGTTTCTCTCTCACTTTAAAAAAGTCTTTCTCAAAGTTGTATTCCTCAAATGATACACTTGTTACTTTGCCATTTTCAGATTCAATTTTTGTCCAAATGTTGCGACCAAGAGAGTCTGCTAGAGCCAGTGCTGTTTCTCTTGGCAGTCCATTCTTTGTCGAGTAGGTAACTTTATCCTTTTTTTCCATGTCGAAAAATTCTGTCTCTATATCCCCATTAGAATATCTAGTTACGTGAAAAACAAAACCAAGCATTCTCTGAGTCAAGGCTATTTGACAGTCATAAATTATTCAAATATTAGCCTTGAGGATTAACCTCGGTTAGTAGACTATTAACTCAGGTTGGTGGTTTTGAGGCTAGGGAATGGACAGTTGTTGGATAAACATGATTTAATATTTAGACCACTGGATTGCAGTTGACTAAAAAACATTAGGATCTAAGGTGTGTCCAGCCGCATCTCTTGATAATTCTGGACTTGTCATTGTCAATCAAAACCACGTTTTTTCCATTAGATACATGACCTATCTCATGTAGTGAAACGTCCGTTTTCTTTGCTAAACTTCTAACTTTGTTCAAATCTCTTGGATGTACCGTGAACACAATTTCATATTCCTCACCGCCGCAAAACACTAGATCTTCAAGATTCATTTTATTTTGATGCGCAAATTTGATTACATTATTTCCAGTGGGCAGACTAGTTATCACAAATTTTTTTCTACTCTGCTTGCTCATATCATTTAGTGTTATTGCAAGTCCATCGCTTGAATCCATTGATGATGAAAAATACCTGGCAGCCTTTAACCCAAAATCTAACCTTGGATTTGGCCTGAAGACTGCTTTTCTAAATCTATTTGTAGCCTGGGATTTTATCTTGTTGCTATTTAGAACAATCTTCAACCCTACTGAAGAATATCCAAAAGGCCCGGATGTTATTATGATGTCTCCTGTTTTTGCGCCTCCTCTGGATGGCATTTTCTTGCTACCTGCGCCAAACATGGATACTTCTATGATCAATTCCTTTCCTTCGTTGGTATCTCCACCTACTATGCAAAATCCGAATTCTTTAGATGCTCTCAGAAAACCGTTTGCCAAATCATTGATCATTTTTTGGGTAAAACCTGGTGGTATTGCTAATGCAATGGTAGCAAATATGGGTTGGATTCCCTTACATGCAAAGTCGCTTACACATGAAACCAAACTCTTTCTGGCAACATCTGCAAGTTTCATCCCTGTTGGAACATCAGTGCTTTGCACCAACATGTCTGATTTTACAACAAATTTGGCATTTTTTATTTTCAGAACCTCGACATCTTCTGCTTGAAATCTTGATTTTTTCCCAAATCTACTTTGAAATATCTTGATTATTTTTGTCTCATCTGGACTCTTCATAGCTTTGTTTAACCAACTTGGTGATCTGTTGTTCTATTTCTTTGGCTTTATTCAAGTCATTTGACTCTGCAGAGACTCTTATGATGTGCTCTGTATTTGACTGTCTTATCAAGACCCAACTGTCTTCATCTATTATGGATTTTATTCCATCGATTGTTACTATCTGACTTGATTGTTTTTTCATCTTTTTCAAAAGGATTCCAAGTGTCTTCTTGTGCAATTTGGAATCTACACTAACTTTAGTTCGTACTTGATGATAACCCTCCATGAATTTGTTTATGTCATCGAACTGTTTTGTTCCAACCATTGATGCAATAAGACCACTTGTAAGAATACCATCTCTGCACATGTTAAACTCTGGCAAGATAAATCCAGCACTACTTCCTTCTCCACCAGCTTGTGATTTGGTTTTCAACATCATATCCACAACATTTGCTTCTCCTACTTTTGATCTGTTTACTTGACCACCTTCTTGTTTGATAAATTTCTCAATTGCAATGCTTGTGTCTATACTAAGAACAAATTTTTTGTATCCTTTCTCAAGTGCACCTGCTACACCAAGACCTAGTGTCACATCTGGAGATTGTTTTTTACCATTTCTTACTACAACTAGTCTGTCTCCATCAAGATCAAAAGCAAAACCTATGTTTGTCTTTTTTGATGCTTGCACAAGTTCTGAGAGTTTATCGTTTGTGGGATCTGGACCTCGTGTTGATTTACCTGGTGTACCATTAATGATACTCACTTTACAGCCTAGTTTTCTTAACAGCTTAGGTGCAACATCAAATGCAGCGCCTCCACCTACATCTATTACTATTTTTGATGATTTTTTTATATCTCCAATTACTTTGACAGCCTCATCGATATAGCTTGAATCAACTTGTGTTTCAGTTCCAATCTCTTCTCTTTGAAACTTGTCTTTCTTTTCCAAATATTCCAGTTCTGATTCGTTGATACCTCTCCCGTCTAGGATGAATTTGAGACCATTCCATTCTAATGGATTGTGAGAAGAAGTAACTATCAAACCACTGCCATATTTTCTTGCTTCTCTGAAAACAACAGGAGTAGGAGATGTACCTAGATTGTAAACTGATATTCCTCTTTCTAAAAGTGAGGCGATTGCAACATTGGTCACAATCTCGCCTGATGGTCTTGTATCTTTACCTATCACACATTTTTTTGACTTGACAAGGCGTGAAAAATTTCTACAATAATGAATTATATCTTCCATATTGAGGTCGTTTCCAAAAATTCCCCTAACCCCAGAAATTGATACTTTCAATGAATCAAAAGCACAAAGGCTTTTTATAAACTCTGATTACATTGCGAACCACAGCCTCGATAGCTCAGCCTGGTAGAGCGAACGCCTCGTAAGCGTTAGGCCACGGGATCGAATCCCGTTCGAGGCTTTATTATGTTACAAAAATGTTAATGTTGTCTAAAGTCTGTTTTCGTCTTTTCTTTCGTCAAGTGACTCTATGTCTAATTCTAATTCTTTCGCAAGTCCTTTCCACCATACTAGTGTATCTCCCACAATTACTCCCCTTTTGATAAACCAGACTACACCTTTATAGATCTGTCGGTTCTTTGATGTGATTCAAAATCAATTACCGATCTATTGTTTGCTGTTTAGTTTACCAAAAGATTTGTTTGCAGAAAAATTACATCCAATCAAGTTTGGGACTTTTATGAAAGATTACAAATGTATTTTTAAATTCTATAAAATACTGTATATGATTTCTAATATAAAATAAGGAAAAATTTGGTTTATAGATCTAAACCAAAAGAGTCTGCGAGATTTTGGAATCTTTCGTATGTTTCCAAATATTGCTTACCTTTTGAAGTTATTACAAATGTGTTTTTGCCGTCGTATTCTATCTTATTCATTAGACCTGCACCAGTGAGGTTGTCTATGAATTTTGAAAGTCTCGAATGTGATAAGTTTGCCTTTGTTAGAAGTGATGTTACGTTAATGCCGTTCATACCGCTTTCCTCTGTTACAGTAAGCAAATCTCTTACTATCTGCATGCTTGTTCTATATGCTACCATTGTTAGAAAGTATGGGGTTTGGTGATATAAGGGTATTACTATTTATCCTCTTTGGAAACCTTATAGGGATCAGATCTTGCCTTTGATGAAAGAAGATTTATCCTTTTTTAACATATGAGAGGTATTGGATTTTTCATGTATAGAGGACTGTTCCAAGTGTTGTATTGAAAGAGAGTATTATCCCAATATGCAATTTGGTAAGATTGGTGTTCTTATCATGCCTGAAGAAAAAAAGAAAATGACATCATTGGCAGAAAAAAATGACATCAAAGTAACAATTCTCCCAAGAATAGGCGTATCTGAAACAAAATCTGAACCAGAAACAATACTTGCGTATCAAATGATGGGAAATGACCCAAATGGTAACACTTGCCCATTTCTTGATACAACATCAAGTAAAAGATCGCCTCATGGTGGATATGCATGCAAAATATATGAAAACCGGCCTCTTGCATGTAGGGCGTATCCTGTAATCCAGTCTTCACCAGTTGGTCTTGACCCAAAATGCAAATTTTGTGAAAATTGTGGAACTCCATCTGGAAATGTAAATTCTGAATTAGAATCTCTAGTTCTGATACAGAAAAAGATGGATACTAACGCACCATGCATCTGGCGCTATGCTACTGGTATAGGGGAACCACAAGATAAGGATCTGATTAAAACTGGCTGGTTTCTAGTTTGACTTGTTTACTCTTTCATGGGTACCTGGATAGTGTTCTCCGATTTTTTGTGAATAACACTTGCTACACAACTGACCTTTTATGTTCCAAGAATCCATTGGAACATAAACGTGATCCAAAGGGCCTTTGCACATAGCGCATTGTTGTGTTTCTACCATGTAGTTAACACTCGATTCAGTTCAATATAAAAATCATGTTCGTAAAAACCATATTAAATACTAGCAGAATGTAGAATAAAACAGCGGTAGGATGTATGGCTAATGTGGACCTCCTGCAAGAGAACCTATCAGTCATCGTTCTGCCGCATCTAAGTTAATTTTCTAAAAAAGATCTTGTACTACTTTTTGAATGCTGATTATCTCTTCTTCTTCTTGCTTTATCTTCTTCTCTATTACACGAACCATGGAGTCTTGCCATACATGATGAGAGAAGAAATTATGATATGTATTTGCTGCAGTCATTTCGTCATCAACCACTGTGTCTTCTAGGAATTTGGTAGCAATAGTATCTGTAAGTTTGAGTATGCGTTGGTTTAGCTTGACGCTCTTGAATATGGGCTCTAGTTTGGATATGTCTTCTTTAAAATCATCTTTTGTAAGCAAGATCTTTTCATGGAGGATCTTAAAGTATACTGCTACAAAGAACAAAGTTGCATATCTTTTTGTCTTGTGACCGCCTTTCTTTCCATAGTTGAGGTTTTTCTTTGCATATTCCTTTACGCAATATGGGTAGAGAAGAAGTCTATAATCGTCCTTTAATTTTTCATTGAAGACCTCATCGTATTTGCTACCTCTTGGCAGAAATTGTGCAGGGGAACTGTATGCCTCTGTAGGTCTTTGCTCTATTCCTGCAACAAACGCCTGGATGGCATCTTTTGCCACAATGACTTTTTTATGATTGTCTGGCAAATACTTGTTGTAAATTACATCTCCCACAAACTCACTTTGATGGGACTTTGTCTTGGTATCAAACGAGCCTCCCTGAATCTCATAAAAATAATGAATATTTTCCATTTGTGATTTTAATGATTTGTGAAAATCCATCAGGGATACCAAATCTTTTCCTCTGACTGCATTCTGGGAATTTCTATATTTTGTAATATTATTTTGGTCAAGTTCATCTGCAGCCTTTATGATTGTGACCGTTATACTTCCATCCAAATTATGGGTACGTCTTGCATGATCTAATACTGAATTGGATGTTTGTGCTCCGTTTACTATCTGAGGCGAGTGTAATATTATGGAATTATCCTCTAATTCCTCAAAATCACTTACAACTATTGTTATCCCGTTGTTATAGTAAAAGAATTTGTGAGGTACTTCCTGCAAAGTTTCTCTTAACCCCTTGTTTACTGTAGTCTTGAATTGCATCCATTGTCTTATGTTTGATTCAAAGACATAGTCCTTGTTCTTTGTAACAAAATTGGTAAGCTCTCTTAGTTTTAAAATTCCAAGAAGTGTATTTTGATATCGTAATTTGGTTTCAAGTTTGATGGATGCTTTTTTGCCCGCAGCTGGTTTTTTTATCCTATCCCAAAGTTTCTGTATTATTACATCTACATCGTATATCTCAACTGCATCAAAATTCTCATCTTCCACTTTCTGGTCTGTCACATAGATGCATTCTATCTTGAGATTTTTTTCTTGAATTTTTGTCACTAGGTGGGCAAGTTCTGGACGCATTTTGGAGATGTCTTTTCCTTGCAGTCTCTTGACATCTTCCTTGAACTTTGCAATTGCTTCAATTGAATGAGATGTTCCATATTTTGACTGGAATAGATAGATCTTGTCTTCGGAGAAGTCTACCGGTAGATATGCATCTATTCCAAGATCATTTGCTCCATCTATTATCGCATCAGTCGCATCATCTTCAGTTGCTTCAAAGACTCTGGTTAAAACCCACTGTAAGAAATTATGACCTTTTTCAACTTCATTCTGTGCACTTTCTGCATATTCTTTTATGCTATCTTTGACATTTTGTGAAAACCCATCCAAAGGTTGACCATTGGTGTACTGATATGAAACAGGCTTGGCACCTGGAATGTATTCTAGTAATCCATTATTTCTTTCAGCCAAATTCACCTTGTCTACAAATTGCCCTATTTAGAAAAGCAGGTTATTATGATATACTGCTCTACTTCACTATATCTTATGACTGGAACCGTCAAGATAGAAGACAAAAACCTAGTCTTTGAAATTCATGGAATTGACATCATATTGGCAATAAGAAAAAGCATAACCATCCCACTAGATCACGTGTCGTCTGTATCTGCTGATGATCTATCCTGGGAACCATTTCAACAACTAAAGATCGCAGGTGCCTCTCTTCCAGATGTAATAAAAGACGGAATGTTTCTCTCAAAAGATGGTCTCCTATTTTTTGAAATGCATGACCCGAAAAAATGCATAACAGTGACTCTGAATAATGAAAAATACAAAAAAATCATCTTTGAAGTACAAGATAAAGAATTTGCGGCAAAAGTCATTCGTGATGCCCTGTCTGATAATAATATGAAATAAAATCAAAGGTGAGGAAGGGATTTGAACCCCTATAGATTCGCTTTGCAGGCGAACGCATAGCCACTCTGCCACCTCACCGCGATCAAAATGTCTTTACTTGAACAATTAAATCTTTTAGATTAAAATTTTGAAAATTGCTTTGCGGCCAGTCTGATGTCTTCTGATTTTATCGTTTTTCTACCTGCATGTGTTGACATCTCTACTGCATTTTTTGCAATTGAAATGCCAATTTCTTCTAGTATTCTTCGAAGTTCATTGGCCGATTCATCACTTACTCTCTCCGCCCCTGCTTTTTTCAAAATTCTGTACATTACAGAAAGACCGAATTCTGATGTTGACATGCCATAAATCCAAAAACCCTTGATAAAAGACTTTGAGTGGAAAAAAACTATGCAAGGATCGATTTATACACACTATTTCGTGCTCAGATATGTAGCAAATGGCTTGGTTGACTGATGCTCATATTCATCTATCAGACGATGAATATTCTGATGACATGGAATACATACTTGCTACAATGGATAAAATGAAAATAAGAGCCTGCTGTGTATCTATGGATAATCAGAGTTCAAAATCTACCCTTGATCTGAGTAGGCGCAGTTCGCTTGTTCTACCCTTTATCGGAATTCATCCTGAAAAAGCAAATGATGATCTCGATGCGATGGTTGATCTAGTTACTAGAAACTCTAACAAAATATCTGGCATAGGTGAGATTGGTCTTGACAAGACATATGTCTCAGATGAATCTGGGTTTTCAAGACAAATACTAGTATTTCAAAAGATGCTCTCGCTTGCAGAAAAACTAGGTAAACCAATATCTGTTCACTCTAGAAGAACTCTGGATGAAATATTTTCTATATTGCCATCATATTCTATAAAAGGTGTTTTACTTCATTGGTTTTCTGGCAGCAAAAAACAATTACAAAAAGCAATGGAATTAGACTGTTTTGTATCTTATGGACCTGCAATGATATACGCTGATGACAAACAAGTACTTCTTTCACAAACTCGTCCAGACAAAATATTGTTGGAAACTGACGGACCTGTAAAATTCTCCAAGTGCTTTGGCATGAAAACTGCACAAATAGCATTTCTTCCGAGTGTTCTTTTTTGTGCTGCTGGCATTCTAAACAAATCATATGATGAAATGCTGCTTGATACAGAAAGAAATGTCGATTCATATCTTGGTGTATAGGTATAAAAAACCCCTTTAGCCCATCCAAGTTGTGAATAGAATCAGACGAATTTCCACGGAACTCATGTCTACTTATAAAGGAAAATTCGATATTGATTTTGCACACAACAAACAGGTTCTAAATGAAATTGCAATTGTACGATCTAAAGGTCTAAAGAACGAAATTGCTGGCTATATCTCTTCTTACCTTAGACGTGAATTAGAAGATCAAAAAGAAAAAGAGTCTGAGGTAGTTGTACACGACGAGTCAGTTGATGAGACTGAAGAGATTGAAGAACAGATACTCAATTAGATACATTCCAAAAATTCGAATAGTCCAACATATCTTTTGATGGTATTATGATAACAGTCAAACTACTAGGAGGCGCAAAAAAATCATTTTCATCTGATAAACTTGAGGTTCAAAGAGATGATATCACGATATCTGCTCTATTGGATGATCTCAAGGCATACATCCCTGCACATTTGTCCCAACTTGATCAAAATAATATTCTTGTTGCAGTAAATGGCGTGGATTCATCTGTTTTACAAGGAAATGAGACATTGTTAAAAAATGGAGATGTTGTTAGCATAATTCCTGTGATTCATGGAGGAAGATCAAAAAGACTACAATTTGATTTGATAAACACTACAGTAGAACTTGTACTATTGAAAAAAACTATCAAAGAACCAATCAAGTTTCTTGAATCCATTCGGGAGAAATATCCAAGTCTTGCCATCCAAGGAATCCAAGCACAGTATATCTTGAATATTGGACATGTTAAAAAAACAGTAGCGATTTCTCTGTCTGCTAAAAAAGCAGATACTCTACTTTCAAATAAAATTGAGACTGATATTCTAATGCGATTTGCATGTACTAGACAAATCAATGAAGCCATATCCAAAGTAGGTGTAAAAACAAACACTGACACCATACTTGTAATTCTTGGAAAAAAACCATTACTTGAAAAACTGCTCAATGAAATTGAGGATCTTTTAGAGAGTGATGTGTTCCCAAAGGATAATTCTAAATTCATACAAAAAGAATTTGGAATTACACAGAAAGAACTTGACTGTGTTATTTCTAAGACGCCCTTGGAAGATTTGCTTGCAGAAAGATCTGCTACACTATTTCATTGAATCTCGTTTGAGCTTTAACGTGCTTACTATGTCCTCTTCTTTTAGTATGGAAATACCTACAATACCGCCCATTATCTGAATCAAGACATTCCAGTCGTAAAATTCCAGAGATACCTTGTTTGGAATTGTATCTGCAATTGAATTTATCAATTCTTTTGAGGATATGTCTGATCCTCTTTTTTCAATTGTAATTCTATAAGTATCTGCATCTTTCATGACTTTGATTTGGTTTTTTACGCCTTCAACAATGTTCTCAAGACTAGCTGAAGTAGTATGTCTGATTGGTATGAATCTATGACAATATCTCATCCTCCATGGTTCATCTAAAATTATTTTTTTGATGTTATCTATGACTGCAAATGGATCAATGTCAGTATCGACCCAAATTATTCCAGAAAAACTTGATTTTCCTATTCTAGACGAGTCATCTCCGAGTTCCTCTATAATTTCAGCAATTTCATCACAGGCCTCTTCTTCCATGTGTCTGCTACATGTGACAACTAAATTCACACTAATGACTCCATTTTTATTTTGCCTTCTCTTACTATTTTTAATTTATTATTTACAACTTCAACTATGGTGGATTCATAAGAGTTGGTAATTTGTCCTCCATCAAGTAAAATGTCATAGCCTGAAAATTTACTTGCTACCTCCTTAGAGTCACTAAATGATGGTTCTCCAGAAAAATTTGCGCTAGTACCTACAAGCAATCGGCATTTTTCTAAAAGAGCTAGCACACAAGGATGATTGGGAACCCTTACTGCAATTTTGTCTTTAAGACTAAGGGCTTTTTCAATTTTCTTGTCCTTGACTTGAAGAATCAGCGTAATTGGACCGGGCCAAAACTTGTCTGCTATTTTTTCAGACATTTCATCAAAAAATGCTATGTTTGCAATGTCTTTTTTTGAATATGCCAAAACTGGAAGTTGTTTTATCTTTTCTCTGCCCTTTATTTTGTAAATCTTATTGACTGCATCTTGGTTACGTGGATCACAGCCTATTCCATATACTGTATCTGTAGGAAATACCACTGTTCCTCCATTTTGTATGGTTTCATAAGCCTCTTTTATCCCAGTATCATTGCACGGTAAAATCACAATTTTTCTTGCTGTTTAATAGTAAATTATCTCTTTTTATGAAAATGATATAAGATTGATACGCGTATCATAGTACCATGGATGAGATACCACAATGTCAGTGTCCTCCAGGCGGAGAAACCTACGTAAATGAAGATGGTATGCAAATCTGTTCTTCGTGCAGTGGCTGGGTAGGACCAACTAATTAGATCTGGCGATGATAGCAATTGGGACTGTGTAAGTCTTTTATAGGAAAATATTTTGTGTGATTGTTATGTCCGATGACTTTGAGAATGATTTTGAAGATGAATTTGAGGATGATCCTGAAGATGATGTAGAAGACGATGATGATAATGTATCTAATGACGAAACTGATGATTAAATTCTCAGACCAAACGAATCTGCAAATTCTCTAAATCCGCGATATGCTTGAAGAAAGTCTCTTCCCTTCTCACTAATTCTGTATTTGCAAGCTCTCTCAGAACTTGTCTGTTCCAAAAGACCCTGTGAGACAAGGGTTTCTAAAATTTTTGAAAGTCTGGCATATGAAATGTTTGCCTTTCGAATTAGATATGTTACACTAGCTCCTGACTCGTCAGGAATTTCATCTCTTGTAGTAGAAAGTATATCCCCAATTATGCTCATGTGAGTTCTATATGTTATTGCCAAATCTTGGTCCTCCTCTCAATGGAACCTGAGAAATTGGAACAAAGAGTGCTCCTAGTCCAACTATCTTTGTAGAAACCGAGATAAAATACAGCACTGATTTTGGAAATACAATTGAGTACCATCCTAAAAATTCACCCAGTGCCAGTAAACCTAGGCCTGTAGCTACGAAAATAGTATTCCTATTTCTATTTTCCATATAGGACATTATGGTCTCAATTGTCCCATATACCAATAGGATAAAAGAAATTGACCTTATAATATGCTCAATTGAATTAGCCGGAATGAGAAAAAGAGGCGCCATGATAGATTTGAAGTATCTTGATTTTGGGAAAAATGATTTTATCCCATGAGAGAATGCTATGAAAAAATATCCTACAGTTTGAATTGCTATTCCTAGTGTTTGAATCCAAGTATCTGTCTTGACATAACCCAAAACGAGAGACTCAATCATGTATCCAAACCCAACAACTCCAAATCCTACACTGATTGAAAAAAAGGAAATGTTTAGTCTAAAAAGTGTTGGACTGCCAGTATTTCTAAATCCAATATATGCAAAGATTCCTAAGATTAATCCAACTACAAAGCCTAAAAGATTGAGTGTAGACTCTGCAAAAGTTATAAATTCCAACTTGATATTGCTGCCTTTTGAAATTACATAAGTCTTGTAGTGGATTTTTTTCTACCATTCATCAAGAGTTCCGGATGTAGTACCACTAGTGTCTTTGGCATAATCTCCCAAAACATCTGAATATCTTGCGTCTTTGTAAGCAATAAGTTTCACGTATTCTCCATATGATATGTCTAGTGAACAGTTTGAACATTTGACATATGAAAAATCATCTCCCAATTCTGCTATCTTGTCACACTTGGGACACTTTATTTTCATGACCTATGTATTACTTGCAAGACCTATATCTCTTCTTAGGAATAAATCAATACTAGTTTCTATCTTGATGTGCTAAATTGAATTAAATCTACGATTTTGTAGAATATTCTCAAAAGTTGGATTTGGCGAAGAACCTTAATAGACATTTTACAATTTTTTGTAAGTATGATTTCAAAGAGTATTCTTTTCATGTTCATATCGACAATTGCAGTAATTGCAATTTGGTTTGTAGCATATGTTCCTGAATCTCAAAAAATAAACGGCGATTTTCAGATTTACCTAGAACAAGAAGGAAAAGATCAGATTGCAAACAGCGTTGGGGGAAATCTATCACAACAGTTTGAGTTGAAAGAATCCCTGATTCAAAAGGTAACTAGTATTGATGGAGACTATGTAACAATTTCATCTGTTGTAAGTGGAATAAACCAAGATACCGACAAGGAAGTATTTCATTCTGAACAATCCTATCACGTTAATGCATATAGTCTGACCTACAAGGATATGCCGGGAAAACAATTCTGGTTCAAACCTGGAGTACAAAAGCAAAATTATGATTTTCTCCATCCATTGATTTTTGCAGATGCACCGCTTGTTTATCAAGGAACAGACACAATTGATGGGCTTGATGTCTATGTCTTCAAATCTGAAACACATAATGTAGACATTAGTTACACTTTTCCTCAATATGCTAATACCAAAATACTGTCTAACACAAATTCAACTTTCTGGGTTGAACCAATAACTGGAGATCTGGTCAAATTTGAAAAAAGCTGGAAAGATTACCAGGTACAAAACAATGAAACAATAGCAGTTAATGAGAATGGATGGAAGAAAACTACTGATTATTCTACCTTTATCTTGTCGCAGACAGCTAAATCTCAAATTGATGATTATAATTATAATGCCAAAATCGTACCAATACTTTTAGTTTCATTAACTGTAGGGATAAATCTGATTTTAATTTTGAGAAACAAACTAAAAAAATCAAATGAAATTATGCTAAAAACTGAAAAGATGACTGCTATAGGAAATTTGTCTGCAAGAATATCACATGATCTAAGAAATACTCTTACAGTGATAAAAAGCGAAGTTTCTCTAATATCTCTTCAAGACTTTAAAGATGGAAACATGGAGAAAAGAGTACAACACCTAATGCGGGCAATTGATAAAATGGATTACCAAATCGGAGGAGTTTTAGATTTTGTCAGAGAGCGACCCTTGAAAATTACAAAATTTTCATCAAACATGCTGATACAACATGCTCTTGAAAATATCATTGTTCCAGATGGTATCAAAATCATTACTCCTGAACAGGATGTATCTATGACAGGAGATCTTCTCAAGTTAGAAATTGTTCTATCTAATATTATCATCAATGCAATACAAGCAATAGAAAGTTCTGGTACAGTCACCATATCTATCGAAGACAAACCGGACATACTTGCAATTAGCATATCTGATTCAGGACCTGGTATACCTGAAAAATACATGACCAAAATATTTGAACCATTGTTCACGACAAAACAACGAGGAACTGGACTTGGATTGGCTAGTTGTAATATTATAATAAAAAGTCACGGAGGACGAATTTTAGTAAAAAATAATCCTACTACATTCACTATCGAGTTGCCTAAAACAAAACTATAGTCAAATTCAATGTTTTAATGGAATCTGCTAACTATGTGTATCATTATTAGAATCTGGTTATACTGTAATCTGTACGCGTTAATCTCTTAAAGAATTAAATTGCTACATTTTTGTTGTTTTATCATGGTAAGAACATGTACCAAGTGTAAAAAGGAAATTCCAGACGGCATAGAACTTGATCCGTTTGCTTCTACCTATCCATGCTGCAATGAATGTTGGGCTGAATGGAAGCAATATAGAGTCATGGTCATGAATGAAATGAAATTAGACATGTCAATGCCTGATCATAGAAAAGTAGTAAAGAAATATGAGAAAGTGTTTGTTGGTGTTCTGACTCCTGAAGGAGACGTTGTCAATTTCGCAGATGAGAGTCAACGAAAACCTGAAAAACCAACCTAGATACCTATCTCATTTTTTGCCATTTTTGGAATTATCATGTAAAGTTTCTTTTTGTCTTTTTCATCAAAGGCATTAATTATCTTCTTGATGGTTGTAGAAAGTATAGATCGTTGATCTATTGTTAATGACATGTAGATCTCAAAAATTCCGTCTAGGTTGAAGACAATCAGCTTTTCTGGATGGCTTATGATCTCATTGATATAACTTGAAAACATTATTGTTCTCTGCTCTTCAGACAAGTTACAAAGAGTTTCGAGCCATGTCTTAAACAAGGTAGAAAATTTATCAAATTGTATTGTAGGTCCTGCCTGTAATGCATTGTTTATGATCTCTTTCTTATCATCTTGATTCATCGAAAAAAATTCTGACAGTCTCTTGTGCAATATTGGTTTTCTTAGAAACTCTGGAAGGCCTGCCAAGTTTACTATGATGTTTCCTGCGTAATTTGGGGATGACATGTAAATCTAGGAATTGGATCTATTCTAAAATCGTATTGTTAAGATTTGGCTTAAATATCTCTGGTTCTGCTCATCCTGTGTATGCCTTCTACAGTTATCGTCGGTGGTTTTTATGGTGATGAAGGAAAAGGAAAAATTGTTTCTTATCTTGCAATGAAAGACAATCCAACAGTAGCTGTTCGTGGTGGAGTGGGACCTAACGCAGGTCACACAATTGAACATGAAAATAAAAAATATAAAGTTAGAATGTTGCCAAGTGCTTTTCTTAATCCTAGTACTAGATTGCTTATAGGACCTGGAGTAGTAGTAAGTCCTGAAGTACTTCTAAAAGAAATAGAAGAATTTGGTACTCATGATAGATCATTTGTAGATTTCCAATGTGGTATAATTGAAGAATCACACAGAACAACAGATTCCGGAGGTAGGCTAAAACAATCTATAGGTAGCACAGGTACTGGAACTGGACCAGCTAATGCTGATAGAGCAATGCGTACACTAAAGCTTGCAAAGGATGTAGAGTCTCTTACTTTGTATCTTGATGATGTTCCTAATCAAGTAAATTTTGCACTTGACAGAAAAGAAAATGTGATAGTAGAGGGAACTCAAGGAACATTTCTTTCATTATGGCATGGCACTTATCCATTTGTTACATCAAAAGATGTCACTGCATCTGCAATTTGTGCAGATGTTGGAATAGGCCCAAAGAGTGTTGATGAGGTACTTGTTGTTTTCAAATCTTTTGTTACTAGGGTAGGAGAAGGTCCACTAAAAAATGAAATTAGTCCAGAAAAAGCAGTAGCAAAAGGATGGCAAGAAGTGGGAACAGTAACTGGAAGACAACGACGTGCAGCTGAATTTGATTTTGATCTTGCACGAAGATCAATAATGTTAAACAGTGCAACCCAATTGGGAATTACTAAACTCGATGTGGTCTTTCCAGAGTGTGCACATATGCAGTCATTTTCAGATCTAAGTTCTCCTGCCAAATATTTTATTAAAAATATTGAGGAACAACTCAAAGTACCTGTGACACTAATTGGTACTGGACCTGATGTAAATGACATCATTGATAGAAGACAATAGCGAAAAGAAAACTGTAAACGACTACTTTTAATGTGGATAGTTTTTGAGAAATCTTATGGTAAAACTTCCTTTTTATGTTGAAGTCTCAGATATGACAGAATTTTCAAGAATGGTATGTGCCTTGGAGAGGGTTCCACGTACTGCCTTTTCTTTTGAACTCGATGGTAAAAGAATAATCTCGGTCCAGATGGATCTACTAAAGGAAAGATCTGTCAATTATTATGTTCAAACAGAAGCAAATGGGCATTACCTTTCATACGGATTCAAGGCAGGAAAAGAAGACTTTGATGTTGTCAATACTGTTTCAAATCCAATGTATATCTATTCACCAATTGTTCGAGTAAAATCACTTCCTGAAACTCTCAAACCTGAAACTGCATCGACTCCAGAAGTGGTATACCAATCAATTGAACTCGAAGATCTTACAAGTTTGATAAAGTTAAGCTATGGATTTGAAGAATCTCCATTTCCATTATTTGCTTTTCCAGATGGCAACAAGTGGAATATGGGCGTATTCATGAATTTCAATGAATCTGATGAAACTTCGTATTTTTGTCATGTCAAACTTGACTCGGAACCCTCGAAACCATTTCTAAAATATTCTAGCAAGGATGGTGCAGAACCATCTTTTGTTAGTACAGTAAATGACCATGGATACTCGTACCTCAAAGTGATAAAACTCAAAGGTAAGCATCCTCTAGTCAAGCTATGAGTAGTTTTAGAAAAAGAATGCAGGATTCATCTTCTAGAAGCTCTGTGATACTGGCAAATGATCTTGATGGCACAAATTTAGAATTACTTGAAAAACATACTCTAAAAAATATCAAGACACTTGGCAAGCACTTGTGTGCTATCAAATTTAATTTTCATCTCTTGCTACCTCTGGGTGAGAAAAGCATCAAGAGAATAAACAAGATTGCACATGATTCTGGACTGCAGACAATTGCTGACATTAAGCTAAACGATATTGGAAATACTAACATGATTACTTTGCAAAGACTCTGGCACAGTGAATTTGATGCTGTGATTGCTAATCCAATAATGGGACCGGAAAATTTAGTGCAGCTTGTAAAAAATGCCCACAGTGATAGTCGCGGTGTGATAACTCTTGTACACATGAGTCATCCTGGAGCAAAACTTGGTTATGGTTTAAAAGTACAAGATTCATCTAGTGGAAAAATGTTACACATTCATGATCTTTTCTTAAAATGGTCTTATTCATCACACGTTGATGGAATAGTTGTTGGAGCCACAGTACCAAAACTCATAGAACTATCAAAAAAGAAGGCAAAGGGAAAATTTGAGATCTACTCGCCTGGTGTTGGAACTCAGGGTGGGAATCCAAATGATGCACTATCTGCAGGTGCAAATTATTTGATTGTTGGAAGGACTATTCTGAATTCAAAAAACCCACAACTTGAAGCACAAAAACTCCAAGAATTAACACTCAGATCATAGATCTTTAATTTTTCTGAATAAATTTTGAGCCGTCTTATAGGTCAATTTTGCAAGGGCATCATTGTAGTTTAACCATGTATAGTCCCGATGTTCGTGCGATAAAATCACTTGATCTGTTTTTGTACTTGATACAAAGAAAACAACTTCCTTGTGTATGACTTGACCGTCTCGCTGGTAGTGATATTCTACCTTGTCTTCAAATCCGTCTACAAATGTAATGTCAACTATTCCTGTCTCTTCTCTCATTTCTCTCAGAACGGTTTGCTTGAAAGTTTCGCCTTTCTCAATATTTCCCTTGACAAAATCCCAATGACCAGAAGGGTAGTTTAACAACAAATACATCTTGCCTTGGGGTGTTTGGCGATAAATGATGGAGCCGGCAGATCTTTCTTCTAACATTTACAAAAAGAGTTTCTTTCATCCAGTATTTCTATTTTCCAAGTCTGCGGCCTCTTTGTTGAAAAGTCCTAATTGCACGCATGAGATCTATTTTTCTAAATTCTGGCCAATATACGTCCATAAAAACAAGCTCGCTGTAGGCACTCTGCCAGAGCAGAAAACCACTCAATCGTTTTTCACCTGATGTCCTCAATATCATGTCTGGCGATGATTGTGGAAGATGTGACGTATAGAGACTAGACTCGATTACTTCCTTGTCTATTTGATTGATATCAAGAGAGCCATCCTTGATTCTAGCACCAATCTTTTTGACTGCATCAACAAGTTCATTCTGTCCTCCATAAGCTATTGCAATATTTAGATAATGATCATCATAATTTTTTGTAGCTTCTTCAAGCTTGTTGAGAATATCTTTTAGAATGTCTGGCAACAACTCTATGCTGCCGATGGCCTTTACCTTCATGCGGTTCTTGTGTATTCTTGGATCGTTGTATAACTTGTGTAATCTTTTGTTTATCAAATCATATAGGTAATCCAATTCGTCGTCTTTTCTGTTAAGATTCTCTGCTGATAACACATACAAGGTGATTATGTTGATGTTTAGCTCTTCACACCAATCCAGTAGTTTTTCTACTGCATCAGCACCTCTAAAATGACCATCTATCTTCATGATAAGATTACGTTTTGCCCATCTCCTATTGCCATCAAGTATTATGGCAATATGTTTTGGCATATCTCCACTTTGAATATCATTCTCTAATCTTTTGGAGTATAGGCTGTACAAACCACCCAAGTTGAGAACTTTATCTTTTATTCTGATAGTACTTCGCCACCCTTCTTCTTTCTATATTTATGGAAGAGTAAGGATGCTGATATCAGTATTACTGCAAGACCGATTAGTAATGGTGGAATAAGAGTAAATGGACTCTCTCCTTTTACCATGATTGTTGTAAACTGGGAAACAACTGGATAAAGTGTGACTAGTACAATCAGTCTTAGTATGTCTGTAATTGATCTGATGCTTCCCTTGAACCAACTACTGAGCAACGAACCTCCGAAAATACATCCTATTCCCATCCAAAGGAAAGGTAACATTCCTGATATGAAAAGTCCAGTTGTTTGTTGATTTAAAACTAATTTCAAAATACTATCAGGTTTTGTAGTGATACCGGGTACTGCAGCACCAATACCAGCTGTAAGTGATGCAAGAATCATTACAACTCCGGCTATTAGAGTAAATGTTCGTATGAACCCTCCTGGTGTAGGTTTGTTCCAATTTGTCCAAGCTCTGTCAATGTCAAATGCTCTTATTAGAAATGCTCCTCCCAAGATGCTTACTAGAACTGCAAATATTTCTCGGGTTAATCCGAGAACTGTTGCCACTCCACCAATTAGCAAAAGCATTCCGGGAACACCTAAAAAGAATTTGGAATACTTTGAATCAAATGCAATTGTTTTGAGATATCTTCCCAAGACTGCATAGGAATATTCAACTGATCTGCTTGCACGCATTACAACTCTTTTTACAGAAACTATGGGCAAAACATTTTGAATTATTGGTATAACACTTTCATCATCTTCTCCATCTGATACTATGACGGCTCCATTTGCAGAAAATTTCATTGTAATTGCCTTAACTTGGGAAACAATTTTTTCATCTCCTTGTACTCCTTTGTTCTGTGTACCTGAAACAAGTGCAACTTCTGCCTGGTATCCTTTACTTGTTAAATCCTCAAATGTTTTAACGGCGGCAAAAATCGAATTAGAGTCAGCATCTTCCGGATCTTCTAGTGCGAGTCGTTGAGCTGCTTCTATGCATGCATTGCGACCAATCACTGGAGTGACAACTCCGGCCTTGCTTCCAATATCATCATCTCTGTCAACACAGATTATCAAGAGTCGGCTGGTCTTTGTCTCAGTTATCCCACTTTGCAAACTAGCTTCTTTTATTGACATTGTATAGACGAAAATAGCGTTTCCTATTAATTAATGTAGTTTCTATAGATTTGACAATTTTATGGACGAGTCTGATTTGACTCTGATGCTAAAGTGTCTGATTCTTTCTTGAGAGAGTCAAGTTTTGTAATCTCATTACTGATATCACTTGAGGGTGCACCTGCCTTGATCTTGTTTGCAAGAGATATTGTCTCGGCTAGATAATCGTTATACTTTTTGAGAGACTCATAATATGCACCATAACTCTGTTTCCATTCTGCTGGTGGGTTACTCTCTACCATCTCAGTTATCAATGAGGTAACCTGTGATGATGAGATTTGGGCTTGGCTTGTAAAGTTGTCTGGGGATACTGACTTGTCTAATAATCCATTGAGGCTTGATTCTGTATCTGTCATGATGAGAGAATGTCTCTCTTTTACACTATCTAACTCGCTTTTGTAATCTGAAACCATAACAGAAGATCCATGGTTTTGTGGCAAGAACCATACTACAAAACTTGCTCCCGAAATGGCTGCTAATACAACCACCGTGATGATGATACCTTTCTTGGTTGCCATTCAGGTGTGTCTTTTTGTGGCTTTTAAAAGCATAACTACATTCAACAATTTGATCATTCTTGTGGTCAATTTGTTAATTTCATGGTGTTGGATACTTTCCTCGTAAGAAATATCATAAAAATACCTGTTTTTATATAAAAACTGGATCTATGATCTGAATTCGACCATGTAAAAATTTAACACCCTCTAGTGTATAGTGAAATAATTTTTACAGCGTCTTGCTATATACCACTACATTCGTAAGAAGTTGAAATGACTCAAGCATACTGCGTAAAATGCAGAAAAAAAGTCGACATCTCAAATCCAAAGGAAGTTAAGCTAAAGAACGGACGACCTGCGGTAAAGGGCGTGTGCCCAAAATGTGGTACTAATGTCTTCCGAATAGGAAAGCCTTAGTACAATTTTCTTCTTTTTCCACGTACAATCTAAAGGAATCACAAACATGGTTTCTTTACAATTCAAGTATTGGTTGGTTTGAGTTTTGGTAGTTTTATGGTAAATGTAGTTCCCTTTCCAATCTGAGTCCTTATGTCAATTGTTCCATTGTGTTTTTCTATAATACTCTTGCAGCTGACCAGTCCCAAACCTGTTCCAATTTGTCTTGTTGTAAATAGGGGTTCGAACATTTTTTCTATCAGATGCTTTGGTATGCCAGGACCGCTATCTTCCACTTCTATTGTGATGAAATCTATTCCATCATTAATTTTTACAAAGATATTGCCTTTCTTTCCCATGGCTTGAACAGCATTTAATATTAGATTGGTAAAAACAATCTCGATTTTTGCTCCATCACATACTATGATGTGATCTTCTTTTGGGATGTTCAATACTATTTCTCCAAAATCTATCTTTGAGATTGCAGCTTCTAAAATGGCAGATAATGGATGAGTCTTCAGATCTAATGGCCTTGGCAATACATAGTCAAGGACTTCTTCTAACTGATGAGATATTCTTGCAATGGCGCGCTCCATCATTAATATGTGATCTTTGTTTTTCTCACTAAGATCTTGATTTTGTATCTTCATTAGTTCTAGGCTATTTCTGATTATTGATATGGGGTTTCTAAAATCATGTGATATTCTAGCGGAGAGATCTCCTATGACATTAAGATTTTTTAATTTGTGTTCTTCAATCTCTTTTTTTGCATTGTGAATTTCTGTCATGTCTTTTATTGTTGTATTGCTTCCTATCATCATGCCATTCTTGTCGTACAAATTGGTGGCACTAAGTAAAACTGGAAATATGGTTTGGTCTTTTCGTCGTAGCCATATTTCTCTACCTGATACGACCCCTACGGTCTTCCATGTGTTGTACGCATCTTGTAATAGTTTCTGGCTATTTTCTGCCACGTGTTCAAAAATTGTTTTTCCAACTATCTCTTCTTTTGTGTATCCTAGCTTGGTTGCGTAAGTTTTGTTGCAATCTAAAATGATGCCGTCAATGTTGATTGTTCTATAAAGATCTGGGGAGCTATCATACAAATTTCTGTATTTTTCTGACATTGTTTCATAGCGTTCTAACAGTATGTTGAGATCTTCTTCTTTGTATTCATATGATTCATTTTTGTTTGTTGACACCAAATATACTTCAGATTATTTCACATTTAAGGAATTGAAGCCAAAGTCTTATTGGTTACAAGGACTTGGTCATTGACTCTATATTTTTTAATTATTATGTATGCCGTATTCTAATTTACCAATGTACACAACAAAGAATATGCTAATTCATTTCTTAGCACATGTACCTGTATTAAATCTCTAAATGTTCTATCTAAGCTTCTTAATTCTAGGTATAATCTGGAAACCTGGGTATAATCCAAACTTGCCATGTCTGGCATCATTCCTATTGGATTTAGATTCTTCTCAATAAACTTCCACATTTCTAAAAATGATGGGGTGTTCTGATTTTCTATTAGTGACATATTATCAACTCAGTATTGTTATACCTGTTATTTTTTTGACGTCTTCAGAATTCATTTTATTTGCAGATAGGAATATGGCAAGTTTTGTAGCATCTTGTCCGCCTTCTGAAATCTTCAATAGGTTTATGGTTCCAAGATCTTCTGCAATTTGTGTCTCACTTGTAGCTGGCCTAGATTCTTTTGTATGTATATGACCATCAATTTTTCTTGTAAGCATAGACTCTATCTTGGAAAGATCAATGTTTTTTAGTTGATTTTCCAAGTCTTCTGTATCAGTAAATTCGATCATTATCTCACCAACAGACATGTTTATCTTTATTTTTGCCATGATCTGATAAAGTCATCAATTCTCAATCAGGACGATCTCCTGCTTTTCTGGTACTTGGCTATTAGTGAATTTAGAAATGTACTGTTATCAATAGAGGGATCATTCTTTTTTGCCTCCCTTATAGCTTTTACAAATTTCTGAAAAGCTTCGGACTTTACTGTGATTGTTTTGTATTCTTTTCGCGGCAATTGATTATTATGTCCGGGACATACGGATAAGTTCTTGGTAGAATTATTATGGTACTAAATTATGTAGTTGTCCATGTAAGGGGATTTTATACCAGACGATCACCTTAAATGGGGAAAGTACGGTACTATGGTA
This sequence comes from Nitrososphaerota archaeon, assembly GCA_028866655.1. Lineage (GTDB taxonomy): Archaea > Thermoproteota > Nitrososphaeria > Nitrososphaerales > Nitrosopumilaceae > Nitrosotalea. The sequence goes on from JAGWHQ010000011.1 coordinate 24,006, forward strand.
TGGCTCTCATTGAGACGCACAAAAACCTGTTTCTTGAAGAGTGTTCAAGATTGACTAGGCTTGTACTTGACTGCCTACAAAAACTCGAGAAAAATCCTACTGATCTAGATACTATAGATCGAATGGTCAATGCCGCTGATGTAATCCGAGGAGGTGCCAAGTTCCTTGAGGATGTTGATCTTGAATTAAACTCTAAAATGTTAATTGAGTTATTTAAAGGGGCACAAGATGTGAAAGATAGGGAAAAAGAGCTTAAAATGATGCTAGGCATATTTGGAAGGCTCGTAGCCAAAACTCATTCTGAACAAATCTTGCTTGAACTCTAATATTTACAAATTTAGAGACTAGTGTTATAGATACCTAATAGCAAATTTACCATGTAAATCCATATAGGTAGCAATTCTCACACTGGAATCGTTGACAAAAGCCGAATACGAAAAATTACTAAAGAATATTCAAGATAAAGTATCTCAGACCAAGACTGGTTCTACATCAAGATTTGAACTTCCTAAAGTCGATATCATGTGGCAAGGGAATAGAACATTCTTCAGAAATTTCTCAGAATTTCCAAAAATACTACGAAGAGATCCTGAAAAGCTTTTACAATATCTTTCAAAAGAGTTTGCAACTCCTGCACAGTTCGGAGGGGATAAAGCAGTCTTTGTGGGTAAAAAAGATCCACATGAATTTTCAGCCCTTTTGAATAGATATCTCAAAGAATATGTGGAATGTCCGACTTGCAAAAGCCCAGATACTAGGGTTGAAAAAGAAAACAGAGTCACACTTCTCAAATGTGAAGCATGCGGAGCCAGATCACCCCTAAAGGGTCAATATGCGTAAATGAATTTTGCAGTTAAAGTAGTGAATCAAAAGGACAATAGAATGTTAAACATCTGTGATGCAGAATTAGTTGGTAGAACAGTTAGAAAACCTGATCTGGAAGTAACCATTACCAAGAGTTACTATGGGGACCGTGTAATTGATGAAAAAGAGGCGGAATCTCTTCTCAAGACTTCTTCAATAATCAACATGGTCGGTAAAAAAACAATTGATCTTTCATTAAAACTAGGAATAGGATCTGCAAAAGGTGTAAAAGAAATTGAAGGGGTTCCTTTCCTTATTGTTTTCAAATTTTGAAAATACAACGATTATATACGTACTGAATGCATTGTTGTCTGAGAATTTTGGGTAAGCGAAAAGTACTGAACGAAAGTGAATTGAAAGAAATGCAATTGCCTGGAGAAGGAGAACTACTGGGAAGAGTTGTAAAACTTTTGGGCAGTGATCATATACTTGTACGATGCACTGATGATAAGACAAGAATGGGGAGAATTAGAGGAAAACTAAAAAGAAAAATTTGGATAAGAGATAATGATGTTGTAACAATTGCTCCGTGGGATTTCAAATCTGATGATCGTGGAGATATAACTTGGAGATATACCCTGTCACAAGTTGACATGTTAAAACAAAAGGGATTGTTGCCGCAAGATTTCTAACAGCAATCAATTTTACAAGGTTTGTATTACAAACTGTGTTGTTACTAGGTGCAAAATCAGTATGAATGATGATTCTGTAGATGATCTCAATGAGGTTCAAGAGGAAGATGATCTAGATTTGTTGGATTTAGATGATGAATCTGAAGATTCAGACTCTAAAGAATCTGATTTTGGGTTACAAGACAAACTTGCAAAAAAGATGAATCTCAAACTTGTTGGCAAAGAGAGAGCAAGAAAAACAGAGAAAGGCATATTTGATAAAGACAAAGTGCTAGAGGCAGTATTTGACAAATCCACTGTGATGCTTCTCTCACGTATGATAAACAAGGGCATCATCTCATATGTTAACGGTGCGGTGGGTGCTGGAAAAGAATCACAAATGTATTGGGCTGTGGACCCTTCTGGTCAAGATCTTGCCGTAAAAATTTATCTCGTTACCACATCTAACTTTAAGAAACGTTATCCTTATCTCATAGGTGATCCAAGATTTACAAAAATAAAAAAAGGAACTCGATCTCTTGTAGAGTTATGGGCAAAAAAAGAATTCCGTAATTTGAGTAAATCTTTTAACGCTGGAATCTCGTGTCCGGAACCGATAACAGTGATGAAAAATATTCTAGTAATGAAATTTGTAGGATCTAATGGTGTTCCGTCTCCTACGTTAGTTGAGTCTGAAGTGGATTATACAGACTATGGAAAAACAATAGAGATCATTTCAGATCTATATCAAAAAGCAGAACTTGTCCATGCTGATCTTTCCGAGTATAATATTTTCAAGACCAAAACAGGTCCAATGGTTTTTGATTTTGGCTCTGCAGTAGATATAAGACATCCTAAAACAAAAGAATTTCTTGAAAGAGATATTAGTAATATTACTAGGTTCTTTGTTAAGAGAGGACTAACAGTGGACAATCCAATTGATGTATTTGAGAGGGTTACAAAATGATCTTTGAGAAAATCATATTAATTCCAGTTGATCGTGTTGGTGTATTGATTGGTAAATCTGGTAAGATAAAAGCCAAAATAGAAAAAATTTGCTCTGTCTCATTGACCGTTGATGGTCAAACAGGCGAGACAGTCATAAAGGGAGTGGGTGACGTTGAAAATATAATGCCATTTAAGGCTGAGGAAATTGTGCTGGCTATAGGTCGTGGATTCTCAGCAGAAAATGCAATGCGTCTTGTTCAGGAAGAAACCTCATTACATGTAATGGATCTGCGTCAGTTTGCTGGCAAGTCCTCTGCTCAAATTGAAAGAATAAAGAGCAGAATAATAGGTGAAGGTGGTAGAGTTAGAAAAAACATTGAAGATCTAAGTGGTGCAAAAGTGTCTGTTTATGGCAGAACTGTTGCCATAATTGGAGATGGAACACAACTAAAATCTGCTGTAAATGCAATAACGTCTATTTCAAGTGGCAGTACTCATGGAAAAGTTTACAATGATTTACAAGAATCACGACGCAGACAAAAATTAGAAAAACTCCAACTTTGGGAGGGTGGAAATATACTTGAGTAAAGAAGTCTTTAGCCAGATATCTCCAAGTGAGTTCTTTTACAGAAACAGAGACCTTGCAGGATTTAGCAATCCTACTAGATCACTTTACACTTCGGTCAGAGAGTTTGTAGAAAATGCACTTGATGCATGCGACCACCGAAAAATACTTCCTGATATTCATCTCTCGATAAAAGCGGTGGATCCTGAACAAGCAGATCCAAAACACTACATCTTGACTGTAAAAGATAATGGTCCTGGAATTGATCCTGAACACATTCCACTTGCTTTTGGTACTGTTCTTTATGGTTCTAAGTTTGGTCTCAAACAAGCAAGAGGCATGTTTGGTCTTGGCGCTACAATGGCCATACTATATGGTCAGATCACTACAAACAAACCAGTAACTGTAAAAAGTTGCTCTGATGGAAAATCACTTGACGAATTTGTGATGTTGCTTGACATTCAGAAAAACAAACCAGTCATACAAAAACATACAACAAAAGAAGCATCAAAGACAGGTCTTACAGTAAGTATTGTTCTTGAAGGAGATTATTCAAAGGCAGGATCAAAAATCAGAGATTATGTATATCAAACTTCTTTGATTACACCTTATGCATCAATAACATTTGAAGATCCGGCTGGAGAAAAATTCCATTATGCAAGAATTGTAAAAGATATGCCACGTCCTCCTACTGTTATCAAACCTCATCCACATGGTATTGATGTTGAAACCATTAGAAGGATGATTACTGATACACATTATCAAATTCCAGCAATAGACAACAAGATGATTGACAAAGTCAAAAAAGAATTAGGATTAAAGAAAAATCTCTCACCAAAAGAGATCCTAGAACGTGCACAAAAACGCTGGTCTGACATATCAAAACCCGTAAGGACTGTAATCTCCGTAATGTCATTTTTGAACATTGATTTTGAAGGATTACAAAAAATCCGAATTGATGACATTGATGTTGCAAATAAGACTATCACATATTGGGACTTTGGTGAATCCCAGTCTCACGCAGTGGAATTGAGTCCAGATAGCCCATATTACAAACAAATTGCAAGCACTGTTCAAGGTGATACACTTCTCACCTTCTTGACAAAGCGATTCCAGAGAGTAGGACCTACAACTGCTGAAAAATTCTGCGAGTTTGCCAAGTTCAAGCCAGACAAAAGAATAGGCAGCATGACTAACGAGGAATTGGTAAAACTAGCCGACGCACTTCAAAAATTCGAGGAATTTCTCTCACCAGATCCTAGCTGCTTGGCACCTCTTGGAGAGGAACCTCTCTCAAAAGGAATCATGAAATTTTTCAACCCTGAATTTGCAGCAGTTTGGCAACGTAATGCATCCGCATATTCTGGATTTCCATTTGTAGTCGAAATGGGTATTGCTTATGGTGGCGACATTCCACCAAATGGACTCAAAGTTTACCGTTTTGCAAATCGCATACCGCTCTTGTATGATGAGGGAAGTGATGTAGTACTCAAGATAGTTAATGAGACTGAATGGGCTAGATACAAAATAAAAGGAGATCCTCCACTTGTCATTGTATCTCATATTTGTTCTACTAGAATTCCTTACAAGACTGTAGGAAAAGAAAATGTAGCCGACAGGCCTGAGATTGAAAGGGAATTAAAGAACGCATTACAATACTTGGCAAGAAAATTAGCTGTCCACATGTCACGACAAGGAGCAGCTGACATGGCAAAAAAGAGAGCAAATCTTTATTCCAAATATGTACCACTCATTGCACAATTTGCAACTGAACTTGCTGGCAAGAAAAAAGAACCAAATTATAACCAACTAATAAGGATGGGAAGTGAGATTGAAGAACAAGTCTAATGCAAAGACAGCAGAAACTAGAAAGAAAAGATTGTTGTCAATGTTGGAACAACAAGGTCTTAGCATATATGAAAATCTAGACAAAGGAAAATTCCCACAGTTTGTTATACCAAGTAGATCTGTGAGCAATATTGTTTATGATAAAAAAATAAGACAATACATCTTGGGTAGTGCTAGTGCTGTTCGCAGTTCGCGAAACATGTCACAATTGCGTTCCTACACACAACTTGCATGGCTTGCTTTCTTTGTAAACAGATTGGTACGAGAGGGAAAATCATCTACATTGAGAGACATTTACTATTCATCACAGGCATTTAGTATTGATTTTGAGGATCAGCCCGAGTCTGATAATATTATTGTAGACCTTGAAGCTGTACTCACAAGCCCACGTGAAGAGTTTCACATATTTCCTGAGGAAAGAAGCAGCGTATTTGGTGACCTGACAATAGAGTACACTGTTCCAGGATATGAAGGAAAGAGAATGAATCTGTCAGATCACCCTGATGGATATTTGATAGGCCCAAGTTTGAGCAGTGCAGAACTTGTTGATACTAGTGCAGAACTTGTAATTGCCATAGAAAAGGGTGGTCTTTTTACAAGATTTGTTGAAGAAAAAGTTCATCAAAAATTCAAGGCCATAATTGTTGATACTGCAGGTCAAGCTCCTAGGTCGACAAGAAATCTTTTGAGACGATTGAATAACGAAATGGGATTACCTGTTGTTATATTGGCTGACGGTGATGTGTATGGAGAACACATTGCAATGGTAATAAAATCTGGTTCTGCAAATGCAGCTCACTTGAGGGAATTGACTGTACCAGATGCCAAGTGGTTGGGTGTGTGGGCAACTGATATTGAGAAATACAAACTTCCAACAATTCCTATGACTGAATCTGACATAAAGAGAATCTATGACCTTCAAAAAGATCCTAGATACCAAGAAGGAAACTGGAAAAAACAACTAGAAGTATTTCTCAAGTTGAAGAGAAAGGCAGAACTTGAAGCATTCTCAAAATATGGTCTTACCAATATTACAGACAAGTATCTTCCAGCAAAACTAGAAGAATCAAAGAGCTTCTAATTTTTTAATTCGTAATGTGAGAACACCGTTTCTGTACTTGAAATCGTGAATTCCCATGTCTGGTGTTGTCTCAATCGGAACCTCTTTTGAAAAGTGTCCTGAACCTCGTACGTATAGAATTTTGTCAATCAATCTTACGGTAACTTGGTCTTCTGGACCTGGTACTTCTGCTACAAATATTATCTCTTTTTCTCCATTTATGAGATCATATACCCAATTCTTTGTGTCTGCTTCCTTTGGTGTATACTGTGGAGTGCTATTCTCTACTGTCATCTTCTTTAGTACTCTAACCCAATAGATCATAATCATGGCAGCTATTCCAATGAGTATAAAATTGACATACCCTTGTGAAGATCTAAGTGAAAGCATGTACACCACACCCAAGAACAGCAAAACCATTAAGGGAATAATAATATCAAATGATTTGTCATTAGAGTATCTGCTTTTGTAGCTTGCCAAAGATATTCTGTATGATTTAACTATGCTCCAAATATAAACACTCGTAGAATTTTGATCAAAAGTAAATGTACAATTGTTTGATAATTCTATAATGGACTGATTTTACTCAGGTAGTTTCCCATCTTTTAAACAGGTTATGCTCAATTCCAAATTGATCCAAGCATTTTCCTATTACGTGATTCAAAATATCATCAATATTCTTTGGTCTGTTGTAAAAACCTGGCATGGCAGGTAGTATGACTACTCCAATTCTTGAAAGCTTGAGCATGTTTTCTAGATGAATACTGGTAAGTGGAGTTTCTCTTGGAACTAGAACTAGTTTGCGAGATTCTTTCATGGTAACTCCAGCAGCTCGGGCAACCAGAGTTTCTTCATATCCATTTGCAATACTTGAAAGAGTTTTCATGGTACAGGGAATGACTATCATGCCATCTGTCTTGTGTGTTCCACTTGATACACTTGCAGCCATGTTGGAATCATCTGAATAATGACTTGCCAGTGATTTTACATATTTCAAATCATAATCAGTTTCTAATACCAAACATTTCTTTGCCCATTCTGTCATGATTAGATGAACATCAACATTGCATTGTTTGAGAACCTCTAGCATTCTTACGCCGTATAGAATTCCCGAGCTTCCGGTTAATCCTATGATTAATCTCATGAGACGATTGACCGTGTTCCATATTTATTTTCAGCTGTGATTTTGGCATGTTTATTTATGGCATTATGGGTCTCAATATTTATGAGTGTCAATATTGATACTGTTGAAGAAAATATTGTCTCAGAGCTTCGATTATCTCCAATACAATCTAAAGTCTATGTCTTGGTTGTAATGAAAGGTAAAATGTCTGCTAAAGACATAGCAAATGCTCTGAACATATCTGAAGATGATGCACATAAAGTCGCAACAAGTCTTATTCAAAATGGTGGCTTTATTGATATCACAAAAACAGAGTTTGAATCAATGCATCCTAGATTTGCTGTTGTCAATATGTATAGAAGAATGTGCGAAAGGGAAAATATTTTGTTCAAAAAGAATCTCTTGGTAGATAACATCTCAATTGTTTTAGAAAAACCATATGATGATGCAAGAACTAAATATAACCGATAATGGAGGAGGAAACATGTCTACAGACGAAGAATCTTCTTGTAATCATGAAATAGTGTATTTTGGAGTTACAAATGTAAATTATGAAAGAAGGACAATAGGTTCAGTTGATACGTGGAGATGTGTAAAATGCAAGAAAATTTTCTGTGAAGAAAAACAACTTGGAATTGAAAGCATTGTAGACTATGTTGGAATGCCCAAGATATCTCCAGATCAAAAATGGGCTGTACTTTTATGCAATCTCAAAAAACACAAAGATAAATGGAAATTAGTCAAGATAAAACAAAATGATGAAATTCAACATGAATGTGTTGATGAAAAAGTGATAAAACTCCGAGTCAATGATTTTAAGATTGATGATGATAAGCATTGGAGCTTTCTTATCGAAAACTCGATTAACAAAGCAGTAGAGATCTAAGTTTTACATGGACATTCAAGTTCATATCAATAATGTTCGTGGCAGTCAAATAGCTGCCAAAATAACTGGTACCTTTAACGTTGATGGTCATCCATTCAAGTTCAACGCAATAGCCTTTGGTAGAATCGGTGGTCATAACATTGGTGCCAAAATATCAAAGATGGTGGAAAAGAATCTTGTGAAACTTGGTTATGATGTAGATGAGGTGATAAATGAACTCCAACAAAAACTTGTTCGCGGAGATATCACTCTTCCAGAAGGGCTCACAAAAGAGTCCTTTGCAGATGGCTAGAACTGGGCTTCTTCAAATGCCTTGTGACACAAACAACCACGTTGTTCTGGTATTGAATCAAAAAGCAATGATAGTATGCTCTTTGTAGTTCCTACATTTTTAGATAAAGTCTCTAGGACTTCTTTTGCAGTGACTGGCTTGTCTGCCCATACATCATAGTCTGTTACTGTGGAAATTGATACATAACACATTTGAGCTTCTCTTGCAAGTTGACATTCTGGAACCAGGGTCATACCTATGATGTCTGCACCTATTACATTTTTGTAGAATTTTGATTCGGCTCTTGTTGAAAATCTAGGTCCTTCAATGCAAATGTATGTGGCATCTTTGTGAATGTGTAAATTCATTTTCTTTGCTACATTGGAAACAACATTTTGCAGTTCAGGACAAAATGGATCCGCTACTGATATGTGAATAACTTTGTTGTCTTCATAAAGCGTATATTTTCTTGATTTTGTAAAGTCTATAAATTGAGATGGAAGTACGACATCTCCAGGTTTTAGTTCCTCTTTTAGACTTCCAACTGCTGATGGTGCTATGATTCTCTTAATTCCCATCTCTTTGAATGCCCAGATGTTTGCTCTGAAATTTATCAGGTGAGGTGGAATGGTATGTTTTTTACCATGCCTTGGCATGAATGCAACCTTTCTTCCCTTGTAAACTCCAACTGTTATTGAATCTGAAGTTTTTCCAAATGGGGTATCTATTGTAATTTCTTTGCTTTCTGTAAGTAGACCTGAATCATATATTCCGGTACCTCCAAAGATTCCTATTTCTGCTTGCTCTGTCAATATTTCACCAATGCGTTGTATTTGTAACCCTTGATTGATTTTGATCCTTTGAGATCAGTCAATTCTATTATAAATGCAAAACCTGATACGTTGCCCCCTACTTTTTCAACTAGGCTTGCGGCTGCTTTTGCAGTACCCCCAGTTGCAAGCAAATCATCACAAATGTACACCTTTTGACCTTTCTTTATTGCATTGGTCTGAATTTCCATTGTTGCAGTTCCATATTCAATGTTGTATGTTGTTTTATGAGTAATGCCTGGTAATTTTCCTTGTTTTCTAATCATTATCATTCCTTTATTGTATTTGAGAGCTAATGCACATGCTAGAGGAAAACCTCTTGATTCTATTCCTGCAAAAACGTCTACATCACTTGGATGTATTATTTTTGTAAATTCATCTATGACAAGTGATAAAGCTGCTGGGTCTCTTAAGAGTGGACTAATGTCTCTGAATAAAATTCCTTTTTTTGGAAAGTCTGGTATCTCATCTATCTTGTTCTTTAGATTCACAAATCGTTCTCAAGTATTGGATGTAAAAAATATTGCTAATTGATTCCTTACTGGATTGTCATGCTGATTGTAGCTTTACCTGTGACAGAAGATGCTTCTACTGTGTATGTTCCTGGGTTGACATCACGTGGGACTTGCCAAGCTGTGCTATAGTCACCTCTATTTGTTGCCGAAGTAGGCAATTTGTCAATAACGGTGCTGTTGCTGTTTATGGTGATCTCTACTGATGCAGTAACACCAGCATCGCTTCCAGAAATTGTTACAATATCTCCTGACGTGTATGCTCCTGAAGCTCTATCAAGAGAAATTGTGATTGCTTGGGTTGTTGATTTGACCACTATTGGTATGGATGAATGATTAACTCCACTGGTACCATCTAGTTTCCATGTTCCTGGAATTGAAATGGACGGGAGATTAAAATCAAATGAAGAAAAGTGGCCTGTCTTGTCTGAAAATGTCTGTACGGTTTTTACTACTTGACCATTGGGGTCAGTTAAGGAAAGTTGGAGAAGACTGTTTGTATTTGCAGTGGTTCCGATAATTATGATGTTGTCTCCTGGCAAGTATGAATCCTTTACAGTGCTAAGTGTGATTTTTCCAGTATTGGTTGAAAGTCCTACGGCAAATGATTGCTCTACTTTTTCTTCTGCATGGGAAACCACGGCAGCATAAATTCCTGGCGTGTATGATGTCAAATTGAATGAATATGTTGCTTGTCCGCCTGATCCTAGATTGATAATGTCTGCAAATTTTTGTGTGTCTGAAGGATCTACTATAATGAGATTCAAAGTTGATGCTGGAGGGCCTGTAACACTAATGACTGGATTGTCTGTATTTTGATAACTCAGCTTGTCTAATGTTGCTGTTATGGGTTGAGATACATCTTGGCCCACTCCAAATAATATAGTCACAAGATCAGTGCCTTGAGTTACAGTTGCCGTATAAGTTCCTTTTATGGCGGAATCATCTAACTTGTATGATATGGAGACAGTGCCAGTAGATGACACATTTGCATCCTTTGAATAAATGGGTTGATTGGTAGGGTCTGTTATTACAAAATGTACGAGCTGATTTGAGATCGAAGTACCGTTTATGATGACTGTTTGTCCTGGTTCATACCTTGTAGCAGATGGCACAATTGAGATGTTGTGAGTTGTGACAATGTTGTATTGTTTAGTTACCTGAGTTTTTCCGTCTGATGCTGTAACTGAATATTGGCCAAAATCTCTATCAATTGGTACTACATCCTTCATTGCATAGTTTCCATTTTTGTCTGCTTGTACAACTGAAGTTGTTATTGGGTTTCCTTTTGTATCTAACAGAGTTAGGGTTACAGTACTTCCAGGATTGTCTGTTCCGTTAATTGAATTTGTATCTCCTCTGTGGTAGATGGGATTGACATTTAGTGTTAGAGCAATATTGGTAACTGGACCCGCACTACTGCGAGTTGATGGTTCCTTGATGTTTGTAGAAAATGATTTTTGATTATTTTGTTGGTCTTTTAGAATGAAATTAGCACTACCTGGCTGTTCTGATGCTGGCAAAAGTACGGTTGTGACAAAGTTTCCGTTATTATCTGCTGAAAATGAGTCTATCTTGTCATTGCCCACATACAAATCAAGACTGGCTTGTGCTGAAAAACTAAAACCAACTACACGAATGTGAGAATTTGGTGCTGGAGTAGCAGGAATTATTCTAAATGTTGATGTGTCAAGTATGCCTTTTGGTATTGGTGGTGGAGGTGGAATAGTATTTGTTGTTTTACCAGGATTCTGACCGCTGCTTTGACTATTGCCAGGTTGTTGACCTGTCTGTCCTACTTGATTAGTATTAGTTTGTGGAATTCCAATCTGACCTGATTCACCATCTGATGTTTTCCAATCCATGATTGGTGCTTGTTGATCCGTCTTGATTCCAAAAGATGTTGTTGTCCCTGGTTGGAGTGGTTCTATTGCACTAAATGCCAAAGTAGTTGGTGAAGTCTTGACACCTGTCCAGTCGTTTTGTATGCTAAATGATTTGAATGTGCCCGTACCGTTTATCTGTAAGGTAAATGAAACAATGTTTCCAGTATTATTTGCACTATTGCTAACTGAAATCATAGTCTGTCCTTCTGTATTAGTTGCAGTTACAGTTACAAATTTTGAATCTGCATAAACTGGGTATACTGTATATGTTACAAATGTGCTACCCAGGAGTAGAGCAAGAATAATGACTGATTTTAATAACACGTTACTCATGAATTCACAACCTCTCTCTAAATTAAATCTTAATAAGAAATTCTACTTTGTCGTCTTGTATTATAGTATGATTTATGAGTAAAGTACAAATGGTGATATTTTTTGTCTCATCTACTGCCCGTTGCAGCTGATTGGACCCCTAGATTTTGATTCTGTCTTATTCTCTCTGCAATTAATCTGTATAATGACCTAAATTGGTCCTTTGTCTTGTCTGATAAAAAGTCTGTTTCTCCTAATACTATTTTTTCACAAATGTATCTACAAATATCTTCTCTATCAAATGTCTCCCAGCCCAAATGTTGATTCTCTTTCCAAATTTCATTTAGATTGTCTATTATGCTCTTCTTGCCCTTGCTTGCTACTTGATCTTTGGTCAGTGTTACGTATCCTTCTTTTCTTAATCTAACTTCATAAGTTTGGTTTACAGCATAAAGATAATCATCTTCTACCATGAGGTCTTCGATGAACAATTTGGGCTGTCCTGCAAGTTCAAAAAAGACCATTTGTACTGATTTAAATTCATTAGATTGAAGCTCTGAAGAAATTCTTCTTGATTCCTCGGTATTATCTAATAAGATGAAAGTGTCGTATCCATGATTTTTATAAAATATTGCAAGCGACATGACTGAATTCTTGTTGTATGCTGCAACTATGTTAAGTGGATTCATGGAAAGATTTGGATCTTTTAGGAATCTGTCAAATGCATTTAGATACATGCAATCTGACATGGTTTCAACTATTATTACAGGTCTAGAGTTAAAGCCTATCTGTTTGTCTACTATTGATTCTACTAGGCCTCTTGACAGACCATATAATATTGGAATAAGAGTTTGATCATCTGCATTCCAATAATCATAATAGATCTTACTTAGGTGTCTTCTCTTATCAAGCTCTACTACCAACAGATTTCCTTGAGTATAATCAAATATCATAAAAGGTGAGTGAGTCGCATAAAGTATTTGATTGGAGCCTGCAAGGCCTTTTAATAAATCTGAAATTCCTCTCTGTTGTGCGGGATGGAGGTTTCTTGCAGGCTCGTCAAGCAAAAGTATTGCTTCCTTTAGTTCTGCCTTTTGTGTCTCTGCTGCAAAGTTTACAATAAATGAGAAAGTCCACTTGAACCCCTCTGCTCTTCTGTTGAGTAATCCTGTATTTGTTACGGTACCGTCTTTGTGAACATCTGATATGACTACACTCAATACATTTCCCGGATTCCATCTCAATTCAACATGGATGGGGTCTCCTTTCCAAGCAGGATTGAGTTTTTCACTGAGCCTTCTGCTTGCAGTGTGTAATAATTTTATCAATCTTGATGGACTGTTCTGAACTTCTTCTAACTTCTGAGCATCAAGCTCTGCTAGATAAAATAAATTGTTTACAGTCTCTGCCTTGTCAAACTCTTCGATATACTCCAATCCTTTTGATCTGATACCTTTTGTCTCTCTGACAAATTCTTCAAGATCAATGTTTCCAAGTATCTTTTTGTAATCTGAAAAGTAGACAAATCTTGGATGTAACTTGTCCTCTATGAAATTATCTAGAGCAGAACGTTCGTTTGTTCCTATTAGCATGTTATCAAATATAGTTTCTAAATCTTGGTAGATGTCTTTCCACTCTGAAATTATCTTGGGTTCCTGTGATGCAATCAAGTAGACGTTGTTGTTAAACTCAGCCATCATGTCCATGAATACTTCTCGAGTTCGTGGAGGTGGGGCATTTAGAAACTTGGTATCTACCCTGATTCGGATGGGGTTTGGCATGGCTTCCACAAAAGACTTGATTCTTTCTACAAAGTTTTCCCAAGAGTTGAGTCTTTTACTTGCCTCTCCGCTGATTTTTACCTCACCAAAATCATATTGTACTCTGGGATTCTTATTTGTCCTGAAGATCTTCATCTTTCTTATATCTTGAAGATTTGGAAATTTCTCTCGAATTAGTGCAGTCTCTTTCTCACTTAGAACAAACTCTCCCTCTGCTAATCTTACTTCTGACTTGAGTTCCTCATTCATTTCATCACACAAATCTAATTCTGAAAGTTTTGTATCCTTGTTAAGTAACGTAAGAGCTTCTAAAATTGTAGTTTTTCCACTTTCATTTCTTCCAACAAATGCTGCAAGATCTCCAACTTTGATTTCCCCTGAATCATGAATGCAACGATAACCTTGAACTCTGAATTTTCTAAGTCGCATCTAGCGGCTATTGGCTTGGCTGTGATTTAACTTATTCGTCAAATTTGTTACTTGAATCTTTTTCGACCAAATAGATATATGGGAACTAGAGCGGTTATACCATAATTGGCAGTAAAAAAAATTGCTTATGTTGTTTTTGTCTTTCCTGTAATTGTATCATTGATTTTTGGAGGATACGTATTGTCTGATGTTTTGGGACAACCTGATAGACAATTAAACATGTGGCAATTCAAAGTTACATCTGACATAGGACAACAACAAGGAGATAAACAAATCAGACTCATCAATCTTGTAAGTAACTATACAGTATCAACACCATTGAACTTTAGCGTAATGGTAAACGACACTTCATTTGATTGCGGTGACTTGTACATGACAATATACGATCCAAATGAATCTCCAAAACAGGTACTTGTCCAGCACGCTTACTTTACACAATGCTTTGCACAAACCAATTCTTCTCTACCAATTCAGGATACTTTTTCGTCTGTGATTGATAAACCTGGCATATATCAGATTGTGGCACAAATGAAGGACAAGACCAATCAAAATAGTATTAGTGTAATGGCCAACATCCGGGTACAATAAGAAAATTATATGTTATTATATTGCACGAGTGTTAGCAATAACTGGAGTACTGTTATAATTTAGTGATTAATCATGGCTAAAAAAGAAAAAAAACCAATCAAAAAGGCTGAAGACAAGAAGGAAATAGCCAAGGCAGAAAAGAAAAAAGAATTACCAAAGGTCGCCAAGAAAGTAGAATCTGCCAAGCCAGAAAAGAAAAAATCTAAAGACGACAAGAAAAAGGAGACCGAACTCTCAGAAGAGGAACTTGAAGCAATTGATGAAAAAGAGATCGAAAATTTCCAGATAGAAGGTCTTGATATGGAAAAATTAAAGACAACTGTTTTGGGCTTGGTTGCAAAACGTGGAGACAACGGTATGTTTCAAAGTGAACTCTGGAAAAAACTCAAACTCTCAAGCAGAGATGGCTCAAGACTTGCGTTAAAGCTTGAAAGACAACACTTGGTAAAAAGAGAAAAAATTCTTGAAAATGGGCGTTGGACTTACAAGCTAAAGATTGCTCATGTACCTGTAACTACACAATCGATAGAATCTGCTCCTTGTCTGATATGTCCTGTGGAATCAAAGTGTACGCTTGAGGGAGAAATTAGTCCAAGAACTTGTCCTTTGATTGAACAATGGGTATTGACTGAACTTTCTACTAAAAAGGTAAAGAAATGAAATTAATCGATGCAAGGCGTGACTTGTATAGAAAGTTAGCACACAAGGAAGGATATCGAAGCAGAGCTGCATACAAACTAAAAGAACTAAACACGTCATACAGAATAATTGGTCCTGGATTTTCTGTCTTGGATCTTGGTTGTTCTCCTGGAGGGTGGAGTCAAGTTGCACATGAACTTGCAGGAAATAGAGGACAAGTCATGGGCATTGACAAATCATATGTCGAAGAAATCCCAGAAGTTCATTTTATCAGGGGAGATATTGAGGATGAATCTGTTGTAGAACAAGTTTTCGAGTATTTCGGTGGAAAGGTAAATGCTGTAATCTGTGACTTGTCTCCTACAGTAACTGGTATGTGGGATGTAGACCATGCAAGACAAATCTCACTTAATTATGCTGCAAGTAAGATAGTGGATCAAGTGTTGGCAAAAAAAGGTAATGCACTATTCAAGGTCTTTGACGGTCAGTATTCTATCGAGTTTCGAGATTATATCAGAAAAAAGTTTGTCAAAGTACAATTGAGAAAACCTCAAGCAAGCAGAAAATCAAGCAGTGAGCTGTACTATGTCTGCTTGGGATATCTTGGAAACTAGACTAGGGATAAAATTTCATCCATAGTTGCATCAGTCTTGAATCCTGTTGGATTCATGCTCGTTCTTGTAGCCTTTTTGCCTGTTTCTTTGAGTTTTTCTATTATCTTGGTAAGTGATGGTGGAGCAGATTGCTTTCTGTGCCCTATCTCATCTAGAGTGAAATAGGCCGGAGGCATGCCTATCTCCTCTTGACACTTTTCAAGAAACATCTTACAAGACTTGTCAACTGTCAGGTTTTTCTCTTCTGATATCATGGAATCGACAAAATCCTTGTCGTAGAGACTTTCTATCCATAAAGGGCCTGCAAGTTTTGCCTTTGAATTGCAAATCTTACATGTGTGTTCTACATCATGTACAACTTTTCTATTTCCACAATTATCACAATGTAAAATATATCCCATGCAATTTTTGGTATTTGTTCTAACAAGTATTTTGACATAGGCCTTGTAGTAATGCATGTTGTGTTGGACAAATAATGGTGATATCATAATGTCCAGTCTACCTGCTACAATATTCATGCATCCAATAATCAATCGTAATGCTATCTCGTTTCCGTATATTGTTCTAATGGGAGTTCCATGATACTTGCGCTGACATGCCTCTGGAAATATTCCATGTAGTACAGTCATGTCAGTAGCTGTTACTGACAAGAGTCCTCCATGAAATGTAGCTCTTATTGCACAGTCAAGATAACGAGAGGGTGAGCCAAATGGATCAACATCTACAATTGCACCACGTCCATCTCTTGTTGAGTGGAGACTCAAAAATCTACAGGCCTCATTTTCAGAAAAATCACAGTTTGTAACTTGGTTTAATTTTGCAATTCTTTTTCCAATCTCAAGGGCTTGCTGGTTAACATCATTTACTATTACTTTATCTATTGATTTTATTTCATTTGCCACTCTGATGCTTCTTGCTCCAATTCCTGCAAGTGAATCTAAAAAGATCTTTGGACCCTTGAAGTTTTTAAGAAATGCAGAATATGCTATTATGGAGAAATCTCTACTAATTCTTGCCTTTGGATTGAAAAATGCAGGCTCTTTTGGAGGTACTTTTTCTGATAGTGATTCTTTTGGTACCAAAAGCCTTGTACTTCCTTCTACTATCTCTGCAAGTTCTGATTCCAACAGGTTGCCTTGTCAAAATTGATTTAATAAATTGAAATGTACGCACTGGATGTTGATAAAACAACAGAAATGACTATTTTCTTAGATGAGAAGAAAGTCTTTTGTTTCAAAAAAGCCTGAAAGCTCCTTTGAGAGCTGGTCTGAAAATATTCCTAGAATCTCAAAATCACTTGGTGAGAGGGATTTCTCACTGAACATGGCTAAAACTGCTACAACTTCACCCTTGTACAATATTGGATATCCTGCAAAAGATTTGAGTTTCTCTTTTTTTGCCCAATCATGATGTTTTATTCTAGGGTCGTGTACTACATCATTTGAAACTACAGGTTTCTTTGTCTTTGCAATGGAACCAATTTTTAGAGAATTTTGAGATATTCTAGAAAATTCCCCATTTATGTTCTTGTACTTGCCTGCACTATATTTTAGAATCAATGTTTTTGATTTCTTGTCATAAAACCAGATTCGTGCAAACTTGGCATCAAAATATTTTACAAGACTTTCTACTATGGATTGAAGTCGATCATTTAGGTTGTCATGTTTTTTGATGGAATTTAATATGGTATATACTTGAAGCGTTTTTTCATTAGTAGCATGTTCATCAAATATGACGTAGGGTGAAGATTTTGTAGCCTTTGATTCATAGGAGCGAAAGTCAGATATAATGTCTGCAAATCTGTTTAGAAAATTGTTTGTTTCAAGGTCGTATTGTTCTATTGATGAGAAGACAAAATGACAAATCCAATTGAAGTCTCCGCTCATCCTTGCTGAATAGATACAAAAGGGAGACTCGTTTAGATATCTTGTTAATCTATCAATTCCATCTGAAATATTTTTTGAAAATTTGAATTTGACAAGTATTGTCCTGTTGACTTTTTCTGAGACTAGGTTTGGATTTAAAATAACGGAGTATCCCAGAATAGATTTGTTCTTGTCAAGTCTCCCAAGTCTTTGTCGTACAGCTCTGTCAGTAATTGTAAAGCCCATGCCTTGAAGTGTACTTGCTATCTCTTGTGAGGAAACTCTGGCATTTCTTCCAAGGTGTGAGAGTATTACCTTGTCTATCTCATCGAGCATAATTTTACATTGGCACGTGTTATTAATATAAATTTCCGAATCGGAAATTGGAGTTCATATTGGATGATATTATGCTATAGTTTTGCTTCCAAACTGGAAATTTTGAACAATAATTCCTTCCATTGTGAATATAACAATGAATCACAATAGGTATACAATGAACAAAAGAGCAATCAACAAGTTTGCTATATTGGTGATCTTGATGATAGCAGTACCTGAAGGTGTTGGCCATACTCTTTTTGAACGAGCCCATTCTCCTGACTCGTCTGTAAATGCTGCAATTGCATTCACAGATAATCTACGTGATAATTCTAACAAAGCTGGAGTATGTCACCTTGCACTAGAAAGTGATCAGTCCGATGCTAATATAGCACGAGCAGCTGGTCTGCAAGGAAAGTATGGCGATCTTTCCTGCTAGTTTTTTACAATACTTATCATATGTAGTAAAACTATTATCTGACTCCTAAAATGATTTAATATGTCTGTCACAAGAACAAATCAAATATGCTAGTCTGCGGAGTCGACGACGCAGGTCGAGGTTCAGTCTTGGGTCCACTTGTAATAGCTGGAATCTCTATTGAGAAAAAAAACATAAAACAACTTGTTAAGATTGGTGTGAAAGATTCAAAACAACTCAGTCCGCAATTGCGAGAAAAATTGTATGAAAAAATACTAGATCTTGTGGAAGGATATTACGTTGCAAAAATTCCTCCAAAAACGATAGACAAGAGTGTAAGTAAAAACCTGTTAAACCAACTTGAAGCCGACTATATGGTCAAAGTTATAAAAAAACTAGAGGCGGGTGCATCATATGTCGACTCGTGTGATGTAAACCCAAAACGGTTTGGTCTGTATATCTCAAATCTTGCCAAAACTGGCAAAATCATCTCGAGCCATCATGCTGACCAAAAATATCCTGTAGTCTCTGCAGCTTCTATAATTGCCAAAGTAAACAGAGATAGGGCTATAGAAAAACTACGAAAGAATCATGATTTGGGAAGTGGATATCCATCTGATCCTAAAACCATGACATTCATAAAACAATGGATGTCTCAAAATGGAACCATGCCTGTATTTGTAAGAAAGAGTTGGAAACCAGTCAAAGCCTTGTTAAGTGCATCATCCTAGATATTTTGCTACAATCATGCCATGGTCTCCCTCATAGGGTTCCAAGTTTATTTCTTGGATTATCTCAAAGTTGGCAGATAATTTTTTGGCCTCTGAGCGCATTACCTGTGACGGCTCTCTTGTGACATCAATACTTCTTGTTTTTATTACTAGCATCATATAGCCGCCTTTTTTCAAGTATGTTTTGCAATTTAGTATTGCAATCTCTGTCTGGTCTGGTTGGGCAATGTCTACATAAACAACATCAACAGGACCATACACTGAAAAATATTCCTTGGGGCTACGAGCATCTTGTAAGATTGGAACAATGTTTGATCGAAACGTAGCCACTCTTTCCAAAAAGTCTCTTGCAACTCTACTTGAATGTTCTACTGCAAAAACAATTCCGCTTGGTCCAACGATATCTGATACGTGACTTGCAGTTGTTCCAGTTGATACTCCTAGATATAGAACTGTAGATTTTCTTACAATGGGTAAAATTTCAAGACCATTCATTATGGCAGCACCAAGTTTGCTGCGATAAGGATCCCATGCTCTAAATTCTTCGTCACCTATCTTGACTAGTTTTTCTCTATAAACTTGATTTCCGGGCACGAGATTTATGGTTGCAAGTCTCTTTTCCCCTTCAATTTTTACCCAAAAAATATTATCTTCTTCGTTTTCCAAACTTCTTTCTCTTGTTTTTTTGCCAGTCGTTTCTCTTTTCTCCGCCGCCACCTCTTCCTCCTCCAAACCTTCTGCTTTCATCTCTTCTTCCTCCACCACCAAATCGTCTGTCTCTTTGTTCTTCATTTCTACGTGGCTGGAATGCTGGCCTCTCTGGTTGGTCCTTGTATTTTTCTCCTATCTCTGTAACACGTATGTTGAGTTTTTCAAGTAAAGTATCATTTCTTCCTGCGCCAAATACATCCACTCTTGCACCAATGGCAGCTTTTGCAGCTATTGCTCTTGCAATCTTGCCTCTCTGCCATCGTGGGGCTGCATGAACTAGTTGATGTTGAAATAGTAAACCATGTTTTGGTGGCTGTGCACCAGTCTTGAGAGCTCGAAATAATGCCTTTTCAGCGCCAAGAACTTGGATGGTGCTTGCAGGCATGGTTGCAAGTCTTTTCAGACTTCCTGCTTTGGCAAGTATTCTGGCTCCTACTGCAGAACCAAGTATGACTGAAATATTTGGTGCAACTAGTTCCATTTGTGATTCAATGTGTTTTTCTAATGACTGTCTTAGATCAAAAAGTTCCAAGATCTGTTTTGCAATACTTTGAACTATGGCAAAATTCTCATCTGAGATTTGACCACCTCTACTCTTTTTTTGTAGTAGAGATAACATCTCAGCTTTTTCTTCTGGAAAACCTGCTGCAAGGTATGTGTCCTGAGTAAGGTTATCTCTTCTTCCTGCCATTACGATCTTTGAATATCCACTGATTGTATCTATCATGTTATCAAGTTCTGGAAAATGTAATCCATACCATTCTCTTAATCTAGAACTTAGCAAGTTGATCATCTTGTCAGTTTCATCTAGTGTATTGATTGCCTGGATTATGTGCAAGTCCGGACTCTCGGAAATCTCTGTAACTCTAGATGATGAAAGGCTTAGTGCAAAGTCTCGTAGTTTTCCTCTGGCATCTCCTTCATTTGTTGCAAATCCAGAATCTACAAGGACTCGTAATTTTGAAGACTGGATTGTCTCTATCTTTTTTTCTTCCATAATGTCTACCTCTATTGATTTTTTTCTCAAGAGTTTCAAGAGAGAAGAATCGTTTACAACAACAATACTTCCCAAGTTGGCAAGAAAATGTTCTAGTTCGTTGAGGCTGGCTTGTTCTTTTTTCAATTCTACATATTGTATAGATGGATTTGAAAATGGAAATGACTTTACACATTTGTTATCATCAAAAACTGCAATACCAAGCTCTGTTAAAATGACAGAATGCATAGAGTGCATTTCCATGGCTTACTAAAAAATGTAACATTATAGATCCTAGAACTATATCAAACGTTATAAGACAACTATTTTTTATTATTAGAAGTGAGTCCTGACATCTCAACTAGTGTGGGTCCAATTACACTTGAGAGGCCCACTATGCTTGCGTCTGGTATTCTTGGCATCTCGCTTGACGTTTTTGGTCGTCTATATAAAGAAGGGGCGGGTGCACTTGTTACAAAATCACTAAGCAAGGAACCATGGGATGGATATCCAAATCCAACTATAATTGGACTAGAACACGGATATCTCAATGCCGTTGGATTGTCAAATCCTGGTGCACCATATTTTGCAAAAATGTTATCGCCAAATCAAACTGTTCCAATCATTGTTAGCCTTGTTGGCTCTATTCCAGAGGACTTTACATTTATGATAAAACAATTTGAAAATGTCAAGATTTTAGGATACGAGCTTAACCTGTCATGTCCTCACGTTGAAAAAGTTGGGCTTGAGGTAGGTGATGATCCTGAACTTGTCCACACAATTGTCAAATCTGTAAAAAAAGAATCAAAGGTGCCAGTACTTGCAAAAGTTGGTCTTGGTTCTTCAGACTATCTAGAAACTGTGAAAACTGCGTGTGAAAGTGGGATTGATGGTATCACTGCAATAAACACATTGCGTGCAATGGCAATTGATGTGGAAACTGCAAGGCCTATTTTGAGTCATAAAATTGGTGGACTGTCTGGGCCTGCAATAAAACCTGTAGCGGTAAGATGTGTCTATGAAATTTCATCAAAGTTTGATATTCCAATTATTGGTTGTGGCGGGATTTCAAGTTGGGAGGATGCAGTAGAATTTTTACTTGCAGGATCAAGTGCTGTGCAGATTGGCAGTGCTGTTGGAGATAAATGGACTGGAGTCTTTTCTGAAATTAACAATGGAATATCAAAGTATATGGAAAAAAAGAACTTTAAAAAATTAAGTGAGATGGTTGGACTTGCAAAAAAGTTTTGATACACCAAAAATTGTTACAATAGAAAAGGTGGTCGATGAGACCCCTACGGTACGTACTCTATTTTTCTCCGACGCTATACTATCTCAAGTTCTTCCAGGACAATTTGCGATGGTGTGGATACCTGGAGTAAATGAAATCCCAATGAGTGTAATGATATCACAAGAAAATGGCAAGGCTGCATTTACTGTACGAAAACATGGACTTGCTACAACAGAATTATTCTCAAAGAAGGTTGGAGACCAGATAGGTATCAGAGGTCCATATGGAAATTCGTTTACAATCAAGCAAGGAAAATTACTTTTGGTTGGTGGGGGAACTGGACTTGTTCCTCTAATACGACTGGTTATGTTTTTGAAAAAAACAGATGATGTAACAATTGTAATGGGTGCCAAGACAAAATCCGAAGTCTTTTTCGAAGCGCTTGGAAACAAACTGCTTGAAGGTACTACACACAAAGTTATTGCTGTTACAGAAGATGGAAGTTATGGACAAAAGGGTCTTGTGACAGATGTGATGGAAAAATTATTTCAAGAAAGCAAGTTTGATGCAGTGTATACATGTGGTCCTGAAAAAATGATGCACAAAGTTGTCCAGATTGCATCTTCAAAAAAGACGTATGTTGAGGCAAGCATTGAAAGAATGATGAAGTGTGGAATTGGAATTTGCGGCAGTTGTTGTTTTGGTGATGTAATGGCATGCAAAGATGGAACTGTCTTTGATGGACAAACTCTGCTTGCAAACAAAGAGTTTGGGTATACTCACAGGAGTAAATCAGGCATGCTTGATAATTATTAAAAAGTGGA
Source organism: Nitrososphaerota archaeon (assembly GCA_028866655.1). Lineage (GTDB taxonomy): Archaea > Thermoproteota > Nitrososphaeria > Nitrososphaerales > Nitrosopumilaceae > Nitrosotalea. Next base: position 46,844 of record JAGWHQ010000011.1, read on the forward strand.
AATTCCGGAAAACTTAAAATGCTATAAAAAACCATCCAAATTGAAAATTGGCTAAGATTGTGTTAACTGCAGACCGTACATTGATGTCTCCTTATCGTGGGATTTCGCTTGCAACTTTCTTTGGTTGTGCTCCTGCAGTAGATCCACATAGACCAAAAAACAGTTTCTGGTATTACATTCTAAAAGATCAAGTGACTCCAAAAGTGCTCTTTGATTTTATCTGCAATCCTATAGGTCAAAAGAATGGTGTTGCAAATTATGCTCCATATGGATTAAGAAAAGTCGAAGCAGCTCTTCTCCGAGATGGATACAAGAGAGAAGAAGTTGTGGTAGCACATCCTGATCATGTAGACAAGTTCATTGGTCCTGAAACCGAAGTGGTTGGAACTTATGAAATGGATCCTCTTGGAATGGGTCCTGTAACTATGACATTTACTTATGGTAGAAAACAGACATCATATGATGAATTTTACAATCGCGATTTACACATGAAGATAAATGCTGCAAAAAAGAAAAACGGAAGTCATGCCAAAGTAATTGCTGGCGCTTCTGGAACTTGGCAGTATAACTATGATCCAAAGAAGATCCAAGAATATGGATTGTATGCAGTACTAGAAGGAGAACTTGGTGGTATTGCACCGGAAATTGATGGACACGCTGGAGAGTTTTTCAATAAATTAATTGCCGGAGAATTTGAAAACATGAATCCATTTGTCAAGAGTGATTTCAAAGTTGAAGTAAAAGAATTTGGAAAAGATAATGAAAAGTTCCACGGTAGATTCATCCACTATTGGGATGAGCCAGATGTTGAAAGCATACCAAACATTGTAGAGCCAAGCATGCACGGAATGGTAGAGGTCATGAGAGGATGTGGAAGAGGTTGCAAGTTCTGTGATGTTACACTACGACCGTTAAGATACTATTCACCTGAAAAAGTAAAACAAGAGATTGAAGTAAACATAAAGAAGGGAGGTCAGCGCAACGCATGGCTCCACAGTGATGATATCTTCGTTTATGGCCTTGACCCAAGAAAGACCAAGAACATGGCTCCAAACAGAGAAGCATTAGAGGAGCTCTTCAAGGCTGTCATGTCATGTGGAATTGAACACACCAATCCAACTCACGGTACCTTAGCTGGTGCAATTGCTGATGAAAAATTACTTCCAAATCTATCCAAGATAATCAAATCTGGCCCTAACAACAAGACTGGAGTTCAATGTGGATTTGAAACAGGAAGTTTAAGATTAATTGGAAAATATGCTGATAGAAAACTTTCTCCATACAAGCCAGAAGAATGGCACTGGGTTGTAAAAGAAGGAGTAAAGACACTAAATGAAAATCACTGGATTCCTGCATTCACACTAATCATGGGTCTTGACAACGCAGAAACAGAAGAAGACGGATGGGATACAATACGACTAATCAATGAACTAGAAAGAGAACAACCAGAATCCCAGTTTACTGTAACTCCTCTTACATTTGTCCCAATTGGATTGCTTGAAAAATCAGAGTTCTTTGATATTGGAAATGAATTGACTGCACCACAACTTGGTGTCATGTACAAGACATGGCAACACAACTTCAAGTATGGAATCCAGAAATTCATGGACAAGACAGGAAGCAACAATACTCTAAAGAAAAAGGCATTCACAGGTCTTGCAAGAGCACTAGGTGGTGTTCCATTGACTGCAATGGAGAAATATGCAAGAAGAAAAGGTGCAGAACACGAGAGAGTAATTGAAACAATCAAGACCAAGTACTGGTAAAATTTTTACTAAAACCAAATACATAAATTGAATTAAAATGAAACTTTATTCGTGCCAACTCACGGATCGCTTACTAAAGCAGGAAAAGTAAGAGGACAAACTCCAAAGGTTCCATCAAGAGAAAGACATGGAACAATATCTATTACACGAAACAAGGATAATTTTAGAAAAAGATTTGTCTTAAAAAGAGTCCCAGGCCAAAACAAACCAGGCCAACGAAGAAGAAAGTAGAATTTTAAAAATCATCTGTATTCATTCATAAAACAATTAATTTTCTGTATGCGTAATCTGTCTGAAAATTACAGTCTTGGGTGTTAACCATTACACCTGTCTTCTATAAATGAAAAAAAATTATCAGATTCTAGCGGTGCCCTTTTGGGGTTTAACCCAAAAGAACTACCGCCAGTATAGAATCTGCAATTATTTACTATGCGGGTTACATTGAAAAGAATGTGTTCGTTCATTTCGAACTTGCAAACTGTCTCTCAGGATTGGTATGTCATCAAATATTGTTATAAAATAAA
>JAGWHQ010000011.1:49143-51452 GCA_028866655.1 Nitrososphaerota archaeon
CCAGTATAGACTCTGCATTATTTACTATGTGGCATGCATTGAAAAGAATGTGTTCGTTCATTTTGAACTGGCAAATATGTCCTGATGAATTAATACCGCGTTATGGTTGTACATGTTATAAAATAAACACAATGAAACCGTGGATATTAGGGACTTGTGTCATAAGTGATGGTGTGATCGTGCACTAGAAAGACACATCCACGGTTCCATTCGTAATTGGTTTTTGTCGTATAAAAGACTCGATTAACTATGTTACTCAAATTATAAAGAAAAACTCGGTCAGAAGATTGTGCAATAAACATTGAAGGAGATAACAAATGGATGACATTAATTCAGAATGCTAGTAGGAGAGAAGTATGAAGAATCACATCTGTCCACGTTGCAGGAGAGAATCTACCTGTATGAATCCTGCATGTGATGATCACATTCTGATGTATGAATGGTGTCCTGCTTGCAGGATCAAGATTACTAGATACTTGACGGGATGGAATGTGATATCAATAATCTAAAAAAAGTTTAAAGCTCGGAACGCTATTTGCTATTGTGGACAAATTACTTGGATATTTTTTCTTGTATTCTGCAACAATACTTTTTCCAATCATGACTGGAGTGTGGGGTTATTCTCTTGGGAAAAAATCAGTTACTGCTAGTAAAAAGTCTAAAGACACGAGGAACAACAAAATGGAGAGGATGAACGGTGAGTTTAGAGATCGTGAGAAGGTTGCTAGAGGACTAAAGAAAGAGGACTCTCCACTAATCAATGGTTATCAGATATTCCACAACTTCGTAAGACCACACATGAGCCTAGATGGTAAAACACCGTCGGAGGCTTGTGGAATTGAGATCAAGGGAGATAACAAGTGGGTTACTCTAATCCAAAATGCTAGCATGAGCCGAGAGTTTACAAGGAGAAATAATCAATGAATGAGCCGTTAATTGGACAGAACCTTAAACCAGGTTCTGTTACCTTGTCGGTAGTCTTTATCCTGTTTACTTTCGGTTGATGGTTTGGCAAACTGGTCTATGATGAAATCTGCCTTCTCAATCATGCGTAAAAGTGCCTCTTTTTGAGGTAGTGAAATTCCATGTTTTTCAGCATATTTTAGAATGTAGTAGATTGAGCCTGTGAGATGTTGGTAAAGTTCTTCATTAATTTTCTTTAATCTAGATGCCTGTTCATGTTTCTTTAGTGCTTGTCGAAGTAAATCTATTTCACTGGTCATTTTTTACTTGTTTTCCCAGCTTCATGATCCAAATAATCTTTGAATCTGTTAATGTATGGAAGTTTTTTCTGATAGTCCTTTGCAAATTTACTGTTATCCTTTTCTCTTTTTGATATTTTTTGAACTAGTGTATTGAATTCTTTAATTTTCTTATTTTTGGGTTCACTAATACGAATTAGTCGTTTCAAATCTTTTCCAAATTCTATTTGATTTAATGCTAAAGCTTCTATATGATCCCAAATGTTGATTTTCTCCTCACTTTCATGTGCTATCAAATTACAGATTAATTCTAGTGCCCCTTTTGTATCGTCATTTACATTTACATTAGGTATTATTTTCTGTAATTCTTTCATTCCTTTTACTCTCTTTCTTAATTCAAATCTATAAGCTTCAAAAAGCCAAGGAATTTCAGCAGGCATTTGCATAATCTTTCTTGTCATTTTACGATCAAATTCTTCAGAAAATGGTGGTAATTTTTTTCCGTATTCTTCTAGTTTTTGCCACATCTCGTCAGTATATTTGACAACCATTATAGATCTGCATCCCTTCGTTTTTTCTTGTTCTTCATGGCTTGACGTGCTTGTTCAACTTCGTTCTTTGCCATATCTATTCTTCTAGGTTTATTCCAATAAGCTGATTTACATTTTGGACAAATTGCAGGCTCTACATCTGTTTTCAATCGTGGCGACCATTCATGACCACATCGATCACACTGATAACCTACAACTTTGATTATTGCCATTCTAGTTATTAATAATACATACTACGTAATAAGTTTAAGTTTACGTTAAAAGTAATGTTAATATAGCATATTACCTATTAGGTAAACGTAGAACGTAAATGACAAGCACAAACAACAATCCAAGAGCAGAAAAAGGCAAGATCATAGCTTCACGACATGACCTTCATAGAATCTCTGATACTTTCTATCATGTAAAATCACAAACCACAAAACGAGAATATAACGTAGTCAAGACAAATAATTCTTGGCAATGTGACTGTCCTGACCATATTTTCAGACATGTATGTTGTAAGCACATTCATGCAGTAGAGTTTTCAATAAAATTTAGACAAGAAGTAAGGGAA
>JAGWHQ010000012.1 GCA_028866655.1 Nitrososphaerota archaeon
TTATAAAATTGGAAACATCCACTAAAAACTTGATTTTTGGCATGGACTTGGACCCGTTCGGAACTGCAAACCGGCAACCGCATTGTATTTCGATTTTAAACAACATCAAAGGTCTCAAACTTGTAATGAATATTTCATCATAATAAATACCTCAAAACATCTTTTTATGATTCAAATTGATCTGTAAGATAGAAAATATGACTGATAATATTCTTACAATAGATGAGATAAAAAAAACTAAGATTGATGACCTCTTTTTACACTTTGCTACAGATAAGACAGGAATCAGTTCACAAGAAGCGATAAATCGATTACAAAAGTTCGGCTATAACGAGATTGAAGAAAAAAAGAAGCACCCCATAAAGAAATTTCTTAGTTACTTTTGGGGACCAATTCCCATAATGATAGAGGCAGCTGCAATTATTTCAGCTGGAATTTCTCATTGGGATGATTTTTGGATAATTATTGCCTTGTTATCAATAAATGGAATTGTGGGGTTTTTTCAAGAACGCAAAGCTGACAATGCGATAAACCTGTTAAAACAGAAACTAGCAATTAATGTTCGTGTTCTACGCGACCTCAAATGGGCAGATATTCCTGCTAAAGAATTGGTTCCAGGAGACATAGTCCGAGTTCGTCTTGGAGACATAATACCAGCAGACATCAAGCTTTTTGATGGAGATTATCTTTTAGTAGATGAATCTGCTCTCACTGGAGAATCATTGCCAGTAGAGAAACATCTCTCAGATGTTGCATATTCCAGTTCCGTTGTACAAAAAGGTGAGATGAGCGCACTTGTTGTTTCTACAGGGATGAATACTTTTTTTGGGAAAACTGCAAAACTAGTTGAAGAGGCAAAGACCCAGAGTCATTTTAGGAAAGCCCTGATAAAAATAGGGAATTATCTAATCGCAGTTGCCATTGGATTGATTGCAATTGTTTTTCTTGCAGCATTTCTCAGACACGAAAGCTTGATTGAAACTCTGCAATTTGCGTTGGTATTGATGATTGCAGCAATTCCAGCAGCAATGCCTGCAGTACTTTCTATTACAATGGCAATAGGATCTACAGTTTTGGCAAAAAAACAGGCAATAGTTAGCAAACTTGCAGCTATCGAGGAAATGGCAGGTGTAGACATACTTTGTGCAGACAAGACGGGCACTCTAACTAAAAATGATCTTAGTGTGGCAGAAATTGTAACATTTGACGAGTTTTTAGACTCTGACGTACTCTTGTATGCAACTCTTGCCTCAAGGGGAGAAGATAAAGACCATATTGATAATGCCATATTTGAAAAATCCAAAATGTCTGAGGTCTTCAACGATTTCAAATCCCATAAAATGATCTCATTCAAACCATTTGACCCAATCATAAAAAGGACAGAGGCTGAAATTGAGGACAAGTCTGGAAAAAGATTCCTAGTATCAAAAGGTGCCCCACAAAATATTCTTTCACTAGTATTGAACAAAGATGCAATATCATCCAAGGTAGAAGAAAACGTAGCCAATCTTGCATCCAAAGGATTTCGCTCTATAGGAGTAGCAAAGACCAATTCAGAAGGAAGTTGGGAATTTGTCGGAATTATCTCATTGCATGATCCTCCACGTGAAGATTCCAAAAGTACCATCAAGGATGCCAGAGACTTGGGCATAGAAATCAAAATGATTACAGGCGATCATTTGGACATTGCGAAGGAGATAGCTAGGGAGTTAGATCTCAGCACAAACATATTGCTCTCATCTCAGATAACTGAAAAGACTGACAAGGAAGCACAGGATATTGTTGAGACTGCAGATGGTTTTGCACAAGTTTTTCCAGAACACAAATACAAGATTGTCAGTCTACTTCAAGCCAAAGATCACATAGTAGGTATGACAGGAGATGGTGTCAATGACGCACCTGCCCTAAAAAAAGCAGATGTAGGTATTGCAGTCTTTGGTGCTACAGATGTTGCAAAATCTGCAGCACATATTGTTCTCACCCAGGCAGGAATTTCGGTCATAGTTGACGCAATCAAGGAGAGTCGAAAAATATTCCAGAGAATGAACAATTATGCCATATATCGCATTAGTGAGACAATCAGAATATTATTTTTCTTGGTCTCTTCCATATTGATTTTTAATTTTTATCCCATCACGCCGCTAATGATAGTCTTGTTAGCTATAATGAATGACGTTCCAATAATGATGATTGCGTATGATAATGTGAGAATATCAAATAAGCCAGAAAGATGGGAGATGAAAAAAGTTTTGGGAATAGCAACAGGACTTGGAATGATAGGACTTGTCTCAACTTTTGGTCTGCTATACATCGGAATGAATATTTTTGAATTGAAAACAGAATCTCTGCAGTCATTAATTTACCTAAAGCTATCAGTGGCGGGTCATCTCTTGTTTTTTATTGCAAGGACTCGTGGTCATTTCTGGACAGTCAAGCCTGCGTTACGTTTGTTTTTGGCCATAATTGTAACTCAGATGATTGCAACTATAATTACCGCTCAAGGAATTTTAGTTCCAGCAATTGGATGGCATGATGCATTGTTTGTTTGGGGATATGCATTAGCATGGTTTGTGATTACTGACTTTGCAAAGGGTCCCATCTACAAGATCCTAGAGAACAAGAGAAAACTAGTCAATGAAAAATAATGAGCATGAGATTATTACAAGTGGTGTTGGTCTTTAACTAAACCCACCAAAGGCACACTAGTAACAAAATTAAAAGAGATCTCATACCAATTTTATTGCCTAAAAATAGAACGTTAAAGTAAATTGCAATTACCTAAGAGGCATTTTAACATATGATGAATATTCCGTAAGATTATTGCATAATACACTGATGAATTTTCACCTATCTCAAAAATTCAAGAAAGCTATTTGATGATTACTTAAGATGTTAATGCACCATGTACTATGTCGATTTCCCCAGTCATCCAAGGATGTACTTGACAATAGTATGGTATGTTTGCCTCTTGTGTGAACAAGAAAGTATAGTTTTTACCGGATAGTATTGCACCAGATCCAAAATTTCCACTATACGCATCTTTGAATGGTTTCACTGGTGTGACATAGTGAGCAGCATCATCATTATTTTGCCATATTATGCGGTTGTCAACTCCCAATTGGATTGATTGTTTTTTTGGTAGAAAATTTTGCGTTTGGGTTTGGTCTACAGAGCCTTTCACAATGGTAATAGTAGTTGTTTGATCAGGATTTTTTACCTTGTTAGGAATTGACGGTGTGGCGTTTAATTCAGGTATGAAATAGAGTTGATAGTATGAAACTCCAATTGCCACACCTACAATTACAGCAATTAATCCTATTCCATATGCATGGCTTGATGTTGAGAGGCTCAACTGTCTATTTTGTCACCCGGTATATTAAAATCTGAGGTATCTTTTCTCTAGTTTTTGGAAAATTACAAAAATCACTGGTTCAATATCTTTACACAATATTATTGGTTTCAAGACAACAATTCAAAGATATTTTTTATTTTCAAATTTTTTCATGATTTTTATTTCTTTTGGATAACACTTTAAAATTATAGAAATTATAGAAATAAATGGAATCAAGAGCAGGTAAAAGAAATTCTGTTTTAAATAAAATGCATGATCATTTTGCGTACATTGCTCCACAGTACCGCCAATTGAGGACCACAGATCTTGGACCAATATTATTTATCACAGACAAGCTGCGTGACTTGCCAAGTATACACGCAGCAGATATTGGATGTGGAACAGGACGATATAGCCTAAAATTTGTCCAACACCTGGGAGAAAAATGCCATCTTTTTTGCCTTGATAATAACAGGGAAATGCTAAGGCAGTTAAAGGAACATTTTATGAAAAATAATATCCGAAACTTTACCACAATACGAAGCGATTCACATAAGATGCCAATACAGACAGACTCGCTTGACTGCGTGATGTCATTTAATGCAATACATCATTTTTCGCTAAATGACTTTCTAAGAGAATCATCTCGAGTTCTCAAAAATGACGGTAAACTATTTGTATACACCAGATTGCGTGACCAAAATGCTAAGACGATATGGGGAATGCACTTTCCCTCATTTAACCAAAAGGAAAACCGCCTTTATGAATTAGATGAGCTAAAGTCGGCCTTTGAAAAGGACAAAAATCTAAACATAAACTCTATCAAGTTCTTTGAACATCATCGTGTATATCCTCTGGAGAAACTTGTAGAGCAGGTAAAGAATCATCATTACTCTACTTTCAAGTTTTATAAAAAATATGAATTCAAGGAGGCATTGCACAAGTTTGTGCAAAACATACTGAACCATTATGATGATCTAGACAAGATATCGTGGAAGGATCAAAATACTCTTCTGGTCATAGAAAACAAACAGTGAAGACTTGATTGTAAATCACTGTGTGGTTGTTATGTGCGCATCGCTATCTGTTTTCAACGCAAGTACACTCTGAACAGGCCTTAGACTCATTATTTTCAAACGGATTGTTTTGTTCAATTCTTTTTCTGTCTTTGTTTGAATTTTTGCCACAATATCATATACTCCATATGTGACCTGCACCTCCTGTACATCTTGCAAAGTTTCTAAAGATTCTACAATTTGTTGTTCTTTCCCAAGATCACAATTTATGAGTAGAAATGTTTCCCTCACATTACTATTTTTGCAACCATTGTATTTCAGTAATATAGATTGCAGTGTATACTAACTAGAATTTAACCCAAGTTTACCATGTTGATGTATGATTTGTATCACTTCAAAAATAATGGTAAATTCTCCTGTTAGAAAAGTTTGGAATGTCATATCAGCAATTGAGAGAGATCCCATTTTTTGGAAAGGAATGGCAAGAGTACGAAATATGTCACAAAATGGAAATATGTTTACGCGTGAGGTAACACTGAATAATTCTGACAAGTGCTATCAAAAAATCATTCTCTTTCCCATGGAGGGAATTCATAGTAGGTGGATTAGAGGAACACTGATGGGAATAAAGGATATCATGATAACCCAGATTGGAAATCAGACCCTATTGGAAGTTGAGATAAATTATACACTCAAAGGTATTACGCAGCTTCGTTCCAGGAGCATCTCAGAAGAACTACGAAATGAATCTGAATTGGCATTACAATTGATAAAAGAAGATGTTGAGGAAATTCTGCCTTTCCAGATGGAAGAAAGAAAACAGTGGTCGGACATGATCATATGAACAAACGTAAGCAAATCCTTGTAAAACCAGAATTAGATATTGCCGCAAAAACATCCCCGACAATAAATGAAGACGCTTCCAAGGATATCATTCACAACTGTCAAGGATCGTCAATCATAACTGATAATATTTCAGGCGAGGTTCTCTGTAGTTTATGCGGTCAAGTTTTGGAAGAAAAATCTTTAGAAGTCAATCCTTTGAACAAGTCGGATCCTATGGAGTCTATGGCAAAAAAAAATTCAGGCTCAGGCAACTCTTTGACAATGTTTGATATGAACATGTCTACCATCATGTCAGATAGAGATTGTATGGGGAAATCTCTTTCTTGGACTGCCAAGAATGAATTTTATCGTCTAAAAATACTCAACACTAGAAATACAATCATTCCAAAAAACAAGACATTACGATCTGCGCTTTTATTTCTTAACATGTTGCAGGCAAAACTTGGAATGCCAAACTCAATAGCTGAAGATTCTGCACACCTGTACCGAAAAGCTGTTAAAACAAAATTAACTGTTGGAAGAAAGTCAAAAAACATCATGTGTGCATGTGTTTATGCATCTTGTAAACAAGGTATGGTACCTAGAACTATTGTCGAGGTATCACTTGCAAGTAATATTGGAAAAAAGGATATTGCTAGGACGTATAGAAGTTTGGTTGAAAAATTAAATCTGCAGATATCCCCGTTTAATTCTAAAGAGTTTCTGACAAGAATTGCAAATGATACAAAAATTAGCGAAAAATCAAGAAGAAACGCATTAGAAATACTTGATTCAATTGAAAAAGTAGGCATGGTACATGGGAAAAACCCAAAAGCATTAGCTGCGGCATCCCTCTATTTGGCTTGTATCCTAAACGCAGAACAAAAGACACAGGCAGAATTAACAAAGGCATCTGGTGTTACCTCTACCACTATAAGGGCACGATACCATGATCTGAGAAAATTCTTCCTAGAACCAATAGAATCATAATTTTCAACAAAATGATCTTGGAGACAGTAATTAGTGAATAATGAAAATACTAGTTGTATAAATCTTAAAAGCTAGACAATTCATACTAAAAAGAGTGAGTCCTGGTACAAAGAAAACTTCTACTATTACATTCAGATTGGACGAAAATACTATCCAGAGATTACGTCATGCATCAAGCAACAAACAAGTGAGTACCAATACGCTTGTAAATCAAGCATTAAAACAGTTTTTGGATTGGGGTATGCACGAGTCCACAATTGGATTTGTGACTATAAATAAGCAAGTCTTTGTTCATGTTTTTGGAAAATTAAGCCAAAATGAAATAATCGATGTAGCTACACGTGTTGGCAAAGATGAGGTAAAGAACATTGCATTATTTATGAAAGGCACTATGGATATCCAATCATTTTTGTCATGGTTTGAGATACGAATGACAAACTCGTCAGTTCAAGTAAGCCATATTCATGAAGCTGATGATGGTTTTCATAAATATGTTATGAAACATGAATTAGGAAAAAATTGGTCTTTATACCACAAGACAATTCTTGAATTGATCTTTGAAGAGGTCTTTGATAAAAAAATTAATGTGAAAATTGACAAGACAATGATCTCATTTGAGTTTTATGAGTAATAATTGAGTGAAAATAAGCACTGTTCAATTTTAGGACAATTGAGTCAAGAATACAGTTAAGATAATTCTAGAATTCTTCCACATACTAGAAAGATAAGATCATACAATAACATTTCTAAATTAATTGAAAATTGATCATGTACACAGTGCAAACTATGTTATTGAAATAGAATTATAACATTTCATAAATCACGATGAAAACTCTATCACAAAAAGTTAAACCAATAAGTATGCCATTAGTGGTTCTGGCACTAATTGTTGTTGTCACCATAACTCCACACGCCTTTGCAACAACATTCACAGATGCCAACAATCCTCATGGCCCCCTAGAACCTATTGCATGGGCAGCTGCATTTGCAGTAATTGGGGTAATGAGCGGTATAGGAATATGGACAACTATCAAACGAGACAAACTTCATCAAAAATGAGTTTAAAAATTCATTTTTCCCACTTTTTGAATTTTCAATCTCCAATTACCGGAAATAATAAATGTCTACAAACCAAAAAAATGTAAAATAGATCTAAAAGCTGTCATGTTGTATTTCGAATAACCTGTTAGCCATATTGAAAAAACGAATGTGAATCAACAGACCACATTTACTTGTGCAATCCCTTTCTGATTATATCTAATGCATTCTGAGCTCTTTCAGGTTTTGGTAATTGTATCATGAATACATTAGAGCTTCCATATTGCGAATTAGAAGACAATGCAAGCAATGAAGTTTCAGCCAACGCTTCAAAGAAATCTACTGACTCGTTTGCATATATGAGAAATTTTTCTTCAATGTTTCCGTATGAAAACTGTAATGTAACTCTGACAAAAACATGTCCTAGCCCATCTTGTAATATGTTAAGATTTGTCTCAACTGAAACAGGTTTTCCTGCAATGACTTTCATGATATCGTCAAATTTTTTTCCATCGACTACAATACAAGGTACTTGTTTCCCTTCAAAATCAAATAATGTCACGTCTTTGTGTCTCTGAGAGAGAAATTCTTCAAGTTCGTTGTTTGCCATAAAAGAAATGTGTATGTGACTTTTTAAAAAGATAACCGAAGATCAGATGATGCTTAGAGTTTTTGCCAAGAGTTCAATTCGTTCATTATCCTCTTCAGTGATTTTTTTACCAGCATATTTGTTATTGAAATATATCAAATCTACTACTTTGGACTTGTCCATTGTCACAACTGTAGCATTGTATGGAGTCTGGATCTTTTTGTTTGTAAGTATGATTAACTTGTCCACTACGGCAGCTTTTGACATGTCCGAGATTTGTTCCAAATCAGGAATACCTAATTCATTAGCAATTACAGCCAACCCAATTTTTGATCCAAAGTTATCTTGGTAAACTGCATCAAGAAGTAGATTTTGTTTCTCTAGTTTTTTTATCGTGCCCATTTCTTGAGCAAAAACAGTTAGATTTTTCACTGCATTTTTGATCTCAGTTCCATTATTTTCTTCATTTCTTCGTATTGTCAGAAAATCAGATATTGGAATATTCATAATACTTCCTCGCACCCTAAGTCCTGGATAAGATTGTCTTATTGCCTCATCTATTACTGATTCATCGATTTTTTTAGAATCTGACTGGGTTGCCTTTTCCATTGCTTGGTACAAGATATTAATGACAGAGCGTACATTTCGAAATTCTGTAAATTCATCATACAAGACCTGGATTTTTTCATTCAATTCTTGTTGCTCTTCATGTCCAAATTTGCCGTTCTTGTCGCTGTGTTTTATGTACTCTGTAACAATCTCGGCAAGTTCATCTTTAGAGTTTGATCCAGCCAGATCGATTTTGTAATTTGCTTTTTCTAGTCTGTCAAACACAGATGGATTTGTGTTTTGAATTTCTAAATAACCAGATGGTGTTGTTATCAACAATAGGACAGATGCTGGAAGATGTGCATTTATGACACCCTTGACAAATTCAATTGAATCCTTGTTTCCATCAAGCTCATCTATTTCATAGATTAGAATTTTTCCCAAAAATCTATGAGTTAGTTTAGACATGGATGATAGCATTCCAATTAGTGTTTCCAGGTTTTTGATTTCATCAAATGAATTAGATATGACATTTTTTATCAAGACTGATTCGTGGTATTCAAATTTGTGCATCAAAAATGCAGTTAGGTGTTCTGAAGACACAGACTGTCTTCCAGCAATGATATCCTCAGTCTTTTCTCTTATGGTCATGCCAGTGAGTTTATTTACAAATGTATAATCAAGTGCCTTTTTTGCAGAATTATCGCCTTGTTCTGCATTTTCTTTTAGATAATTCAAGAACTTTGATCGTAACTGGACAAAGAATTCATTGTCAAATCCCTTCAATATTGCATCATAGATTCCAGAGACAGTTTTTGGCGAAATTGTAGACAAGTCAACATAGGAACATTCCGCATTGTGTCTACCTTTGATGCTTTTGACATGTAACGCCAAATGAGTTTTACCAGAACCCACATCTTGTACAACTGTAATTACACGAAAATCTCCATTTTCTGCAGTCTTGCCTTCTACTTTTCTATTTAGATCCTTTATGCATTCAACTATGGCAGTCTTTGCCTCCTTGTGTCTTTTACCTCCAAGTATCTTTGCATCTTTTTCTGTTGGAGTCGGACTACTGGGATACGGATTTAGATCTAAATTATATGGATACATTAGATCTTCCTCACATAACCATGAACTAGTCCACGCATTACAATTCCTTCCTGGCCACCTGATGAAATTTCATATCTATCTTGGTGATTTTCTATCAGACTTGCTGTCATTTGATAGAATTTTTCTTTTGACAGATTTTGATCCTCACAGACCTTTTCTCTTATTTTATCAAATGGAATCCATCCAATAGATGTAGATGATTCATTTAATGAACTGTTAAAGACTCCTTCAAAATCATCATTTCTGGATACACTTTCTCGTGATGAAGATCGTTCTAATTCTTCTTGCAGTACATCGGCATGTGCCTTGACTTTTGCAATAGACTGGTTTACACCTGCCAACATGTTAAGCATTAGTTTGAATTTTGGGTCATTTTGTGTGACATGCTGAACGTAATTTTCTTTTGTCCAAACAAAGTATGCCACGCCTTTTTTTTCAATAAATATTTGCTCATCTGCCTTTAATTCCTCAAGTATACTCTCACAATCCTTTCCAAATATTTTCTTCAGGTCAACCTTCTTTACTCCGCTAATCCCAGAAGCGTTGATTTTCTCCAGTATTTCCCCTTTCACATACAAGACTCTACAAAATTTTATTTAATAGCCAATGTGATACAGGATAACAATTTAGTGAAAATTTCTTATCTCCAACACGAAAACAGGCGTCACATACAAGAAATCACATCATAAACGCAGATCAGTCATATAAGGCACAATAAGATAAGGTCTCATTGCAGAATGATGATTGGGTATTCTGATATCATTTGATGAATTATACCTGGGGTATCTGACTGCGTGAAAAATATGAGACAAGACTCAAGAATTAAATCCTAAATGGCCCAACAGGAGTCGTTGGAGCCACAAAATGATCCATGGAAGGATAAACTTACCTCGGACCAATATTTTGTGTGTAGAATGAAGGGTACAGAACCTGCATTTACCGGAACATATCATGATTCAAAGGAAAAAGGGATTTACAAATGCCTATGCTGTGGAACCGAACTATTTAGCTCTGAGACAAAGTTTGATTCAGGAACTGGATGGCCAAGCTTTTGGGAGCCAATTGGGGACAACGTCAAGGCAGAAGAAGATACTAGCCATGGCATGTTAAGAGTAGAGGTATTATGCAAGAAATGCGGTGCTCATTTGGGACATGTTTTCGATGACGGTCCAAATCCGACAGGTTTGCGATATTGTATAAATTCCATTTCGCTGAAACTTGAAAAATAAATTAGAGCAACATGGTAATAGCAAAGTTACCTTGTTATTAATAGTACCGTATGATACCGTAACATATGTTAAACTGCGAATTTTGTCCGAAACAGTTCTTTGAAACTGCAAACGGGTTGGTAGCAAAGACATTTCATGAAAGTCTTCACGATCCAGAATTAGTGAATAACTAAATCTGGTTCTTTTTTTGTATCATACAAAATTAAACCCTAACTCTTTTATCGGTTGCCTTCATTCTAATTTAAAGTGGCTAGAGCAAAACGTGCAGAATCAAAACCAAAAGATTCTACACACGATGTTGTCAAGAAAATGTCTTCAATTTCAGATGCTACCAAGACTTTGGCTTCTGAAGTAAAAACAATGTCAAAAATATTTGCAGAAAATCAAAAAATCCTAATTTCTCTCAAGGACATGATATCATCAGTAAACTCTGCATTAGATCAGATTCAAAAGAACTCTAGACAAATAAACATAATCGAAGAAGACACACAACGTCTGTTTTCTGGAATGACTCAGGTCAAAGCGCATTCCAACTTGATAGACAAAATAAATAGTCAAATAAACAAACTGCAAGACCACGTAGAGAAAATTCGAGACAAGCAAGAATCCATGCCAGATACCAATAAAATCATGCAAAGCATTGCTGACAATCTAGATTCTACTAGAAACAATACAAAAATGATAATGCATGTATCAGAAAAAACTGAGAAGGTACGTGAAGAGATTAAAAATGCGATGACTAGTTCGGAATCATTATCAAATATCACTAACGAAATAGAAGAATTACGAAAAAATACAAACGATATATCAACCAAAACACAATCGCTTTTTAATATACATCAAGAGATTGAAGAAGTAAAGCAAAGTACGAAAGAAATAGCCTCAAAAACTGGAAAAATGTCAGAATTAGAGACAAGTATATCCAATTTGAAAGGCGAGATTGGCACCATATCCACAAAGACAGATTCCATATCAGGCCTGAGTTCTCAGATAAGAAACGTTGGATCTGAGATTGATTCATTGATAAAAAAGACCGAATCCTTGTCTTCATTTGGAAACGACATTAGAAACATCAATTCAGAGTTTGTCAATTTCAGAGAAAACATGATTAACAAGAGTAAAGATCTTGACGAAAAAATATCAGATTTTGCAGAACTACTAAATAAAAACTCGGCATCAATATTAGAGTTTAACAAGAAAACATACGAAATTGCACAGCAACTAGAAGATGTTCGCAGTGTAACTCACAAGACATCTCAAAACACCTCACATGAAGTCATGGGTCTGCTTCGGTTGTCAGAATTCCAGTCAAACATCAGAATGCGCTCTGAATCAAAGTATGGTACACTAGAGGACATAGAAAAAATGGCAGGTCAAACTAGAGACATGGTGAATCTGTTTGACAAAATTTCCATAGAAGTAGGATCAAAGATGCCATTACCTTCAGAGGTAAAACAATGGAGCATATCCAAAATTCTTGACTGTGCAGACAAGTGGGAGATAAGATTTACAGATGTATTCAGACTTTTGATTACAGAACTTGGCTCAGACATTGTAAAAGAAGCAATTAGGATAGAACAGGTTCGTGATCTTTTTGGAATACGAGCAGTTGATGAAATAAGACGTGAATTGAATATCAACTAGTCTTCTTCGGCTTTGTCAAGGGCTTGCTTTTTCTTCTTCAAGAGTGCAAAGATTCCAATAATTACTGCAACCCACACAACACCAAACAACATGTTTGAGATACTGACGTACATGTACGGTGTTGCATCAAGTAAATTGAATGTTATAGTAGTAGCTTGAGAGTGGATGTTTAGCATACCAGTGTGAAATGCTGCAGTATCTGGAGATGTAGTTGAAACTTTGTCAAGTGTAGACAACATGGTACCAAGATCTCGTTGCATCATTCCAAAGTCGGTATCTTGTGTAGGAAATATCCAAACAGGGTTACCAGATTTTGGAAGTAATTGTTGGACTGTTTTGATATCATCAGAAATGATTTGAGGATCAGAAGTAGCTTGAATTCTGCTCAAAATTCCTCTGGATTGATCAAGTGGATAAATGGTACTGCCATATTCCTCAAAGGCCATGACTACACCTACTACGATCAATGCAATTATGCCTACCAATGCTAGTTTATAGTAATTATTTGCCATTTTTTCTGCCTTTGATTCGACTCTACCTCTTGATTTGCCTTTTTTAAATGTTGAATGGGAGATGCTAAGATATGCGATGTAAAGAAATCCAGCTACCTGAATTCCTATAATTGGTACAAATATCGGATTATTAGAAAATATTGCAACAAACATACCAACTATTCCATATACACCAAAAAATATCTCAAGAAGTGTAGTTTTTGTAAATGGAAGAGCATATGCCTTGTCTCTCCAATCATCATCATTTTTTATTATTCCAAACTTTGGTGTACGCAAAAACTCGTTTCTTTTTCCAAAGAGTGCATCAAAAACTGCTACAGTGTTATTGACAGACATGCCAGCAGAATAGACTATCAAATACAGATATGAAAGCGTCTTTGACCGCCATTTTTTTGCATACATTTGTTGAATAACCAAGATGTATGCCACAGGCCCCATTGCCAAGTAAGCAACTATTGTAAGTGCAGGCAATCCACTTATCACGTAGAGATTTATTTTTGAGGCCAAAAGTATTGGTAAAATTAAAAATTGTGCAAGAACTAACGGATGTACAATATGTCGTGTAAGTTGAACAAATGCCTGAATTTTTGTGTCAACAGGCATTTTCTTTATTGCAACATCGCCAAGTAATTTGACTGCACATTGAATGGATCCTTTTGCCCATCGAAATTGTTGTCTTTTTGCAGAATTCATCTGGACTGGAAGTTCTGCATCTACTACAATATCAGGAATAAAGACACATTTCCAACCTTTCATCTGTGCTCTATAACTTAGGTCCAGATCTTCAACCAAAGTGGCAGTATGCCAACCTCCAGCATCCTCAATGCATTTGGTTCTCCATATACCAGCAGTGCCATTAAAACTCATAAAGAGATGCGAATTGCTTTTTGCTTTTTGCTCCACCAAGAAATGAAAATCAAGACTGAGCGCTTGTGCTTTTGTCAGTGGAGAATATTTTTCGTTAACATGACCCCATCTACATTGAACCAATCCAATATTCGGACTAGAAAAGTATGACAATGCTTTTTTGAGAAACCAAGTAGGAGGGATAAAATCAGCATCAAAGATTGCAATAAAGTCTCCCTTTGCAAACTTCATTGCATTTCGAAGCGCACCAGCCTTGTATCCTTTCCTGTTTGATCTTCTTATATGATGTATATCAAATCCTTTGTTTTTGTAATCTGCAACTAGATTTTCAAGCAGATCATAAGTTTCATCAGTGGAATCATCAAGTACTTGAATACATAATTTATCTTTTGGATAATCAAGTGCACAAACTGCATCTACTAATCTAGAAGCAACATATTTTTCGTTGTATATCGGAAGTTGAAGTGTAACAGTGGGAACTTCTTTTAGTTCTATAGAACTATTTTTTTTATGACGTCGAGCAACTACAACAAGATAATAAAAGTTGCATGTATAGAGCGTAATTATCATTGCCATTCCAATGAAAAGATTCCAGAGAAATTGTGTTAGAGTATTAGGAAGAACGTGTGTAAGCATTTGGAGTTTTTCAACTCTAGAGTCTTTATAGCCGTACCGCTAAAATTTTATCCTTTCTTGGATATTTTTATTGCCTGAACTGGGCATACGTTTTCACAAGCTAGGCAAAATATACAATCAGGTTCTCGTGCCATCAATGGTTTTTTATCTGAAGCTGGATTTCCTGCAAATTCAGCCCACTCGTAAACTTTTACAGGACATGCATCAATGCATGCACCATCCCCTACACAGATATCATAATCAACTGAAACAAACTCTCCCCAAATTCCAAGTATTTCATTGCCCTTTCTTTGGCCAAATACTTTGATCTTGTGACTAGATGGTGCGGTAAAGGTCTCAACAACTTTGAGTTTTGATTTAAAGTCAACATCGATTGGACCAGGCTTGGCTCCAGATGGTGTCTCAAGTTCTTCAACTTGTGCTACTTGTTGTCCTGGTTGAGGAGCTGCTGGTTTTGGTTTTGGTTTTGCATTAGGAACTATCTGAGCTAATGGAGTCATCTCTTCTAATGTCTGAAGAGCTTGCTCGGGTGACATTTGTTTTATTTTTACATCATGCTCTAGCATCTTGTCAGCAAGAACACTATTTCGTAAAATTGTATCAATTACCATCTTTGCATTTGCATCAGCTTTCTTTCTATAATCTTTAACCCATAGACCATCCCCATATTTTTCAATTGGATATATTTGATAGATCATGTCCACCACTTCACCAGTTACTATCTCAACTTGAACTTCAAGATCTATAGATTTGTATCCAGAATCATCAGGATCTGGCAAATTTTCTTCTTTCCAGCGATATGTTGCATAAACCCTGTCAGCAAATTTATCCATTTCAAAGACTTTTTTAAATCCAGAAACAATAGAATCGATTTCATAATTATCTTCAAGTTTTATTGGAAGACGATAAAGACCAAGTTTGTAACTATGTAAAGGATAGACTCCTCTTTTAGATGTGGCTGATTGAACGGTATACACTTTGTCCTTTAACAGGAGTGACATCTATCTAGTCTACTGAAAAAGAGTTTAAAAATGCTTCTTAATAATCAGGACAAGTCTCTTCTCGGATCTTTCGATATCTCTGTTCCATTTGAGTTGCATGCTCTAGCACAGCATCAAAACCATACTTGTCCTTTGGAAAATACCATCTGATTCCCACCTTATGCCCTATTCCATCCATATCGTAGATCATCCCTTTATCAGAAGAGACATTGTATTTTTCATCAATCGATCTTTCTTGCACAGTAAGACCGCGTTTAGTCTTGTCTTCCATAATGAGGTAGACAGGATCATCAAGTATTGCATAGAATATACCTTTTTTTAGAATTGGTAGTTCTTGACCTGTTTCGTTATTTTTCGATTGGGTTTCCAATCATATTACCCCATTCAGTCCATGATCCGTCATAATTTCTAACTTGAGGATATCCAAGTAAATATTTTAGAACAAACCAAGTATGTGAAGATCTTTCTCCAATTCTACAGTAACATATGACATCCTTGTCTGGTGTGACACCTTTTGTTTCATAAATTTTCTTTAGTTCTTCAACTGATTTGAAAGTACCATCAGTGTCATTTACTGCACTAGCCCAAGGAATATTATTTGCATTTGGAATATGTCCACCTCTTTGAGCATGTTCCATAGGATATTCTGCAGGAGCAGTTATTTCGCCTGAAAATTCTTTTGGTGAACGGACATCAACTAGAACTGTATCTTTCTTATCAAGTGCTCTTCTTACATCAAAGAGATAGGCACGTAATCCTTCATGTGGTGGTTGTGCAACATAGTTTGTTTTTTGTATTTGCGGTTCATCTTTTGTATAAGATCTATTTTCAATTTCCCATTTTTTTCTTCCACCATTCATTATTTTGACATTCTCATGTCCATAATACTTGAATATCCAAAATACAAATGCGGCAAACCAATTATTGAAATCGCCATACAAGATAACTTCAGATTGTGTTGTTATCCCATTTCTTGATAGTAAATCCTCAAACTGTGATTTACTGATAATGTCTCTAGTTATTGGATCATTAATGTCTCGTTTCCACCAGATAAGACTGGCCCCCTGTAGATGTCCTGCTCTGTAAGCATTTTCAGGATCATAATCCACCTCTACAATTTTCAAAGAGTTGCCACCCAAATTCTTTGAGACTGTTTCTGTATCAACTAAAACTTGTTGGGCATAATTCATTTTGTCTCTATTACACTAAACTCAAAGGGTTCTTAATATTTTATACCCATCATATGCTTTTTAAGTGAAATTAAAATCAGTAATTTCTATTGGAGCTTCATAATGTTGCGCTCATAAGTAAAGTGGGTTCAAAAGAATCAGAAGATGCAGTAAAAAAAGTTGCAAAAAAACTACTTGCAAAAAAAATTAAGGTATACACTGTTTCCCCGGTAAATGTAGATGGAGCTAAAAAAATCAACGATCTGGCAGATCTCAAGACTACAAAACTGGATTTGACAATTACCCTAGGGGGAGATGGAACAACTCTACGAACTTTTAGAGATTTAGAAAACGAAGTTCCAAATCTTGCAATCAATGTAGGAGGAAACAGAGGCATACTATCAGAAATAACGCTTCCCCAAATTGATACGGCCATTGAACAAATTATCGCAGGCAAGATTTTTTTGGACAAGCGAACTAGAGTGGTTGCATCTTGTGGAGGACAAGATTTTCCTCCAGCACTAAATGAAATCTACATCAACAGACAAAACTTGACAAAGACATCATTGTTTGAGATCAAGTTTCAAAGTGATACAGTAACACAAAAAATGGATGGTGTTATTGTTGCAACTCCAAGCGGGTCAACTGGTCATTCATATTCTTTAGGAGGTCCAATTCTTCATGAAAGTTTAGATGTTCTCATAATAACACCAGTTGCTCCAGTCAACAAATTACCATCAATTGTAGTTCCTGATGAAAAAATTGAGATCATAAGTAATCATGATTCAAACATAATCATGGATGCTCAAGTTATCAAAACGGCTAGATTTGACGAAGTGATAACCATTAGAAAATACAAAAAACATGCTGTATTTGTAAGACTGAAAAAACAAGGTCTGAGACAGATGAGTAAGCTTGGTTTCTAGAATCTTAGATGCTACATCATTTTATGCCGGAGTACCATTTTCTTCACAAGAACAAGGATTTACAACTCCTTTAGTTTTTGAAGAGATCAAACATATTAAAAAAAATCATGACGCAGTGCAAACTCTAATTGATGTAGGTAGATTAAAAATTATAGAGCCTGAAGAAAAATTTACTAGCATCATTTTGGAAAAATCAAAACAAACAGGAGATTTTTCAGAATTGTCAAAAGAAGACATATCAGTACTTGCATTATGTGCACAGTTAAACGGAGAATTAGTTACTGATGATTATACAGTATCAAATGTTGCAAGACACTTGAATTTCAAAGTCATTCCGATAATGACCAAGGGAATATCCAAGGTGTTGGACAGTGTGTATTCTTGTCCTGCTTGTAACAAGAACTTTGAGAAAATGACAGATTGTCCAATATGTGGAAGCAAATTAAGGAAAAAATCATCCAAGAGGAAGTCTTCTTCCAGCCCAGTCCGCAAAAGAGCCATCATATAGCTTTACGTTTTCATATCCAGCCAGCCGTAATTGGGTAAAAACATTTGATGCCCTATGACCAAGTGCGCAATAACATACCAATTCTTTGTCTTTAGGTATTTGTTGTTCATCAAAAATCCTCAAGAGTTCATCTTTTTCTTTAAAGAGTAAGCCTTCCTCTCCCACACCATCAGTAAAGGGGAAAAGTATTGCATTTGGTATTTTACCTGCCATGAATTCTTGAAAAGATCTAGTATCAATAATGATAGATGTATCAAGTTTTTTGTAAAGTTCCTCTGCTTCAATTCTTATCAGAGAATTTATTTTTGGAACAAATGTAGCAACGGCAGGTTTTGTAATTTCTCTGGTAACTGGGAGGCCTTTCTTTTGCCAGGTAGCCATTCCAACATCAAGAATTTTTGTCTTTTCATGTCCAAAATATAAAAACGTCCAAGCTATTCTTGCAGCAGACGGATCTAAATACTCTCCATATATTATGACAGTCTTTGATTCATCAATTCCAAGCGAACCAAACAGAGTTGATGTTTGATCTTTCTCAATTACAAGATTTGCACCATACTGATTAGTTTTTACAACTTTTTCAATTCCCAAAGGTTGAGAATTTGGAATGTGAGCATAAGAATATGGAACATTTCCACGAGAATCCAATATTACAAGATCAGGATCATTGTAATGTTCTGCCAACCATTGATAGGAAGATATCAATTATTTGACTAGAATCAAGAGGACGTATTTGAATAATTGGTCACACATCATGTAATGTTTTTTGATCAGTCTTTTTTGCATCCTTGTTTTGTGTATCAAGTATTTTGCGTATCTTTTGAGCACGAGTCTCTCCCATCCCATTTATTTTTGACAATTCTACAGACGATGCATTTAGTGAATTGCTAGTTGAACCAAATTTTTCCAACATTCGTGTAGCAAGTTTTTCTCCAACACCTGGCAAACTGCACAAAATTGATAGTTGTTGTTGTTTGAGATTCCCAGATTTTCTAATTTTTTTAAGAAATGGTCCCTTTACTGCACCTTGTCTTGCACACATTGATATCAATAATTTAGCAGTATGTGATGCATTAGGAGTTGGGATTACAGGTATTTTAAAATCCAATACCACAGAAGACATTGCTCCATAGAATACCAAGGGGTTTTCTGTAATTTTGTCTATTTCATCAACATTTCCTTCTATTATAATTGCAGGATGCTCAAAGTGTTCTTTTAGTCTGCTACATTGGTCAAACAATCGCCCGTCAAAAACTGATGATATGAAATCATTAACGCTTTTTCTTTCTACAATGGTTTCAGGTGCAACGATATAGTCTCCAACAGGTAAATTCATCATTTCCACTTTAACACCAATTTGTTTTATAAGATCAGGAATTCCACTCTTTTTCTCCCTTTCATCAATTACCATTCGAAGATCTTCAATTTTCATTAAACCATTATGTTTCTGTAAAATATTTTATTTAGGAGTATCTGTCTTTTGTTGTCCGGATGGTGGAGCGCCTGGACTTCTCAGCATTTCTCGTATCTTGGCTTCAGCTTCTTTGAGATTTTCTTTTATTCTAGTTTCTTGTTTGGACAAGACCGTAAGTCTTGTATTTGCAAGTTCCTTTTTTTCTTCAAGTTCTGAAACTAATATGGCCTTGGTAGATTTGACAAGAATTGATCCTGCTGTTCTGTAAACAGTATCATCATCATTTGTTTTTTGTAGAACCTCAAGTGCTCGTTCAGTTTCCAAATGTTCTGATTCAAGATGTTGTTTCTGCATCATGATAGACTGGAGATTTTGTTGTAATTGTTGCATTCGACCAACTTGTTCTTGCAACCACGGAGGAATTTGTTGTTCGCCTGCAGACATGACTGTCTGACTAGCTGTTTTGTTTATATCTTTACCGATTCGATGGAATCATTACTTGTTTGTACAAGTCTCAAAGTAGAATTCAGATTTGCACGCAGATGTGAAATTTCTTGTGCATCAATCGTGATTATAATTTTTTCATCAAGTGAAAAATTTGTCTTTGTTGGATTTTCGTCATAAAATTTGTTATCAGTTTCAATAGAATGAAAAATTGATTTTGTTTTTTTCCCGGCAGAAATTTCTATTTTAGCATTATAGTTTGACATCGTATGCCAAACCAGCTACTTTAAAATTGCATTTTTTGCAAGCCCATATTCCTACTGCTTCTCTTCCAAATCTCTCAGAACCACACTCTGGACATTTTCTCTGTGCCTTTAGTTGTCTATGTACTGAAGTGTATTTCTTTCTCGGTTTGAGACCATATTTTTGACCAAGTCCTTTGAGTGAAGCAGTTTTACTTTTTACCATTTCTACATCAACTTCTCAAATTGCTTCCTTATTTTTCTTCCTACATCAAGTGCCATTTCAGAACACTGTAAAAGTTGTTCGGCAGTAAATCCATCACTTCCTCCCTTCTGCACAGCACAGATGTTGCCATCAGAATTTGTTGTAATTGTAATTCTTGCATCCATACAAGATTCTTCATCTTTGGTAGGATCAACAACAATATGATCACCAATTCTTGCCATGGTAACAGACACAGGCAGTGTCTTTATCGGAGGCTTGGATGTTACACCTTCAACAAGAACAGGTGCCTCATTTTGTATTTCATATTTTGGAACAGTACAAGAAAGGATACCAGCTACAGATGCATAAGAGCATGCATCAAAAAGATTTCCACCAGAATCTATTACACTGCTGTCAATGAACATTCCAATGACAGATTTATCTTCAATTAGAACTAGTTTGTGTAAATCAATCATTTCAGTTTCACGTATTCCTCTATCAACAACTCGGGCAAGTTCTATGACTTCCTCATTTGGTGGTCCAGGTTCTGCATTTGGATCTGCCAATGGTAAAATCTCTGCAGTACAGATTAGAATTCCCTTGTCTCCAAGATCTGGAAATGGTTTATCAGGTTGAATTTTTACACCAGTTATAATTTCAGTATCTCCTAGCTTTACTCTAGCAGAACCATTAGCCTTTGGAATAACTCCGGTTTCAATAATTAATGGTCTTTGTTCATCAAGTGCCCTACCATCAATTCTTTTTCCTGTCTTGAGGAGATCGAGTATTTTATCTCGTTTTAGTTGATCTAGTATTAGAGAATTCAATTTTATTGCTCACCGTTTTGAAAGTATTTTTCCATTAATGCTTTTCGTTGAACTTCATAAACGCGTTTGCAACCTACTAGAGCAGTTTGCATGCATGTTTTGAATTCTTCTGGTTTTAGCATACCATCAAGCTGCAAAAGTGTAATTTTTCCCATATTTGGCATCAATGCAACTGGCATATCGGCCTGTCCTTCTTGATCTTCTTCATTATTTACATCCAAGACTATTCTGTCTGCAACCTTACCTGCAGCACAAGCAGATACCAAGTCGCGCATTGGGATACCTGCATCTGCAAGAGCAACAGCTGCTGCATCAAGTGCAGCACATCTAGAGCCACCATCTGCTTGAAGAACTTCAATGAATACATCGATTACAGTACGTGGATAGTCTTTTAGTATTACAGCAGGTTGTAATGCTTCTTTGATAACTTTGGAAATCTCAATTTCTCTTCGTGAGGGAGCAGGATTCTTTCTTTCAGTTACAGAGAAAGGAGACATGTGATATCTACATCTAAGAATTCCAGAATCTGGATTTGCCATATGTTTTGGATGAACATCTCTTGGGCCAAAGACACCAGCTAAAATTTTGTTCTTACCAAATTCAATATATGCAGAACCATCTGCATTTTTTAGTACTCCAACTTTAATAGAGATATTTCTAAGCTCGTCTAATCTCCGTCCATCACATCTAATTCCATCTTCAGTCATTAATTGTGTCATTGTTTTCACCATCTGGTACCCCAAGCATAGATTTGACTCTTTCAGTCAAATTCGGCGTATGCGCAAGGGCATCAATCATTTTCACTGCTTCTACTGCCTTTAATAATCCCTCGGAATCTTCGCAGGATATTACTATCCATCCGTTTTGACCTATTGTTATAATTGCTTTAGTAGCCATTTCTATTGTTTGAATCATAGAACCTCGTTTACCGATCAATCTAGGTACTTTACTTGGAGATATAGTAACTAGTTCACCTGAATCAATTTTTCCAAGATCTCTGTCTTGTACTGTAAGAAGAGGATCTCTTGATCTATCAAAATTAGCAATTCTAGTTGCAA
Organism: Nitrososphaerota archaeon; assembly: GCA_028866655.1. Taxonomy (GTDB): domain Archaea; phylum Thermoproteota; class Nitrososphaeria; order Nitrososphaerales; family Nitrosopumilaceae; genus Nitrosotalea. Next base: position 22,134 of record JAGWHQ010000012.1, read on the forward strand.
CCAAATCACCAATATCGAGTCTTTGTTTTAGCTCATCTTTTGTAGGAGAATAATCCCTGCCAAAAACATCTTGAGCAGGTAAAAATCCAACAAAACATGAATTGATATCAAATTCCCAAGAAAGCGGCGAGGTTCCAATTACTTTTCCAATGACCAAGTCATTTGACTTGGGCATATATCCTCCAGTGAGCGGAATTACTTTAACAGAATTTTCAAAAATTTCAGATATACCAACACATGTTGAAATCATCCTATCACCATCTTGATACACGTTTTGTTCAGGTCGTAGAGGCCCAGTTGCTATTACATCGCCTGGAATAACGTATCTTCTTTTTACATCCATCATTTTGAAACCTCAATAGAAGCAGTACCTTTTGTTACAGAACCTAACCTATCCATTACATTTGCCCTTGCCGCCGCCGGTATATCTAGTATTACTTTGAGTGCACCGTTTGCTTGCCATTCTTCTTTTTTCAAAGTTCCAAATGACTTTAAGACAGAATAAGATTGGGCTGCAAATTGTGCCGGCACTAGAATTTCAAGAAGCATGTTTTCAGATTTTAATGGAATTATGGAACGAAGTTGTTCAATTATTTCTTTGATCTGCTCATCAGTATTTTTGAAAGGATCAACTGACACTCTTGCGTCATCCATAGCTTGTTCTATTCGAAGCGGTGGATGTGGCAAATGTGATCTTGGATCAACATAGGTTTTTGAGATAAAGTCAACTATCTGTTTACGTTTTTCAGAGACCATCTTTCTTCGTTGATCTGTAGTAAGATTCAGATCTCCTTTTTGAAGCATTATAGTTGCAACTGCAGTTGCATCTGCGGTTTTGAATGCCTTCATTAGTTTCTCAGTAGATGCCCTTGTACCTTTACTAGAATCAGAATAAATCTCATCTGAGATCAAGACACCAGAGATATCCTTGCGCTTGCCTAACTTGAACTCTAGGGCAGGATCTGGTTTTACCAATATCTCAAATTTTTCGCCTTCTACTGAAAATCTGACAATTGTTACTTTAGTATCCATAATTGAGGTAATCATGCTCAGTATTTATCTATAAAGAAAAACTCGCTAGATTTTTATTTGGAATTTCAGTCCTTTTTCGTAAGATTTGACTTCTTTAGAGATTGTACAAGAAAGTGGTAACAATATGGTTGTTAAGTTAAAGGGTATACCTGTTCAATATGCTAATGCACTTAGACGAATTTGCTTGGCAGGAATTCCTACATTTGCTGTTGATGATGTCATAATTATTGAAAATTCATCAGTTTTGCCTGACGAGGGAGTAGCTCATAGACTTGCTATGATGCCACTGAGAACAGATCTTGAAAGATTTGTAGAACCATCTGCATGTGACTGCCACAGCGAACTTGGCTGTAGTCGATGCAGAGTATTGCTCATGCTGGACTCGGGCAATTCAGATACAACTCGCACTATCACATCATCTGAAATCAGTTCAGAAGATGAAGTTGTCAAGCCAGTCAGTCCCAATATTCCAATTGTTGCACTAGCTCCAAGTCAGAAATTAAAAGTAGAGGCATATGCCAGACTAGGCAGAGGTAGCGATCATGCCAAATGGAATTCTGCTACAGTTTCAGCTCTTACATCTACAAGTAATCCAGATGAACATATTTTGACTATAGAGACAACAGGTAGCTTGACTCCAAAAGAAGTCCTACGTGCAGCTATTGACGAACTCGAAAAAAGACTAGGCGAATTCCAAAAGAATGTAGCCACACTTGAGTGAAGAATCTATTATATTTGGGTAAAAGTGGGCATTATTACACATGACTAATCAGATTGTTATTCAAATGGTGAAGACCTTGCGTGGTGCTTCCAAGAAAAACAATGCTCCAATATGGGAAAGATTAGCAGATCTGGCTTTAAAACCAACCAGAGCAAAGAGAATAATGAATTTGGGTCAACTGGATAAATTAGTATCAGATAACGATGTAGTAGTAGTTCCAGGTAAAATTCTAGGAACTGGAAGCCTTTCACACAAAATAACATTATGTTCATTTTCAATATCGACTACAGGTGCAAAAAAAATAACACAATCAGGCGGAAAAATATCTGACATATCTCAGATTATCAAAGATCACCCAACTGGAAAAGGAGTAAAAATAATTGGTTAAACAAGTTACCGAAGTAAAATCAGCAGAAAAGAAGGCAGTAGTATCATCACAGACAATCATAGTTGATGGAACAAACATGATAGCAGGTAGACTTTGTTCCCATGTTGCAAAACTACTCATAAAAGGAAACAGAGTATCAATTGTCAATGCAGAAAACATCATGATTTCAGGAGATAGAAAAATGATCATTGAACAGTATAGAAAGTTCTTGGAAATTGGAAGTATCAATAATCCTAAATTCGGTCCATTCCATCCCCGCAGACCAGACACCATAATTAGTAGAATGGTACGAGGAATGTTGCCAAAGAACAAGCCATCAGGTCAAACATCTTTGAAAAGATTAAGAGCATACCTTGGTGTACCAAATGAATTAAGATCAAAGAAAACAACACAATTTGATGATGCTAAAATTAGAAGACCTTCTCCATATTATACAACTCTAGGAGAATTAGGTAAAATGGTTGGGTGGCACGAATAATGGTGAAATTAGAAAGCTATTACGCATCTAGAAAGACCGCACGTGCACATGCATATATCACAAAAGGAGTAGGTCGAGTAAGAATTAACAACATTCCAGTAGAAATGGTTCAACAAGAAGTAGCACGAGAAATCATGCTAGGCCCATTAGAGGTTGCAGGAGAATTAAGAAACAAGATTGATCTCTCAGTAAAGGTCAAGGGAGGAGGCTTTGTCGGACAATCTTATGCAAGCGCAATTGCAATTTCAAGAGCCATGACAGGTTGGACAAAATCCAGAAAGGAACCAAAAGATCATCCACTTACAAGAACAGTAAGAGAAGATCTTAGAAAACGATTGAGTGAATTTGACAAGCACTTGTTAAGTGGAGATGACAGAAGAAAGGAACCAAAGAAATTTGGCGGCCCCGGTGCTAGAAGAAGAAAACAGAAATCATATAGATAGATTTGAAAGCTGTAATTTTGGCAGGAGGCCGCGGAACACGCGGACGGCCATTTACAGATTACATTCCAAAAGCAATGATTCCAGTCAATGGAAGACCGCTTGTCTATTACATTGCCAAGTATCTTTCTAAGTTTGACATAGTTGATGAGATAATCATACTAGGTAATTTTTCAGGCATTGGAAAACAGATAGAGAAATATTTTGAAAACCACACTTCGTTTAAAAAAACCATAAAATTTACACAAGATTCACAAAGTGGAACAGGAGGAGATCTTGTTCACCTAAAAACATCTCTTGGTAAGAGTAAAGAGTTTCTCTTGTGGTTTGTGGATAACCTGTGCCCAGTTGACATAGATAAAATGTATCAATTTCACAAAGATTCCAAGACAGATGCCACAATAGCTGTTCGAAGATATAGAAAAGAAGAGACCGGATTTGCCATAGTTAAAAACGGAATAATTCAGGAATTCAAAGAAAAACCCACAATTGAATTACAGATGGCAGAATGTCTTGGGATATACATCATAGACTCTAAGATAATCAATACGATTAAGACCAAGAGCCAACGAAAAAAAGATCTGAATCTTTCTTATGACATATTGCAACCATTATCCAAGAAAGGAAAAATTGCTGCATATGACATAGGAAAAATCCAGTGGTTGGACATTGATTCACCTACACGTGTTGAGAGAAATAAAGAGTTGGTTAAGTCAATAATAAAGAAATTAGATTAGATTTTGTGAGATTTCTCATAGATTGCAATTTTATTTTCGTGTAGCAAGGTCACTGCAATATCATCAAGGCCCTCAAGTAGAATTTTTTTCCAATGTGATTCTATATGAAATGAGATGGATTTACCACCTACCATGATTGATTGACTCTCTAAATCTATTTCAATTTCTGATTTTGTTGAAAACAATTGTTGCAGGGTATCATCTGAGACCCTAATTGGAAGGACTCCATTTTTGAAACAATTATTGTAAAATATATCAGCAAACGATGTAGAGATAATTACCTTAAAACCATAATCATCAAGTGCCCACACTGCATGCTCACGGCTAGAACCACAACCAAAGTTATCTCTTGCAAGCAAGATCTTGGAATTTTTGTACGAAGGATCGTTTAAGATAAAATCTTTTTTTGGAGTACCGTTCTCAAACCTCCAATCGTAAAACAAGTATTGGCCAAACCCAGTTCTTTGAATTAGTTTTAGAAATTGTTTTGGCACTATCTGATCAGTATCAACATTTACCTTGTCAAGTGGAGTAGCTATGCTTTTTATTTTTTTGAATGGCTGCATCTAGTTCAAATCCAATTCCCGCACATCTACAAAATGTCCATTTATTGCAGCTGCTGCAGCCATGACTGGGCTTACAAGATGTGTTCTCCCGCCAGTACCTTGTCTTCCTTCAAAGTTTCTATTTGAAGTACTAGCACATCTTTCTCCTGCTGCTAGAATATCAGGATTCATACCAAGACACATACTACAACCAGATTCTCTCCATTCAAATCCAGCATCTTTGAATATTTTATCAAGACCAATCTCTTCTGCATTTTTCTTTACAAGTTGTGATCCTGGTACAACCATTGCCCGTACTTGTGATGAAACTTTTTTTCCTTTTACAACTTTTGCTGCCTCCATCAAGTCTCCTAATCTTGAATTAGTACACGAGCCAATGAACACTCTATCAATTGTGATATCAGTAATTGCCGTACCAGATTTTAGATTCATATATTGAAGAGCTTTTTCTGCACCTTTTTCTTCCTCTGGGTTTCCTTTTCCATATTCATCTGGAAATGGCACAGTGCCTGTAACATCAGTTGTCATTGCAGGGTTTGTACCCCAGCTCACTTGAGGTGCAATGTTTTCCGCACCTAGTGTAAATGACTTGTCAAATCTTGCTCCACTGTCTGATTTCAAGTTTTCACGCCAGAGATTAACACATTCATCATAATTTTGTGGAACATATTTTCTTCCTCTGAGATATTGGAATGTTTTTTCATCAGGGGCAATCAATCCAGCACGTGCTCCTGCCTCAATTGACATGTTACAAATGGTCATTCTTTGTTCCATTGTCAATTCAGAGATTGTTTCACCACGATATTCAATTACAGTTCCTGTTCCCCCAGCAGTTCCAATTTTTCTAATAATGGAAAGTATGATGTCCTTTGCAGTTACAGCATGAGGATTTTTTCTCTTTCCTTGAATGTTAATTTCAAAAGTTTTTGGTTTTTCCATCATTATACATTGAGTTGCCAAGACATGTTCAACATCACTTGTACCTATTCCAAATGCAAGTGCTCCAAAGGCACCATGTGTAGAGGTATGACTATCTCCACAGACAATAGTTGTTCCAGGAAGTGTTATGCCTAATTCTGGACCGATGACATGCACTATACCTTGATTTGGACTGTGAATATCAAATAATGTGATTCCAAATTCTTTGCAATTTCTCTCTAGTGCTTTGATTTGAGTTGATGATGTTTGATCTAGGATAGGTAATGATCTGTCACTAGTAGGTACATTATGATCCATCGTAGCAAAAGTAAGATCAGCACGTCTGACGGTTCTTCCATTAAGACGTAAACCATCAAAGGCTTGCGGAGATGTAACTTCATGAACAAGATGTCTGTCCACATAAAGTAATGATCTTCCATTTTCCTCTACAACAATATGAGAATCCCAGATTTTCTCAAATAACGTCTTTGCCATTTAGATCATTTAGAGTCAAGATTGGAAATATAATAGTATAAGATCCAAACTAGGGTTTGTAATTGAACAATCCACCGGCTTCTATTATTTTGCCAATTAGTTCTGGGAAAGGCTTCATTTTGTAGGTCTTGTTCTTTGTCAGATTTTTAATATCATTTGTAGATATGTCAACTTCAAGTGAATCAGTATCAGAGATATCCTTGTATGCACTCTCATCTATCTCAATGGGGAGTAAAAAGGCTCCATCTACTGCATTTCTGTAAAATATCCTTGCAAAAGATAGCGCCAAGACTGCCTTTATTCCAGAATAAGATAATGCAATTGGTGCATGTTCCCTAGAGGAGCCACATCCAAAGTTCTTTCCTGCGACGATAAAATCACCAGGTTTGACTCTCTTGTGAAAGTCCTTATCCAATCCCTCCATGGCATGTGTCGCTAGCTCTGCATAATCATGAATTTTTAGATAAGGACCTGGTAAGATTACATCAGTGTCGATGTTATCGCGTTCATATTTTATTACAGAACCCTTCATTTGAGGTCCCTCGGATCAGTTATTTTTCCAGTAACTGCAGATGCTGCTGCAACAAGAGGTGATGCAAGATATGTTTGTGATTCAATGTGTCCCATTCTTCCTGGAAAGTTTCTATTTGTTGTACTGATACAAATTTCATCTTTTGCTAGAACGCCCATGTGAGCACCACAGCAAGCACCACATGTCGGAGGTCCTACAACTACTCCAGCATCCATGAAAATTTTCAACAGTCCAATATCCATTGCTTTTCTAAATATCGACATTGCTGCAGGCAATATTTCAGTTCTAATCTTTACTGTTTTTCCTTTTAGGATTTTTGCTGCAGCTTGTAAATCTTCTAGCTTTGCGCCAGTGCATGAACCAATGTATGCCTTGTCAAGTTCAACAGAAGACAAGTCCCTGGCAACAACTGTATTTTCAGGCGAAAATGGTTTTGCCACAATAGGTTCCATTTCAGAACCCTCGTATTCGTAAATTTTTTCATATTGCGCATCTGTATCACCATGAACTTCGTTGTATTTTGTAACTCCTCTTTCTGCAAGATATTCTCTTAATTTTTGATCCGGTTCCACTATACCACTTTTGGCACCCGCCTCTGTTGTCATGTTTGTCAAAGTCAATCTACTTTCAACAGACATTTCTGATATGCCGGTTCCACCAAACTGCATGGTTTTGTATGCTGCACCATCAGTTCCAATATCACCAATTATTTTCAATATCAAATCTTTTGCCATTACATGATCTGGAAGTTTTCCATTTAGCTTAAAGTATAATGTCTCAGGTACCTTGAACCATATTTTTCCGTTCAACAAGACATATGCAACATCAGTATGTCCAAGACCTGCTGCAAATGCACCAAGAGCACCAGTGGTGTTTGTGTGAGAATCTCCTCCCACATAGACTTCTCCTGGAAGTACCATTGCTTCTTCATGAGATAAAGTATGACAGATGCCATACTGACCCATTCCATATTTGAAATGCTTTTTTATTCCAAATTGCTTTGTGAAATTTGTTAACAATACAACATTTTGTGCAGATATCTTGTCAGCTGCAGGTACAAAATGGTCTTCTGCAACCCATACTCTATCAGGATTCCATACTTTGTCAATCACCATTCCTTTCTTTCTTAATTTTTCAAATACTGCCAATACACCAGGTCCAGATACATCGTGGACCATTACCTTATCTACATTAACGAAGACCACATCTCCTGGTGAAACTGACGTCTTTCCAGAAGCCCGGGCTAGGATTTTTTCAGTAATATTCAATACAAAAAATCAACTTGAAAGAAATTAAAATGTTTGGAGAACCATTAATAGTAATTATCATTTAAAGCACATATGCCACTCACAGTTTTACCTATAAAGTCTACATTGAAAAAAGAACTATTTCATTTGTTTGAAAGCATCGTAGCAGATCTGGCAGATGCAAACATAGTTCCTCAAAATGACGATGTCATAGTAATTTCAAGCAAGTATGTTGCAAATTCACAAGGGAGAGTTTTAGAATACAACAAGGTGATGCCTTCCACTGATGCAGAAAAAATTGCCAAAAGGTTTCGTATGAAACCAAGCATTGCAGAGATAATTCTTAGAGAATCAGATACAATATTTGGCGGAATTCCAGGATTTGTAATTACATCGTCAGATAACATCATGGCACCAAATGCAGGAATAGACAAATCCAATACAAAAAGCGGAACACTGGTGTTATATCCAAATGAGCCATATCTTGGTGCAGAGCATCTTAAAAGAAAATTTCTCTTAAAGTATAACGTTCATGTTGGTATAATCATTGCAGACAGCAGACTAATGCCTGGCAGAGTTGGAACTGTTGGCGTCGCAATAGCATGTGCAGGAATCGAGCCTACATCTGATCTCCGAGGCGAAAAAGACTTGTATGGAAATGCTCTCAAGGTAACTTTTCAAGCAGTTGCAGACGATCTTGCATCCATTGCCAATCTAAAGATGGGCGAGGGCTCTGACGCAACTCCATGTGTATTGATTAGAAATTCAGATGCAATGATTACTGATAGAAAGATAAGAGAAGACGAGATGGCAATATCGTATGAACAGTGTGTCTACGTTCGTGGACTAGGAACGAGAATTTAAAACAACTATAGTTTTAATAGAGCTAAAATGGACGCCAAGCTATGGTAGAGTTTCTTACAAGATATCCCAAGACCATGGCTTTTCATGATGGCAAGAGCGACAAAGTCAAGGTGGATACAAAGGGAGTCGAACAGCTCACCATAGTTGTAAAGAAAAGCGTGGAAGAAATGTTAAAGATCTTTTCCAATGAGGGTTTTACTCATGTAAAGTTTGAACACAAGCAAGAAATGCAGATTGGCAGCGGCCTTTCATTGAAATTGAAAAAACCATGGGAGATGCATGTTAGGCTTTTAGAAATGAAAAAAGGTCTTGTTGCAATACAAGCAGAAGTAGAGGTTTCACGTGATTATTTGCAACACCTCTTTTGTCAGAGAACTCCTGTATTTTACGAAATAGAAACGCTATTAAAAAAACACCAGATTGAATACAAGATTTGGAATGAACGAATAAGAAAGTATGTCAACACAGTTCTTGATAACTATAAAGTTAAACTTGCAACTCCAAGTTTTCCAGTATTGGCATGGAAGCCTATGGTATATGTAATTGCAACAATAGGCGTATTGTACATGTTCAAGTACATAATGACAATTTAGAGCATTCAGGAAATATACTAATTAAATAAAATCAGTTGATCTTTTTAGGTAATTTTGTTTCATAAAATTTAAATTTCTATTTCCCAATATTGTGTTGAAACGAAAACCGTGCATTCTACAAAACCAAGCCTAATCATAATATCATGTATGATTATTATTGGAACACTTGCCATTTCGTATTCTCTCCAAGCCTCGGCTCAAGAATCTGCAATTCCAAGATGGGTAAAAGATACTGCCAAGTGGTGGTCACAAGGTCAAACTACCGATTCAGATTTCTTGCAGACCATGCAATACTTGATCGATAACAACATTCTTCACGTCCCAGGTTCTAGTCAGTACACCCAATCAAACTCAACCGGTGGTAATACATCAGATGCTTCAAACAATCAACTTGCTGCAAAACTAGACGATTTACAGATCAAGTATGATTCCCTTCAAACAAAATACAATTTACTAGTTCAACAAGTAACAAGTCTTGGAGATCATTCATCAAATACAGAAGATAACAATGCTACAATATCTGCTGTTGCTGTAAGCCCAGTGATTCAAAGTGATGGATTTTTTGAGACCACATCATACCAAGGGGCAGTACTCAAAATTACAGTAGATGTTCGAGACGGCACAGGACTTGTTTTAGTAAATACGGCTATTCCAACAGGAGTAGATTTTCAGACTTCAGCAAAGACAGCAGTAACAGTAGCTCACAATGTTACTGGAATTGATCTATCCAAGAAAGATGTTATTTTCTCAATCAGCACTGGAAATAATCAAAACCTGCAGGCAGTTGATGGAGGCAGTGCAGGGGGTGCAATGACAGTCCTCCTCATCTCAGACATACTGGGCAAATCCATAAACAACCAAGTATTGATGACAGGCACCATCCAAGCAGATGGAACAATAGGACCAATTGGTGCAGCATCAGAGAAAGCAGATGCGGCAGGACAATTTGGTGCAAAGATATTTTTAGTTCCACAAGGACAAGGCGTAATGCCAGTTCAAACATGTAATCAGACAAACGAAGGTCCAGTCATGTATCAGACATGCACTACAGAAGAAAAATCACTTTCTCCTGCAATGGAAAGCAAATATGGCATGAAAGTAATTGAGATAAACACAATCCAAGATGCGTTAAAGTATTTCAACTCATCTTGATAGTTTACACTTGTTCTAGAAATGAATTTTTCAGAGTGAACCTTTAATTAGAAATTTTCATCATTAGCTGTAAATGAGCACAGTAAAACTTCCACTTTCCTTAAAATTTTACGGTATTTCTCCATGGGAATTAGAGGTTCTCTACAGTCTATTACATAATTTATTCAATGTACAAGAAAATCCCAATGCAGAACAAGAAGAGGATTTTACAACTATGATCGATGTTACGTTCCCATTAGCATTCAATGAAGTTTTTTTCAAACAGTTCGGTATAGCAAGATGGGACAAGATGAAAGGCATCATAAAAGAAATGAAGAGACGTAGAGGGGGAGGAAAAAGTTTACGCGCATACATTAGATTCAATGCAAATCCAAGCATCATATTTGTAATAGAACTTGATGAAAGACATTCATTTGATACGGCAGTAGATAAGATAGATTTTGTGTTAGAGTTATTACCATATCATCTTGATCCAAAAAAAATTCCAAAAACGATCACACAAATTTCATATCAATTTAATGACATGACTGGAAAATGGAACATTAATGCCAATTCAGAAGATCAGACATATCACTTTACAGAAAATGAATGGAAAATTACTTGATTTCTTTTTCTAGCGGTTCTAACATAGAATGCAATTCACGGTATTTTTTTTCAATAAAATCAATGGATTCATCCAATTTTTTGGATTTACCATATTTGTATCTGATAAGCTCTCTATGTCTCCAAAAGTTTTTTCCTTCTCCAACAGATAGTGTACTAAAATAATCAGGACCTTTTAGACTATCAGGGATTTTGATATTATAAGGAAAAAGAAATTCTGCCATAAACCATTCATCACCATCAGGATAATCAGAACCCGTATCGATATCAAAAAAAAGATGCAAAAGACTTGTCTGCATCAGTCCGTCATCTCTAATTGTAGGATGTTTCACATTTGATTTTTTAAAATCTAGTTTTACAAGATTTGGTTCGAAATACCCATCGATGATAGATTTTCGAAATATCTTGTTTACTTCTTCCAAATTCAAAGTAGAATTCCTCTTTTTACGAAGATGCTAATAACTTATATCATTATTGGAAACGATTACCCAATTGTTTCCACGGTATCACAAAACTGTCAATCAGATTTCTAGTTTATCAAGCATTTTAGATATGTCTGTTATAGACTTGCCAGCAGCAGAAATTTCTTGATATGCAGGAGGATTTTCAAGATAGTTTGGAATTCGTTCTGCCATTCTTTGGTCATATGATTGAGCAATGTCATTTTTGTAAAATATCCCAGTTGGAATCTTTGCATCCCATTCATTAGACTTTATCAGGGCTTGAGTTAGTTTTTCGTTTTCTTCTTGTGGTGAATCTATATGCACAACCGGATCATATCCTACATCCTCAAGTTTGTATATTCTAGGTCTTGGTCTATTTGTCATCTCATCAATGTTATCCATTCCTGAGAACCAATCTCTAGTATTGATATCGTTGTAAGTTGGACATGGTTGTAGTACATCAAGAAATGAAAGACCTCTATGTTTTACTGCTGCAATTATCAAATCTTTGAGTTGTCGTACATCATATGCATAACCTCTTGCAACAAATGTAAATCCGCTTGCAATAGCTAACGCAATTGGATTTACGGATTGATTAACATTTGGTTCAGGAAGAGATTTGGTTTGTAGACCAAGCTTGAGTGTAGGAGATGCTTGTCCTTTGGTAAGACCATATACTCCATTGTTAAAAATAAGATATGTCATATCGACATTTCTTCTACCAGCTGCAACAAAATGCCCTGCTCCAATTCCCAATCCATCACCATCTCCGCCTACTGCCACTACAGTCATCTCAGGATTTGCAAGCTTGGCACCTTGAGAAAATGGTAGCACTCTACCATGCAAAGTGTGAACACCATACACATTAAGATAATGGGAAGTCTTACCAGAGCATCCTACTCCAGAAAAAATTGCAGCCTTGTGTCTTGGAACTTCCATTTCTGCAAGAGCCATTTGAATTGCACTTACTATACCAAAATCTCCACAACCCGGACACCAGTCATTGTGGACCTCTGTTTTGTAATCAGCTACATTAGACACCATATGTTAACACCTGTTTTTTCTCTGCCTTGTTGTCGATAATTTTCTTGATAGAATCAAAGAGTTCATTACAAGTCATTGGACGTCCTGTGTATTTTAATATGTAATAGTCAACTTTCCTATCCAAGTATTCATTAAGTAATGATCCCATCTGTCCGGATTGATTTGCTTCGACATCAATTATTTTCTTAACCCCTGAAAGCAAGGACTGGATATATTGAGTTGGAAATGGATGTAATAATTTGATTTGGATGAATCCAACCTTATAGCCTTCTTTATTGAGCATCTCAATGGCGTCTAAAATTGGACCTTTTGTCGAACCCCAACTGAGAATACAAAAGTCAGATATACCGTAATTTATTGCCTGATCTTCTTTAGGAATTTTTTCTAACGCAAGTTCCATCTTGTGAGCACGTTTATCCATCTTGTAGATACGATTTTCTGGGTCTTCTGATATATGACCAGCTTCATCACTTTCATCACCCGTATTCCAAAATATTCCATTTTCAAGTCCAAGTCTTGATCTTGGAGATATCCCATCAGCTGAGGGTGTAAATCTTTTGTATCCAGGCGCTTCGATTTTTTCTAAAAGTTTTCCACGTTCTATGGTTATCTTTGTGGGATCAAATCTTTTAACGGTAGAAACTGTACTTGCGATGAATTTATCCATCATGTGAATTACTGGTATTTGATAAATGTCAGCAAAGTTGAAACATTTTGCAGTGTCATAGAATCCTTCCTCTGTATCACCTGATGCATATACAATTCTTGGAAAGTCACCATGTCCTGCATGTATTGCAAATTGCAAATCATCTTGTCCGTGTCTTGTGGGAAGACCAGTAGAAGGACCACTTCGTTGATACAATGTTACTACAATTGGAACTTCATTAATTCCAGCCCAACCAAGAGCTTCTGCCATAAGAGAGAAACCTGGACCTGATGTACTTGTTGAAGATCGGGCTCCTGTCAAAGATGCTCCAATAATCATGCCAATTGCAGATATCTCATCTTCAGTTTGTACAACTAACGTAGATCCAGGCCGATTGTTTTCTACCTCAAAAATTTCATTTGATTCCAAAAATACACTTTCATCTGATGCAGGCGTAATTGGATAGTATGACTGGAATCTGCAACCACACGCAATCTTTCCAAGACTTGTGGATTGAAAACCCTGAGCCATCATTGTATGTTCCTCTTTTGGAATTGGAGATAATTGATATCTGAATTTAGAATATTTTACTGTTGCAAAATTGTAAGCATAATTTGCTGCTGTTTTATTCATTTCAGCAATCTCTGCTTTTCTTGAAAATATTGATCCTACAGATTTTAACAACGTTTCTGGTGGAAGTCCTAGCAACCCAATTGAGATAGATACGGCAAGAACATTTTGCATACGAAACATTCCACGCAGTTTTGGATTATTTGTCTCATCGGATAGATTAGCCAAGATTTCTTTGAATGAAACAGAATAGAGAACAACACCTCTTTCCTTGGCTGCATCAAGCGCCCCTTGAATGGTTAATGGTTTATTTTTTGATAAAAGATATTTTATGAGACGCTCCTTGAATTGGGCATCAAGAGTATGAACTTCATCTATTTTTAGTTCAGACAGATCAGATTCATACACTATTGCACCATCATCAAAGACCGCATCTGCATGTCGAAACAATGTTTCAGCATCAAAGCCTACAAGCATTGTGATTCCACTCACATTTGATCGAATTATTTTGTCAGAAACACGAACTCCAAAGTAACTGTGTTCACCTTTTATATTGGAATAATATTCTCTTTTTCCAAATACTTTGAGACCACAACCAGCACATGCACCAGCAAAGATATTTGCGGCAGTTTCAACACCGCCTCCTTGAGGACCACCAATAACCCATGTAAAATCAATAGAAGACATGTTGGATCTAAACGCTCATCAAATATTAATAATGCTATAAATCCGATTTAGAAATCTATCCACCGGTAGCTGCATCAAACAAAGCGCATTCACATTTATCTCGTTCTCCACAAAACGGGCATACACATACACATTTCTCTAGAGGGTTTCTACATTGTACACAAATAGCAAATTCATCTTTGTGTTTCAATTGTATACCAATACTTTGATTAATTATAAATGAGTTGTTGTGATAAACAAAGGCAGATTCTGTGTGAAATCTTATTTATCATTATCTAGTGTTTTACCATAATACGCTTAAAATTGCCAGGGTACCATAACAAAATAGTTGAAGATCCTACTTACACGAAAACTTCATGATTTTGCCATAAAGGAACTCAAAAGAAAATACGATGTAGAAATTCACATGGGAAGTATTCCAATGTCAAAAAAACTGTTAATATCAAAAATCAAGGACAGGGATGGTCTGATTTGTTATCCTTATGATATCATAGATTCAGATGTCATCAATGCTGGAATCAAGCTCAAAGCAATTTCCACATACAGTGTGGGTTATGACCACATTGATGTCAAGGCTGCTTCAAGAAGAGGCATAGTTGTAGGATATACTCCAGAGGTATTGACTAGAGCCACAGCAGATCTTACCATGGCCTTGATGTTATCTCTTTTTAGAAGAATACCAGAAGGCGACAAACAAATTCGAGATAATAAATGGCGAACAATATTTGGCCCATACGAATTCCTTGGAACAGATTTGTACAAGAAAACTTTGGGCATATTTGGAATGGGAAGAATAGGCAAGGCAGTAGCAAAAAGAGCCGCAGGGTTTGAGATGAACATAATATATCACAACAGAACTAGATTGTTAAAAAAAGAAGAAAGAGAACTGGGAGTAAAATACACATCATTAGATAACATGTTTAGAATGAGTGATGTCATTAGCATTCACACACCACATACCATGCAAACACATGAAATTGTGAATTTGAAATTATTGAACAAAATGAAAAAGACTGCATTTCTAATCAATACATCACGCGGTAAAATAATAAATGAAAAAGATCTTGTCATTGCGCTAAAAAGAAAAATGATTGCAGGAGCAGGTCTTGATGTATTTCAAAAGGAACCAATTGATTCCAGAAATCCCATTACAAAGATGAACAATGTAATACTAATGCCTCATAGTGGAAGTGCAACAGTAGAGACAAGAAAGAAAATGGCAGAGATTGCAATCAAGAATTTAGTATTGGGGCTCTCAGGTAGAAAACCAATCTACCAAGTCAAAACATAATTAATTATTCAGTTCACAGATCAGAGTTCAATCAAGTCATCAGGGTTTACTTTGATACAACTAGTACCCACAGGTTTCAGACCAGTAAAACTAATTGTTCCTTGTGGAACTTTACCTTCTTTTTGCAATGACTCTAATTTTTCTGTAAAAGTGGTTTTGTGTATATCACATGTCACCCCAACCATATATTCCCCATCATCTGATTTCACAGAAATCACAAATTCTGGTGGCATTGGACAATCTCGTCCTTTTTTTCTAATAGAGCAGCGTTCAGGAAACATGAGTATAATTTTTTATTTTCAGAATATTAATCTATGAAACATACCCTAGTTTTGCCACATAGAATGTGATTAAAGGCGCCGGGAGAGAGATTTGAACTCTCGAACCCTTGCGAGTACGCGCTTTATGGTATATCAATTTCCAGGCGCGCGCCCTACCAGGCTAGGCGACCCCGGCATCATTTCGCCAATCGTTTTCGTTGTGAAATCTACCATATATTACTGTAAGAGACAATCGTTTTACAAAGGAGATTTCAATGAAAACAAGAAAGACAGCAAAAACAGTTGGAAAAATTGTTACAAACTAGCAAGTACTAGATTCTGAAATATTTCCTTGTATGCGTAACTATCAACTGGGTTTATGAGTAGATTACGTCAGTATGTTTATGGTAACAGATCGCTGTAGCACATTTCCATTATCTAAAGATGCATTTGAAATTATTTTGTATCTTCCTTGATATGCCTTACTTCCATCTGTCTTTGTTTGATCCCATACAAAGTTTTTTTCTTCTTTAGGATCTAACTTGGAAATCACTTGTGCAGATATTGGAGAATAGATTACTGTACCATCAAGTTGTGCAATTTTTAATCCATATGATGAATCTGCAAATGTGAGCGGTACTGTTCCAGAATTTATTATTCTAATATGGATTGGTTCACCCGGACGGTAGTTTATTTTTTCTGGAATAATAGTAAGAGACGGTCCATCAATATAGACAAGCGTAGGAATTTGATTTGCAATCTGCAAGAGATATGTTCCCAATAATCCAGCAGCTACCAACCCTACTATGAAAAAAATGGCTGCACCCTTTGGAATCAACTTAAAAAATTTAGGTTTGATTCCTTTTTAATTGTTAACTACTGCCTTTGATCTCCAACTTTTTGGATATGTGTTTGGAGCCATGATAATTCTCTTTATCTTAAAGGCAAAACCTTTTGTATTTTCAACAATCTCATCCTCATTTAGGGTTGCTTCTGCAAGAGCCACAATTTCTCCCTTTTGTGTGTATATTGCAACAAAATCTCCACTCTTTAGTCCAGGTGATATTTCAAGAATGCCAGGTATTGCAAGCTGAGCTCCATGACACAAAGCATCTACTGCAGAATCTCTTATTACAACAGACTTTATTTCACTCAAAGTAACTTCTATCGGCATCATTATTCTCCGTAGTTTAGTATCATCACCATTTTCTTTCCACAATGCATATGCATCAACTAGGTCATGCATTTTTACCAGGTTAGAATCCTCATCAAAGTGTCCAACCCTTGTTCTTCGGAGCTCAATCATAGTTGCACCTTCACTAAGAATTTCGCCCATGTCATAGAAAATTTTTCGAACATATGTTCCTGCTTCACATAAAATTCTAAGAAGCAAGAGTCTTTCTTTTTGTTCGATGACTTCGATTTCATATACATGTCTAATTCTAGTTTGTCTAGATACTGCAGACCTTTGTGGTGGTTTTTGGAATATTCTACCTGTGAGTTGTTTAAGCACATCATCTAGTTTTTCTTTTGGTGGAAGTGTATGCAGCCTTCCAAGTGCATGATATTCTTTTGGTCCAAGTAATAAAACTATGAGAGCCTTAGTAGCTTCGCCTAGTCCTATAGGTAAAAGTCCAGAAACTTGAGGATCAAGTGTTCCACTATGACCTGCTTTTGGAATATGTAATATTTTTTTTACCCATGATACAGTCTCATGGCTTGTTGGGCCATTTGGTTTGTCAAGCAGAATAAAACCATATTCTAAAAGTTGTTCAATTGATCTTTTGTCATAATATGTACCATAGGCATCATTTGTGATGTCTTGGTCTACTACTCTAAGATTTTGTAATTGTTTGAGAGTCATAGTAATTTTTCACCGCATTTTTTGCTTGTTCCAGAACTTGGTCTGGCCCTAGATTATCAGTATCTATTATTGTATTGAACACAGATAGATCCTCGCCAAAATTAAAACCATAAAGCTTGCGGTATAACGTCCTATTTTCATCATATCGTTTTTTGACTATCTCAAGTGCATCTTGTATAGATATATCATCTCTTGTTGTCATCCTTTTAGCACTATTTTCATGTGATCCTGCAAGCCAAATTTTCATGCCATCTTTGACTAACCAAGGTAACGTGTAGCTTGTTATGATGACATCTTCTGTCAAAAATATTTTTTTCAGTTTTTCATCTACCTCTTTGTCAAATTCAGGATTTCCTTTTCGTATATTTAGAAAATGCATCCCTTCTTCAGTATCCCAAAAATCATCTCTTTCAGTTTTAAAGCCTTGATCGTTTGCCATTTCTTTTAACACATCACCTCCGCTCAAATATTTCAGATTGAATTTGTCACCCAGCCCTTTTGCTATTGTAGTTTTTCCAATGGCTGGTGGACCAGAAATTATTACTGAGCGGAGCAATTTAGCTTGTATCCATTGTAGTTTTTGTAATTCTCATTATGATACCGCTAAAGGCAGCAGAAGAAAGGAAGTACCATGCCCAGAAATACAATTCGTTTACATGATGACAGATATCAGGATGTCCTGCAATTTGAGAGTCTGCAACTTTGGCTGCAGTACAAGTCAATTCAAAAAATCCTCCAGGTATGAAGTTTAACGATATTGGTGATATGGCAACAGTGTATGAAAATAACGGAGGAAGTACGAAATAAAACACAAGAATCAATGGAAGAAAAGTAAACATCATTGGTCTCATGTTCATTTGCATCACTTCCATGTTCATCTTGTTCATGTATGCAGATTTTTTATTGAGTTCATCTGTTTTAGCTTGATCTTTTGACTTGAATGCCGCCATTCTTTCCTTTTGCCAAGCTCTTGTTTCCTTGAGTAATCTTTTGAGTTTTTCTTGATCAACCATCTTTCGTTTTATTATTGCATTAAGCAGGTTAAGGCCTACAGATATACCCATTATGCCAAAGGCAGATGGGATCATTCCTTTCACTATAGGATTTGCACTACCTAGTGGTCCTCTGCTCAGGCCAGGTATCTGAAGCGCTAATGCATTTATGAAACTAAGAAATATGCTATGCTCCATTGTTAAACCCCATTGCTTTAAGAATGCCTCTTGCCGCTTCATCAACTTTGCCTTCTGTGTTAAGAACCATCTTGATTGGAGAACCACACAGTATTGAACAAGTAGAAAGCATTGCGCTTGTGACATCAAGCTCTTTTTTTATTTCATCAATAGATACAATGTCTCTAGTTCTAGTTGTGTCAGTCATTCTACGATTATAGATCTCTTCAGGTCGTGCAGTTATCATAATGAAACTATCAGGATTGAGAATTTCTAAAACATTGTGTGGAAGTCCAGGATAAAACCCCTCTTTTGTTGAAATGAATGCGTGTGTATCTACAATTACCACATCATCATCAATAGAAGATATGGTTCTTGCAGCCATTGATTGCAATTCTTTTTGTTCCTTGACAGAAAGTTTTCTGAGATCATCTCGATTTTGTACTCCTTTCTTTTTTGCTTCATCAAACATTACAGTTCCAAAAATTGATACACTTACTCTGATGCTTTTTTCTTTTAACAATTCCACTACTCGTGATACAACAGTGGTTTTTCCAACACCTGGAATTCCCACAATTATGACGCGCTTACTTTCTGCCAAGCAATGCACCTAGGGTAGGCATTACTTCCTCGACTCTTTCTCGAACAAGTAAATTGTAATAGTTAATCAAGATATCAACTGTTAACAACATTCCTGTCCCTGATCCAAATGTTCCTAGTACATCAGAAGTACCAGCTAACAATCCCAGTATGATAGAACCAATTATAGTGACAGATGGAATGTATTTTTGAAGTAGGTTTTCAACAGGTTGGTTTGAACGTCTAAAGCCAGGAATCTGTACCTCAGCATCAAGCAAGTTCTTGGCTGCACTCTTTGCAGAGAGACCTCCAAGTTCAATCCACAATCTACCAAATAAGACAACTATTCCGACCATGAATAAAATATACAAAACAGCTCTAGTTGGATCTAATGCAACAATATCAAGGCCACGCGGTGCTGTAACATAATAAAGTATACCTCCAGTAGGAGTGGAGGGAGAGGTGGGATCAAACATGCCCAAGAAATTCATAAAGGGATTTGCATTTCGCGGGTTAAAGTTAGCCCACATGATTTGCCCTACAAACACAGCATTTGCAGTAAGTGCAGAAGCCAAAATGACTGGAATGTTGGATACATACATCAACTTGATTGGATATACTGCGGAGAATCCTCTGTATTTTGTAGATACAATAGGTATTTCGATCTTGATTCCTTGCGTATAAACAAGAATCAGCAAGACTCCAGCCGTTATGAGTAGACCAAATATACCGGGCAGCTGATTAGATCTGAAAAAGAGATTAGAAAAGTCATGTTGTAATGCGCCATGTATAATATTTGCAAACACACCTACTGGCCCTCCATCTCCTGCAGGTACTGGACTGAACAAGCTCCAAACTACTTGTTGGGCCACACCTGCTGCAATAAACAAACTAATTCCACTGCCAAGTCCCCATCCTTTTTGTACTAGTTCATCTAGTAACATGATTATCACAGATGCGCCAATTAACTGTCCTATCAAAATGAAGATAGCTTCGTGATTTGGCATTCTCGGTCCATATACTGCCATTCCATACAAGGAAGATTCTGCTATGATTACTATGTAAGTAACAATCTTAGTTGCTGTTTGATACAGCTCTCTGTCCTCTGGCTTTTTAAAATCAAGATGAAAAATCTCAGAACCTTTTAGAAGCTGCATCAATAGTCCAGCAGTAACAATAGGTCCTATTCCAAGTTCTATCAGTGTACCTTGTTGTGAGGCAAAAATTACTCTAGCAAATGCAAGAAAATCAAAAGACGGGGTAGATGCTCCATACAAAGGAGTCTGGCCCATTATCATGTAAATGAATAATGCAATTCCACACCACATCAAACGAACTTGGAGTGAAATTTTCTTTTTCGGTTTTGGTACTTGAGGAATATAGACTTCAGCTTTTGAGATAATAGTTTTTAAAAAACCGGCAGAGGCTGTACCTTCTTCTGCTGTCAAGCTACTGCTTGCACCTCGCCACCAGATTGTTTTACCTTTTCTTCGGCGGAAGCAGAGAATTTTTCCACCTTAACAACATAAGCATTTTCAGTCTGTCCTCCTCCTAACAGCTTGTCGTAGCCTAGTTCAGTAAGGTCAATCAATTTCTTGCCACCTTCCTGTTTTCCAGATTTTGCAAAGATATCATCCAAGTCTCTTACGCTAACCCATTTACGGACAAGGTTTGGATGTGGTGGGTGAGTAGAATCATGGCCGAAATGTTTCGGATCAGTCATTAGCATCCTTATGAAATGATGTTTGTGTAAACCAGATTGACCAAGTCCTCCCTTGTGACCACTTGCTCTGTGCTGACCTATTTGTCCCCAACCACAGTGTCTACTTCCTCGGTATTTTCTTGTTTTTCTAGCTCTTGTTGGCATTTTACATCATTAGCCTCACTTGTGCTAGGAGTTCTTTGTGACTACCAAGAATGCCTCCTTCTCCATACATCTTCTTGGTGTTTCGTTTGAATCCATGTTTAGGTGGTGACAGAGCAAACCATGGCTTGAGCGGTTTTAGTTTAGATAATGTAACAGAACCTTCAGCAAGTGATTTTGCAAGTTCATCAGTATTTTTGAATCCTAATTGGACCATATCAGCATCAGTAATTTTTTGATATCCACCCTTACGTGCCTTTTTCTCCAACAATTCTTTTGCAGTAGATACATCAATTTCCTGCCATGATACATAGTGCTTGATCTTGTCAAGCATTCCTTTTGTGTTATCTTTCTCTGGAATTATGGTAGCTCTGAATCTTTTGTCTAAATTTAGAAGGTCCATTGTAGTGGTAGCCCAATAAGGAACGTTGACAGTTCCCTTCATTCTAACTATTAAGAAAGCTTTACCCATATCTTCATTCAACCCTGACTAAATGTTTGTCTCAAACAGTCCAGAACAGCTCGTGATGTAGAAGTCATGGTGTTTGTTGACCCTGTACTTTTTGTCCATGCATCCTTTAAACCGGCTAATTTTAAGAGATTTCTAATATTTCCACCTGCTACAAGACCAAGACCTCTTGGGCCTGGAATAACTTCCACGGTAACACTTCCACCTCTTCCCCTTACTTTGAATGGGACTGAGTGATGTTGTTCACATCTGCATTCCCAACTTCCACAACCAAGTTTTACCGGACTTACATTAAGATAAGCTTGATTTGTTGCTTTTTCAATTGCAATTCTCATTTGTTTTGATTTGCCTTGTCCTATTCCCAACCAACCATTTTCATCGCCTGCTGCAACAAGTGCTTTGAATCTAGTATATTCACCGTTGGTTGTTTGTTTTTGAACAATTCCAACATCTATTACTTCAGTTTTAATTCCTGGCAACAATTTTTTAATAATTCCAGCCTCTTGAATTCTATAACCATTTTCATAAATCTCTTTCATTGATGTTATTTTATCAGTTGCCACTAGTGTCCCCAATTTTGTTCTTGGAGTCCATACTTGTTCTGGTTCTCTTCTTGGTGGTCTTGATCTCTGTTCTGTTCTACTCATTTGGATTTAACCTCATTATCTATTGCAGATTTTACTTTATCAATTTCATTTGCAATTTTAAGATGCTTGCCACTAATCCTCTCTTCAGATGGAAAAGTTTCTGCGTCTGCTGGCACTTCTACACCTGCATCTATTATTCCTTTCAATGCTGCTGCAATTCTTTGAGTATATTTTCTAGTACCAGTATAAAGTACAGCACTCTTAGTTCCACTTGCAAGCGCCTTCTTACCTGCTAGATAACCAGTAAGATATGCTGCAGGGATACTTTTTCGAGATCCTTTCCATCCCTTATTTAGAAGCGATCGAGAATGTGCTGATGAAAGAACCTTGTCACCTTCCATTTCAGGTTTATGGATTTGTACAAGAGTATTTTCGTTTGATATCTGAACTGTGATAAAGTCTCTCCTACCCATAAGAAGATGTCTTCTTTTCTTATAGTTGGTCTTCTCATCCCTAGATCTACGTAATATTTGTGAATATGCCATCTGCTAAACCTATTTACAAAAAATTTTGGTGAAGCTCTTATAAACGTTAGACTCTGAGCAGTGAAACCATCAATGCCTTTTGCGCGTGGAGTCTATTTTCTGCTTCGTCCCATATTACAGATTGCGGACCATCAATTACTTCACCTGTAACCTCTTGTCCTCTTTTTGCAGGAAGACAATGCAAGAAAATTGCATCATGATTCGCTTTTTTCATCAAATTAGAGTTTACTTGAAAGCGTGGTAGAAAGTCCTTAGTCCTATCTGTTGCTTGGTGATGAATTGAAACAAATGTGTCAGTTACCACAACGTCCGCATTTTTT
>JAGWHQ010000013.1 GCA_028866655.1 Nitrososphaerota archaeon
ATCAAAAAAATTTTTTTAAGCGTTTTTCAGCCTAAAATCTGCGTGCTGGACGATGTTTTGGTAAACATTCTTTGCAATATACTGGTCTTCCTTCTGCTGGTTTGAAGGGAACCTGTGTTTCTTTTTTACAGTCTGCGCATGTGGCAGGAAACATTTGTCTGTCTTCGGTTGACATGATCTTCGTTGATAAATGCTACATAATAACTGTTCACTCAGGATTTTTAGACCTTTATCACACGTCTGCCTATCTAAAGTCTGCTACAACCACAATTCTGTGAGTATTCTCCGGTTGCTGTTTTATGCATCCTTTGACTATGCGTAATCCATCGTTCCTGTTATGTTTTTTATTCTAAAAATGAAAATGGCTGAGAGCATTCCTATTATCAATATTGCAAGAGATATTGGAAATTCTGGAACCGGATTGGTCTGACTTGCTACAAATGTATTTGCAGAGTCTTCAAACAACTGGGAGTTTTTGTCAATGTTGTCTGGATTACTTGTCAAATCTAGCGTATATTGATTTCCGTTATCGAGAAAATAAATTATGTTTTCACTCAGTGATGTAGAATTGTCTGCAACATAATTTGTGGCAGAACTAATTGCAACTCGTACTCCATCTGTGTATCTATCTACTACTCCGTTGTATACTATGGTCTTCGAATCGTTATCTTGATGAGTCATCTCTTGGGCAATGGTAGCAAGAACATCGTTATCAGAATGGCTGTCTATGGCTTCTATTACATTTGGTGCTATGTATCTGTGATAAATTCCAAATGTAGCCAACTGGGTTTTATCATTGTTTGAAAATATCACTATTGCTTGGTTTGATACATTTGGTGGTAGATTAGTTAGGACCGTCCAATTGATTGGTGGTTGGATGGAAATACTGTAGTTAGAATTTTTGTAGCTGTTTGAATTAGCATATCTTAGAGCACCTGAAAATATGGATGCATTATGGCTTGTTGCATATGCCATATTTGTAGAAAATAGAGTTGTGATAACCACAACTGCAATTATTGATATTATTACCTTGTTCATGATTTTTCTTGATTGTACTGCTATTTATTGTTCCAGATTTTCCTAGAGTTGGTTACTTTGCAAAGTGCTTTACGATTGGTAGGCAGTTGTCTATTATTCTGAGAACTTCAGAACGAATAACTTTTTTATCGATTGAAACCCAGACAGTATTTTTACCTACTGCAAAAGATATGGTCTGCACTTTTTCTCTTTCCTCCCACATGAACTGTACATCACCGAGCTGTTTGTTGAACTGTGATGCCATACGGGTCTTGATTGCAAGGTGTGAAAATTGATCAGTTGTATTTTTTATATTGAGCAGTGGTTCATGTCCAGGTCTTCTTTCCCATGCCATGATCTTTCCCTTGCTGTCTATTACACCGGCAAATCTGACATATTGACTGATAATTCGTATTTCTTTTACTATTCCTTGGGCGTCTTTTTTATTCAACAATGCATGTTCTAATTTTTTGCTATATAACCATTGTTTACTTGCTCTTGATATATTATGGATTCTCTAATTGTTATTTACCACAAATTTGATCTCATATTACTGATAATACTAGATCACTGGGAAAAATTCCGTCTCATGCTTTTTGCAGCCTGTTGCCGTAATTGCATCGCAAAAAAATTATCTGGCTCATAGTCTAACACTGTATCAAAATATGCAATAGCCTCATCATACTTGCCAAGATGTGAAAGAGATAGGCCTTTGTTTATGATTATGTTTACTTCCTTTGGTTTGGTTTCAAGAATCTTATCAAAACAGTCTATTGCCTCTCGATATCTGCCAATATTGTCAAGAGAATATCCCTTCAGCGACAGTGCTCCGGGATCATTTGGTATCAATCTTAGAGCCTGATCAAAACACCATAACGCATCTTCATGTTTGTTTATGTTTGGATTTGAGAGACATAGTCCTTTGTTGATAAATGCACCAAAGTTGTTTGGATCTGACTTTAATGATTTATCATAGTATTCAATTGCATCATCAAATCTTAGTAGCATTTGAAATGATATTGCTTTATCATACAGTAATTCCGCATTATTGGGTGATGCTTCTAAAGCCTTGTCAAGATGTATGATTGCTTCTTCCTGATTTCCTTCTTTCTGCAGTCTGAGTGCTTTTTTGTGTAATGCTTCTACGGAATCATTTTTTGATGTAGTATCAGCTCTACCCAATGGATGTCATTACGTGATCCTGACTGATAAAGATTAGAATTACACATGTACACTTGTACATTGAATATTGTTGCTAAAATTGATAATAACCTTGACAATTATAATGATCTTCTATAAAGTAGCTATATCTTGGATTCAAATCGTAAGAAAACAATTAACATATTTGCAATTGTTATTGTCTTGTTGATTGCAATACCTGAAATTGTAGGCCATACTTTCTTTGATAAGGCTCATCCTGAAAACTCATCTGTTGTTGCTGCGCTTGCTCTTGCAAATAAATTCGAAGCAAGCAAACACCCTA
Source organism: Nitrososphaerota archaeon (assembly GCA_028866655.1). Lineage (GTDB taxonomy): Archaea > Thermoproteota > Nitrososphaeria > Nitrososphaerales > Nitrosopumilaceae > Nitrosotalea. The sequence goes on from JAGWHQ010000013.1 coordinate 2,501, forward strand.
CAAGTCCATCCTGTACACTTACAATTCAAAATGATACTTCTGGAGCTAAGATTTCAAGAGCAGTTGGTCTACATGGACAATATGGTAACTTCACATGCACCAGCCCTTGATTTTGTCTGAAATTTCTTGATTAAATCTATTTGATTATTTTACATTTGGATGTAATATCTTTTGTTAATACATAATATGTGTAAAATAAAATTGCAATCGATACTAGTCTTAACGGCATTTCATAATTTGTAAGGAATGCTGTAGCTGTTCCTCCTATGGTGCCAAAAATGGATGCTGCAGAAAATCCAAGTGGTACACAATTACATGCACCTGCACTTGTACCTATGATCGAACCTACGAAACCGATTCCTGATTTTCTTAAACCATTGTTTGCCATGCGAATACGATAAATGCTCAAACTTGTTACAATTCCTGATAATAGTGAAATTACAACAATTAACACAAAGTCCGCAATTGAATTTACTGGTACGTTGAACACAAATGCTGGAGAGAGAAAGATGAATTCTGAAACAATAGATAGAGAGAAGAATAGTATCAGAAATATTGTACTTGATACGTAAAGATATTTCTTATTGGAATAGACACTTTTGAATACTTCTTTGTGCACTATGTTGTAAACCTCTTAGGAATTATTTAATCATGTTTTTCACAATGTGTCTGTTTATTAATTTGTGAAAATGTCAGGTTATCCAACCTGAATTCGTACTGGTAATGAAGGGGATAATGCATTTGGACTTGATATGCTTTGCCACACAAAGATTTGAGCAGTATAGGTACCTGCAGTAGTTGGTAGCCATGACTGACCGAGATTAAGGGTTTGTCCTGGTGCCATTGAACCAGTTATCCAAGACAATGAAACTGTAATTCCATTACTGTCTTGTATCTGTACAAGATATGCAAATGGTTGATCTCTGGTTTGTTGATTTGTAACATCTGAAACAACCTGTATCTGTTGGTTTACACGTACTTGATTCAACGATTTTCCAGTCGAATCTACAATTCTTGCATTGCTTAAAGCTGCTTGTTCAAGTGGAGCAAGAACTGTACCTGCAGTTGTTGTTGCAGTAAGACGCAGTTGATCAGATGCTGAATGTGGTAATGGAAGAGTTCTATCTGTATATTCTGCAGTAACGGTGTCGCCTGATGACACATGTAATCTGCTTCCGGATGAACTCAAATCTGTAGTAAGAGTTACAGCTCCTTGGAATATTCCGGTGTCTGGGCCTGTTTCAGTCATTGATACCTTGATGCCACTTGAATCTGAATCTGACCAGACGCTGGTATCAAATTTATCAATTGCATCCGGGTTGAGGTTCATATCAGGATCTGTTATCTGTAGTATTGCTTGACTGTTTACGGGATAGTTTGGTTGTAACCATTGTATGCTGCCTTGGTTCCATTGGATTGTACCTGATCCTGTTACGACTTGATTACGGTTATACTCAAACGAGACTGTGACTCCATCGTTATTACTACTTGGGAGAAATCCATTTGTAGGACCACATGTGGGATTGCATGTTGATTGGATTCCTGTTGGATTTGTACCATCTCCATCCACACCTGTAGATCCCTTTAACGTTGGATCTCCCGTAAGTGTAACATACCCACTAAATATTCCGGTATTTGGACCTGTTTCAACTAAACGATATGGTATGCTGTGACCGCTTGTGGAGACAGTTATCTGGTCATCTGTAGTGACACCTATTTCATCAACTATGTTAGGATCTGAATTAAAATCTGGGGCATAGATTGTAATGTATACTCTATCAGTCCAACTAAATATTTTTTTGTTAAGCTGTATGGGGGATGATGATATTGAAAATGCATTTTGGGGCATTAAAACAAAACAGATGACAATTATTGAAACTATGATGATTCTCTTCAAACATTATCTAGTACTGTGAATGACTGTCATAAACATTGAGATGACTCACCTATTACATTCGTATGTAGTGCACTGTGATTATACAGTTACACTGCAAGTTTCTTATTAGGCACTCTGAAAGTTTTTAACACTTGGCAAAACTATCGTTGGCTCGTGGTCCTGTTATTGCTGCGATTGGATTGATTGTAGTCGTAATTGGGGCTAATCTTTTTGATACTGCATATCGATCAGTGGAATCTGTTATTGGAACCACGTCTAGTATATTTGTAGATAAAGAAATTCTTCCGAATCAATTTATCAATTCTACTATAGCCTCATCACATCTGGCAGAACACAATGTCATTGTAGCACATATTGTACCACCGTCGGGCTCTGTCAAACTAGAAGGTGTAGACCCAAACGGTATGACTTTTGAGAAAGACAGTAGTAATGGTTTTTTATATCATATTATACAACGGAGCACTCAAGGTGGATCATACAATCTTACAATGCTTGATACTGGAAATCAACCTGTGAGAATTACTGCTGTTATCGGTGAAGATCCATTTCTAGGTAACAGCTGCAGTGCAGCATATGGTATGAAATGTAGCACTGTACATTTGGCAGTGGGCATGGTAGCAACTGGTATTATATCATTCATTATTGGAATTGGTATGGGGATGTATGATTTCAAAAAAGAACAACAACTTCAAAAGAAATGATTGCCTAGATCATCCAAACTCCTATTCCTGAATTGATGTGTTTCTGATATCCCATGTATTTTTTTAATTCTGCCTGTAATGATCATCAATAGTCTTATCAAGTGATGTGACCATATGATATCATGTCAAAAGAACATGCTCCAAAAGATTGGGACAAGATGTGGATTGAATATAATAAATCGCTCAAGGCGTGGATGAATGCCTTTGAGTCGCTTCAAAAAGCAACTACTGATGTCCAGTCCAAATACAATGATGTTATGGCAAAGGCACTCAAAGAGTCTAGTGATAAAACAATGAGTCAGTTTACTGAAAACTGGCAAAAATCGATGAGCCAAGCAGGAATTGAGACCTTCAAACAATTTGGTAACAACTGGCAAAAATCCTTTAGTCAATCTGGAATGGATCAAATGAAAGCATATGGTGACGTGATGAATAAGTTTGCCGAGACTTGGCAAAAAATGTGGAACAAGTAAAATCACCTCGCTCCTTACTTTTTCATGATTTTACGCCGTCAAGGAATTTTTAACTGAAAAACAGGTATTTTTTTTGATCAAAATCTGATTTCTAAAGATCTAAAAAATTTCTTTGCTCATTTTTTGATCAAAAATGGATCATTTTGAGCTGAAAAATCGATTTTAAGATAAAATTTGTTGCCAACTTTCTTAGCGATCCTAGCTAACAATTCATTTAAGAGAAAGGTTTTTAATATTCGAAAATTTAGAACACACAAGTTGAATTCAAAAGTACTTTTCTCAATATTGGCAGTTATGTTGTTTTCCTTGGTAGCATCTTCAGTTTCTGCATATGCACAAACTGGAACCACTACAACTAAAACTAGTGAGGCTACTGTAAATGAACAAACTACTATCACATTATCTGGTGAAGATTCGACTGATCCACACTTCCAAGCTATCTCATACCAATGGCAACAATTGTCTGGTGACCCAGTGACTTTATCTTCTACCACTGATGCTGATATTACTTTTACAACTCCAGCGGTTGACCCTGGACAAGTAAAAGATCTCAAGTTCTCATTAATTGTAACAAACCCACAGGGACTTACAAGCATTACATCATTTACACTACATGTCATACATCACAATCATCCTCCGGTAGTAACTACTGATCATGAATTAACTGTGATGGCAGGAAGTGCAATGACTTTGATGGCATCTGCTACTGACCCTGATGGTGATACAATGACTTATGCTTGGACTCAAGACGCTGGTTCAAATGTAACCTTGTCAAATCCAACTGAACTAACTACAATGTTTACTGCACCAGCAGTTAATTCTGGTAGCAATGCAACTTTGCACTTTACAATTACTGCAACTGACCCATATGGCGGTGTAGGTTCTGATTCTGTTCTTGTTCATGTAATTAGCGCATCTGTATACAAGCTTGCATCACTTGACTGTGGTCCAATAATTAGATCACATGAGGGTGGTAGTGCAGCTCTTGTAGAATCAATCGAGAATCCATCTAATGCCCCACTAACATACCAATGGAGCCAGACATCTGGAATGCCAATTTCAATTTCATCAACAACAGATGCTTCTCCAACTGTGTCATTACCAAGTGGTTCAGGTGGTAGTGTATTCGCATTCCAATTAACACTTAATCAAGGCGGTTCAATCGTAGGAAGTTGCGAACAATATGTTTATGCAGCATATCCAGAACCAGGTGCTGCTCCTGTAGCAAATGCAGGTCCAGATCAAACAGTTCCTGCTACAAGTACAGTTCAACTTGATGGTACCAACAGTACTGGTGGATATTTGAAATTCTCTTGGGTACAAGTCTCAGGTGATCCAGTACAATTGCTTGATGCAAACACTGCAAAACCAATGTTCACTGCACCAGATGTAGCCCTTGGACAATCCAAGGATCTAGTGTTCTCTAATACTGTGAGCAACACATTTGGAAAGGATTCCGCAACAGTGGACATTACCGTGGTTAACCCATCATCACCACCGACTGCTGTAATCACAGTCAAGTAAACCTGTAGAGTTTTTTCTACAATCCAATTCATTTCAGTTCTATCTTCTCTTGATTGATTTGAAAAAGTCACACATGTACCAATTTTGATATATATTTCTGGTCAATTCTTGAAAATCAATATGACTGGTTTATTTAGAGCCAAATGATTGCCATGAATGTGATACATAGATACTTTCCTGTTTTTACAATTGTACTTGTTTTAATTGGGGTATTTGGTGCTCATCTAGCGCAAGGAGCACCACCTCAAGTGTTGACCATCACGCCTACTGGATTGTCTGCAACTGCAATTTCTCCCACACAGATTAACTTGTTTTGGTCTGCACCAACACAAAACTATGAAAAAACAATTATTGGATATAAAATTGAACAACAGCTTAGTCCGGGTGTATTTGATATTGTAGTGTACAATACTGGTAGTACACTTACTGCATATTCGATGACTGGCCTGAAAACCGGAACGACCTATGCCTATCGAGTTTCAGCAATTTATTCTGATGATACATCTACTGATCCATCAAATATTGCTGCTGCCATTCTTTCTACAACCTCTTCTCAGTCTCCTATTCCGCCAGTTTCATCTACCACAACAAATGTGAGATTTGATTTTATTCCTTCGGATGGATCTGTTCTGTCTGGGGTTGTGTTTGATCAAAGTGATTATCTTGCACTACAATACAAAAAAGATCCTAGAAGCGTAATTCTTGATGTAGTTCCTACATCTGACCAGACAACTAATAATCTTGATAATTTGTTAGCGTATCAAAATAATCATCTAAATGATGATTCCGTTCCAGCTCCCCTGATTGCAAAAGCTGTCTCTTCTACTAGAATTAATCTCTCATGGCTTCCACCACTGAATCAATATGGGCAAAAGTTATTGGGGTATGAAATAGATCTAAAGAATGCTCCTGGTGATTATCAAGTAATTGATGAAGACACTGGTAATGCCACTACACAATATTCTCTGGATGGGCTGACTCCTAATACTACTTACACTTATCGAATATTTGCAGTATATCCTGGAACTCATAGTAATCCGTCAAATGAAGCATCTGTAACAACACTGGTCTATGTTCCACCGCCAATACAAGCATCGAATCAAAATACATCATCTGTATCTGCACCGTCTTCTACTACCATGTACGATCAAACTGGTACAAACCCGTCGCCTGTTACAAATAATGTACAACTTGATTTTACTGCACCTGATGGAGTTTTACTATCTGGAGTGATATTGTCACAAAGTGATTATCAACAACTTGTTATCATCAAGGATCCTAGATCTATTCTATCAAATGTAACACAGACTCCGTCTACAATAAACAATGTTCTTTCAGGAATTTTGAGATATCAAACATTACATGCTGCAAAGGAACCTGAAACTGTGTCGTCTACACCTGTTGCAAATTCTAGTCAATCTTTGCAACAACCCGCTAAACCTCAACCAGTTGACAACACTCTGATAAATGGTGTTATCACATCAGTTGTAGCATCTGGTATTGTAGGTGTGTCAACGTGGTTTGTCAGAACCAAAGTAGCAAGAAAAATTGCAAAAGAATATCGTTTCACACTAGAACATGTAACCTCTACCATGTCGGCACAAATCCGAATAAGAAACAGCGGAGAAACAATAGAAGACTGTGTCATACTTTGTGAAAGAGATGCGTGCATCTGGACTGACACAAATCTAGACAAACCAAAGCATGTTTATGCTGGAAATGACTCGTATGTAACAATTCCAAAAGAATTTGAAAACAAAAACCCCTTGATAAGCATCAAAAGCGGCAAGAAGACATTACGAAAGATAATGCTCAATGATATGGCTCGTGGTTAGAGTAGAAATGAATTGAATCGATCCTTAAAATGACTCATACTTTTCCAAGTTTAATTCTTGTTGAATAGATTTGGATTTGATATGTGCAAGGTGTGAAAAAATTACTCGATCTGAGTTTAGTCCCATCGCTTTTATCTGGGCAAACTTTGGTTCAAACTGTTGTCAGAGGATCTAATTGGCGCAATCCAACAAATCTTAGTTCTTGGGAAAGGTGACCAAGGTAGATTGGAATATCTTCTTGATATGTTACAAAAAGGAAAACCGCTTACAGACTCTGATCAAAACTATCTGAAAATTATGGTGCCTCTTTATCTTAGCCCGAAAGATTCCTATCAGCAAAATGCTGAATTTGCAATAGAGCGTTTGTCTAACGAAGTAAAGGATTTGAATCAAAAAATCCATAGTATGCAAAGAAAGGGGTTTGAAAAGTATGTAGGAAGAAAAGCAGTCTTGTTCTTTTTTACAGTATTTGTAGGTTGGAATGCTTGCCAAGTCTACCTGCAACCGTTTTTGTCTGATTTTGTTTCTAATGACATGATACAGTATGTGTTTCCCCTGAACCTGGTTGCAAATTATTTAAATTATGGCATGGTTGTCTGGTTTGGATTTTTGATATTGCTGTCATCATGGCCCTTTATCGGCGCAATACATCTTACCAAGTTCATAATATCTAGAAAGATTTCAAAGTAACTATTGTAGAGCTACGCGATAATAATCCCAGCGCTCTGGGTCAAATTGCTTGACAAATTCAATCGGTTCATTTCTTTCAATTCTACTTGTAATTACATCCCGCAATGCAAAGCTTGTGAGATACTTGTATCCTTTCGACTGTACCTGCATGTTGAACAACAACCTCATCTCTCTTCCGCCTCTCTGTCCCCAATATCCCATCCTAATTGCAAGCGGCTCCATGAATGCGGTGTTTTTGAGTCCATAGTTTATGTCATTTATTTCTGGTCTAAGCTTGTATGCCTCTAGGGGTCCGCCTTTTGTAAATCCAATAACTGGACCATTGTCGCTTCCGAGCCTTAATGTGTTTAGTATTGTATCTTTTGCCATCACCGATTCTACAAAATCATCTTTTTTGAATTGGAGTGGTTTTGGTAATTGTTTGTGTATTTCTGACAATGTCTCTATGAATCCTGGCTCTTGTCTGTTTGACATGGGTTCTATTACAGCAAAAAATTTAGTATTGTCATAAACAAGTGATCCTTCAATCTCTATCTCTTGTTCACGTAGTTTCATAAACGATAACACGTTATTTGTAAAGTGTTTTCTCATGTCTTTTGGAAGTGCTTGTAATACACTTTGATACATCTCTGCATCATTATTGAGAAGATCTTCAAAATATGCTACGGATCTTCTAACAATATAGTATGGGTGCCATGCTAATGCGTGGGCATTTTTTTGTGCCATCTCTAATGCTTTTGCAAAGTCACCAAGAGTATATCCTGCAATTCTATCTGTAACTGAAAGAAACCAACCTACTTTTTTGAAATGCTCTCTTTTATTTTTGTCATCTCTTGTAATTTCTGACAAGTTAAGACAATCTTCAATTTTTTTCTCTGTGGCCTCTTTTACCTCTCCACTCCAAGGGTATGTGGTTCTATGAATTAGTACTGCAATCAAATTTTTGTCAATGTTCGCATCTCTTAATAGTGAATCTAATTTCTCATCTGTCACGACAAATTTTACAGCATCTTCTTCATGTGGTTTGTCTACCTTTTTTTGTGGGTCATAGTCATGAAACAAAGATGCTACAAAAAGATAAGGAAAGTCTTCGGGTCTGAGGATGCCATGGGTGCTCTCAGACTGGGCCGCAAGTAGGGTAACATAGGTTACCTCTAATTCGTGAATAATGTTGTGGTATCCGTAATAGTCTATGCCAAGTCCTTTTGATTCGAATAGGTTTATGGTATAGTCTAAAATCTTGGAGTAACACTCTCGCTTAAAGCCATTAGCTACCATGATTCTTTGAATTTCTTCACGTAGAGCTACGGGATCCTGATTCTGTAGCAACATGTTGGTAATTGAAACTGATGGTTTTAAGTTCTCGCTCGAATCTCAATCATGTTTTAGAAGGTATTTTCCTTTTTTGGTATATTACAAGCAAAACTAAAACTGCAACTATGACTATGCTGATTATGGATATGTTGGTATAATCTACAAACCAATTCGCTACCAAAACCTTTGGCATGTCTGCCATGGTCTCTATTGATTCTTGATTGGAGTTTCCTATGACAGGTCCTTGCCATCCTGAAAATATGTGATTCACGAGGATGTCATTTCCTGGCATGATTGATGCGTCTACAATAGAACCTGAATCATACCATCCTGTTCCTAGAGCTCGTCCAAAATTTGAAATGACCTTGATGTAATATTGGGTCTTGTATTCTAGAGTAATCTCATGTGCACTTGACATGTGGATTAAAGGTGACATGAAAGTGCCAGATTCTTGTCTTGTGATGGTGTTTATGTCTGGATTATCAAGTGACCATCCGTCAAGTATTTGTCTTGTATCTTGCATGCCTTGTGATATCATATTGGGTGCTGCAAATTGTACGTCTGTGCCAGCATCAAACCAGTTGTCGTTTGTTGGAGATGGTGGGAAAAAAGTCACATTGTTTAGCCCATGCATTATTATTTCAAATTGAGGTGTCGCAAAAAATATCACAGAATGCTTCTTGTTGGCAGTAATATCTAGAGTAAAATTTCCATCCGATGTTCTGTCGATTTGGATGGTCTGATTGTTGTCAATGGAATAAGCCTCTAGATTGTATCTGTTACCATCTGTAAACCATGAATGTTCTTGGGAAACTGTGTAAGTGTGATTACTATCTGTAATGATGGTATATCCTGTTGATGTATTGTTTGCATAACTGATAGTAATAATTGATTTTTGATAATTTTGCACTGATGCTGATACATGGTTATCTGGAACAGTGATACAAAACAACAAGACGGGAATCAAAAAGAAAATAGCATATCTTGTAGAAAACAAACTTGAGGGGCATCTTTGCACATATGATTTATTTTTCAATTCACTAAACAATGTATATCCCTAGCAAAGGTCAAATAATGCTTGGTAAAAAAGAATCTATGCAATTATACTCTTATGTTATCATGGCCTGTATTGTCTTTTCAATGGGAGTTGCACCCGTCTTTGCACAAGCATCACAACAATACACGATAAACGATGCGCAGAGTGGTCAATCATTTCAGGTGCCATATGTTGTGACAGGTGCAACAGTTAGTGAAATGTCAATTAGTTCTCATGACACATCTCTTGTGGTGTTTCTACAATCGTCTGCTGACGGCAACCTGACACTTACTCTTCCACGAACACTCATTGATGCAAAAAATGGTGTAAATGATGATCAATTCTTTGTACTAGTAGATGGGGCTGATACTGAGTTTACAGAACACAAGACTAGTACTGATAGGACAATAACCGTGTTTATTCCAAAAAATACTGGACAGGTGGAGGTGATTGGTACACAGGTAGTTCCAGAATTTGGTACACTGTCTTCTCTAGTGCTTGTCATGGCAATAATTTCCATAGTTATAGTGTCAGCAAAAACTAGGCTAAGATTTTCCTAGGACCTGTAAAATATTTTAGCTAAATCCTGCACCAAACTGATCTCCATGTTGGAGAGGATCAGCCGAATCTGCGCCCTTGAGTTTTAGATACAAAAATGCTTCATTTACAAGTTGTATTGCAGACTCGTCTTGCAAGTGGAATTGCTTTTTTACCAAATCGTGATATTTTCTTAATCTTTCTTCGTCTTGTTCATCTAGAGAGATCTTATCTTTTAGTATTATAGCTGCAATAGTTTCAATCTGAGAATTGTATTGCGTATCGTTCATGATGTTTCCAAGCCATTTCTTGCTTTTAAGTGATTATCACATTTGTATGGCTCAAGATTTTTCAGAATCAACCTCTTCTTCAAATTCATCATCTAAGAACTCGTCTTCTTCTTCATCGTTTTCAGAAGACTCGTCAAGGAAGTCTTCGCTTTCTTTATTTTTTTCAGTCATGTTTTACTCCTTTCTTTTGTGCTTATAACTTTTGAAAGATCCTTGGTATAAAAAGCAGCCAGTTTTGTAGCACGTACTTGTGTGTTAGTTTTTTCCAAAGTTTTCCAAGGCTTTTTTTGCATCTTCTTCGCCTGATTTTATTAATTTCTTTATTGTATCAATTGAAAAATCAGCATCTTCAAAAAGATAGTGTGAGTCTTCTCTTCTTTCTATTCTTACTATCTCCTTTATTATGGCCCCTCTCTGACATGCAAGCTTGTTAAACTCAGGTTCAATCTCTGCAAGTTTTTTCCTATTGGCATCATCAAGCGGAATTGATTCCAAGATATCATGCATTTTATTTATTATGGTAAGATATCTTGAAACTACTTTGGACATTCGGACTGTCTGGTCTGTCTTGTCTGTATGCATGATGTCTCTTGCTCTGTGCCATGATTCCAACATGTTCTTTGGAATATCTTCCTGTCCACGCGGAAATAGGTTTGCAATTATTACTCTCTTGTCGCATGTGGGTGATGCATCAATTACTTCTCTTAGCGGTGTGTTGCTAAGCAGTGTTCCATCCCATAGGTACTTGTTACCAACTTTTGTCCATGATATTCCGTAGAATGGGTATCCAGCACTGGACAAGACGTGATCTGATGTGAAGGTATCATACTTGCTGTCAAATATGGAAGGTTTTCCATTTTGTATGTCTGTTGAAGTTATTACCAGTCTTGGTCTTGAAGGATCCTTAAGTTTTGTATAATCCACAAATTTTTCCAGAGTTGTTTTGAGTGGTGACATGTCATAAAGATATGGCGAATTGTAGAAGAATCCAAAAGTTGGTCTCAGCCACAATGGAATAAATGCATTAGAGTTTCCCCACATTGCAGAGTATATTGAAGATGAAATTTCTCTTGCGCGGTCAGTAAGAAATGATGGTGTCACTGTCTGTGCCAATGTGAGCCAAAAGTCTTCCAAGTCTTTTGCCGGGTCGTTGCTCTTGCTTGCAGCAATTATTGATGAATTGATTCCTCCGATGGAAGTGCCTGCAACAACATCTATCTTTATTCCGAGCTTGCTAATTGTCTTGTATACTCCGCACTCATAAGCTCCAAGTGACCCTCCACCTTGGAGGACAAGAACATTTTCCTCACAATCTCTTTCTTTCTTTACGCGCATTTGTTATTCTACTAGAATGTATTGTATCATTAGATTATGATGTTTTCTATGATTCCCATGTCTGTGTGCTATTGTGCTTGGGTAGATTTTACATGGTTGATCTTGTGGAATGCATTATGAGATGATAAGATTCCAAGTGACGTTATTCCAACTCCTATGAAATTTCGTACTGTCATGATATAATCTGGTCTTGATGCAATCACGGTTGTTTGAAATACGATGTAATAATTATCAAGCATCCAAAATGCGAGCGTTATCCATGATACAATACCTGCAACCAGATAGCCGACTCTTGCTTTATGAAATATCTTGATTGTGCTAAAACCAATTGCGCTGTACCATGCAATAGATGCGGCAAGCCATTGCGCTTGACGTACTTCGCTTCGATCATCCAAGTAATAGTATGTGGTACCAATAAAGGCAAGAGAAAACAGGCAAAAAAGCACCATCTTGTGATTTGAAGAAAAACTTGTCCTATCTTTACTTGATGTCATTTTTTTCTAGGCCTTGAATGTTGTATATGTATTATTTTGAAAAGAACTTGATAATTATATCTGATAGCCTCTCTGGATCTTCTATATATGGGGAATGTCCACATCCCTCCATTGGCGCAAATTCGCAGTTTTTGATTAACGAAACAAATTGTTGTGAATACTCGAAAGGTATCAGCTTGTCATCCTTGCCCCAAATAACCATTGTTGGAATATTGATTTTTTCTAGTTTATCAAAAATGTCTGGCGAATTCTTTAATCCTAAAAGTGTAGATAGGAATACCATTTTTGCATTTGGTCTTGACATGTTGTTGACAAATCGTTCAATTGATATCTCGGATACCTGCATTCCTGGACCTACCATCATTTGGTATGCGTTTTTTACCGAATCCTTGTTTGGGTATAACGCTGCCATTGTATATGCATCAAGTGTTGGAGTAGATTTTTTCATTATTCCTGCAGGAGATATGAGAATTATTTTTTCAATTATGGGATTTTGTGCTGCAGCACACTCTGCAGTTATCTGACCTCCAAGTGATGTGCCAATAATGAACGTCTTTTTTATTGCAAGTGCTTCCATAAAATCAAAAACAAACTTTATGAAAAACTCTGGAGTGTAGTCAACTGAGGGCTTGTCACTCTGACCATATCCAATTATGTCTGGTGCGAAAATATGGTATTTTTTATTTAGGAAAGGTATTAGGTTACTCCATCTCTCTGCATATCCGCCTAGCCCATGTAGGAGAATGAGATTGCGATCAGATTGATCGCCGTCTTCCAAATATCTGATGTTATTTCTATTTAGCATGACAAATTTTTCCTTCATCCGTCCACTGAAAGTCTTGCAAACAAAATAAGTTTTTAGCGATATTACTTATGACAATATTAGTAAAGCTATATTCACAACGATCTATAATGCGATCAGATCTTTGTCATTGCAGTGGCATATTCTAACATCTTTGCATAAGATGACAGGGCAAGTTTTACATAATCATCATATGACTTCATTGCCGACATGGTATTTTCTACAAATGTCTTTTGAAGATTACTCATCATTTCTATCTCGGACACAGTAGTCTTTGTTAATATTTTGAAGTACTTGTCAAATGATTCTATTGCTTTTTGATCTACTCCCATGTTATCGAGAAACTCTTTTTCTGCGATATAGCAAGTCCCAAAAAAGTCTCTTGCAATACGCAAGCCCTCTTCCTGCAAGTCTGCAAAATTTTCAATATATGAAGGCAGTAGGCTCTCTATCTTCATTATTACTTCATTAGTATTGTCTCTCATTACATCACATACCGAAAGAGAGTGTTTGACGCTTGCTTTTTCTTGCGGTTCGATTTTTGACATTGTTACATTATGTGTAGCGGTTCACCCTTTTAACAATTTGTTGTATGTGTATTTGATAACTAGCAATCTCTATATGTATAGAACTCCAATCTATTCTACCTCACATGTCTATTCCACCTGACTTGAAAAAATCTCTGGCAAACTATAAACACAATTCTCTTTTTTGGACGGACTTGCTGTACTTGATGTCAAACAGGCAACAATCACTTGCTGCCACCGGACCGTTTAGAAAGTTCGCAATCAATGCCAAAACCCTGAGTACAGAAACCATTGAAATGAATGAAGATATGACAGAATTTAACACTAGGTTATCTGAATACTATAAACAACTCACTGATACATGGAATGAGGCCCAGAAAGAATACTCTAGAAAAGTACCCGAACTTCCAAATGATGTAGAACACATGGAGGCATCAAAACGTATATGGATTGATATATTTGAAAACTATTTTACAAGACTTTTTGATTCTGCTGAATTTGCAGAGAACTTTGGTCAACTGGTATCCAGTGAACTTGAGATTGCCAAACACTGGAACAACATGGCGTCCACATTGCTTGAAAGTGCAAACATGCCTACAAAGAAGGAGATGGATGATGTGTACAAAGAATTACACTCTTTGCGAAAAAGAGTTGCCAAACTTGAAAAAATAGCAAACAAGGGAGGAACTCCAAATGGCCAATGAGATTAAAGTAGATCCTCAAATGTTGGCTGAATTTATCAAACTAAACAAGAACATATTTGAAGCGCCAAATCTTGCCAAGTCTCTTGATGAGATTAATCTTGAAATTACTCCGCACGAAGTCGTATATACTGAAGGAAAAGTTCGATTACTTCACTTCAATCCGCCAGTCCAAAAACAACTAAAGACACCACTTGTGATTGCATATGCTTTGATAAACAGATTTCATATTTTGGATATACATCCGAAAAAGAGCTGGATAAAACATTTGCTAAATCAAGGAATAGATGTATACTTGATTGATTGGGGAACGCCAACTCAGATAAATCGGCACGAGGGATTTGATGATTATGTTAATGGCTATATGGACAATTGTATTGATTTTGTAAGAAAAGAGACATTGTCTAATGCTGTATCTCTTCAAGGATATTGTACTGGTGGAACATTATCTACAGTGTATTCTGCCCTATATCCCAAGAAAATTAAGAATCTGACTCTAACTGCACCAGTGATTGATGGACGAAGAGATAGTACTGTGGTATCAAACTTGGCAAAACACATGGATGTTGACAAACTGGTAGATACTCTGGGTAACATGCCACCTGAATTGATGTATTATGTTTTTTCGATTTTAAAACCCTTTGAGCAAGGATTTGAAAAATACCTTAATTTCTTCAAAAATATTCACGACCAGGAGTATGTTGAAAACTTTATTCGAGTGGAAAAGTGGGTCTCAGATACACCACCAATTCCAGGTGAATTGTATAGGCAGTGGATTAAGGATGTTTACCAAGAAAACCTCTTGATTGATAACAAAATGTATGTGGGCGGAAAACAGGTATCGTTAAAAAATATTTCAATGCCTTTACTTACGCAGGTTGCAGTAGGTGATCATCTGGTCTCCCCTGAATGTAGTATGCCTATTCACTATGCTGTATCAAGTGAGGATAAGACGCTCAAAATATATCCGACTGGACATGTGGGCATGATTGCAAGCTCATTTTCACAAAAAAAGGTTCTTCCAGAATATGCCCAATGGCTAGTCGAAAGATCTGAAAAATAAAAAATAAAAAATTATTGGTCTAGTTCTTGCTTGGAGTCCATGCTGAGAACCATGACTGCAGTATGTTAGCATCCATTGTTGTGAATGCTTTTAGGTTGTCATTGAATGTCTTGATGTTTTGTCTTGCTGCTTCCATTGCTGCTAGTACTGCTTTATTTTGTACTGAACTTGTTTTCACTATCTCATCTGTTGCATCATTAATTGCTTTGAGATAAGTTGGTGGAAGGTTTGCAGTAAAGCCGCTCTTTGTTGCTGCTTCTTGTTGGAACTCAATTGCTGTTTCTACTGCATTCTTGTATGCTGTTGCAAATTCTTGCTGTAGATTTGAGATTGCCTGGATGTATTGTGTGACATTCTTTTCTGCCTCTTCGAAATATCGATTTACATTCTGCTTGTATATTGCGTATGTTTCTTTTGCTTCTGTCTTGCTCATTTTTTCACCTCCTGTCGTGAATTACTTTTATGGATTGGAACTACAATCACTTGGACCAGATCATTTTCCTTGATTCCAATTGCTTCTCTTTCTGCTTCGGGTATGGAAATTCTGCCATTACTTCCAACTGATGTCTTGAATGCACCCCATGATGAAAATTGGGGCAAATTTTGTGCAAGATTAAACCAGTTGTACATGGCCTTTGATCCACTTTCTGCAAAAGTTTGTACAAAATCTGCTTGTGTTTTGGTGGTCTTGTCTGCCATCTCTTTTAGTGTATCCAGTGGATTTGTTTGGTTTGTACGATTCATCATATCTCCAAATGTTCGCATAAAGTCCATCTGGGCTTTACCGCTTCGTTGGATCCATTCTCTAAAGATGGCCGATGGGTCAGGTTGGTCATAGTTACCATTCATTGGTAATGATAACCAGCCAAAGGTATATAACCGTATTGATAGGCATGATAACTGATGTTAATTAAGACAATCAATCCTGCAACTGAAGAAGTCATTGCTGAATATCAAAACATCACAGAGGCTGATCTTAAAAATAAAGTAGCAAAATCACGAGAGGCTTTTTCCAAGTGGAAGACTAATTCTAAAAACAGAGCCGTGTTTTTACACATCTTGTCTGAAAATCTTCGAAAGAACAAAGAGTCTTTAGCAAAAGTTGCCACACAAGAGATGGGCAAGCCACTCAAAGAATCATTGGCCGAAGTAGAAAAATGTGCATGGGCCATGGAGTTTTATGGTGACAATGGTGAAACTTTTCTAAATCCTGAAATAATCAATACGGATGCAAGAAAAAGTTTTGTTGCATTTCAGCCAATTGGAGTTATTGCAAGTATCATGCCGTGGAACTTTCCATATTGGCAGGCATTGAGATTTGCAGCGCCATCACTTATGGCTGGAAACACAATTGTGCTAAAGCCTGCAAGCGTTACGATGCAGTGTGGAATTGAGATGGAAAAATTATTCACAAACACTGGATTTCCTGAAGGTGTATTTCAGACACTTGTCAGCAATTCCAGCATGGCTGAAAAATTGATTGATTCTGATATTAATGCAGTAACTTTTACTGGAAGCAATGTCGTTGGCGCCAAAGTTGCACAGCGTGCAACATCACAAATCAAAAAATGTGTTTTAGAGCTTGGTGGAAGCGATCCGTTTATTGTCTGCTCTGATGCTGATGTTGAAAAAGCATCTACTGGTGCTGTAAAGGGACGATTCATCAATTGTGGCCAGAGCTGTATTGCATCAAAGAGATTCTTCGTGGTAAAAAATCTCGCAAAGGAATTCATTGAAAAGTTTGTACAAAAGGTGGAAAAACTAAACGTGGGAGACCCAATGTCTGATACTACTGACATTGGCCCGCTTGTAAATGCTGATGGTCTTAGTAGGATCGAAGAGATGGTAAAAGACGCTGTAGCCAAAGGTGCTCAAATTCTCACAGGAGGCAAGCGACTCAGAGACAAGGGCTATTTTTACGCACCCACAGTTTTGGACCACATCACACAAGACATGATGATGGCACATGAGGAAGTATTTGGTCCAGTAGCGCCAGTGACTATAGTTGAGGATGAAGATGAGGCAATCAGGCTTGCAAACTCTTCTCAATATGGCTTGGGTGCAAGCATATGGACCCAAAATCTGGACAAGGCAGAAAAACTATCTGCACTGATTGATTCCGGCATGGTTGCGGTAAATAATGTACTGGTATCTGATCCAAGAATTCCATTTGGTGGTGTCAAACAAAGTGGATTTGGTAGAGAACTATCAAAATATGGCATGCTTGAATTTGTTAATGTCAAGTCTGTACGATACTATGATCAGCTGGTACAATATCATCGTGTAGAATAAATTTTTCACAACAAAAATTTTTCTGATGTGGATTGCAAATTTTGTAAAAATATTTTTCCTAGATTAAAAAAGAGTCCTAGTGAAATAGGACTGCTGTAATAATTCCTGCTCCGATGACTGCACCTAGTCCCAAAAACAGGACATCATATGCTATTACTTTTTTGAAAGGAGCCCGTACCTCTGCTGCCCACACTGTGGGCTTTGGTTTGTCTGTCATGATGTTATTTACCGTCCTCGAACTGATAAAATATCATAAGCTTGTTTTATTATTGTTAAGCTAAGTTTCTTACGATGATTCTATTTTGATGACATACAATTAGCTTGTCCTACTGCATTTTACCCCTTGGAGTTTTTGTATGATTGATAAATATGATAAGAGATATCTTATGTGAAATGCGCACTGATACTTGCAGACACTGTGGATATGAACTTGAGATGTTAAAGAAATGTCTCATATGTGACAAGCCATTCCAGTTTTACTGCAAGGCGTGCAGAAAAGAAAGTGAAGAACAAGTACACAATGACTGTCTCAAGTGCTGACATGCAGATTATTTTATAATGAACCTGTTTTTTCATTTGATTAAATGAAATATGTTATAGTATCGGCAATCTTGCTTGCAAGTTTTGCAGTTTTGGCTTTATTGGTTGTTCAAAATAATATGCGTATTTTGGAATGGGACAATTCTTCATTTGTTACAATAAACAATCCTGGAGGAAAGACCATTAGCAAAATAATGGTGGGCTTGTCAAAGTATGGAAGAGAAGCAGTGTGGATTGGAGTTACTGCACTACTTTTTATTTTTGGTAAAAAAGATGGTCGCAAGGTAGCAGTCTTGCTCACTATAACTTTTCTGATTCTGATTCCTCTTGGAACTATTCTAAAAGATGAGGTGGATAGACCACGACCAGTTCCGGTTTCAAGTGATAATCTATTGGTAAAAAATGAAACGGATCCGTCTTTTCCATCTGGTCATGCAGTAATTGTTTCATCTGGTGCAGCAATTCTTCTTCTGAGATTCAATAAAGGCAAGCAGATTATCTTGTCTATTATTCTTGCAATTGAGGCAATGCTTGTTGCATATTCGCGAGTCTATGTCGGTGTTCATTATCCGCTGGATGTGATTGCAGGAATCTTTCTTGGTGTGGGTATAGCATGTGCAGTTGTTGCCTCTAGCAAATACATGGGGCCAATCTTTTCACGTATTGATTCTATGAAAAGATAATCTGAAATTTTCATCACATACTTTGTAATCCTGAAAATCAATAATGCTAAATAACTAACACGGAGTATCGAAATTATATATGATAGATCCTGAAGTGCAAGAGATTAGAAGTATGACATTTGAGATTAATCCTATTATAGTAAACAGGTGGTCTCCAAGATCATTTGTACCGTCTGAGATAAGCGACAAGGAATTATTTTCTCTTTTTGAATCTGCAAGGTGGGCTCCATCATCTTCTAACAGTCAACCATGGAGATTCATCTATGCAAAAAGGGACTCGCCAAACTGGAATGACTTTTTCAACCTGTTAATTGACTTTAACAAGCAGTGGTGTGCTAATGCATCTGCCTTGGTGGTTGTCATATCCAGAAAGACCTTTGAAAATAACGGACAGCTGTCACTGACGCACCAGTTTGATACTGGTGCAGCATGGGAAAATCTTGCAATTCAGGCAGTTTCTCAGGGACTGGCTACGCATGCAATGGCTGGGTTTGACTATGCCAAGGCAAAGACAACTCTTGATGTTCCTGATGATTTTGAAGTGATGGTAATGATTGCAATTGGGAAAAGAGACACAAAGGATAAACTGTCTCCAGAACTTCAAGCCCGTGAAACTCCAAACACTAGAAAACCCTTGTCAGAAATTGTAATGGATGGCAAGTTTGGAAACAAGGCCAAGTCATTATCTATCTAATCTTCATACTTGATTATGTGAGTAGTTTGTCTAACTCCGAAACTAAAGAAAGGAAAATTATATGATCTCACAAAAGAAGGTAAAAGTATTTTGAATTCAATATAATGTGATAAAAAGAAATGAGTATAAACTTCAATTCTTACAAATCCAAATTCAAGAAAGATAAGCCAAATAGAGCATACTTGTAGATCATAAGAAAATAATTAATAATACAGTATTATGACCTACTTTCATCTTGCCCGTTCCGATAAACACAGGCGACACAGCCTGGCTTATGATAGCATCTAGCTTGGTGCTTCTTATGATTCCTGCACTAGGTATGTTTGAGGCTGGCCTTTTAAGACAAAAAAATACAGTCTCTGTCTTTATGCAGATCTTCTTTGGTCTTGCATTGCTTAGTGTGATGTGGTTTACAGTTGGATTTAGTTTAACTTTTGGACCTGATACTGGTGAAGGCCTAACTGGAAATACTGATTGGCGGTTCTTACACGGTGTCTCACAAAAGGAAGGGCTTCATTATGCTCCAACAGTACCAGGAGTTTCATTTGCAATGTTCCAGATGATGTTTGCTGTAATTACACCATTGATTCTAACTGGTGCGGTAGCAGAGAGAATGAGATTTAGTGCATATGTTCTGTTTATTGTTGCTTGGAGTGCCCTGATCTATTATCCTCTAGTGCATTGGATTTGGGGAGATGGGTGGTTACACAAGCTTGGTGTAGTTGACTTTGCAGGTGGTATGATAATTCACACAACAACAGGCGTTGGAGGAATTGCAGCTGCTCTAGTGCTTGGAAGAAGACTTGGGTTTGGTCCTGGTATAATGGTTCCACACAATATTCCACTTGCAGTTCTTGGTTCATCACTTCTTTGGCTTGGTTGGTTTGGATTTAATGCTGGCAGTGCATATTCTGCAGGCTCTCTTTCTGGTGTTACAATAGTGAATACACAAATGGCATCTGCAGTATCATGTCTTATCTGGGTTGTAATATTCTGGATAAGGACAAGAAAATCTAGTATTATTGCTGCAATCAACGGTGCAGTTGCAGGCCTTGCAGGGATTACTCCAGCTTCTGGATATGTAGGAGTTGAATTTGCTGTAGTGATTGGAATTGTAGTAGGATTTGCATCATCGCTTATGGTGCCAATATTCAAAGAAAAATTAAAGATTGATGATGCTCTTGACATTGGTGCAGTTCATGGTGTTTCTGGAATTATTGGTTCACTTCTTGTAGGCGTATTTGCCAATTCTGCAGTAAACCACCTTGGAATAAATGGTTGGCTGTATGGAAATCCGGGACAATTAGAATCTCAGGCAATTGGAGTGGGTATTGCTGTACTAATGGGATTTGGTGGTACATGGGTGATTCTCAAGATATTGAAAGCCTTGATTCCAATACGAGTGAGTCCTGAAGTAGAAGAGGCAGGGCTAGATATTGAAGAACATGCAGAAAGAGCATACTCTGACGAAGAAGAATATGGCAAGCTTTGATCTGGTAATATGGAATATCTTAAAATATAAAATTGATCTTTGTTAGATCAGATGGGCGGATTTGAGAAGAACTGTCCTGTATGTGGTAAGAAATTTACCAGTTTGATAGAATATACTAATCATATTGGTATTGATCACAAGGACATATCGCCTGACCAAATACTGAAGATCAACAAAGAAGACAAGTGGTCGTTTTCAAACAAATAACATGTAATCACTCGGGATTGTCTTGCAATTTCTTTAAGAGCATGTCTATCTTTTTGTCAAGTTCTTGTATTGCATCAAACGAGCTTTCGTGTTTATCATCAAAGTCTGCAAGTTTTTTTAAAATATCACTGTGATTTTCCTCTAGGTCCTCTATTCTACTTAGTATCTTGTCTTGTTGTCTTGTTGTCCTGTTTTGTCTATTGTATATCCACCAACTGACTATTCCTCCAATTATTGCACCTCCTGCGATTCCCAAGTATGTTGAAGATGCATTGCTCATGTCGCTGCAATTCTTTGAGATCTCAGTCATACATCCCCAGAGATCAAGGACTATGGGTAACATACTGGTATGTCAAAAATGATGTATATGATGCTTTTACATTGTCTATGAGCATCAGTTAACGAGTTTGTGAAATGATTGCAAGTGAAATGATTTGAATGCTGTAAAATTGTCTATGGGAAATAAAACTTGTGCATGATTGTATGTATGTTGTTCAATTATATGCCATGATGTGATTTACTAGATAATGTCAAATGAAAACGACGACTCTGACTTTCTTATCAAGGCTCAAGAACACATTGAAGTAATTAGTACAGAAGATGAAAGAATCAAGATAATTGGGGAAGAACTTGCAAATGATACCGGCCGAGCAATTTTTGGTAAGATATCTCAGGGGGTTTTAAGCACAAACGATCTGGCAAAATCACTAAATATTTCACTGCCCCTTGTCAACTGGCACATCAATCGTTTACTTGGTGTGGGATTGATAAAAGTAGAAAAAATTGAACTAAGCTCAAAAAATAAAAAAATGAAATATTACGGTCCTGTAAAAACAGCATTTGTAATTGTACCACCTGCAAATCCTACTGAAAACCATGTCTCAAAAACAAAAAAAGAAGCCATATTTTTACAACTACGTAATTATCTAGCAAGCATTGCTGCATTTGTTATAATTGGTCCTCTTGTTTATTTCTTAGAACAAAATACTGCTGTAAATCCAGAACCCGTTCAAGTTGTACAAAAAGGCATTCTACATACAACTGCATCACTGAGAAGCAATGCATCTGTTGTACCATTTGCAGCATCGAATGTGCAACCAAATCCGGTATCAACTATGGTATCTACAGATCCTGTCATGGTTGGAATTGCACTAGCTTGTGCAACTGCTGCATTTTTTGCAGTGTTTTTTGGAATATACACATTTCACAAATTACGAAAAATAAAAAAATAATACAAAATCACACTTTGATAAAATTTTGATAAAAAATACATTGTATTACTTACTATAATCTAATTTTTTAAAAAAAATTAAGTTAAAATGAAATTTAATCAAAGCCTATAAACTCTGCACGCATATGATGTTCAATGACAACCCAGAAAAAAACCATGCTTGCAACAATTGCTGTCATCTTGATTGTTTCAACTGCAATATTTGCAAGCTTGGAGATTTCTCAACAAGGGGCTTATGGACAACAAGCGCCTGTAATACCTGCATCACGAGAAAGGACAGCATCTGTGACAGGTTCTGCAACTGCATCTATTGCACCGGACATGGTTACTGTTCAGTTTGGAGTTGACACTGAGTCAAAGACTGCTCAAGGTGCAATAAGCACAAACTCTCAAATGATGAATGCTGTGGTAAGTGCTGTTATGAACATTGGTGTGACCAAAGATGAGATCAGTACAGCTGGATTTTCAATTTATCCAGTGTACAATGATACTATGCCTGATCTAACAACTGGTATACACAAGAGTGTTCTAACAGGTTATCAGGCTTCGAACACTTTGTATGTCAAAACAACTAATCTGTCACTTGCAGGAAGTATTGTTGATGCTGCAGTTGGTGCGGGAGCAAATAGGGTGGATAATATAGCATTCTCACTCTCTCCTGACAAACAACAAAGCATGCAAGATAGTTTGTTAGGGCAGGCTGTTTTGAATGCCCAGTCAAGGGCACAAAAAGTGCTTGATCCTCTAGGCCAAAAGATAATCGGCGTAAAAATGGTAAACTTGTCAGAGTTTAACCCTGCACCGTCTCCAATGTATTACGGTGCAATGTCTATGTCTGACAAAGCGACACCAGTATTTACTGCAAACCAACAAGTAACAACTACTGTGGATGTAACCTTCTTAATTGGAGACAAGTAGTTTTACATTTTTTCATTTTTTGAATACGCTTGATACTGTGATAGTAAAATCAATGTCCTGTACTTGCTATGACCAGTATTTTTGAAAATCATACTGTATCTCCTTAATTACACATTTCAAAATCTTTGTCTCCCAAAATCTCATATATCATGAACGCGATATATGATAGTTGGAAACCGCATATGTTATGATCAACTGCGAAATGGGTGCGGAGGGGACAATCGTAGAGGGTGTGAAGTCAATCGACTCTGTAAAGGAAGTATCAGGTGTGTTTGGTAACTATGATATCATAGTGAAATTAGAGTGTCCAAACATTGATGAGATACGTGAGACAATAGCTACAAAGATACGTTTGCTATCAAAGGTACGGTGTACCACAACGCTGATGTGCGCTAACTAGACCCGATGTAAAAATTCGTATCTGCCCCTTTATTGTAAAAATTGTTGAATTAAAAAATGTCTTTTAACCTGTAGCACGTATTATTGTACGATGGAGATAATGGGTAGGGGTTTCACACAATTAATTCAAGAGATGCCTTGTTATTTTCACATATTTGGTAAATTTGCAGGTTATAGAATACTTCACCGTAAGAGTCCACTGTATGGCTCTGCTGATATAATTAACGTGTGTAACCTACACTGTACACATTGCTACTGGTGGCTCAATAGAAAAGAGAATGAAGAGCTCACAGTTGATCAATGGCAACAAGTAATTGATGAGAAATTCAAGAAAAAACATGTTTTTATCATAACTCTTGTTGGCGGTGAACCGACTCTACGTCCTGATGTCATTGATCTATTTGTAAAACAATTTCCAAAAAGAATCTGTATTGTATCAAATGGAACCATACCTCTGAAAAAAATTCCCAATCTTTACTTTTACTGGATTTCGATAGATGGTACTAAGGAGATACATGACAAAATTCGTGGTCCTGGATCATATGATAAAACTAGGAAGAATGTACTTGATTATGTGAGAAATAATGGAGAAAAAGCATGGAAGGATGTTTGGATAACAATGACAATCAATTCACTAAACTACAAGACTGTAAAAGATGTGGCAGAAGAATGGCATGATCACACTAATAAGATTGGATTTCAGTTTCATACTCCATTTGCAAAAAATGATCCTCTCTTTCTACCGTTTGGTTCTAAACGAACTCAAGTGGTTGATGATATTATTGCGATGAGAGAAAAATTCGATGATGATTATATTATTAACCCTGACAGCCAGCTTGAACTGATGAAAAAAAACTGGGGTGGAAAAGGAACCACTCCAATTGACTGTCCTACTTGGGCAATTGTATCTGTTGATCACATGGGTAGAGAAAAAAAGCCATGTTGTATTGGTAGTGCTGAAAACTCTTCTATGAAACCAATATGTGAGGAATGTGGTCTTGGATGTTATTCTGTGCTTGTGGGATATGGAATGAAAGGTTAGCACTAAACTGGATTTATTTTCCTTCGATCAATGAAGAAAACTATCGTACCTATTACAACCACTATGATTCCAAATTGACTAATGGTAGATAATTGGTTGCTAATGGATAACATGTGGTAATTTGCATCAGCGATATCACTTGAATTCGCTGGATTGATGGTAGGAATCAAATCAAGAACAATTTGGGACATGAAATGTCCTATTAAGAACATCGCTATTCCTGCCAACAAAATTCCTATGCCTCTACTGATCTTCATATTTTTGAAAGTCTTGGAAACATGATTGCTAATGAAAATACCATTATGGCTACAATCATAGCTCCTGTGGGAAATTCTGGCACTATGTGAGGTTGCGATACCACTCCAGAAATCTCTGAATCTGAAAAGCTATTTCCATTTAGATTTTCAAATCCTATGGTAATAGGACCTGTATAGTTTGTTGGAAAATTAACCTCTTCTGTATTTGGATTGCTATTGCTGTTGGTTGTACCACTATGGTGGTATAGCAAGCCATTCTTACCCTCTATGATTGAAAAATCATAATCTATCGAATTTACTGTCTTGTTTACTAAATATGGATCAAGAATTTGAAAACTAAACTTTGTTGTTTGACCTGCAATAATTTTTGGTGGATCCCAGCTAAGACTGATCTTGTACTGAGCATTTCTTGTGTATTGGATTATTGGAAATGCTGTTTGATTACTTGGAGATAAAGTAAAGTCCATCTCTGGCTTGGATGAGTTTTGTTGTGCGGCAATTGTGTTTACTTCTTGTTTGTACAATATCAGGTGTATGATTCTCTGATCGTCTGAAGAGTAATCATCTATGCTTACTGCATTGTCTGGCAATGCAACGCCGTTCACATGTGCATCATACTTTGTAACTATGAAACTAGAAAATGTTCTTGGGATCTTTAACTCTTGGTGTACTACTGTTACTTGCTTTAGGTTATCTTGATTCCAGTCAAATGGCATGGAAAAACTCATTTTCTTATTGTTAGAATCATATTGAAAATTCCCAATTTGGTCATAATATGCAATGATTGTAATTGTCTGTTTTCCATCGTCTTTGTCGGTTATGGGGTATTCATTGGTTATTGGAATGGATATTGCGGCATCGTATGTTTTGCTTACTTGATTGCCATAAGAGCCCATTGTGAGTACATTTATCTTGAATTTGTACAATCCGCCTGATGCGAAAACTGGGCCTTTTATCTGATAGCTTCCACCGTGACCTAAAAGGCCTGGAAGTATTCCTCCTTCCTCATTTATTGAAATTTTATTTGAGGAATTGTCTGGTGCTACATCGAACAGAAAATTTCCACTATCACTCATGAATACGTGGCCAAAAAGTGCTTGGTCATTTTTAAATGCCGATACTGCAAGTGTCACCTGAGGTATTGGTTCCTGGGTTGACGCATCTTGTAAAATGAAGTTTATCTGAGTACCTACATGATTATTGTCGATCAAAAATGGTGCCGAATTTATTGATAGGGTGACATTTTTGTTTCCAATCATCTCCGGTGGTAATATCTCGCTTGCAAGACCGTCCCCATGTGCTGACATGAAAACAAAACTTGGGAGTAATGCACATGAAACTATGATTATAATTGCAAGTCTTGCCAATTTATAGAATCTTATCTTGTGACTCTAAATAAATAGTAGGCATCTTCTCATCTGATCGCATTAACTATATTCTTACATGTTGTGAGACACACGTATCAAAATCTAGTTTTTTGTTGCTCTATAGGTTTGAGAATGTGTCCGCAAAACTATATGCAGTTCTCTCAAGCAATATTGGATTGTATTTTTCTATAATTTCATGTACCATGTCTATGTTTTTCAAAAAATACATTTTCTTTAGTTCTATGATCTTGATCTCTACTATTTTATCATCTACAAGTCTTGTAAGAAATGTAGAAACAGTGGAGGGAGCTTTCTTTACCTTCTGAACTATTTCGCTAAATAACAGTGGTTTGCCTTCTAGTAATGATAACAGGATGTATCTTTGGGTATCTCGTCTAAGACTTGTTATCAATACTGATTCTTCTTCTGTGACAAAGAGTGGGTAGAATCTAGTCTCTCCTGATTTTCTGTCTATCTTTACACTTCCGTTTTCCTCTAATTTTCTTGTATGGTAACTTAATACTCCATTTTTTAATCCCGTCTCTCTCATTATTTCTCTGAATTTTATTCCTGGGTTTTTTTCAATGATGCTAATGATCTCTGCTTCTCTATTCATGACTAATCCTTCCTAAATACACTGAGTGCAAACATTCCTAATGTTGACAATTCAAAGAAATGCCCAATTTCTCCTGCTGGGAATGGGCCCAAATAATATGTGTACTGCCATGCTGCATCAACAAGTGATAATGCTTCAGCTATGACAAATAACGAAAATGCCAGCATTGTAAAAAATAGTCTTTTTGTCTTGACTCTAGAGTATGCTATTGCTGATACTATACTCAAGAAAACCGCCAAGCCAATGCCAAATAGGTGGATCAATATGTGAAAGATCTGAAATTCATGGAAAATATGCGGTAAAATTACGGGTATTGCCAAAATCCCTATGATTGCAAACATTATCACAGTCAGCAAATTAGATCTGTTTTCTATAATGTTGCTATACGTGGACATGGCACATAATGGTCAAAAATTGAATTTAAACGAACTGGTACAATCTCCGAATAGTCAACTTGCTTTATGAATAATTATGATAATAGATAGTATATTCGTTGAATGTAATAATTCACTTATTTTATCAAACACACGGTGGCAACATCGTGCAAGTTTTGGACTTGGTTTTTATCACGTTTTTACAAAAATGAGGTTTCAAATGTTTAATGCCTGATAATTGATATGTGGAAATTTTTAAATTTGGAATTCGTCTGATGTACTAGAAAGATTTTAAATGACATTGTTTTTCACTTTGGTGTGGGCAATAAACTAGTTGCAGCATTACTAACCTTGATTATTGTGTCTGGTTTGATATGTCCATATCCTGCATTTGCTCATAATTTTGGTGCAGACGAAAATGCCTCATGGCTTGCTAAAATTGCAGAGATCAAAACCGAAATGGGTTTGGTTGCAAAACATGTTGGAAATACGAGTGTAATTAATTACTATTCCAATGCATTAGGTATGTACTGGAATGCAAATGACACTCTAAAAATGGGAGACATGAACACTACATTGCAAACTGAAATTCCAACTGCAATAAATACAACCATATCTGACGCACAGGCTGGAAACCAAGTATCTGTATCTACTGATGTTTTAAAGCTCAATACCTATCTTGACGAGTCAGTATCAGAAAGAGTCGACAAAAATAGTATTGACAATTCAACTATGCGTGCTTTGGCTGTTGCATATGTATTACAAGACGCCTTGGGAAAATATGGCAATGCATTAAATTCAAAAATTGATCTAAATGACATGTCTGAAATGAACATGTCTGGAGGAAGTAGCATGTCTGGTATGTCTGATATGTCGTCAATGTCAAGTACTATTGTAGATCAAAATGCATATGAAAATTCGATAGGCCTTGCAACTACAGCACAAAATATGTTCACTGATCTTGCTGCAAATAACACAGACAAATCTGATGCAAATACGAAAATATCAACTGCGTTTGCAAAATTAATACAGGATCTTGATGCCAAATCTGATGCAAACACCATAATGGTAGATTCTCATGTAAAACTTCATCCTGTTCTAATAACTGCTTATAACATACAGGAAGTCAGTGAAGCAAACACTGGGGTGTCTGCAGTGCCTGAATTTCCATTACCTGCACTTTTGATTGTGATTTCAATTACAGGTGTAGTTGTAGCGACTAGATTCAGACCCTTGGGATTTTAAATCTGTAAAATTCTGTTATTTTGATATCTCTTACATAAAAACAACTGTGACTAGGTTTTGTCAATCCCAGTCTATTTTATTTGGATTGATGTGTATCTTCATAACAAGGTAGATTGGAAATTTGAAATGCAAAGGAGTTTGCTATAGGTTTGCAGTAAAAAAGCCACTAGGCGGATATAGATTTGCAGCCGGACAACGTCCTTGTTCTATATGCGGAATATTTGTAGACTCGTTATCAGTTGGAATCAGATGTCCTTGTTGTAATAACAAACTACGATTAAATTCTAGAAATACCAAGTCCAGGAAAAATAGATTTAATCTGAGTAATTATACAATCACAGAAAAGGCAGGTAACTTGATGAAATCTATTCATGGTGTTATGCCTGAATCGGATCAAGTGATAACAGCTAAACTAGTTTTAAATAAGTAAAGAGAGTATTTGGAGTTGATAAACATGAATACCAAAGATTTGCGTGAAAAAGAGGAAAAGCCGGGAAATGAGAAAGAAGTTAAAGTAGATGATAAAATGGTCCAAATAATAATTGATAGCTCATCTGATGTATCCCTTGATGATTTTCAGATAAACGACAAGAAAGTATTGTCATTGTTAAATCAAGACAGTGATGTCAATGATAATCAGTATACATTCAATGGACTTGTACGAAAATTAGGAATCCATCAACAAAGCTTGGCAAGATCCTTGCATAGGCTAGAGAGTGCAGGACTTGTAAAGAAAACAGATTATGGTTACAAGATTACAAACAATCTTGATTTGGTACTTGCAAAAAAGTCTCGAATTGATCTTGAAAATCTTTCCAAGACAATTTCACCACAGTATGCTCAATTTGAACAGATAATCCAGCTCTATATCCCAACCACTGTCAAAGTTGAAGATATTGTAGCCAAATTGCTTGGCAAGTGGTTTGGTACTCTTAGGTGGATTGGCATAGTTGAGGGAGATGGAGGATGCGTATTACAGTGGACAAGTGATGACAAGTATCATGTAAATCTCAAACTAGTCACAAGATACGCAGTTGTAGAAAGTGATGCGGTGGGAGCAAAAGACAAGTCAGAAGCCACTATAAATGCACACCGAATACTTGAACATATCACCAAATTGCTCAAAGAGAACCAGGTACAGCGTGATGCAAAAAGTCAGTATAGCTCTTTTGACATGTATAATTGAAAAGTTCATTTTGCTTCCTTTGGAATTTCTGAACAGACTTGAGAGCGCCTTATCTCAGACTGCATATGGGATTAGATGGTAAGACTCCTGCGGAAAAGTGTGGAATTAAGATTTTGAAGGAAATAACAAATGGATAACCTTAATTCAAAATTCTATGATACAAAAATATATAACGAAAATCAAATAGTGCGGTACATGCAATCGCTAAACCCAGAGCAGAGGATTGCATTTACATCTTGCATTGAAGTGGTGCTAATGAGAAGTGGAAATACCCGCCATAATGCAGTTTTGGCTAAACTTGGAGCATATTACAACTGCGGAGGCTTGCAACTTCTTGAGAATATAGAACATTTGGAATATGTATTGAAGGAAGTATACTGTGATGAGTATGATTCTATTTTGGATAATATCCGTTCTGAAACTGATCAGTTAGATGGCTTGGATGAATTCAAAGCCCGTTTTTTCAAAATTATGAAAAGCTAGTTTAGGTTTGTCATAACCGACGAAAATTTACAGAAAGAATTTCCAACGGAGACTTTACAGAACCAAACGGTGAGAGATGTTAATGGGGAAAACAAGTGGATAACTTTAATTCAGAATGCAAGTAAAAATTAAGAGAAGATGGCAGGAAAAATCGATATAGAAAATGATAATCTAATCTTCATATTAACTGGAATAGACAAGGTACTCGCTCTAAAGAGTAAACTTACAATTCCGTTGAATCATGTCAAGTCGGTATCGACAGATAAGGCAGACTGGAACTATTTCAAGATGTTAAAAGTAATGGCTACAAGGATTCCCGAAGTGGTAGCGGATGGGATATTCGTAAGCAAGGAAGGTTTCCTTTTCTATGAGATGCATGATCCTAACAAGTGTATTACAGTCGAGTTGGAAAATGAAAAATACAAAAAAGTTATCTTCGAGGTTTCGGATAAGGAGGCTAGTGCAAAAATGATTCAGGAAGCACTTGATGGATTACATTAACAAGATACGAATTGACCATACCCGACGTTTTTTGACAGAGAGAAAATCAAACAACAACTTTACAGAACCCATTTACGATCAGACTTTTATGTAATGAATGCATATTATTTGTATGATTACGGATAGTTCTACAAAAAAACATGGATTGCGAATTCTAAAAGGCGTAAAGATAGTACTCAAAAGCATTGTATTGGATCTTGAAGAATCAGAGTCTCCAAAAAAACCTTGATTATTTTATAGGCTGACATCTTTCATAGGTTATCTGAAACAAGTTTTGGTTGGTATGCTGACATTTCATTATTATGTTATTGTCTAATTAGCTTGGTTCCTTTTATCTGTCAATATGTAATCCCTTCTTCTAGTTTCTTGATTTTAAAAAAAAGAAAGATATCTGGATTTTAGGCATTATCTGTACGTATTTTGCGAAATGCCTTTCCAGGTTCAACTATTCCTGTTTCAACTATGGGTTTTTCTCCAAGTGATTTCTCAATTGCCTTTCTACCCAATTCTATTGCTTGGTCCAACTTCATGTCTTTGCTGTATTCTTTTGTTATTACATCAAGTGCAGTCTCGGATGCTTGACCTATTGCAAACCCCGAACCTCTAAAGAAAGTCCCACTTGGGTCTACTTGATACAACTGGATTCCAGTCTGATCTTCACCAACAATAATTATTGATGCAGCCTGTGGTCTTACTGCGTACGTTGTATAGTTGTGGAGGAAACTGCTGAGATGCTTTGCTAAAGAATCCACATCTATTGGTGTCTCATATGTAAGTCGATGTTTTTGTGATTCTAGTCGCAGTGTATCAATTAGCTGCAGAATGTCTCCAATGTATCCTGCACCTGTTGCACCAACATGGAAATCGATTGGAAATATCTTTTCAGAAGGTTCCATCAATGGATGTGTTGGTTTTATCTGGCTTGCAATCATTGCAAAGTTTGGAGTCTTGATTCCAATGGTTGTAGAACCTCTGTTTACAGCTTCCAAGGCACTGTCTACTAGAACTAGTCTTCCCTGCGGGCCGTAGAACGGGAACCTGTTGCCATTTTGACTTTCTGACATTTACGCCATGGCCTCCTTTTGCAAGTTTTGTATGGCCAAAATGTTTATGCCATTTCCTGAACCTGGATCTCTTTCCATTGCAGCAGATACTGCACGTGATGCAATCTCGCTTGCCTGCTTGTTTGTTATGTCCTTGTTGTACAAGCTCTCAAGTACGCCATATGCAATAGGCGAGCCTGATCCCGAGGATGCGAAATCTTCTTCCGTAATTGCTCCACTCATGTCTGCTGCAAAAACATGTGCGCCGTCCTTGTCGACCCCAGCAACCAATAATTCTACATAGTAGGGTTGATAGTTTCTAAGGCCTGAATAGGTGATATTTGCAATCAACCGGGTGGCCTCTTTTATGGTCAAAGGAAATCCTCTCCTCAACTCTATGAGTCTTCGCTCTGCTTTTGTCATCTTGATGATGTGTTCTGCGTCTGAGAGTTGTCCTGCAATTGCAACAGCTAGTGTGTCGTCTATAGTTGCGATTTTTTGTACTATCTTTGATCCGATGAAAAAGCCTTTGCTTGCTCTCTTATCTGATCCAAGTACTATTCCATCTTTTGTCTTGATTCCGACTATTGTTGTCATGATGTTGATACAACACTTGGGAATTAATTGACTAGGGATGATGGAAACTAGTCACTCTGAATGGATAGTATTTTATTGGTTGTTTTAACATCATGGTATCATGAAGGACATCAATGAAATAATGCCAAAAGTTCCAAACATGCGATGGGGTGCATTGACTAATGCATTTCCAACAAATGATAAAATAAAAGAAATGGATAAACTCTTTCCACATGACGGCAGATGGCATACTGTATTTGAAGAGCCAGAGCAGGTCTTCGTTGATGGTGTTAGAATATGGAAAAAAGATCCTAAGAAACTGAGCTAAATTTTAATCTACAACAAATCTTTGATTTGCAATTCCTACTATCTTCAATTTCGTATATCCGTTGATAGAATTGATTGTAAAATATGGCTCACCCCATCTTCTATAATGAACCAGTTTTTCATCTCCAATCATGTGTATTGCAATAACTTTTCCTATCTTTGGAATATCTACTGGATGAAATGTTACTAATCTCTCTCTAATTGTTTCATCTTGTTCTGTTTGCATGAATATAAAATCTGCAGCACCACATTCGTATAGTTCTATGACTGGAACAAATGGATTTGATGCTTCATCTACTG
Source organism: Nitrososphaerota archaeon (assembly GCA_028866655.1). Lineage (GTDB taxonomy): Archaea > Thermoproteota > Nitrososphaeria > Nitrososphaerales > Nitrosopumilaceae > Nitrosotalea. The sequence continues at coordinate 35,493 of JAGWHQ010000013.1, forward strand.
TATGATTTAGCATATAGCTGTTGAAATGGTATCTAGCATACTCTTCCATGTGTTCTGCTTCATTTCGATATGTCCAAGGGGAGTCTCTATCAAATACTATGTTGTATGAGTCTGGCACCTCATTTTTCTGACCTTTGATTGCTGAATAAAGTGCAGCAAGTCCAAATCTCTTGGCTTTTACATTTGTCAGTCCAAATAACTCATTAAATGCCTCATAATTTCCAGTCTTTTTTGATTTCTCAATTGAACTCATCATGGGGACTCCCATGGCGGCACAAAGAGATGTGTGATATGCATCTGCAAACGGTCTAAAAGATTCGGTCGCTTTTTTCTTTAGCATGTTTAAACGTGATATTTTTTTCTCAAACTCTTCAACTGTTTCATATCTAAATGTCTTGGATTCGTCAATTGCATCTATTCTATTCAAAGCCTGTTTTATCAACAGTATAGTTTTTTTATCAATTTGGTATTTTTCGACTATATTTTTTAGCATGATATCAGTTTCATTTGGCATCGTTTTTGTATACTGGCATAGAGTTAAATTTCCTTTGGGGTTAATTACCCAATAATTGGCACAGCACATAAAACAAGCAGATCCGTGTGGTCAGATCCTTCAACTTGATGATGCCATTCGTTTTGTTGGCAGAATAAAGGATAGAAAGTTGGTTACGTTTGTTAGACAATCAAATGCAGCACCATTGCTTGATGAAGAACTAAGTAATATGGTACACTATCAGGCATCTGTCAAAGCATCATGGGATGAGATGTTCAACGAAAAACTGGGCAAGACTAACTGGATGATAACATCTAAAGAAAAAGTAAAACTCATCACATTGTTTCTTGACGACGGGCTTTTGATATTATCCACTGAACCGGACTCTGAACATGATGATATAATTCAAAAAATAAAACACCTAAACGTGAAATTATAGTCTTATTAAAAATTATTTCATAACAGTTAGATGATTTTTATCAGCTGATGTTATGAAAACTCAGCTTTTCTATTGAAAGAGTTCTATATCATATAATGTCTATATCATAACTGAAAGTTAGGTCACGATGTAATTCACATAATATGTGTCTCTTAGTCAGCATTTTGACCAGGCAAGTACTACTTTCTTGGAGGGGTCCTACCAAAGAAACCTCTCCAATTTTTTTCATTCTAGTCTAAAGCCTTTTTGACTTTCAGATACATCTGTGGTGATTCTCAGATTCTACATTCTAGATTTTGCAGGATGATAACCACTGCTTCTTTTTGCCATACTCTGTAAGGGTATGATATATGCGATTGAAAGACTCTTGCTGTATGGTTCCATGCTCAATCGTTCTCTGAATGATGGTTTCTAGTCTGATTTGTTTTTCACGAATCATTTTCATTATCTCATCAAACATTTGCTTTATTAGTTCAGATTCTGCGTCTTCTGGCTCTTTTGACATGTTATTCAACTATGTTGAAAAAACTTAAGGATTATTTAATTGGGTACTTAATTGGATATATGAGCGCTAATACAATAAAAAAGGCCAAAGCACTTGCAAAAAATGGTGTAGTCATGATTGATGATGACTTGTACCAAGTGAAATCTTCAAGTGATCCATCCAAGTCGTACATGGTGACATCAGACAGCTGTGACTGTGAAGGGTTTAAGAATTTCTACAAATTTCATCATGGGAAAGGATTGAAAGCAAATTGCTCGCACCTCGAAGCTGTAAGGATCTTCAAAGGTGTACCGGATAAAAAACAAAATTCTAAAACCAAATGAATTGTAAAAAATTGTAATAATATAGTATTATGTAGAACCTTTGTATAAAATTAAATATTCATCTGGCCTATCTCTTTCTTTTTTTGCTTGCAATGCGTCTTGATATCTTTCATAATGAGCAATAAAGTACAATCTTCTTCCAAATGATTCAAAATAATCGATTCCACACAAGTCAAATCCTGATTCTGGGGTAAGTGCTTTTTTTTCTTCCTCTGTTACATCCGAACTCATTGATTGGATGAATTGATATGTGTTATTTCAAACTAACTTGCAAGTTAATTTTTCTTGGAATCTGAATGTAGTATGATAACTGATTTGTTCATTAATTCTTTGATGGGGATGACAACACTCTCATTTTTTTCATTGGTAACTATTATGTGGAACATCTCTGATGATGTTATAGTTCCAGATACATCGCCTATTCTGATTACCTGCCCAACTTTGTATATTGAACGATGTCCAGATGTTCCTGCTATTGCAGTAGGCAAAATATCCTTTAATGTGAATCCAAGACCAATTGCTATTGCGACACCTATTGCAATTGCTATACTCCATGAAAATGCTGAAACAAGTGTAGGTATGACTGTCTGTCCTACACCGATCTGAGTTAGACCTATTGCAAAAACTATGCTGTATATCACTATCTTGACGCCAATTCCAATGTATTTACTTCCGCCATAGTTGTGCGTAACAAGTTCGTGGTTTATCCACTTGATGACATAATTTGCTATGATGGAGCCAATGATCACAATCATGACAAATGCAAGTACGTTGGGTATCCATAGCCACAATGATGTCAGTGCACTTGTAAGCTGTTGCAGTTGTAATTCATTTATTGCCGCTACTATGAAAAACAAGTAAACAAACCACTTGACAGTTGCCGCAATCAAGTGTGCCGAGTCGATTTTTCCAATTGTCTCTTCAATGACTCTGGATTCTGAAATGCTCTGAAGATTTGCTTTATTTAGGATCTTTTTTGTTGTCTTTTCTATTATGCGTGCTACAACTTTTCCCACTACTAGGCCTATTATCAACAGGATTGCTGCCGCAATTATCTTTGGTGCCGAGGTTGCAATTTCAGTTGCAAATGCCTGTAATGCCTCTGTTTCAGGACTGTAAAATTGGTTTACGCTAGAAACATCTTGGGCATATGCTATTCCTATGCCAGATGATGCCAAAAATGTTGTCAACAAAATAATGTATCTGAAATTTTTAAGCAAGTTACACATGACCAAATACTCTCACAGATATACGTATTGGTAAGCTAACTTTATGACAATTCAGCTATGCTGCTTAATTTTTAGTTCAAGATAATATCTTTGAGCTCTTCTGGTTCTTCTATGACATGATCTGGATGGGATTTGAGCAAAGCATTTTTGGTGTTGTATCCCCATGACACTCCTATTACTCTGATTCCGGCTTTTTTTGCAGCCTCTACGTCTCTTATTTCATCACCTACATAGATTGGATCTTCATGTGGAATGGTTTTCTCTTTCATCATTTTCTTCAATAATCTACTCTTGCCAAAGACTGCTCTTCCTGAATAGACAAAATCAAACAATTCTAGATCATTTTTCTTCAAAAATTCCATTACATTCTCTCTGGAATTTGTGGTCAATATTCCAAGCACACATCCATTTTCTTTGAGATGTACTAGTGTTTCTTTTATGTCAACAACTGTTTTTAGATTGATGATCTCTTTGTTCATCTCAAATCTTATCTTTCTTGCCACAATTGGGAGCTTGAATATTGATATTCCTAGATGTTTTAGGACTGCGCTTGGTTTTTTCTCTCGTAGTTTTGGCAAGTCACTGAGTGGAATTTTTTTATATCCATAATGGTCTGCAAACTTGTTTGCAATTCTTATGACTACTGATAGTGTATCTGCTATTGTACCGTCAAAGTCAAAAATTATTGTATGCATTAGGTTTTCGCAAGAAACTGCTGTTAAAGATTGTTGTGGATTGTATTCTTATTAATTATCAACCTGAAATTGTGTAGGTTCTGAACTTATGGAGTGGTATTAGACATTTCAATGTCTACAACTGTTTTTCCTGATCGCATAAACTTGATTTTACTAGTTTGACACTGATCTGTGTTTGTGATCAAATATTCTAAAAATATAATATCTGCAGATTTTAACCCTTGATAATGAAATCCTCGCTTCTTGATGACGCATATGATCTATGTGAAGAAGGCAAGTATGCTCTGGCTCTAGAATTTTATGATCTAATCTTATTCAAGGAGCCGAGAAATGTCACTGCTTTGATAAACAAAGGTGTCACGCTACAAACACTTGGAAAGCATTCTAAAGCAATAAAATGCTATGATGAGGCGCTGGAGGTAGAAAAAAACAACTTGGATGCTCTTGTAAACAAGGGTTCTGTATTGCATACACTTGGAAAATTTCACGATGCGATAGATTGCTATGACAAGGCATTGAAGGTCCATCCAAAATATGCATTAGCAATAGCATACAAGGGTCTCTCATTGGGAGAGATTGGTCTACTAAAAGATGCCATAAAATGTTTCAATGCTGCCCTAAAAATTGACAAAAAATTTGATTTGGCATTAAATAATAAAACAATTGCACTAGAGCTTTTGAAAAATAATGCTAAATTAAAACCAAAACTTCTCAAAAAGACTAGTGTCACAAAATAAAATTTACTTAGATCTGTTGCATTTGTGCTTGCTGGACAAACTTGTCAAATCCATATTGTAATGCGTCTGATACTGAACTATCTGGAATGAAATTGATCATCCACGCTAAAAGTCCTGATGTTTTTACATCTAAAGAAATATTTGCAATTGTTCCTCCGTCTTTTTGGCCGTGAAAACCCCATGTCTTTTCTAGACTGGTGGTCATGATGGTTCCCTTGAGGTCTCCTGACACTACGTCTACCACATAATTTCCATTTGCATCTGTCTTACATATTGCTTGAGTGTCAAAAAATATGCCGTTTATTCCTGCATTGATGTCAACAAGTCTTGTATTGTTATCTAATATTTTGACATATTTTACATTGTCAGGAAATATTTTGGAATATTGTGATACGTCTGATATTGTATTGAGCAAAGATTCCTCTTTTACGTCAGAAACTTTTTGTATTGTGATCATTCTGTCCGCATAGGATGATGGAAATGAACATACTGTACACACTATTACAATTGTGAAGAGAACTAGTTGTAATGATCTTTTATCATGTTCTTGCATGACTTGTCCCTGTATCTGAAACTTTTATCTCACGTGTCTCTTGCGTGGACATGGTATAATATTTGACTTGTTAGTATATAACTATTGGTATACCAATCATTTGTATACCAGTGTATGGTATGAATATCATGCGTAAACTTGATCTAAGTGATAGCGTTGGAACGTTGATTGCACTTGCGGCAAAATCGCAGGAGCGGCTTGCGGAAATGGAAATGAAAAAACAGTTGGGATTAACTTCTGCCCAGTGGAAAATCATTCTAGTTCTAAATATTGCTGATGGACCTACACAAAAAGAGATTGCAGAAAAAATCAATGTTGACGGAAGTACACTTGTACCAGTGATAGATAAAATGGTAAAAAATGGCTTGGTGAAACGAGTTGCAGATTCAGAGGATAGGAGAAATAACAGGATATTTCTTACAAAAAAAGCTGAATCAACTGTGGATTCTATAATTGTTATAATTCTGCAACTTCGAAAAATGATTTATCGTGGTATATCGGAAGGTGACATTAACGTTACCAGAAATGTTTTAAAATCTTTGATTGCAAATTCTGATTCTATAGCAAATGAAATAAAATCGGCATCTGGAAAGGGCGTTTCATGAATAAATCAAATCTGAAAGGATTTCTTGTTCTATTACTTTTGTTGCCAATGTATCTTTCTTATGCAGAACCTGCTACACCTGGAACTGTTCTGACTTTTTATGTGACTGATTCTAACTTGTCAACTGATCATCGAGCAGTGATGACTATATCTACATCTGGACTTGTTGATTTTACAATAAACGGGATTTCAATATCTGGACCTAGCGAAATGGTGGAGACTGGAGTCGATACTGGAGTCTTTCAACTTGAGCTTACATTACCAGATTCCGTAGGTGGAAAGTCATTACAAAATGGTGATGTTGTACTTATGACGTATCATCAAAAGGCAGATAATTCTGGAAATCCGACTGATGTGACCCAGTCCGTAGTTCTATCTAGTATATCTTCAAGTCCTGTAGAAAGCTCTTCGCCAAATGTTCGAATTGGACAATATTTCAAACTAGACATATACGCACCAAACTATAATCTTGATTCTCAGACACCTGACGATATTCCACTTAGCATGATTGAAGTCCATATGGGAGGTGCGCAAACTACATTAGCAGACGGTACATTTGATGTCAACCCATATTCAATGAGAGAGACTGGGCCTAATACTGATACATTTGAGGTAAATGTCAAGATACCAAAATCAATTGCCGGATTTCCTGTGGAGATGGGCTCGACTATAGAATTTCGATTCAACGATCCATCCATGCCTTCAAGTGTGTTTGTAACAGTGGGTGGGGGATCATATAGTACACCTGCTTATTCTGGCTCAAGTGGAACGCCTGCTTCAAGCTCTGGTTCTAGTGGTGCCACATCTTTGGTTCCTCAAGCACTGGTATTTTATGCATCAAACTCGATTGGAACAAATGTAAATTATATCAATTCCACCGCGTTATCAAATCTACAAGAACCTGTATGCAGTCCAGTATCTGGTTCTTTTTTCATGATGGGTACAACAACAGTGACTTGTGCAGCAAAGGATCAAAATGGAAATTCTGTGATAAAGACATTTTCAATATCTGTAATAGCGGATCAAAGTCATATTCCATCTTGGACTAAGAAGACTGTAGGATTCTGGTGTGCTGGAGATGTGTCTGATAACCAATTATCTGCTAGTATGAAATATCTTGTGTCAAATGGTATGATGTTATTACAAGGAAATTCTGTGGTCTCTACAGCTGATAAGACAACCTTGTGTCTCTGGGCTGATGGTAAGGCTGCTGATCAAGATGTGATAAGCTCACTCTATCTTCTTTCTAGATGATCTGATTTCATTATTTTCAAATTCTGCAACTGTTGAATTTTTTTGTTATATTTAGAACAAGAAAATTTTCTCTAGGATCTTTTTCTTTTAACTGCACTGATTACCAATAACACTATTCCTATGATGAAGAATACGTAACCACCACTAGTTAGTAGCTGGACATAATTACATGATACTTGTATCTGTGAACTAAGAATTTGTGAAAATTGTCCTAAAATGGAATTGCAAAGAGATGAGTATTGGAATAAAGATATGGCCGGTATGACGCCAAGGATGATGAATATTATTCCGGCAACTATCGTGCCGGTATGTCTGTTCTGCTTTGATTGAGGTTTTTTGCTGCCTTTTAT
>JAGWHQ010000014.1 GCA_028866655.1 Nitrososphaerota archaeon
TGTTATGGTGACATCCATATTCTTATTGTCTCGTACAATGTGCAAGATCATTTTATCGCCTGCAGACTTGTTGTCTTGCAAATAATTCAAGAGATCTTCTAGCTTAGATACTGGGTTACTATCTGCACCAGTTATGATGTCCCCGCCATACTTGTACTTGATTCCATCTATTGTCTTTGTTTGGTTTGATGCATGCAGGCCTGCTTTGGATGCTGGACTGTCTGAGACTATATTCTCAATTAAAAAGCCCATATGTGTGGAGATTCCCAAACTGTCTGCCAAGTCTGGATCAATTGTAATTCCTGATATTCCAAGCCATGGGTGTTTGTAATGACCTGTTTGTATTAAGGCTGGAACAATTCTCTTCATGGTGTTTGACGGTATGGCAAAACCTACCCCTGAAAACTCGCCAGTATCGGTTTGGATTGCTGTGTTGATTCCTATTACCTCGCCGCGGTCATTTAAAAGCGGACCACCCGAGTTTCCTGGATTTATTGCAGCATCTGTCTGGATTACATTTGGAATGGAAAATGACTGGATATTTGGAGGATTGAGAATTCTTCCCAATTGACTTACAATTCCTGATGTCATTGAACCGCTCAGGCCAAATGGGCTGCCGATAGCAGTGACAGCATCTCCTATGCGAAGCTTTGACGAATCCCCTAGCGGTAATGGGTGCAACACCTGTGGGTCTGCATTCACCTTGATTACTGCCAAGTCTGCATATACATCAGTGCCACTGACGTTGGCTGAATATGATTCTCCGTCATGAAATACAACTCGTATCTTTTGATAATCGTCTACAACGTGATTACTTGTAATGATGTGTCCTCCAAGGTCATATACAATTCCTGAGCCGATTGCTCTGTCTGAAGAATTGTCCCCTGTCTTGCGAACTACAATCTGTACAACACCGTCTTGTGATTTTGCAAAAAGATCTGCAAGACTTAGTTGACTTCCAGTATTTGATGGGACAAGATTTCCTGGAAAACTCTGTTGTGTAAGATCTATTTTTTGCTCCTCAAGTACAAACGCAAGTACTATGACTAGAACAACGATTCCATATGCTCCGCCTAAAATTGCTGTAGTCTTGTCCAAGTAACATGAACTAGTCTAGGTTACTGTATAATCCTTACTCACAAGCTAATTGGATTTTGCACTGTTTCTGAGATTGAATATGTTCTTCCTCTCCAAGTGACTGAATCATTTTTCTTTGCATGTAAAATTCCACTTGCAAATCCTGACACAATTACTGCACTACCAAGTGGGGTAAACAACGCATGTAAAAATCCAAGGCCGAGTCCTTTCTTTGCATCCATTGTGCTTCCTAGGTACACCAATCCTGATGATAGTAACGATGCAACAAGCAAGACCTCAAAAGATATGGAGAGGTTTGCATAAACGGCAGAATAGACAAGTGCTGGAAACGGCACAAACAGCAAAAATAACACTGCAAAAAATATCCCTATTGCCATCTTGCTTGACTGGATGTATAATGGAATCATTAGTCTCTTGAGTGCATGCCATAGCGTGGCCTTGTCTCTTGCCCACACTGCTTCTACCAGGTGTTCTCCACGTACCATCTTTAGCTTGAATCCTTGCTCCTTTACTTTTTTTCCCAGTGCACCATCTTCTACAATCTCGCTTTTTACACTTTCATGTGTTCCAACTGATTCGTATGTTTTTCTTTTTATGATGAAAAAGCTTCCAAAGAAATATCCTGTCTTTTTGGAAGGATCGTTTACCCTTAGTGCTGAAAATCTTGTATGCAAAAATGTCGATAAAACTGGCAGAGTTATCTTTGTCCACCAGTCCAGGCAAAGCATCTTTGGAACAACTGTAAGTGCATCCAGGTCTTCGCTTAAGAGGTGGCCTACTGCAAGCGAGATTGTCTTTTTTGTGTGGATTGTATCTGCATCTGTAAATAGTAACAATTCTCCTGTTGATGCCTTGAATCCTTCTATGCATGCCCAGTTCTTTCCAATCCATTTCTCTGGTTTGGGTGCTGCCTTGACATGTACTACCTTGGAGTTTTTCTTTGCAATTTTTTCAATTATTTCTCCGGTGTTGTCATCTGACATGTCATCAATTGCAACTATCTCGTAATTTTTGTAATCTTGGTCTAGCAAGGAATTGATGCATTTTTCAATAAACATCTCTTCGTTTCTTGCAGGTAATATGATTGACACTTTAGGTGTGTCGTGTGGTTTTGAATCATACTTGTCAAGAAATGGCGAGTCGCGAAATGTAATCCACATTGATTTTATCAAAAACATCCATGCGACAGAAACGCTCAGCAAAATGGCTGCAAGAAGATAATTTGCTATGTCTACTAGAAACATCTTTTCTATCTCTGTGCTTCTTGTTTGATGCTCTCAAGGGCCTGCTCAGAACCACTTTGGATGTGTTTTTTTATCATCCCAGTAAACATTCCCATCATACCTGTTAACTTCATGTCCCAGAGTGCATCTAGTCTTACCTTGTTGCCGTCTTGGGCAAGTGTGAGTGTCTTTGTTCCCTCGATTACTCCTTTTGTAAACTGGATCTGGATTTTTTCTTTTGGATATAGTGTTACAGTCTGCATACATTTTGAATCCTTGAATGCAATTGTGACTTCTCGTGTTATGGTATTTCCATCCTTTGAGATGTTTCGTACCTCCTTAGTTCCCTTCCAGAACTTGGGTTCTGAATCAAGATCAGATACAATGCTCCAAACTTTGTCAATTGGAGCATCAATTTCAACAGAGGCTTGGATCTTAACCATGTGGTTAGATCACTTTACTTCATATTTATGTTGTAACGCAAGTTGGCTTTACAAAAACAAACCCTGCATGATTTCGAAATCAATTTTAATCCTTGTGATATTCAAATTGTCGTGCCTCTGATAACATACGATGATTTTTCCAAGCTTGACATGAGGGTAGCCAAAGTAATTTCAGTTGAAGAAATTCCGGGAAAATCAAAGATAGTCAAGGGAATAATTGACCTAGGAGACGAGAAACGTGATGTTATCATTGGTGGTGCACAATACTACAAGCCAGAAGAACTTGTGGGCAGGACAGTTATTGCACTTGTAAATCTTGAACCGCGAACAATTGCTGGAATTGAATCTGGTGCAATGCTTTTGGCAGCAGACTCGGACGACAAACCATTCTGGCTTACTGTGACTGAAGATGTTCCACTTGGCACTGGTATAAAATAATCATTCTTGGTATGCTTAGATCTTCAAGTTTCTAGTAACTGTACTCTGACTTGATATTATCTTGCCGGGATTTAGAATATTTTCTGGGTCAAACTGTTTTTTGACATCCTTGAAGACAGAATATGTTTTGGCATCATACTGTAGTTTTACAAACTCTGACCTTGCAAGGCCATCTCCATGCTCACCTGTTATGCTTCCACCAATGCTTATCACTGCTGCAAAGAATTCGGTTGCTATGGTTTTGATCAAGCCAAGATCCTTTTGCTTGAGAATTGGTCTCATGTGCAGGTTGCCGTTTCCTGCATGACCATAGACTATAACCTTGAGGCTGTATTTTTTGCAAATCATGTCTAGTATCTTTAGCAAAAGTGGCAGTCTTTTCACTGGTACAACCACATCTTCAATGAGTGTGGGCATTGTCTCATTTTTTGTTATGCTCCGCAAGCTGTATGCCAAAGCCGAGTTTCTAAAACTCCATAACTTTTTGATTTTTGCAGCGTTTGATTCGGTCTTGATTATTTTGCCTGATGTGATTTTATAGATTTGTTTTCTATTTTTGTTGTCATCCAACTCGACAAAAAGGAGACAGCCTGTACTTGGCATATTTATCTTGATGTGCTTTGTTATGTTGCTGTCTACAAGCTCAACTGCAGATGGTTCTAGTTCTAGTATCTTTGGAACGTCTCTTGTTGCATCTGATAGTGTTTTGTAGTGTATTACATACAGCAAGATGTTCTTTGGAGATGGATATGTGACAAGTTTTGCAGATATTATTATCCCAAGTGTTCCTTCAGAACCTGCAATTAATTTGTACAAATCTTTTTCTGAAAAAACCTTGTCAATTCTGTAACCACATGAATTTTTTGATACTTTGGGAAAAGTGCTATTTCTTGCTTGAATTTTTTTGATGATACTATCGTATCTTCCTGGAAATTTTATTATCTTGCCGGAAGAATCTATCATTCTAACCTGGATAATGTTGTCAATTACACTTCCATACTTTAGCGAATGAATGCCACTTGCATTGGTGCCAATCATTCCGCCAATGGTGCAAAATGGGCCAATTGATGGGTCAGGACCAATGATTCTGCCTTGTTTTTTTAATATTTTATCAAGGTGTCCCTTGAAGACACCGCTTCCAATCTCGACATGAGATGCTCCAAGTTTTATCTTGTCGAAATTTCTCATGTCCAAGATGATTCCTCTTCCAAGTGCACTGCCAACAAGTCCTGTTCCTGCTCCTCGTGGAGTTACTGGGATGTGATATCTTTTTGCAAATTTTATAATTTTCATAACGTCTATTTTATTTCGAGGAAGGATGACAACTGATGGCTTTAAGATGTAAGAGCTTGCATCAACTGAATAAAAATTTCGTACATATTCATCACTTGATATTGTACACTTTGTTATCTTTGATAGTCTCTTTTCAACATCACATGGTTTCATTGCTGGTATCTTGTATTACAAATGCTTAAAAAATGATTTTTCCAAGCCGTGTTTTCATCCGTAGAATTTTATCTAAAATGATATATTGTACCATTTTTCGCTTGGATATACCGGATCTATATTGATCAAATTTTTATTCCACAATGACGTATTATATGACAGTCATCCGACCCAACAAAAGTGTCGACTCGCTTGCAACAGGAAATCAGGTAAGGACTTGGTCTTTTGTTCATGCGATGTTAACATTTCTGCAAGGAAACATGTGACAACACATGGATTCTCAGAAGTGGAGAACAAATGGCAAAGAGGGAAAGTAATAGATGCGTTGGCATGTTATTGCTAGGAAAAAGTTGCCATGTCCACCCAAAGGACGGATGACTTTTTCATTTATCTAAATTATCAAATTTGTTCCAAACTCTGAAAGATTTAATTTAGTAAAATAGGACCTTTTCACTAATGGATTTTTTGGGTACAAATTTGGACAAGCTTTTCAGCTCTACTGATAATTCTAATCCCTTAATGTGGATGGTTTGGATTTTACCCATCTTTGTCTTTATGCTGTATGGACAGAGAATCCAGCTTCATGTCACCTCATCTGAAATCAACAAGGGGCTGGAGAAACTAAAGCTATACCGAGATGAGACTAGAAAAGAACTGATTGCTTATGTGAAAAATAATGTAAAGTCTTCTGTAGATCCTACTGGATTACTTGATAGATATTTTGAATACTTTACTATCATGCCAGTTGACATGGACCCAACCGGTATTGTTCCAAAAATACAACACATCATGAGGACGAGAGAAGACTCGACTAGGGCACAGGTCAAAACACTGTCTCCAAATCTAAGCCATCAAGAAGCTAGTCAGATAATCAATATTTTAGAAGCAGTAACAACACTGCACATGTTGTACAAGATGGTACGACACTTTTTCCTTACTGCAAAAAAGCAAAACAACTTTCCATTGATACTTCCTTTGCAGATGATGATGCCGTTTATCCTAGAAGAAGCTGAAGCACTCAAGGTTGCAGTGTCTGCATTCAAGCAGGGACAACCAATTGGAGATGGAATTGGTCCAATGGTTGTTGGTAAAATGATGCTTGGAACAGAAAAAAAATCTGTTGCACTTGAAACTGTCCAGAGTGAAAAAGAGTTCGAAGGAAGAAAATTGTATCTTTTAAAGGCAGAAGGTCCTGCTGCAACAGTTGGAAGACCTGCTGATACACTAGAGAAAACAATTTCAGAAAACAAGCCTGACATTATAGTAATGGTTGATGCTGCCTTGAAGCTAGAAGGGGAAGATACTGGTTCTGTGGCACAAGGATTTGGAGCTGCAATTGGAGGAGTGGGAACTGAAAGATTCCAAATAGAGGCGATTGCAACAAAGCATAACATTCCAATCTATGCAATAGTTGTTAAACAGTCAATCAAGGAGGCAATCACGCTTATGAAAAAAGAGATTGCCGATTCTTCTGAGAAGGTGTTGTCACAGGTTTATGATATCATACGGGAGAACACCAAGCAAGGTCAGTCTGCCTTGGTAATTGGGGTTGGCAACACGTTAGGTGTATCACAATGAGGCTATTCAAGAAAAAAGAAGAGGTGCTAGATCCATATACTGTAGAACAGTGTAGCAGCTGCAACAAAACATCAAAGCGAAAATTCAAGCAAGGGGATTATATCTTCAAGGTGACTGACAAGTGCCCATCCTGTGGAGACGGACAGATGGTAATAGACAAGATCTTCGGCGAAGTTGTAAAGTAAAAAAATCTCTTGTTTTTCTATATATCGCAAAACGGAAACATTCTAGAGGTAAATCTTTTAAGTAATGGTGTGGTACCGTACATGCCAAAACATGAAAACACTTGGTGCCTCGTTCATTGTGTTGGGTTTGCTTGTAACCATGCTTGGATATGGACTGCATGAATCTGGCGTGTGCTATTGTAACAGTTCTCATGTAGGTGGCGCTGTAACTGGATGTCACTGCACAAATACTTTGGAGCAAAGCATTGGTAACACGTTGGTCTATGCAGGGCTTGCAATTGCAGGCAGTGGAATGATTGTATTTACAATGTGGTGGAGAAAAAAGATCATACTACAATAGGATTCATTTTGAAATCTTATTGTGCCATTGTAGTTATTAGAACGCCATTTTCTTGTGGAATAAAAGTATGTTCTGCCTGTGCGACCTTTTCTCCTTTTGATTCTACAAGTATTGGGTATGCCCTGACAACTTTATTCTTGATCAGCCTGTCTAAAAGATCTCTTGCAGTCTTTTCGTCATATTCTGGGATGAACCATCTTAGTGCAAATGGAAGCATGTTGAATTTTTGCCATATGAAATCAATCATCTTGTTTGCCTCTTCATCTTTTGTCCTTTTTCTTGTAACAAGGGAAAAGATATTTTTGATCTTGCCCTCTCGCACAAAGCCTGAACCATCTGGAGTTGTGACAAATGGCTCACATGCATAGGCCTCTGTTGACTGGAATGAAAAAGAGCCAATAGACCAGATGTTTGGGACTGATTTTCCTGCATGAATTGTATATTGTTCAAGAGAATGACCACTTAGATTTGCAATTGGTATTCCACCCATCTGCTTTGCAGTGTTCTCTATTGTTTTTCCAACGTCGCTTGATTTTGCACCGACTCGTATGATTGACATGGCCTCTCGTAGTGCTGATTCTGCTGCCTGGACTAGAAAATCATACTTGGGATCATAGCAAACTGTGACTGCGGTATCTGCAATGTAGCCATTTATCTGGACACCCAAGTCAATCTTTAACAGATCAGTATCTTTGACTATTATCTTGTCATTTGGCTCTGCAGTATAGTGTGCTGCAATCTCGTTTAGACTGACATTTACTGGAAATGCACACTTGCCACCTTTGCTTGTTATTTCTTTTTCAACAGAATTGCATATCTCTTCCAAGGTAGAGCCGACATGATTTTTTCTTCTGGCATTCTCTCTTACCTCAGATGCTATCTTTCCTGCATTGATGTAATCTTGTAATTGCAATGATTATGCCTTAATTTGGTTTATTATTTAAAATCATCACAGTGCGAGAAGATTAAATTGGGACATTTTTGTGCAAATCACATCGGGATCGTGGTCTAGCTTGGTATGATTCGGGTTTTGGGTACCTGAGGTCGTCGGTTCAAATCCGGCCGATCCCATTTTCATTTGTAGTTAAAATAACTAGGTTTGATTTTACGTTAGACACAATTCGCAATCACATAGTGTGTCCTGATTAATTTTTGCAAGACACTTGCTGTGTTGACCTGCTTGACACTGGACACATATTGTACTCTTGCCTTCTAGTGATGAATATTTTGGAGCACCATCAAATCCAAATCCGCCGTCTTGTGGTCCGACCATGTGTTCTAAGAGTATTGACCTGTATTTCTATCTGTTCCAAAAATGATGTATTGCTAGTCGTAAACTCTATTACAACTTTGGTGAAATGTTTCTCATGGGGTATCATGGTGCAAATGTTGTGTCACGATGCACGTGGGCAACAGGAGATCTAATGATATCATACCATGATAACAAGTGGGGTGTTCCACTTCATGCCGACCAAGAGTTGTTTGAGATGTTAATACTTGAAGGCGCACAGGCTGGACTGTCTTGGTCTACTATTCTTAAAAGACAAGAAACGTACAGAAAGGCATTTGACAATTTTGATCCAAAAAAGGTTTCCAAGTATGCTGGAAAAGATGTTACAAGACTTTTGCAAAATGAAGGAATAATTAGAAACAAGCTAAAAGTGCATTCTGCAATCAACAACGCCAAGAGATTTCTACAAGTTCAGAAAGAATTTGGTTCGTTTGACAAGTACATCTGGAGTTTTGTAAATTGCAAGCCGATTGTTAATCGTCCAAAAAGATATTCTGATATTTTACCATCTACTGATCTTTCAGATAAAATCAGTGTAGACTTGAGGAAAAGGGGCTTTAATTTTGTAGGAACTACAATATGCTATGCGTTCATGCAGGCAATAGGAATTGTAGATGATCACACAAGAGATTGTTTCAAGTGTAAAAAATGAATCACACTTTTGTGATTGGTAAGAAATAAACCCAAGCGCATTCTTGACTTGCCAATGAAAGAATACATTGCGCTAGCAATTTTTGCAATTGTCTATGTGTTAATTGTGGGTCGACTGCGATTCAAGGTACCAATTTGGATTGCCATGTCTGCTGGCGCAGTACTCATGATTTTATCTCAGGTCATTGACGTACGATCTGCTGCACAATCCATCTCAATTGATGTCATTGTGTTTCTCTTTGCAATGTTTAGCATTGTATCAGCACTTGACAGGTCTGGTCTGCTAAAACTTGTAGCCGTAAAAATGATGTCAAAAGCTAAGACTCCGGACTTGTTATTGATGGTAATTGTTGTTGGTATGGGACTGCTTTCTGCATTTCTTGTAAATGATACAATTGCCTTGATGGGAATTCCACTTGTCATTTACATTTCAAAGCATGTTGGTGTAAGGCCAGTGGTATTTCTGCTTGCGTTAGCCTTTGGAATCACTGTGGGCAGTGCCATGACACCTATTGGTAATCCTCAAAATCTTTTGATTGCGCTACAAAGTGGAATTCCGTTGCCGTTTACAAGTTTCTTGGAATTTCTTGCAGTTCCAACTGTTGCAAACTTGTTTCTTACATGGTATATACTAAAAATTTATTTCAAAAAGGATTTACTGCAAATATCTCATAACTATGAAGATAATACAATGATGCTAAGCGCAAAAATTGAAAATCCACTGCTTGCCAAGATATCACTTGCTGTACTAGTTGCAACAATTGCAGGATTTTTTGTATCCGAAATCTTGCGTTTTCTACATGTGTTTGACATCAGTATTAGTATTGTTGCATTAATTGGTGCTGGGGTTCTCTATGCCACAAGTGGCCAAAGATATGATATTTTAAAAAGTGTAAACTATACAGTATTGATATTTTTTGCAGCCATGTTTGTAGTGACTAGCGCACTGTGGTCTTCTGGTGCGATTTCAATATTTATGAAATATCTTCCAATTCCAAACCCGCAAGACTTGATCCAAAGTAATGCGGTCATATCCGCATACAGCATAACACTTGGGCAAATCTTGAGTAATGTTCCATTTGTTACATTGTACAATCATGTTATGGTTGCTAATGGCTTTACAGGCACACATGTATCCCAGTGGATGATGCTTGCAGCTGCATCTACAATCTCCGGCAATCTTACAATACTTGGAGCAGCAAGCAGTGTAATCATAATACAATCTGCTGAATCAAAAGGTGTCAAGGCCTTTACATTCATAGAATTTTTCAAAATTGGTATGTTGATAACCCTTGTAAATCTTCTAGTCTATTATGGATTCATTGTATTTCTAGGGATGGCACTTTAAATTTCTGGAGCCTCTATTTTTTCTCTGATACTCTCTTTTCTGTTTATCATGTAAATTCCGACAAGCATTATTGCAATTGCTACTGTCTGGTACACGCTTATCTGTTCGTGTAAAAATATTGATGCAAAGACAAGACCGAAAACAGATGACATTGAAAATATAACAATAGTCCTGATTGTGCCAATTCTCTTTAGACTCTGCAAGAAAAAGTACAGCGAGCCACCAAATCCAATTGCACTAAGGAGTATGACATATGGTATCTGTGGTGGACTGATGTCAAGTGGAACGCCAAGCACAAGTATTGTTGCAAGCAGGATCACGCCACCTATGACTGATTTTAGTTGTACAAGTCTTGCAGTGTCCATCTTGACTGATATTATTCTGCTCAAGTTGTTGTCTAGTGCCCACAATGCCATGGAACCTAGTATGAAAAAATGTCCTGCATTTAGCTGTAAAAATGATCCTGAGAATCGAAAATCTGTTGTTATTATTATAACACCTAGTATGACCATTGCTACTGCAACAAAACCAACTGGCCTCAATCTCTCTTTGAAAAATATCAATCCAAAAAGTACTGTAAACATTATCTCAACATTTGATAAAAGTGATGTATCCGCTGCACTTGACTGGTGTAAACCTAGAAAGTAGAGATATGGTGCAGCAGCTGCTCCGCAAACTGAAATGCTAACAAGTATGATATAGTCTTTTTTTACAAGTGATGCTTTAGCTTTTTTTGCTATTGGCGTAAATGTAAGGGCTGCAATTAGATATGCTATTGAAGACAAGAGCAATACATTGATGTTTGATATGACAGGTTTTGCAAGTGTAGGCACTGCGCCAAAAAATACTGAAGCAATCAATGCTGATATGTATCCAATAATTTCTGACTTGTCCATTGTTTAATCTAACCTGTATTACATATTTGAAAGAATCCAATTGGTTATTATCTGACACTGATTGACTAGGATAGCCAGGCGATGAAGAAGAGTTAGAGAAATGACTCGATGATTGTTAATTCAGTGACTCTGAGTTCTGGCAATATCTATTTATGGAAACACTAGTGTCCTAGATTAAAATGAAATTTGAAAAACGAGAACTTCTCTTGATTGTAGGAGTTTTGTTTGTGATGGTTGGGACGATGTCAGTTCTTGCACCTGCTTATGCTCTGATAATTGCAATCTTGTTATATTTTGCAATCCGGGTATTTGTTGGAAGACGAAAAAGACAGATTCAAAGGGAAATAGGCCAAGGTATCTGTGTGACATGTGGGGAGAAAATAGTGGATAACAAGTGCCCCAAATGCGATTCTACATAGAAAATTACCGTCTAATTTTGGTATAAATTCTGAGCATTCCTTATAATGCTTGGACGAGTCTTTTGTATATGCAAATTCGTGCATATTCGGCTTTAACAACAAGCTCAACTTTTGTACCATCTATACCTAAAATTCCGAAAGTTGACTTGAAATGGTATAACAGATGAAATACTCTAGCTTCAGCCTTGTCGTGGGAATTGTTCTCTTAATTGTTATCGGGCCAAGTCTTGCCGCATGTGGGCAAACTCCCACAATTGCAAATCATATTGTAATAAACGAAGTAGAGGTAAACCCAGCTCTTGATTATACCAAGTCACCTGCACAATGGGTAGAACTGTACAATCCGACAAGTTCTGCTGTAAATATTGGAGGGTGGACTATCGGAGCAACAACTGGACTAAAACAAGTCTATACAATATCAGCAGGTACCACAATTGCAAGTCAACAATTTATCGTATATCATTATGTACCACTTTGGTTTCCACAGGCAGGTGCTGTAATCCAGTTAACAAGCTCAACTGGTACTATAATTGATCAAACACCTCCACTTACAGACACCCAAGGTGACGGAAATACGTGGCAGAGAATGTACGACGGTCTTAGTACTGGCTCTACGAGCGACTGGGTGTTCACTACTGGAACTCCGGGATTTTCAAATGGAAAACCACCAACAGCTAGTACAACAAATCAGCTAACCATGGCCATGTCAACTGACAAGTCAAGCTATACTTTTGGAGACTTTGTAAACATAAGCGGTAGCGTATCACAAATTGTAATGAACTCTGCGGTATCTTCTATTCCTCAAACTGTTAGCGTGGTCTTATCTGGTCCACAAGGATACAAGCAAACATTTTCACTGTATCCTGGAAACGATCTCAAGTTTTCCCAGTCTGTAAAGACTGATCAAGTGCTGGGATTCTCTCAAGGAACGTACACTGTTTCTGCATCATATGATGGTGTACAAACATCAACCACGTTTACATTAAACTCTGCAGCATTTGTTCCGCCAACACAAGCATCTCCTACAACACTTACAATATCCACAGATCATTCCAATTACACCACTTCGCAGCCTATCATACTACAAGGAATGGTTTCAACTGTAATTCCACTCACTCCAGTCCAGTACAAAGTCTTTGATCCAACAAATGTCTTGGTATACCAAGGAAATCTATTTCCGGATTCCACTGGAAAAATAACTTCTGTAAATCCATATCAGAGCAGCACTGGTAGCTCTGGAATTCTAGTAAATGGTGTAAATCCTGTTTATGGAATATACCGTGTATCTGCAACTTATGGAGGAGTATCTGCCACTACGACTTTCATACTTGTTCCTGCTCAAAAACAAACAAGCCAGATAACTGTATCAACTGACAAGCAAGTGTATGGCCCAGGTGCAACCGTTACAATTTCTGGAAGTACTCTTCTTCAAGGATTACAAAATGTAGGACTAAACCCAAACCTGCAGATAATCCAGACAGGTGTTACCACAACTGGGACAAATAGCGGTACTGGCATCTCAAATGCTGTAAATCTTGTCACCCAAGTCAACCTCAAGTCTGATGATACATTTTCATATCAATTTTCACTTTCTGGAACCTCAAGCAGTTTGGGAAGCTATAGAGTGATTGTTTCAATCCCGCAAGGTACTGCAGAATCTGACTTTGTTGTAGTCCAAGACCCATCAACATACAATGGCACTGTCACATCCTCTGCTCCACTTACAATTAGTACAGACAAGAGTCTGTATGCTATAGGTGACTCGATTACAGTATTTGGCCAAATCTTGCATCCAATACAGCTTGCCACTCAAAATTCGGGACTTGGTGTAAGCATTCAGGTATTGAATTCAACCGGCATGCCAATAACCTCTGCTGGTAACTTGCATGCAAACATCTCTACATTTACAGGAAATCAAACCGCACCTACTGCACAGGCAAACGCCTTGTCATATTCTGTATTTCCTAGTGCTAATGGCAATTATCAAGTACAACAAATTATTCAAACCGGAGTATATGCACCAGGAACATACATGCTCAAGGCAACTTACATGAGTCTTACTGCTACTACAACATTTACAGTATATGATCCACTTGCAACAGGCTCAAGTGGAATTGTTGCAAGCACTGACAAAAAAGTCTATGGCGTTGGTGACTTGGTCCAGTTGACTGGAAACATTTCTGCTCAAACAACTGCTTCGTCTTTTACAATAACATTGACAAAACCTGATGGTGAACAAATATCATCACCACTACCTCTCACAAATGGTCACTTTTCATGGACCTGGACAGTAGCAAGTACTGCAAGTCAGGGCGCTCAAATACTTACTGACAGGTCTGCTTCTCCAGTCTCTGATCCTACAATTAACGTCTATGGAATATACCACATACAGATAACATCAGTTAATGCAAACTCTGATCTATACTTCCAAGTATCCAAGAATCCGCAACCAAACCAAGACATTGCTCCACTTGTAGTAATGACTGACAAGACAAATTATACTTCAACAGATGTAGCAAAGATCTGGGGAGAGGTAGTTCAAACACAAAATACCGCAACGGAAGGTACAAACACTGGAGTTCAAATCTCAATTTACTCTAGTATGGGACAAGAAATTTACCGAGGCACTGCAAATGTAAACCAAGGTGGCCAGTACTACGCCACGGTGCCATTCCACATTGGAGTCTGGAATGCCGGAGTCTACAAGTTGTATGTCCAATATCTTACAAATACAATAATATCATCATTTACTGTCTCTGACCCGTTTGAATCAACAGCCTCAACTGGATTGCAAGTATACATGACAACTGATTCTGACAAGTATCTTCCAGGACAGACCGTACTTGTTACTGGAAGAACGAGCAGCATAATTTCACTTAACAATTTGGATCTTTCATTTGGTCTTGCGAATGATACTACAATCAGTGAGGGTCAAGTTGTATCAAGTTCAGGAACTGTGATACCAACAGTTACAGTACCGTTTGATCAATTTGGATCCTTTAACTATAATTATAAAATTCCAAGCAATGCACCATTTGGAAATTATACTATAATTGCACAGGTTCCATTTGGTACATACAATGCATACTTTAGTGTAGTAAACCAACTACCAGTTAATACAATTCCAGTTGTAAACCAGACCCAAACAACGCCTACAACTGGAACAAATCCGATCAATTCCACATCTGCTTCTCCGCCAACAGTTGTTCCATCTACCGTGGGACCAACACAAAAACCATCAAAGACTGCTACTACATTTGTTGTAAAAGCAAACCAGATCTCCCAGTCTGTTGTTCCAATAAATCTTGATACAACACAGAGTGGAAATACAACATACTATCCACGAGAATTTGATGGTCTCTTACTTGTAAACCCAAGTGACGTAAATTCTGTTAATCTCAAGGTTAGTGCACAAGATGGAACATGTATCATTGGTTCTGATTCTGGATGTAAAATATCAGGGTCTACCGTTCAAGCAGGTGGGGCATATCAGACTGTGACAATTGATGGCATGGGATACCTTGTAGGATATTCAGGAACTGGAGGAAGATTGGCACAGTTTAGCATCATACCTGCACATACTGGAGATGTAATCCCAGATGGCCAGTGGGGTGTTCAAGTAATCAAAAAAACCGAAGTGACCAAATTCTATTATCAAGTCACTTATACAACAAAATAATTTTTTTAAATCTCAAACAATTTATTGTTGACAGATTCCCGTATCTTTGATGCAAATCCAGGTGCTAATGTTTGAGCAGGACGATCCGTCCAAGTGTACTGCTGCAAAACTTGTAAAGTTTGGAATTGCAAAACGCATCAAGCATCTAACTGGAAATGACATGATATTAAATCCATTTGCAAAAGAATTTGTTTTAAAAACTGACAGAGACCTTACAAAATCGCTTACTGCAATTGACTGTTCCTGGGAGCTTGCACAAAACATGTTTCTCAAAAGATTTGTAGGGCTGTCAAGAAAGCTTCCACCACTTCTTGCAGGAAATCCTGTCAACTATTCCAAAGTTGGCAAGCTTACAACAGCTGAAGCAATAGCTGGTGCCCTGTATGTCATGGACTACAAAGACATGGCAGACTCTGTACTTGGTAAGTTCAAGTGGGGCCATACATTTTTTGACCTAAATCAATACTTGTTACAAGATTATCTTGGTGCAAAAACAACAGAGGATATTGTAAAAATATCGCAAGAGTATGGACTTGAAGTCTAAGGGACACTTAGACTTTTGATGAAAAGTAATCTTCTGGTGTGGTAATCTTCTTGGCTGGTCTGAATCGGTAGATGCTGCGATAAATCTTGTAAATTACCCTGTTTTCCTTCAATCTTGGAGCAATTAATTGCCAAAAGTATCTTGCCTTGATGCTTGCAAATCTTGAATCTCTTACAACAAACACACTGTATGCTGATTTTTCCACAATCTCCATTGTTCTCGGACTAAACGCCTGCTCTGATTGGTTTCCAGCACCTACAATTACAATCTCAGGATCCTTGTTGAGGTTCTCAAGCAAGTCTTTTGTTATCTCTGAACTTGTTGGGTATACTCTTTCAACAGGTACCTTTCTCAAATCAAGGTCAAACATTTTTTCATTTATCCTGCTCAAAATGTCTCTTTCATCTTCTGGGGATTCTACCACACCGCGTATGATTCGTATCTTACTTCCAATCACATTTGAGAACGCATGTGCAATCTCTAGTCCCAAGTCAGAGTGTCTACCCTTGTCGTATGATACTACAATATTTGATAATTCAGCTTCAAACTCTTTTTTGATATTGACTCCTAGTATGTCACATGTTGCAAGCGAGAGAAGCTTTCTGTTATTTTTGAGATCAAAAAAATCCATTATCAAGAGATTGATTCCCTGCTCTTCTGTTGTTGCCAAAATTGCCTCGGTATTGTCATGTGACAGCCTGACAAGATATCTATGATCTGAAAAGCCTGGCATGTTTTTCAAGTCGTCAAACGTCTTCATGATGGGCTCTGCAAACCTGTGACCCATTGAAAGCGGAATCTGGAGAGGAATTGTTGCTACATTCAAAAGCGAGATCTCACCATCCTTGTCCTTTGCAATTGCAGATGCAATCTTGACTAGCTTTTCAATTGTCTTTTTGTTAAAGACAACCATGATTCTGTAACTCTTTCTCTCTGAGGGGCCAATGTTTGCAACAAGTGGTGCATAGTGCTCTATCTCTTTTTTTGAAATGTACAACTTGTACACTGAGAACCCAATGAGTATCCAAATTATTGCAATCACCCAGCTAAGTGGGTTGTATATGAGCAAAAATATCGCAAGTCCTGCCTTGCAAATTATTCCAATTATTGGCATGAGGGGAAACAGCGGAATCTTGAATCCATAGTCAAGCTTGTGACCATATAGTCTTCTAATGTTAATTCCAGCCCAGTTTACCTGCGTGAATAAAAACAAGAACATGACACCGGCCACAAGTGCAATTTGCTCTAATGGCAACCATGATGCCATTATTATCATAATCACACCTGATGCAATTATTGCAAAGTGTGGTGTGTGGTATTTTTTATGAATGGAACTAAAGATGTATGGTAGATTGTACTGTCTACCCATTGCAAATGATACTCTGCTTGATGAAAATGTTGTTGCACTAAGTGCTGCAATGCTTGACACCAGTCCTCCTACAAAGACAAGTGTTGTTCCATATGGAATGAGGTATCCTGCAGCCTTTGCAATTCCAACATCTTGGTTGTCACCGATGAACTGCCATACATCCTTTCCAACCTTTGATGAATCAATTCCTCCCAAGAATACAAATGTAAATACGATATAGAGTGCAGTCACTACTCCAAGTGTGATGAATATTGCCTTTGGAATATTCTTTTTTGGATTTTTTACCTCTTCTCCTGCTTGGACAATTATTTCATATCCTTCAAATGCGATAAATGTAATTCCCATTGCTAGGATGAATCCAGTCATTCCGTTTGGAACAAAGTGCTGAAAATTTACCGTCCAGTTGTGGTTTACAAAACTCATTGCATAAACTCCAGAAGATATAAGGATGATGATTATGACTAGCTGCATCATAGTCAGTCCGTTTCCAATCTTTCCTGTAAGTGAGACTCCACGATAATTTACATATGTGAAAAGTATGATTGATAAAATTGCAATAATTTTTTCTAGTGGAATTCCTCCATACTGGGCTGCAACTCCTGCACTAGTCAGTATGCTTCCAAAAAAGTCTCCAATTGATACTGCATACAAACTTCCTGCTATCATGTGGGCAAACCATGCTATCCAGCCACTGATGAATGCGTTTGGCCTTGGCAGGCCTTCTTTTACCCATCTATAGCCTCCTCCTGCCTCTGGAAATGCAGAGCCAAGCTCGGCATATGTCAGGGCAGTAAAGAAACTGATTACTCCGCTTGCAAGAAATACTATCATTAGTGATGGCCCACCTTCGTGCATTGCAGGGCCCACTAGGTTGAAGATTGCACCTCCAATCATTGCAGCAATTCCAATCATTGTTATGTCAAGCAATGAGAGGCTTCGGACAAGACCTGCATGCGAATCGTGCTCCATATGCTATCT
Source organism: Nitrososphaerota archaeon (assembly GCA_028866655.1). Classification (GTDB taxonomy): domain Archaea; phylum Thermoproteota; class Nitrososphaeria; order Nitrososphaerales; family Nitrosopumilaceae; genus Nitrosotalea. Next base: position 17,927 of record JAGWHQ010000014.1, read on the forward strand.
AACCGTGAGGATTGGGCGGCAGAATAAATCTCTACTTGTAGATCTTTTGCAAATAGGCACAAATATTTTGCAAATGTGCAATAGATGTTGTCTGCTGTATCCCGTTTTTCTTGTTCCCAATCCTAAAATAACTAATCTTGACTTGTTATTCTATGCGAGCCAGTGAACGATCACTGCCACGGCAGAGGAAACTCCTCCCTCCTTGCAGCAAGTGTGATCCGGAGACGGATAGTCAGAGATGATTGGCAACAGCACAGAAAAAAATCCTACCTGGCGTACTATGATGGTAAAGCCTGAGGTTTCCAGCAACGGAATGAAAAATCTGTCCCACGCGGAGAAAGGCCAAATCAAACAATAAGCGCTGCACTTTGTTTAGGTAGGCCGCATAGCGAAATATCGTGAAAACAGAAGGAGGGTTACGGCTGGCACGCATTTTTTTTAAAATACTTTAAAATAATTTTTATTTCTTTTCTTCGTCGAATTTATCTGCCCAGTGCTTTCTTTCTTCATATTGGAATGTTGGTGCTGGGCTATTGTCTACTCCACGCTTTGCTGCATCTTTCATCTTCTTGTTGCTCCACAAGAAGATTCCTACTGCAATGATTCCTGCAAATCCTGCCATTGCATAAATTGTCATAGTTGAAAGACCTTGTGCTGTTGCGGTACCTGTGTTTGTAGATGCACCAGTAGTTGTTGAAATTGCTGGGTCGCCTTGGACTTCTAATCCGTTTGCATGTCCGTCTGCATCAAGTGTACCAGAACTTGCTCTTTCAACCATTGTCAAGTGATATTTAGAATCTGCTGTAAAATCTACTTCTGTATCAACTGGCTTTAATGATCCTTGGTATAGGTCACTCTGTCCATATGCAAATGATGTAACTGCTACCTTTTGTCCGCTGTATCCTAGGCCTGCTGCATCACTAAGTGTGTATGCTGGGTCAAAAAGAGTATTCCACTTTTCAATTGGATAATTTACCAGAGGACTTGCATCTAGTATGCTTGTACTAAGTGGTGCCTCTGCTGCTGTTCCTTTCAATAGACTGTAAACATCTGGCAATTGGCTCTGGATTATTCCCATTGGTGAGTTGATGTCAACGTTTCCAAGGTTGCCCATTGAGACAACTGCTGGACCTGTCATGCTAAATCCCATCCATGATATGTCAAATACGGTGGGTGTGTCTCCATTGCTCTTGTATAAGAGATATCCTGTAAGTGTTGGAGTTAGTACTACTTTGTAATCAATGGTAGCGCCTTGATCGTCACCATTTACTTGAACTTGATAATCTACTCTTAAATCTGAAAATGTTGCTGTTGTCTTTCTCTGTGTTGCAAGTACTGTGTTTATTGCTTCCATGAGTGATTTGATACTTGTATTGTTTGATGCGGTACCAGAGAATGTGTATGTAGTATTTTTGCCATTTAGAAGATCTTTTAGTTTTCCTCCACCAGAATAATCAAATGCAACGTTTTTTGTAAACTTGAATTCTGGTGTAATTGGGGTTCCAGCAATTGGCAAGTATGCATTAAAATCAGTTGTTGCCAAGATCGGAGAAACTGTTCCTACTACTATTAGACTCAAGACGGCTGATGCTAAAAGAAGTCTCTTAGTCACGAATCAGAATTTTCTTCATGATAGTAATAAATCTTAGCATTAATTTTGAAACTTTAATTTTTTCGTCATGTATTGGCAAGAGTAATATTTAGTTGGTGTTGATTACTAATTTCACGGGGATGGGAAACATGATTACAATTTTAGCAGGTGGAACTGGTTCTGTAAAACTGGTAAGAGGAATAGCAACTCAAACTCGAGATATTTCTGTAATATCAAATGTTGGCGATAATTATTGGTTGTACGGGTTGTACATCTGTCCTGACATTGATACAATTCTTTACGGACTGGCAGATGTTTTAGACACTGACAAGGGATGGGGAATTAAAAAAGACACTTATGGATTTTTACGTCAAATGGAGATGCTAGGAGAAGAGACCTGGTTTAACATCGGTGACAGGGATGCTGCAATTCACCTCTTGAGAACAAACATGCTCAAAAATGGCAAGAACTTGTCTGATATTACCGAATGGATGTGCCAGAAATTTGCAATTGATACAAAAATTATTCCAGTTACTGATAACAGCGTTGAGACAAGAATTGTGACTACCAAGGGAGACTTGCATCTGCAAGAATACTGGGTAAAACATAAAGGACAAGACAAGGTTGACGGGATAAAATACATCGGAGCGGACAAGGCACGAGCAAATCCTGCAGCAGTAAATGCAATACATGATGCTAAACTAGTAATAATTGCACCAGGAAATCCATTGACTAGCATTGGACCAATTTTATCCATCAAGGGAATTAGAAAGGAATTGTCCAAGTCCAAGAAAAAAGTTGTAGTTGTCAGTCCATTAATTGGAAACGCTGCAATCAGCGGTCCTGCAACAAAATACATGGAAGCAGCTGGAATGGAAGTCTCAGTTTATGGCCTTGCAAAAATGTATTCTGAAGTTGCATCACACATGGTAATTGATTCTTCAGATAGATTGCTTACAAGAAAGATTGAAAACTTGGACATGAAAGTTTACGAAACCAAGATAAGAATGAAAGACAAAAAAGACGAAGAAGCCTTGGCGTCATTTATTCTAAAACAAGTACATGTCTAATTCGCGCATTGGCGCAATAATTCCTGTCAAAACTTTTTCTCGAGCCAAGACTCGTCTTGGGTTATCCCCTGACAAGACTGGACAAATTTGCAAACTAATGCTCGAGTCTGTTTTAGATTCTGTAACAAAATCTGATGTCATAGAAAAAACAGTTCTTGTAAGCAAAGACGAACATGCCCTTGATATTGGAAAAAAATTTGGAGCAGTTGGAATCTATGACGAGTCTGAACAGGGGGTAAACAGTGCAGTCTTGCTTGCAGACAAGTACTTTGCAAAGGAGGGATTTGCAGGAACAATGGTGTTCCCACAGGATATTCCATTGATACAGTCTGATGATATTCGTACGTTATACAATATGAGAACATCTGACAGGTGCGTGCTTGTGGTACCGTCTCGAAAATTTGATGGCACAAATGCCTTGTTTCGAGCTCCGCTTGGTGTCATGGAGACTCATTATGATGAGGATAGCTACAAGATACATCTGAGCACTGCAGAGAAGCGAAATGCAAGCTCGTCACTCGTGTTGATTCGAAGAATGATGCTTGACATTGATGACCAGTCTGACTTGAAGTTCATCTTGTCATTTTCTGATAGTGCCATAGCAAACTCGCTCAGAAAAGTTCTAGGCTAGAGACTGGATTGAATTGTTTTTGCTTCAATGCGCTCTAGGATCTTGATTGCCAGTGCAAATAATCCTGTTGTGACAAGTATTACTTCAACAGTATTTGAAAATGGATTTGATGAATCATTTATTGTTGAACTCTGACTAAGATTTGAGAGAAAGAACAAATATGAAAACAAGAAATAGTTTGTTGCCCAGTGGACAAGAATTGCTGGTGCAAGACCATATCTTACATAGACCCAACCAATTATTATTCCAGCCACTGCAGCTTGTGTTACTTTTCCAGGACTCCATGGTGTACCTGAAATGATGTGTGCCACGCCAAAAAGCAGACCGATTGTTATAATCAGTATCATTGGTTTTCTGTAATCTGAAATTTCAAGATATTTTGCTGGTCTCCACAACGACTTGATCAGCATCCTCCATGATGGAATATGTGAATACATTAGAAATAACGGTACACCGATTAAAAGAACTCGAAATCCTGCCTCTTCTGTCAGTGGAGATATGCCAAGCTGAAAGAACCGTACCAAGTCATTGCTTGAAGTGGGGGCATCCATTGTTACTCCAAATCTTTGCTGTACTGCATCAATTGTTACAGAGGATAAAATCAAGATTGAAAACCATGCAATCATGTTTACCATGGAGTTTCCATGGAATCTTTTTACCTCTCGTGACATCATGCTAGAAAGCGTTTTGAGAAGCGAGTTCTCTGGGCCAAAATATGATATTGTAAAGAGGATCAAAAATATTGTCCATGTTATAACAAATGCATCGCCCATCTCAAAAGTAACTGGAATCTTGTAACCAATATCTCCCAAAAACATGTCCAGTCCATTGATTGGATATTGATAGTTTAGCTCTTTTCCAATATCGGAATTGTACATGACATACAATCCAATTGGAAATGACAATATCATCACGCCAAATACTACAGATAATAATCCGGAATAAGGTATCAGAAGAGCTTTAATGATTCGATCTAACTTTTCTAGATTTGATATCAATGGACTTCGATACTTGCTTCTGGAAATCCCAGCTTAACAAGCGTTGTCTTGATAGTATCTCGGTGGTCTCCTTGGAGAAATATGTAACCATCTTTTACAGTTCCACCGCAAGCATAACGAGCCTTTAATTCTTTTACAACTTTTCCTAAATCGTTCATCTTTGGATTTACTCCTTCAATCATTGTTCCTTTCTTTTTAAAACGTCTCTCTTCAATTCTAACAACAATCTGTGTTTGATCTTTTTCTAGTTCGCCACAGGCGCATAAGTCATTAGGAAGTCCGCAAGTGTTGCAGATTACCGCCATTCGCAATAAAAAGTCGAGATCCTACTATTAAGCCTTGTTTATCAGCTCATGTTTTTTTATTTGATTGTACCCATTATCTTTGTGTCAAAAGATCTAACAAAGAAAGCAGTTGAGCTTTTGCTAAGTGGTGCCACACTGCTAAGTGATCCATGTCCCTACTGCAAGGGTGTGCGAGTGATGAAAGATGGTAATGCGTTGTGTGTCAGCTGTGGCAAACAAGGCGAAGATCTAGTTGAGCACATCCAGGTAAAACTGGAAAAATCTGGAAATCCAACAATTGACAACTTGGAGAAAAAATTGCTAGATCTAACAATACAGCTCTCGATGGAAAAAGATCTTGAAAGACAAAAACAGATCCTAGAGACCATGGATGCAATAATTGCGATCAAGGAAAAACTTGGAGCGCTTTAGGCACAAAAAGGTATTTATGTAAAGATCCTTAAAACAGGGTTAGTATGAGCAGCAAAAAATCTGCACCACTGCCCGCATCAAGCGCAGGACTGCTAAGATTCTTCGAGGATGAGACTAAGGGATACAAGTTGAAACCAGAGGTGGTAGTAGCAATACCAGCATCTTTGATTGGGATTTCGTGGATTCTCAAGTTCTTCTTCTCGCCATGACGGAAAGTTCCAACGATGTATCCCGCATTCACAAACGGTACACTCTAACAACATTTACACCTACATCACACTATGTATCCCTTGCAATATCAATTGCAGTTGTATGTGTAATAGCTGCAGTATCTTACATTGATTACTTCAAGTCTACAAATAATCTGTTTATTGCACTTCCTGTTACCATTGCTGTACTTGTAGCAACACAGCTTATTGACCCAAGATTACTCAAGACTGAATATTCAAAATCGATCCACATGTCTGCATTTGGAAACCTATTGTGGCTTGTGACAATTCTTTGTGGAATTCTTGGAGCCTATGTATTTTCAAAACCTACACTATTGTTAGTTTACATAACAGAAGGAATGCTACTACATGCAAGTTTCCGTATTGCAATATTTACATCTGTACTTGGGACCAAGCTATCAACTGCATGGATAATCTGTCTTCTCCAACCGCTTGCAGTCTTTCTTGCATTTGTACCAACCAACATGTGGGTACCAATGCTTACTGACCCTAAAGCAATTGAATATGGAGTTGTCTTTTGTGTACTTGGTTCTGCTTGGACTCTATTAAGTGACAGGATTGCAGGAAGTGGAAGATTATCAAGCACACATGCATTCTTGCAAGCATATCTTGCTGCATGGACAAACGATGATCCTGTACCGATGGAGTCCTTAATGGAGAAACGCTCAGAGCCATCAAAGGTTGCAACATTTCAAATTTTATTCAAGACTACGGACAAGAACTGTAGACTCGTAATTCCTGACTTGCATCCGGGACCGTTTCATCCAATTGGTGGTAGCAACATCCCATATTTGATTTACAAAAATCTTGACTCGTCTGCAATGGTGATGCATAGCATCTCTGACCATGCGCTAAACCTGCCATCAAAATCCCAAGTTGACCTGTACATTACCAGTCTTAAACAAAATTCAAAGATTCGAGAGGGTTCCATGTGTACAAAACCTGTAACGATACAAGTGAACAAGGCACGAACAACTGGGTTGCTGTTTGATAAAACTGCAGTCTTGATACTTTCACTATCTCCACATGGCATGGAAGACATTCCATATCAGATAAAGTCTGATTTGGAACAGTACGGCATGAATCGTGGATATGATAAAGTGCTAATCGTTGACAGCCACAATGCGATGGGAAAAGAGATTGAGAAACTTGATGCAGATGATCTCTTGACTGCTGCAAAATCTACACTTGATACACTAATCACAAAAGAGACACTACCACTCTCGGTTGGATATGCAAATTCTGAGGATCTCAATTTTGAGGCAGACGATCTTGGACCAGGTAGAGTTGCAATGATGTGCTTTAAGATTGGAGACGAGAAATTCTTTCTTGCATGGGCTGATGCAAACAATATGCTAAACGGATTACGTGAAGAGATTGCAAACTATTTCTCAAAGAATGGATACAACTTTCTTGAGATATGCACATCTGATACACATTACAAGGCACGAACTGCAAAGAACAAGCATGGATACTTTGAGTTTGGAAGTTTGTCAAAAGCACCTGATGTGATATCTTGGTTTTCTAATCTTGCCAAAAAGGCCGACCATTCCGCAACACCTGCATCATACGAGTTGCTAAAAAGCGAGACCCAGGTCAAAGTAATGGGTGGAAACCAACTTGAACTCTATTCAAAATCACTTGATAATGCAATGAGAATTACCCAGGCGTTTCTCTTGATAACTACGGGATTTTTCATCTATACAATGCTCTAGCTCTGCATCTCTTCTAGATTTCCGTAAAACTCGTCACAGAATGAATCAAGCTGGTGGATTGGAATTATTGGAACTTTATCGATAAACTGGACACTGTGCTGATATAATGTAACAATTGCAGGGATTGCTCCTCTGACTTTGTGCTTTGAGACAAACTGTCTTGTTCTAATCACTTGTTTTTTGACTGCCTCATGCAGTGCAGACTGGGTCATGCTGCTCCAGTGCTTGCAGTCAATTAGTATTGCAACCTCAGACTTTATTCCAACCACATCAATTTGGATGCGGGGATTTCTCATGATGACATTTTTTGTAGTCTCAAAGTCTCGCCTTTCAAGAACCTCTGCTGCAAGGGATTCAAAGTCCTGCCACTCTAGCATGCGAGATATCTCATCAATTGGAGCACCCATGCTTATTGCAATGATACTGGTCTTTAGCTTGTCAGAATCTTCAAACTGGATCTGACCTTCCTCAAATTTTCCAATGCCGTTTTGCATTAGATTGTCTAGTATCTCTTTTGACAAATCTTCGCTTGTCTGAGTTGCCATGCTAAAATCCTTGACAGACAGTCCACCTGGAATAATTCCTGGAATTCCTTTTGCAAGCATTGCAACATTCAATATGTGAGTTTTATATTTCTCAAATAAAATACTTGCCACATTGTTTAAGATCTTGAAAATTTTTATTGCACAATACATTGGACCACGGTTAAATACAGTTCATTGAAAAACATAGCATGAAGCTCATGCTAGTCTTGCTGCTAGCACTTTTTGTTTTAGGACCTGCTATTACATTTGGAGTCAAGGGAACAAACTTTGATGTGGTGCAGTTTATACAATATTCTGATGATAACACTGCAGTGCAAGAAGTTGAAAACGGCCACCTTGACATGTACTATTCTGCAATACCTATTGACAGACTTGATGACCAGTCAAGACAGCACCTGAAGGTCTTCCAGTCTTCTGGAACAATCTATAGTATTTTGCTAAACCCTGCAGTATCTAACACACAATTTAATCCGTTTTCAATCCAGCAGGTAAGATTTGCAGTAAACTATCTGGTAGACAGAGACCTCATTGTAGATGAAATCCTTGATGGATATGGCGCTACAATGGTATCTGCATACAAGCCATACGACCCTGACTATCTTCTCATACTGGGAGATCTCCAGTCGTTTAATTTCAAACACAATCCTGCACTTGCTGATTCTCTGATTACATCTGCACTGGAACAAGCGGGTGCAAAAAAAACTGGAGGGCTGTGGTACTATGATTCAAAACCTGTTACAATTGATATTTTTATACGAAACGACGATCCTGTAAGAAAATCAATTGGAGAGATTCTTGCATCACAATTGCAGGGCATGGGGTTTGCAGTGAAAAAAGATTATGGTGACCTGACCAAGGCATTTACAACTGTATATGGCTCAAACCCGTCTGATCTGAAATGGAATATCTACACTGAAGGGTGGACAATAGGAGGCTTTGTAAGATATGATTCTGTAAATACGGCGCAAATGTATTCTCCGTGGTACTCGAGCATGCCGGGATTTAACAATCCGTCATACTGGAATTTCCAAGACCCACAAGAAGATTCTCTATCAAAGGCAATATTTTTTGGAAACTTTACATCATATGAACAACGAGCCAGTTTGATAAACCAGGCAGTTGACAGGGGGATACATGATTCTGTTAGAATATTTCTTGCATGCAAGACTGACCAGTTTGTTGCAAACAAAAATGTTGATGGCATCATCAATGACTTTGGTGCAGGAATCACAAGCAGGTTTACGCCAATTAATGCACGGTCTGATTCTGATACGCTTACAATCGGAGTAAAAAACATCTACTCTGGTGCATGGAATCCAATTGCGGGATTTGCAGATTCTGCAAGCCAGCAAATATGGGGAACAATATCAGATCCTGGAAGTTTCAAAAACCCTTACACTGGATATACAATTCCTGTGCGCTCTGACTGGCAAGTTGATGCCAAGGGACCGCTTGACAAACTTGATGTCCCATCTGATGCAATAAAGTGGGATGCTTCAAAACAAAAGTGGGTCCAAGTTGGACCTGGTGCCACGGCAACAAGTAAAGTTACATTTCATCTCAAGTTTGGAAACTGGCATGATGGCACCCCGATGGACATGAACGATGTCTTGTATGGAATCTATTTCTTGTACCAGTGGGGTGCAGACCAAACAAATGGTACCATGACATTTGATTCTGAATTTTCTCCCAAAGCAAACCAGGCTGCAAAGACACTCATAGGAGTGCGAGTAATTAATGGCAATACAATTGAGGTGTATCAAAATTATTGGCACTTTGATTCAGGCGAGATTGCAGACTCGGCTCAAGTGTGGCCTGCAATGCCATGGGAGATGATCTATTCTATGGAAAAAGCAGTAACTGATGGAAAACTTGCATTTTCACGGTCAGATGCTGAAAGCAAAAACATTGACTGGATGTCATTACTAGTCCCAGATGATGTAAAAATAATAAAATCAAACTTGGACGAGTTTGCAAGTGAGGGTTCAATTCCTCCAGCACTTGCATTTGTGAATGACTCGAAATATTTTGTTACTAGATACGACGCATCATCATCATGGATTGCAGAGCATGGACATGCCGTGATAAGCAATGGCCCATACTATCTTGATAGTTACGCACCTGATGCAAGAAAGATTACAATCAAGGCCTTTGACGATCCTACCTATCCATTTCCTGCAGGCTATTGGAAAAAGTTTGAACAGGTAAGCATGCCACAGATACTTGGGATTAACGTGCCAACTAGTGTATCACTTGGGTCCACCCTTGCAATTCCTGTATCCGTTACGCCCAATGCTACAATTTACTATTACTTTACCAGTCCTCAAGGAAAGATGATTGATGAAGGAAATGTTACATTGGGGAATGGCTCTGGAACCATTACTCTGTCATCTCAAAAGACCTCAACTCTAGACTTGGGTTCGGATGACTTGCAGGTGTTTGTGGTCTCTGATGAGGCGTACAAGCCAGACATGTATCACACTAGCTTTCTTGTAACAAATGGTTCCATTCCACTTGTTGTATACAATGGTGTATCCAGCACTGGACAGATTGCAGAAAACTATGGGTATGTATTTTTTGGAATTATACTGGCAGGAATTGTTATTGCAGTGATATGGTATGTTATAAAAAAGAGGGGCAGATCATAGATGGGATTTAAAAAATTCCTTGTCAAGCGGGCAATTACCATGTTTGGCGTACTGATGGCAACACTTCTTCTCACTATTGTTCTTGTTGGTTCCAACATGGATTCAATATCAAAGCAAAGCGCTGCACAAGACATACGACAACAAGTGACAAGCAACAAGAGTCTTCTTGCAAGCTTCAAGACAACAGAACAACTTGATTCGTATATCAACAATCAAGTAAAAATGCGAATCACTGCACTTGGACTTGACCAACCCTGGTACTCGCCGCAAAGAATCGGATTGTCAATGTATAAAATTTTGACACTAGACTTTGGTCATGCCAAGTTTCTAACAAGTGATAGTGGCTCGTCTGATGTTAAAGATATCATACTTGAAAAACTTCCAAGGACCATACTTCTTTTTACAACAGCTACTGCCATAGTATCTGTCCTTGGAATATTTCTTGGGGCAGTTGCTGCAAGCAAGGTCAACTCTAAAATTGACAAGATAACATCTGGGTTTGCAATAATATCTAGCAGTTTTCCTGTCTGGTGGATTGGAGTCTTGATGATCTTTGTATTTGCATTCTTGTATCCAATATTTCCTGCAAGGGCAACACCTGATGTCTCTGCGTCAGACCCTGGGTATCTGGGCTCGCTCTTGTACCACATGGCACTTCCATTAATTACACTTGTAATCATTGGATTTGGCTCTTGGGCGTATCTGGTGAGAAATTTCTTGGTAGGTGTGCTCCAAGAGGACTTTATCATGGCAAAAAGGGCTGCAGGAATTGATGAAAAACGTATACTGTACTCACATGCGCTAAAAAATGCAGCGCCCCCGATTGTTACGATACTTGCACTGAGTCTGTCTGGTTCCCTTGGTGGTGCAATAATTACCGAGGCAGTCTTTGACTGGCCTGGCATGGGCAGGCTATATTTTGAGGCAATAAGCGTTCTTGACCTGCCAGTGATAATTGGCGCAACCTATGTCTTGACTGCATTCTTTCTTGTCAGTGTATTTGTAGCTGATGTCTTGTATGGATACTTTGATCCAAGGGTACGAAGACAATGAGTTTTTCACCGCGAGTAATATGGAAAGAATTCTCACACAGCAAGATTGGTATGACTGGAGTTGCAATTCTTGTTGTTCTTTTTTTCATGTCAGTTGTTGCATTTGTTACCATTCCACTAGACAGTTTTAAAACATGGAACGACCCTGCAAGTTGGTTGCTGTATCCGAAATCTGCCCAGCCAGCATGGATAAATTATTTCCAGTCTGAAAAAATTCCCGAACATTTGATTTTGTCTCCCATTGTGTCATCGCAACAGCTTGGCACTGTCAATGTTGTCACAAATTCATTTGCAGTAAATTACCAGTATGATGGTTTTCCAAGTGATTTTATCTATCAATATGCCGCAAAATATGGTGGCTCACCACTGTTACAAATATCTGTGACAAGACCTGATGGGATAGTTTTGCATCTTGTATCAACTTCGCTTCCATTTGCAAGTGGCGATGTTACATACAGCAGCATGATATTTTCAACACAAAATATTATACAAAAAAATATTGCAGACAAGAAAGCACGATATGCATTTCCACTTGATGGTATCTCCTCTGAGAAAATTATCTTTTCAAAACTTGATGAAAATACAATTCTCAAGGGAGAGTATGTATTTCATATAAATCTCTATGATGTATCCGGAAAACCTGTGCTGGAGCAATCACGTCTGATTCTTGGGGGCCAAGTATATGGAATCATGGGAACAGATGAGCTACGACGAGACCTGTCCATTGGACTGCTTTGGGGAACACCTCTTGCACTATTCATAGGAATTACAGTATCAATTGGCTCTGTAGTAATTGGCCTGATTTACGGTGTCTATGCTGGCTACAAGGGAAAGGCAACAGATGAGGTATTGATGCGCTTCAATGACATCATCTATGCCATGCCTGCACTACCTCTACTGATTATCCTTGCAGTGACAATTGGAAACAGCATATTTCTGATGGTAGGATTTCTAGTGATATTTGGCTGGGTTGGAATAGCAAAGGTCTCAAGAAGCATGGCCATGCAGATAAAGACACTACAATATGTCGAGGCAGCACAACTCATGGGCCAGAAAAATCACAAGATTATTTTCAAACATATTTTGCCACAACTTTTGCCATATGCATTTGCAAGCATTGCAATATCTGTACCAGGTGCAATCACTACTGAAGCGGGCCTGAGTTTTCTGGGTCTTGGCGATCCCACTTTTCCAACATGGGGTCAGATACTCCATGATGCAAGCTCTTACAGTGCAGCAGCTCGTGGGATGTGGTGGTGGATATTACCCCCTGGCATCCTGATTGCAGTGACAGGTCTTGCGTTTGTGTTTATGGGCCACGCAATGGATGGCATTGTAAACCCTAAGCTTCGACAGCGTTGAACTGGCGAATTATCTTGATGGTGTCATCTGATAATCGAATTGTATAGGCTGCGGCATTTGGGTCAGTTGACTGGGCAAGTATTTCTGCAAACTGGGTCTTGTCTTTTCCTCGCTGATACATTCCGCCAGTCTCTTTTATGCACAATGGAAACTTTTGCAGTTTCAACCCGTTCTGGAATAAATGAGCAATGAATTTTTTATAATTTTCAGGCAAGTACCAGTCTGCATTTTTTTCCTCGCATGTCATTATCCATGTATCAATTGTATTTTGGAATAATGCCTTGCTCCTTAATTCTTCAAGGGTCATCTTTTTACTTTTAAAAGTCTGCTCGCTTCATCTTGGAGCCGCATCGTGGGCACATTCCGCCCTTGTATCTATTGTTGCATGCAAGACAGATGTATCTGACTCCTTGATTCTGTCCGAAAAATCCTCCGCCGCCAACACCTGCATCTGAGCCCATTCCGCCCATGCGCTTGATAGACCTGTTTCTTAGAACTAATGGGAAGATTATGAATACTGCCAGTGCAATTGCCACTCCTGAGAATGGAGGCCAGTTAAGGTATGATGCAAGCAACTGGATGCCGATGCTAAACGCCAAAGAGCCAAAAAGGAATACAAGATAGGTTTTGTAATTAATCAACGCTAATGGTTACATCAAAAAGCTTATAAATTTTTGTCAGGATTAATCCGAACTAATCGATGTTTCAAGCAGGTTGCCATCACGATCGTAGGCAAAAATGTCACCGTCTTCATACGGTGATTGTATGATAATTGATACAAAGCCAAAAAAGTTGTGCAAATCGGTGACTGATGGTCTTGCGACACCTGATGGATGCGAATGCACTGTTCCTATGTAGCTTGTATCAAGTGGAAGAAAAGAATGTGGAAATCCTGCAAATGTGGGGCCTGTGTGGAAGAACGGTGGAATTACTAATCCATCTACTGTTACCTGTCCCTTTCTTGACTTGCCCTTGAGTATCAGTATGCACTCGTTTGGATGATTCATTTTACAATATGATAGAATACTGTCTCGAATGTCTTTTTTTATCGTTATATTTCGTTTGAGTTTTTCTTTCTTGAAGAAGATCAACTGGAAACTTATCCGTATCACGCGCTAATTAATCTTCAATAGATATATGATCACTTTAGTGATACCTTGGAACCTGTTAACTTGGAAACGCCAGACTCTAAATGTGAAATGTTTTTTGTCAGAGTATGATTGCCGTCCTTTACCTCTTCATCTAGTTTCTTTTTGATTCTCTCCATGTTCGTGACATCGGTTTTTGCCTTGTGCAAGTCGTGCTCTTTTGATTCTAGCGATTTAATGTCAAAGACTGCAAGTTCTTTTTCAAGTGCCGATACTTTATTTGAATATGCTTGCTTTAATGCTATGAATTCATCAAGCTTTGATATTGTCTCCTGGACCTGTTCAATTGATTTTTCAGAATCCTTGACAGAAATGGAGCCAGAGATTACTGATTTTTCTACTGCCTCTAATATGTGTATTACGGAGTCCTTGTTGTGCGGGGAGATCACCTCGTATGGGTTGGCAAGAAGTTCATCCATCATTATTCTTACTGGCTTTTCAAATGATGAGATGTAACTGTACCTGCCAAGTGGCCTTGAAATCTTGGAGAACTGGAAATCAATGGCATTTTTTACATCTGATTTTTCAGATGACATGGAATCAATCCTTGTTTTTATCTCAAGGAATTTTATGTGACCCTCACTTGATTTCATCTCATGAATCTGTTTTTCAAGACTTGAAATGGTCTCATTGAGAGACTTTGTCTCTGACTCTACTTCTGATAATCTCTCAGTTTTTTGTGCAATCTCTATTCTCTGCTCTGAAATTTTATGACTGAGGTCTTCTATGATTTTACATTCTGCTCTGAAATGCTCTATTGTGTTTATCGATGATTGTAATTGGTTTCTACTTTTTGCAATCTTTGCAATCTCTTCTTTTAGATTGTCTGCATATTTTTTTGCAAAGATGTGAATTATCCTTGAATTCTGTCCAAGAACATCACCCATTTTTTTTAACATCTGGCTTATCTCCAAGTTGAGCAAGACTGCTTGGTCATACTTGGTAGCGTTAGTAAGTACAGATGATGTCTCTTTTTTTATTGTTGATACAATTGCACTCTTACCACGTTTTACGATGACACTCAGATTCCTGTCAACATCGTCAAGCTTTAGGCCGTCTGATTCTAAATGTAAAATTAGGCCAAGAATTTTTTTTCTATGTATTTCCACTTCTTCTTTTGCTGTCTTTGCAATCTCCAGCGCCTGTGCAGTCTGTGGAGCCTCGATCTCTTGCAGTATGCCAGGTATCTCTTCTAGTGATATTTCCTTTAGGGTCGCTGCTGGTATAGTGGGCTGTTGTTCCTGTGTTTTTTTCTTGCCAAAGCCGAAAACCATTTTCTCTTATTTTATAATATTTTGACAACGTTAAATATTGTGCAGAACAATGTTCAGTCATCATGAGTGACATACGGCTTGTCATGATAGGGGCAGTTGTGATGTTTGCAGGCTTTGTGGTTGGAAGCATTGGAAATGCTGACTATGCCCAGTATGCAGTCCAGCAGCAAAACTTTGATGACTGCTACGACTATTCCTCAGGTGCTCAAATACATGTCAAGTGCTCAGACAAGAGCTATGACCACCTGCTCAATATGCTTTTGACGTTTAGCATTTTGGGAGTAGGAGGATTTGTCCTCTACAAGGGAATACGCGGAAAATGGGATCATGATGTTAAAGACAGCGAGATGCTAGGTCCAAAGGACACCTAAGTTTTACTTTATTGCTTGTATCTGGACAAGATACTGCATAGCAGCTGTAAACTCGTCCTCTGAAATTAATCCTTGAGATTGTAGTTTGGCAGTGCTCTTGACCCAGCTTGGAATTGTTGTATAGTTTGCAGTAGATGGAACAATTGATTTTACTATTCCAAGAAACTCTGCACTTGATATCTTGTCTTGAGACCACTGGAATACACTTGATGCCCATGGCGCTTGCTTGAACATGTTTTCCATGTTGCCAATTGTTGTGATTCTGTAACCGTTGTTTCGTATGGTATCAATTAACAATTGGAGATTTTGGATCTTTTCAATATCAGGTATGTTTGTCTTGGCTGATGCATTACCTTGAGCATAATCTTGGAAATTAAGTATGACAACTGCGTAACCATTTGTCTTGATTGCATCATTGACGCTTGATAATATTTTATCATTTAACATGCTCTGGTTTGTGTTCTGGGCAAGAACTCCCGCAAATACATTTGCTGGATAATTGTGGATTGTACCTGTCAAGTTTTGTGGAATGTTGAGTACCGGGCTACCACTTATGATTCCTATACCGTTTGATGCCATTGCGTAAAGTGTATCACTATTGGTTTTTTCATAGGGTGGCAAGAATACGGTTGGTGTGATACCAAGCAGACTGGACATCTTTGCCTTTGATTGCTCAAGCAGGCCTGACTGTTGATCTTTTGTAAATGTAGTAAAGTCTTCAAAACTCCATCCGTTTATTGCAACATCGATGTTACCATCTGGTGTCTTTGATTTTAGATAATTTACTAGCTTAGAATCATTTCCAAATGCCTTTCCAATTACACCAACTGTAATGCCTGCATCCTTGCTGTCAAAACTGTCAATTATCTTGGTCTGGACATCGTCAAGCCAATAGTCTTGCACGTTGTCCAGTCTGAATGCTACACAGTTGCAGTTTGGAATTTGTGTTGGTGGCAAGACAGAAGTTCCTGTGGGTAAGCTAGTGGGTTGGCCTGATGTGACAGTTGCAGTTCCAGTGGTGTTTTGGCTTTGCATTACCTGGAAAATGGTATTTGTTCCATCTTCTGTCATGCTTGCACTGGCCCACGTTGAATTGTCTCCTATCTTTGTGACCTTGAAAGTGTAATCGCCAACTTTGATGTTTGAAAAAGTTGCGACTCCTCTTGATGTGACAGGAGAATTTGATACGGTATTGCCATTGCTGTCAAAGAGGTCTACTGAAAACTTGCCGTCAGTTGTTGATACTGGATGTGATTGGGAATCAAGTACGTTAACTGTTACAAGTGAATTAACTATTGGGGGCCAGTTTGTTGTAATTTTGATCTCTTGGGAAATTCCTGGTCTGAGATATACTGGTGAGGCAGAATAAACTAGATGATTCCCAATGTGGACGTCGACAATATAGTGATCACCTGTAGATGTTGTTGGCTCTATCCAAAAGCGCAACGAGTCTCCGTCTACATTTGTGATGCTGTGTCCCCATGTTTTATTGTCTAGAGATGCTCTGATGTATACTGTGGCGTTTGCAATTGGTGTTACACCATCGTTATAGAATGCATTGATTCGCATTCCACCTGGGAGTGGCAACTTTATTGTAATAGCTTGTTGTGGTTGTTCCAAGTCTACGTATCCAACACTAGAGTACATGCTATTTGCATATGCTACTATCTTGTACTGGTGACCTATTGGAAGTGATACAATGTTGAATGGGTTTCCTGTAAGTGACTCGATTGCCTTGTAGGGGGTCTGACTAGAGTCTTGGTATATGGTAAGCGATACTGGCCAATAGTCTGCTGTATCTTCATTGGTATAGACAAGTGTCACTGCAATGGAACCCGTTGTATCTGCAAATGATGGTACCGGAATTAAAAAGAGTAGTGATAAAGCTGGCAGTAGCATGACAAGTTTTATGTAAAGTCTGGATGTATCCAATGTTTCTTACCTGATGCAGCTAGAATTTGCTTGTTATTAAAAGTCCATGTGGAAAAATGCGACAAATTATGTGATGTATGTTTGGCCCTTGGTTTCTTCTCTAAATCCCAACTCTATCAGCACTTGTCCAGACTGAATCTCTCTTTGTCAAGTGCTCAAAGATTGCACCAATCAACAAAATGTCTAGTATCTGCTTGAATCCTAGAACTAGAAAGATTCCATATGCAACAAGTCTTGGATCCTCGTTGTCTAGTCGTACTGCAAGTGCTACCTGCATGCACTGGAGTGCTGAAAATATGCCAAACATTGCAAGAACAAACAATCCTCCGCCTCCGAAAATTCCTGCGTATATTGCACTGCCTAACGTGATAAAGCTGACAAATGGCATGATGCAGCTTGAAAATAACATGTATGGAAAGACGAACTTTTGCAATATTCCAAACCGTGGGTTTGTCAATGCATCAGAGTGTCTTGCAAAAACCTGGAGGTTGCCACCATACCATCTCTTTCTCTGTTTGTACAAGCTTTTCAGAGATTCTGGCGCTTCGGTATATGCAGTGGCATTTGTGCTTGCCGCAATGATTGATTTTGTCTTGAGTACCTTGAGGGTCACATCAAAATCCTCGACAAGTGTGTCCTTGTGGTAACTTCCAATCTCTTCTAGTATGCTTTTTCTAAAAGATCCTAGTGCTCCTGGAACTACGGATATTGCGCCAAAGACATCTAGTGCCCTTCTTGCAATCTGTATTCCGGACACATACTCGATTGCCTGGCACCATGTGAGCCAGTTATTTCTGTTTCTTACCTTGACATTTCCTGCAACTGCTGCAATGTTCTTGTCAGTTGCAAACACTGTGGCTAGATGGACAAGAGAGTCTCGTCCAATTATGGTATCAGCATCAACTATGACGATTATCTCTCCAGTGGAATAGGCAAGACCAAAGTTTATCGCGCTTGCTTTTCCACCATTTGTCTTTTGTAAAACCTTTGCTTGTTTTTTGTACCTTGACATGATATCAAACGTCTTGTCCTTGCTTCCATCATCTACTAGGATAATTTCTTTTTCAGGATACTTTGTTTCTATCAATGCCTGAATGGTTGTATCAATTACCTTTTCTTCATTATATGCAGGAACTATAACTGTAATCTTTGGGTATACTGTAATTGTTCCAATTGACATTTCTCTGCGCTTGCTGTACAGTGCAAGAGGAATGAACAAGAGTGTACTCCAAAACATTAGTGTAAGACCCCATAGTAGAATCGCCTTTGATATTGAATTCTGGGTAAAATAAGTGTCATAGCCTACTGTAACTCCTAGCGCAATTGGAGATGCTAGCAAAAATATGAAAAAAGCTGAAGGGAAATGTTTCCTTGATTCTATCTTTGATGTTCTCTGGAGTGTTATCATTTGAATTATGACTACGATAGAGCCCAGGCCTACTGCAACCATTGTAATTGGGGAGAAGACCAGATATGCCATCAGGACTAGCAGTCCAAAGATTGCAGAACTAATGATAATCAGTACGGGATCAAATCTTTTTTGCTGTGACACGCATTTGTTGTTGAGATATCATCCTAATGGGTCTTTTTGTGATTTATGTGGAGGTATGGTTTCCATCTTTGATTGTTTTTGTATTTATTCCATCATACGACATAAGTAATGCCTTGTGCAAAATTCTTGTACGCTTGAAGATAATTCTGGCTCTGATTTTCTTGATATCTTTTGGAGTTGCCCATGAGGCATATGGGATACAGGCCTGTCAGTGTGTTGCATTTAGGATGGATGACATTCAGGATTACTGGCTTGATACTGTACAGGTTGGGGTGATTAGCGAGTTTGAGCACAAGGATGCAGACCTTACAGTTGGTATAATTGGAAATTATTTTGGACAGGACCAGTCAATTGTGGATACTGTATCTAGTGCGCTAAAAGAGGCAAACCCAAAGGTTGTGGTTGCAAACCATGGGTGGAACCATGAGCACTTTAACACTTTTCCGCAAGATGAACAGTCTGCCTTGATACACAATACGAACCAGAAAATTTTAGACACACTTGGCATACTGCCTAATATTTTCATTGCACCGTACAATGCAATTAACAATGATACCCTGATATCGCTTTTTGAAAACAAGATGGTATATTTGAGTACTAATGAAACACAAGACAGGCCTCCCTATCGCCTGACTGGTGCTGCATTTTTTATATTTCCTGGAACTGCCGAGATTGGAGATATCAACAAGGCAAATACTGCATGGGTGAGTGTAAACCACAACGAGACCTATGCTGAAGTCTTGCGAAGTCTAGTCAAGTATGGCTTTGCTGTTGTGGTATTACATCCACAAGACTTTGCAAACAAGCACTCGGGATTTGTATATGATAATACCATCAACCAGACCCAGATTCATGAGCTTGATTTACTACTAGATGATATTCGCAACGCTGGCTACAAGACTGTAACCATGGATGACATTCCTGCAAATTCGAATTTTACTACAAAATATCCTTCCTGGCTTGACAAAAATTTTGAGATGTATATTCAGGGAAATACAAGTGATGCTGACATGACAAATTCGATTAATTATTTGAAAAATGAACATGTGATTTTGTCCAGTGGTGTACATGACAAGTATTCTCTACACCAAAATGTCACTACAACATATTTCTGGGTTGGGGAACCGGCTGATGCTGACAATCAATACAATGACAATCTATCCAGTGCCTGGGATAGTGCATGGGTGAACCATTATGGTGGAGTGGACGATCCTAAAAATAGAGACCAATATCTTCCGTCTGGATTTACTCCAAAAGAGAATCCGTTTTACTTTGCATTGCCATATGATGATTTCTCTGAGAATGGTACGCGAAAAGCTAGTTCCTATGGTACTGTATACTGGTCTGGAACACAATCCTGGAATGATTCTGTGTCCATGGTGAAAAACAGGTGGATTGAGATTTCCAAAGGCGACAAGACTGTATATGCCCAGTGGGAGGATTCTGGCCCGTTTGTGTACGATGATTCTGGATATGTGTTTGGAAGTGCAAAACCTTCGAACCAGCAGAATAACAATGCTGGGCTTGATGTCTCCCCTGCCGTGAAAGATTACATTGGTCTGCAACACGGCAAGAATTTGGTCAGCTGGAGGTTTGTTGATTATTCTGATGTTCCAGATGGGCCGTGGAAACAGATTGTTACCACGTCTGAAGTGTATCATCCTCATGGTTGATTTTATTTGAGAAATATTCTGTAATTTTTGGAGATTTTATTGATTTGTAGATTTTTTTCATGAAAAATAAATGGATAATAATGGACAATTTTTTTGAGTATGATTTTTCAAATTCTTTCTTATCTATAGTCATCTCCGCTTCAATCGTTCTATTGAAACAAAATTAATAATTAGATTATATGGAAAATTTTACTTGCAAAGATGTGGGCCAAAAATTATCTCAAAATAGTAGTTGAATCCCAACGACTCGATCCAGTTAAAAAATTATATTCCAAATGTGGCAATAGAGTAATCCAATACATTCCAAATGGTTATACTGTCACTTTTGTTCAAGCGACTTGATATCAATTACAAACCTGTATCTAACATCGCTTGCAAGTATTCTCTTGTAGGCCTCATTTACCTTTTGAATTGGAATCAATTCAATATCACTTGTTATACCATTTTTTGCACAAAAGTCTAGCATCTCTTGTGTCTCCTTTATTCCTCCAATAAGGGAACCTGCAAGGCTACGACGACCTGCAACTAGCGGAAACGCGCCAACTGATGTCTGCTTTTCAGGTATCCCTACTACTACCATGGAGCCATCTAACGCCAAAAGCTCAAGATATGCATTCCAGTCAAGATCAGCAGATACTGTGTTTATTATCAAATCAAAACATCCCTTTAATTTCTCAAACGTTTCAGGGTCTGATGTGGCGTAAAAATGGTCAGCACCTAGTTTTTTTGCATCCTCTTGTTTTTTCAATGACTGGCTAAGGACTGTAACATCAGCACCCAATGCATGTGCAATCTTTACTCCCATGTGGCCAATTCCGCCTAGTCCAATTACTGCAACTTTTTTTCCAGGGCCTGCCTTCCAATGCATCAAAGGAGAATAGAGTGTTATTCCAGCACACAAGAGCGGAGCGGCTCTATCAAGTGGCAAAGAATCTGGAATACGTAATACATAATTTTCATCTACTACTATTTTACTAGAGTATCCTCCAAAAGTCACAGTACCATCTTTTTCAGTTCCATTGTACGTTGTAACCATTCCATCTGTACAATACTGTTCCAAGTTTTTCTTACAAGCATCACACTTGCGACATGAATTTACAAAACATCCAACACCGACCTTGTCACCTATCTTGTATCTTGATACCTTAGGTCCAATCTTGGACACAATTCCCGTTATCTCATGTCCTGGGACCATTGGAAATATCGAACCGCCCCACTCGTCAGCTACCTGGTGAATGTCAGTGTGACATATTCCACAATATTGAATATCAACCACAACATCATTGTCACCAGGTTCTCGTCGCTCAAACGAGTATGGTAATAACGTTGCCTTGGCATTTTGTGCTGCATAACCATTAACTTTCATTAGTGTTACAATTACTGTCCTGATTCTATTTAATTATTGATGGATATGGAAAACCCAATCACCCCAGACTATTCTACACTAGATTTAGCTCATGCCAAAAAGATGCGAAAAGAATTGTACTAGACCTTCAAAGATTGCATTGCTTGTCTGTGGAATCTCCTTGTCTGAGATGACATAGACTAGTCCAGGACTGTCATTTCCTGCATAAACCAAGCCTGTAGATGGATTTACAACAATGCCGTATACGTGTGTTCCAGCAGGTATCGTTCCAGATACAGTATCAGTCTTGCCGTCAATTACAGAGACAGTGCCACCACCAGAGTCTGCAACGTAGATCTTGTCTTGTACTGGGTCTACTGTTATACCATCAGGATTTGCGCCTACTGCAATGGTATGTGTCACAAAACCAGTATCTCCATCAATTGCAAAAACCTCGGATGTTTTAGAACTTGTCACATAGATGGTATCATCCACTGGATCAACTGCAACTCCAGTGGTACCATTCTCAACTGGTATAGTCCTGATTACAGTATCTGTTTTTTCATCAATAATCGATACCGTTCCTGCTCCAGAGTTTGTGACATAGGCCATTCCACTTACAGGATTTACAGCAACTGCAGTAGGCCGTGCACCTACTGATATAGTATCTGTTACAGTATTTGTCTTGCAGTCAATTACAGACACTGCAGCAGAATTTGTATTTGCAACATAGGCCTTGTTTGCGATTTCATCAATGCCAATACCGTTTGGTTGATTTCCAACTGTGATGGTTCCAGTTACGGTACCAGTATTTCCGTCAATTACAGATACTGTGGGTGAACTAAACTTTGATACATATACCATGTCAGTTGCCTGGTTTATTCCAATTCCTGTTGGATTCTCACCCACGATGATATTTTTTATTACAGTATTTGTCTTGCCATCAATTACAGAGACTGAATCATTTCCCGAGTTTGTTACATAGATCTTGTCAGTAGTTGAATCAACTGCTACAGCCCAGGGGTTTGCACCTACCTTTACCTGGGACACTGAAAACGAAAATGCAGGCAGGACACAAACTGGTACGATAAAAATTATC
>JAGWHQ010000015.1 GCA_028866655.1 Nitrososphaerota archaeon
ATAACGAGAAAAATTATCTTGGCAATGATTATATTCTGTTGTTGATGGCCATCTTTCATGTCTATGAATCAATCTGTCTTGATCTGTGATCAAGTGGCACCAATTCTAAATGACATATTACAAAAAAATGGATTAAAAATAACATATGAACCGGAAATTATGCCAGATCAAATAAAAGAAAAAATTTCTAATTTTGATATAGTTATAGTTAGAAGCAGAACAAAGATCACAAAAGAAATGATTGACCGTGCAACCCAGTGCAAAATAATTGCACGTGTAGGAGTGGGTCTTGATAATATTGATACTGATGCAGCAAAGGCAAAGGGAATACGAGTTATCAATGCAGTAGAAGGAGCAATGAATGCAGTTGCAGAACTTGTTTTGGGATTGATGCTTTCAATGGCAAGAGAAATTCCAAGAGCAGACCGAGAGATTCGAAACGGCAAATGGCTCAAAAAAGAACTGATGGGAAGTGAACTTTCTGGGAAATATCTTGGTATAGTTGGCTTGGGAAATATTGGAAAAAGACTTGCAAAGCTTGCAAGAGGCTTGAACATGAATATCATTGGATTTGATGTAATGCCAATTGCAGACGATTTTGCGCGTGATGTAGGATTGATAAAAACAGATATTGACACTCTACTCTCAAGTGCTGATTACGTTTCATTTCATGTACCACTAACTGAAACTACACATCACTTAGTAAATGCCAAAAGGCTTGCTACTATGAAAAAGACATCATATATCATAAACACATCAAGGGGTGAAATTATTGATGAAGATGCATTGCATGATGCACTCAAGGAAGGGAAAATTGCAGGTGCTGCACTTGATGTCTTTGAAAAAGAACCTGCAGTTGGAAACAAACTTACACTGCTTCCAAATGTTGTATGCACTCCTCATATTGGTGCCCAAACAAAAGAAGCTCAGACACTTGCAGCAAATGTCATAGGCGAAAAAATAATCATGATCCTTCGCGGCGTTATCTGATAACTTAAAACAAAAAACAATTAAAAATAAAACCTAGACTCGAATAATTCCGTTTTCAAGTAGATATTCTATTGCCATGCCAAATTCATTGTCTGAGATGGAATCATTTGACCACAACTGGATACTGTTTTTGAACCACTGTGGGATGTATACTTGACTTGTGGAATTGTTGTAATTTGGAACACTAAGTATGTTGTTATTTATCATCTCTCTAATTATTCCTGCATACACCTTGTCTGTGGGTGATCCTTGTTCTAATGTTCTTACAAGTGACTTGAATTCTGTAGGTATGACAATTTTACCAGTGTCTATTAGATCAAAAGAAACACTCGCAGTAGCGTTGGCGTATTCTGCGTCAATACGGTAGGTTCCAGGATTAAATGTTGTCTTGTAAAATGGAAATGGTGAAGTGATTGTGCTGTTTAGTTTGTCTATTGGTAAGTCAATTGGTGCGCTTGTCTTGTTTGAGCTGTCTGTGATGTGTAAGGTTATGTTGTTGTTGACAAGTTCTGAGACCTGGAAGTTGATTGAAAGAAAGTCTCCATATTCGTAAACATGTTTGCTTGTAGATATCTCAAGGGAAGGGGTTGCAAAACTGTACTGTGTGCTAAAAACTAATGCCCCAATCATAACAAATGCCAAAATTTGTCTTGGCCATTTCATAAAAACTAGGAAAAATTAATTTCATAAATAGGCTTCCTTGAGATTTGATTTATTTTGTAAGTAAAATCACGCTTAATTTTCTAACAGAATATAAAGGGTAAATTTGTAGTGCCGAGTATGCCTAGTCAACAGGACCAAATCTGGATCAAGATGTGGAAAGAAAATTCTCCAGAGCTTAGGGCAAAGGCCATACAATGGAGAAAAGAAAATGCTCTAACACGTGTGGATAGACCAAGCAGGATCCAAAGAGCACGAAGACTAGGATACAAGGCAAAACAAGGAATTGTTGTAGTAAGAATGCGTGTGGGTAAAGGTAACATGCGCAAGAAAAGACCAGTTGCAGGAAGAAGACCAAAACATTTGGGTGTACTTAGAATCAAGCCTGCTCTTAGCATGCAAAGAGTTGCAGAGCGTAGAGTGTTAGAGAGATTTCCAAACATGGATCTTCTTGGCTCATATTATGTTCATCAAGACGGTTTGTATCTCTGGTATGAAGTAATACTTGCAGATGTCTCACATCCAAGAATTGTAAAAGACAAGGAAATTCGCGGTAAACTTGCTACTCTGAAAAATTGAGAATTCAAATTTTCTTATCATGTGTCATTTTACTAGGTATATTGTCCGCACCAGCTTTTGCACAAATCTCAGTTCCAAAAAACCTTGACCACCCTGGAATAAAATGGGACTGGCCAATAAAAGCAGAAAATTACACCTTTGATGTAACAACTGTATCAAACTTTGATCTAAAGAATGTAACATTTAACAAAATGAACAAAGAACTTGTCTTTCTTGGTAACAGTTCATTTGTTGGAAGCATTGCTGAAATTACAATTCCTACCAATCTGATAGGTGGAAATCTTACAGTAACACAAGATGGAAAACCACTACCTGCTATTGTAATTCATGGAACTGACAGCTCTACTGTAATGCTAAAATTCAATCAGACTGGTACTACAAACACAAGTATCATGGGTACCACATATCTTCCAGAGTTTTCAAATGTTGCTTTACTTGTAATGGTATTATCAATCATGATGGTCTTGGTAATACCAAAGATTAGAAAATTCTAAAATCCGTTGTTATAGTCTTCCCACATGTTTGTTCTTGTGGTAAGTGTGTTCATCTGATAAAATATTCCACCTACAATTCCTGCTTGATAAAATGCATACAGGTAAACTTGAGAATGTGCTGGGTCTGCATGCGTAAAGCTGAGTGCAAGCATGGAAAAGAAGATGTATGTTCCAACAAATGTGTATATTCTACTAAATGCTCCATCCATTCCTACTATTTTTTTTGTTGCAGCTGCCATTATTGTTATACTTGATATTATCAAAAATGTCAATCCGCCGTTTGACTGGATAAACTCTGTTGCCCATGGAATCAAACCATCTGTAAAAATTGACTTGTGTGATGGTTGTATACCCCCGTGAAGTGCAAAAGATACTGACGTAAGGATCGCACCCATCATGAACAAAAATAAAAATCCTTTGAAGAATGCTCGTTTTAGTGGGCTATGGGATTCTGAAGGACGCATTACTCTGTCAGTCATTTTTAAGCCATATAGAAAACCAATTCCAAAGGATGGCACAAACATCAAGTCGATAATCAAAGGACTTTGTTTTAGCAACTTGTCAATATCAGGTCCAAATATGAAATATGAGACAAGTGCTAGTGCTGCTGCTACTGCAAATACTGCAATGTCAATCCATCTCCTATTCTTAACTTCTAGGTCTGTTCCCCACTCGTCCAATTTGATTTGCTGTTGGATTGTTGATTAAAGAATGAAATCAAAAGAATTTTTTGCCTTTCTTATCAACTCCTTTTGTCTTTTATTGGGGACCTATTCATCACATGCTATGAAAATAGGAATCGCAATCATGTCTATTGGCATTATTGTTTTTGTATTTGGTGTAATTTTCTACCTTCAAGGAAATTCAATAGTTGGCCCTACCTCATCGTTCATGTATTCAAATCCGAAATGGATTGTAAACGGCCAATGGATTGCCGTTGGTGGTGCATTGATCTTTGTTGCAGGCCTTGGAATTAGCTTACGACGCCCAAAGTCATAGTGGATCTGACCTTGGATAATTGACGAATCTTTTTTGTAATCAGACTATCCATCTGAGATTCGGAATCGGTTTCAGCTTCTACTACAATGTCGTAATCTCCGTATACGACTCGTGCGTCCTTTACCTTGTCTATTTTCTTCAATTTTTCAACAATCTCGCTTTCGGCACCAAGCTCGCAACCGATCAAAACGTATGCCTTTTCCATACTATCAAATCATGACACAAGCTTAAATCCTTATTCCATAAATTCAACACACTCGTTCCTACAATCTATTGTGATTTGACTCAAATTTTTCATATTGGCTATTGGCCATGGAATTAAATGGCGGTCTTTTAAAATATTATTTCATGGGATTATTTGGAAAATCAAAGCCCAAAGATGACACCATTGAACAAATGAGAATATTACTTGATAACTTTCAGTTTGCTGACTTGCAGACCTTTTGTACTGAAATACTTGGAGCTAAACCTGCAATTGACCAGGAGCATTTGTCAAGCATCGAGATACTTGATTTTGTATGGGATCAATATCACAAGGGAAAAATACAATTTTCTCAGATAAAGGAATTTGCACTAAAACATGAGATTGTTGCAGAAAACTTTTTTGAATAAATTTTTAAATTTGTATATCTAATGTCTTGAGAATATTTGCTGTGAGATCATAGATGCGTATTAGATGATTATTGGTATCTGCAATGTACAGCTTGTCTTGGTATAATTTTACATCACTTGGCTCGTATAGTCCTAATGTGTCGCAGCTTGGATCATCCAACCTGCATGATGTACTCGTGCCTTGTTTTCCAATTAGTGTCTCAACTGAATCGTTATCTTGATCAATTACTCTAATTGAAGAATTGTAAGTATCTGCCACAAATATTTTGTTTGCAGTTGCACACAATCCTAATGGGTGCTGAAATAATGCCTCACCGGTTTTACCGTCCTTGTGTCCAAATGCAAATAATCCATGACCTACAATAGTTCTGATATATTCTGTCTTGAGATCTATCTCTCGGACAGATGATGTTTCACTGTCTACAAAGTATACTATGTCATCATGGATGAAAACTCCGCTTGGTTGTGCAAGCTGTGCTTGCATCCTGTTACCGTCGATGATGTCTTCTTGACCATTTCCTGCAAAAGGTCTTGCCATCTCAGTATTGATGTCATATGTCCATATCTGATGATTTCCTGCCATTGTGATAAAGATCAAGTTGTCTTTTACTGCAACATCCCATGGGGATGAAATTGCAATATCTTTTCCTTTACCGCCTGCTGATCTCCATGGGCCTTGTTTTCCTGTTCCAACAAGTGTAGTGACTTGGTTGTTTTGCAAATCTATTTTTCGCAATGCATGGTTTTCTGTGTCTGCAACAAAAATAAAATCATCTTTCCATGAAACCCCTTGAGGTCTAAAAAATATGGCATCTGAAAATCTACCATCCGCTAGACCTGCCTTGCCACTTCCAATGGTATGTAATATTCTGCCTGCAAGATCAGTTACAATGACTCGGTTGTGGTTCGAGTCAGATATGGCAATCCTATCTTTTGATATTGATATCTTGCCTGGAAAAGATAATGCTGTGTTGCTCTTCTTGATGGTTTTTACAATCTTGATTGGCTCTCTTGCCAATGTGTGAGATTTTTCATGTTTTTCCAAAAGAACATCAATTGTATCCTCTACCATCTCCTTTTGTCCCTCACCAGACTGTCTGTATACTAGAATTCCATTGGGATCAATTATGGTAATGGTGGGCCAACCACTAATTCCAAACTTGTTCCAGACAGTCATTTTCCTGTCTACAAGTACTGGATGTGATATCTCGTATCTTTCTACTGCCTGCTCGATATTTTTCATATCTTGCTCATTGAAAAATTTTGCAGAATGTACTCCTATGAATACAACTGGCATGTCTTTGTATTTTTCTTCAAGTTCTGCAAGTACTGGTAGCGTATGCATGCAATTTATGCAACAATAAGTCCAAAAATCTAGTACGATGACATGACCCTTGAGTTTTTCAAGAGAGAGTGGCTCTTTTGTATTGACCCAATCAAACTCTGAAGGAAACTCTGGTGCCTTGGTAACTTTGGAAAATATGTTATCAAACATGATCTCAATTTGATATTTTGATTATTTAACATCTTTTCGGTAGTGTAATCGTATCTTAATACGACAGTCTTATTAGTACGCCATATCTCCTCGTTAACGTTGGATCTTTTTAAAAAGAAATTCAAATGTGAACAATGTGATACCAAGTTTACAGTTTATGAGGATCTGATAAAACATGCTCGTCATGAACATCATCATGACATTGTCAAATGTGTTACTTGTGGGAAGGAGTTCATCCATGAAGCAGATAGACTTCATCATTCACGAGAAGAACATCAAAAGAAAATGTTTGGTCGTGTTCACAAAGGCGAACACAAACATGACAATTCTCCTTCTACACAGGACGAAGTTGATGAGCATACGAAAAATTTTGGCGACAAGCTATAACTTACCTGTAGACATCCTTACTTTCTGTAACAGTTTGACAATTTGTTGTACTTAGATGTTATATTACATTGTGTGCTAACTATAATTCCTGTTTTACTATACTGATGTATGATTCACATTGTATCAAAAATAATGATAAACGCGTCTGCTAAACAAGTCTGGAGTGTAATTTCTGCAATTGAGAGGGATCCATATTTTTGGAAGGGCATGGAAAGAGTACGAAATACTTCTCATGCTAGGAATGTGTTCACTCGCGAGGTGACATTGAGTAATTCTGACAAGTGCTATCAAAAAGTTACTCTTTTTCCTATTGAGGGTATTCATATCAAGTGGACTCGGGGCTCAATAATTGGCATAAAAGACATTTTGGTAACGCAAATTGGAAATCAAACCCTTTTGGAAGTTGAAATGAATTATGATCTCAAAGGAATTGCACAAGTTCGTTCCAAGGAAATTTCAGAAGAATTACAAAACGAAGCTAAATTGGCATTACAGTTGATAAAAGAAGACATTGAAAAAATTCGTCCTTTTCAGATTCAGAATAGAAAACAATGGGCAGATTTGATGCGTGAATAAACATACGAAGATTTTGACCTGTGTGTAAAAAGACAATTCTTGAATTGACGTTTACGAGGATCTTTACTAAAAATGGAAGCAAAAATTGACGACCGTAATTCTAATTTGAATTCTCTGAATGATTTATCTGGTATTTGTTTTATTTCTGTATATTTTTACAAATATTGTGACTCCTCCCATTATTGCAGCGGCTATGATTGATAGTACTAGTATGATGTTATTCCACATGGGATTATTCTGAACAAGTTGAGTTGTGGAATTGTTTTGCGCATGATTGATTGCTGAAGAATTTTGCTGTATTTGTAATGAAATAATATCTTGTGTTCTGATTACGTGGGTGTTGGCATTTAACTGAGTTTCTAGGTGTGCTATATTTTCATTTGCGGTATTTTTTTGTACAGTGTTTGTAGAGTTGATTGTAGAGTTTTGATATATTGGTAATTTGTAATCTGGACCTGATATGCCCATCTGGTGTGGTAGTTTTCCTATCACTGCAAGTGCCTGTCTTATCTGTTCATCAGTCCAGCTCCGTGCCTTGAGTTCTGTATAAAACTGGGTCTGACTGATAGTTCCATTTTGATATTCTTTTAAAATGGTATCACCATTGTCTGCAACTGGAGCCCCAGAAGGAGATGTTCCAGGCGTAACTAGGAATGGAATTGTATCTGTAGTATAATTCTGCCCAGAATCACTTTCAAGTACCCATCCAAGATTGATTTGATATATTCCTGAGGGCTCATCTTTTGTATTACAGAGAGTGGAAAACCTCTCCAATATCTTTCCATTTGATGTCACATCGCATACGGAATTTTCAAAACCATTGAGAAAGATGGGTTTTGAATTGTTTGTACTGGGCAATGAAAATGTAATGATCCTGTCTGCTGAATCATGATTTGCTGCATCATCATATGTGTAGATTGGAAAACAATCTTGTCCTCCACAATGACTTGTCAAAGTGGTACCAAAGGGTTGTGAGAATGGGAGGTAAATGTAGAGATCTGGATATGGGTAGCTTGTTTTTGATATGTCTGGAATATGAGACACGGTGATAGTTATCTTGGTTCCAGGGGGTCCAGAGTGTGGATATATAGTAACGTATGGACTACCAAGTGTACCAAGATCTGTGGCCCATACTGCATTACATAATGGTATGATTCCAAGTCCTATCAATAGTAATACAGTACTTTTCAATTATGCAAAACGCTGCAATCAATAATTAATAAGACTTGAGTTGAATTTGTTAGTAATATTTTGTGTAGTATACTTATAGATGATTGTTCTATGTGGTATATTTTGAAATTTTATAAAATAAATGGTGATTAACAATATTCTTTCTAAGAGGTTAATTGTTGTTTTCTGATGTTGAAATTAAAATCCAGCAGCTATTGGGTCTGATGGTTTGATTATCTCACGTAACAGTATGGTTGCATATGATCCTCTTGAAAGAGTAAAATCGACATACGGTTCCTTTATTGCAAAGTCTTTGCATGACATGATGGCCTGTCTGAATCCTCCTTCTGTACTTGCCTCTTGCATCTCTTTTATGAAGAATTCTTTTGGAGTTATCTGTTCTTCTACAAGTATTTGCGATATGAAACTGTCAAAGCGATTCTTTTTTGAATACGAGTAACCAACTAGCGGGACTGCTAATCTCTGCTCTGGGTCGTTTTGGTATCTTCCAAGGTTGTCGTCTCTGTCAAAACATACATCTCCTTGTTGTGGTTGTATCATGTCTTCTCCAGCTTCGTATGCCTTTGATATCGTTTGATTATACACAAATGACTGGAATGCTTCAACAAAAAATCTCCGCAATTGGATTGGTATTGCACGAAGTGCCTTTAGAGCATCACCGTGGTTTATCATTTCGCCTAATACGACTCTTTCAATGTCCATTTGTGGAGGAACTTGGTCAAAGACCTTGGCATAGTTTGACTTGTCCTTGAGCATTTCACGTATCTTGTTATTGTGTTCTAAATCATACTCTGAGGTAAATGAGAGTAGAGTCTCTACTGCGTAATCAAAATTTTTTTGTAAAATGGCTTTTCCTATTAGATGAGATACAGGTCTCCTGCTTCCAAATCTCTGGTATCCGAAAAAATTTAAAATCTTGTTGTAGTCTGTAAACTGGGAAACTCTGGAAAAGTTTGCACCCTCTATTTTTATCTTGAAATTGTTTCCAACCATGTCTTTTTTTGTAAGAGGTTTTTGGACAAGACCAATTTTTTCAAGTGTGTATCTATTTGTGATCAGGGTATCTGTGGATCTTCCTGTTGTCATGTCGCATACATATTGCTCCGTTGTGGCATTTGCATCCTTGAGACCCAGAGCCTTGAGTCTTAGGCCATATTTTGTAAAAATGTCTGATAATGCATGGTTTGTATCTATGCCTTGTTTTTTTAATTTGTATACAGCATAACTTCCTGAAGATGAAATCTTGTCCAATGTCTTGTCTCGCAATATTTCAGATACAAAAAATTGTTCTGGAGATGACTTGATCTTGCCTCCAGTGCCCTCTATCTTTGTACAATAAGTAGAAATTCCAATCAGTTTGTCTAGGTTGGGAACCACTTCTTACTCTATTGTAACACTGATGTACTTTGATACTGTAACATCTTGATATCTTGCACTTATCAAGACCTCATACGTTCCTGGCGTTGCAAAGTTGTCTGCTGTTATTCCAACTTTGACAGTTTGTGGCGCATTTGTTGTAACTTGGGTCTGTTGTGCCTTGACTGAAATGGTCTGAGATCCTACAGTACTTGATGTGATGATGGATACTGGGGAACTGAGTTGTTCTTGTGGGTTTATGCCAAACAAAACTGTTGCATTTTGCCCGTGATGTATGGTGATTGAAGAATCTGATGCAGTCACGTTAATTGGAAGTGGAACACTAGGATCCAATACTCCAATGTTGTTTTCAACCCATTCTGAGAACCATATCTTGTTGTGGTTTACTGTAAAGTCCAATATCTGAGCCACTCCACAGTCTGATGAGGGTGCACAATCTGACCAGTTGGGATTCTTGGATGGAACTTCATACTCTACAAGAGAGTGTGCTGATGGATCATATACTCCAAAACTGTTTGCAACTTGTTCGTTGAACCATAATCTTCCGTTGTCATCAAAATGATCCCAATATGGTCTTGATATTGGTGTCTTAATGAGTCCTGATGCATTACCATATGATGATACTGGTGGAGGAGAAGTTGTGTGCTTGGTGAATTTTTTACTTGCAGGATCAAAATCAAAAAAGTAACTACTTGCAGTATCCATTATCCATAACTTTCCTGAAGAGTCGATTGTTATTCCATTTGGTGCTTGGATGTCTTGAGGTAAAGGATATTGTGTAGAACTACCTGTTTTTTGGTCATAGCTTACAAGATTTCCTCCCTGTTGGTATATCCAAGTTGTATACCACAACTTTCCTGAAGGATCAGTAACCATTGAACTTGTAAAGTTGTTATTGCCAGGAGCTGGGATGCTAGTCATGCCCATATCTGGACTTGTATTATCTGTAGAAAATACTCCAATCTTTCTTCCAGTGAAATCATTGATGTAAGCATTTTTGCCATCTATTAGTAACATCTGTGGGAAAGAACCATCTGATGAGTTACTCTTGGGGAATACAAATCTTTGATAGCTCTTGTCTACTGGATTGAATTTCCAGATCAAACTATGTTGTGAATCTGTAATCCAAATGTTTCCATCTTGTGCAGTACCAAGTCCCCACATCATGGATTTTTCTCCACTTTGCCATTGTGAATTGGTAAATTCTTGGAATGATTTTGAAGATGGGTCAAACTTGCCAAGGTTTCCTGTATTTGATTCTGTAAACCAAACATTACCTGACGAGTCTACCATTACTGCAAGCGGTTGGGTACATGCTGTAGGTATTTTGTATTCTGTTATGTAGTTGCTTGATTTTGCTGGACCTGTCTGACAAAATGTTGGTCTGTCCTTGTCTTTGTAATTGTCTTGAGGTGTTCCAGTGATTGTTCTATCTGTAGTGGTGGTATTGACTTGGTTTGCAACCCTACCTCCTCCTAGAAATGCAACACTTACTGTAGAAACGATGAAAATTGCCATAAATGATAGTGCAAGAAGCTTTTTGGTATTCTTGTTCATAAAATCTTGGCTGTTTTTACCTCGTTATATCTTATACGTAAAATTTTGTGAATAAGGGTTTCTTGTAAGTTATTTTCTCTTGATTGATAAGGTCTTTTGAACTTCATTCATACTGCTAAGGAATTTTTGTTTGGCTTCATATTCGTCTGTTACCTTGATTGTTATCTCAGAGGCTGCGAACATTACATCCTTGACAAGTATTGGTGGGGATAGCCCCAAAAGTTCGCTTAGTATTGTCAATATGTTGTTAAAAACTGCATTATTTTTATAGTGAAATATGGTATTACCGTCTGCAACCTTTGGGTTTGGCTCTAGAGGGATGACTAGATCATGTGAAGTAAATTCTGTTATAAATAATGCAATGTCTTCTTTTATCTTTGTACTAAGATCTTCTTTTTGTGCAATTAGCTTTTCTTTTGCTTTTTCCAAATCCACAGATGCATCGTAATAATCTTGACCTATCATTTTTGCAAACGTGGATTCGGTTGGACTCTTCAGTGGAATTTCATGAATTCTAAAATTCACTGTTGCAAGCTCATCTTCTGTATCTTTTAGCTGTGTTCTATTTTCTTTAATGCGTGTTGCAACCTGCTCCAGAAAGGCAAAGTCAGACATTTCTAGCTAAACTCATGGACTACATCCATAAGGCTTGCCTTGAATTCTTCTGTAGTCAATCCCCACTTGCCATATTCATCTTTGAATGCATCCCATGAAGCTTCTGCTTCACTTGCAATCTCCAAAATCTTTGTTCCTATTGCTTTTGTATTAACAAGTATTGTAATATTTGCTTGTTCTGTTTCTAGAATTGGAATCTTGATGAATATCATTCTTGATTCCTCAATGTGGAATCTGTCCTTTATGATATTCTTTAGAGTATCTCTTTCTTTTGCTTCGAAATCTCCTTTTACTTTAACAAGTACACAACAAGAATCTCTTGGGCCTCCCTTGTCTCTTATGTCATTTTCATCAATATCAAACAATACTGCATCTTCTTTCTTGTTGATGTGTTCTACTATTCCTTCCATGGTGTTACCCTTAGTTCCTGCCATCAAGTCAGAGTTCCATTGTCTTTCTTCTGGAATAACTGGAATTACCCAAGTAACTGCAAATCTTGGTCTCTTTGTTGCAAGCCATGTTCTATAGTTTGACATGTCCCATTCTGTCTCTCTTGCAAAAGATGCAATAAACATGGAGATTGCATTTGCTGCAATCAAGTTCATTCCTCTGTAATCCTTCCAACCTACTTCGTGTTCCTTTGGAAGATCATCTATGATTGAGGACATTTTGTCTAACCTCTTTTCATGTTTCTGTGCAAGTTCTCTTAGTCTTTTATTTGAAAATAATATCGAGCAGTCACTGTATTTTATCTGGTGTTCTAGATTCATCACGATGTTGATTGCAGATGCTTCTAGAATTACTGGATCCCATCCGAATTCTGGTAATAACCCAAATGATGCAATTGTTGCATGTTCTTTTGTGTCCTTTTTGATATATTGCATAAATGCACTTGCAAAAGAAGCACCTGTACCACCGCCCATTGCAAATGGAATTGTAAAGCCTCTTACTGGTTCTGGGGAAAGACTTGAGAGTTGTTTCTGCATGTCGTACTTTGTACTTACTTCTTTGATGAATCTTGTACGACCTTCTGCCCAGTTTCTGGCAGCACCCCCTGCGCCAGAAATTACATGCTTGTCTCTTAGGGCAAACAAGTCTGGATATGATTGTAAAATCAAGTTGGCAGCTCTTGGGTCTAGATCAATTAAGAGTGCTCTTGGAATAAGTGGAATTTCACTTCCACCGTATGCATTTGGAAATCGTAAGATTGTACTTCCGTATCTTTTGAGTATGCGGGATTCATCTTTTTCGCCCTTTAATGTTGGCTTTAATGGATCTGCTCCAACATCAATCAATAGTCTTCGATATGATTCTGCACCAAGACCAATTCCACAGTGACCAAAACATGTCATGATAACCGGGGCTGGTGGTAATGGGTCGAATTTTGACAAATCTAATCACCATTTGAAACTAGAACTTGTCTCTTTAATGGTATTGTCCAAGATTGTACAGTCCATGCTTGATTGTTGTAGACATGATATTCCAATTTTAATCCTGAAAATTAGATTATTCTTTTTGAATTTAAGATTTAAGAATGATTTATCCTTCTTCTGTTAGAGCTTGTTTGAGTACGCGAAATTCTTCTATTGATATCTGTCCTTCTGCAAGTCTAATTCGGAGAAGTTCAATTGATGTATCTTTTTTGGGTGAAGGTGTGACTCGAGGTTGTTCTACTTCTGTATTGTTTGCTGATTCTAGCAAGTCATGGATGTATCTATAATCTGACATTACAATTGGCTCATCATTTTTTACAGTCTCCATTATTTCTCGCAGCCTCTTTGGGTTTCCCTTACCTGCTGCAAGCAAACTCTTGATTGTTTTTAGCATATCTTCTGACATTTTATTTCACTATTGTTTTGAACCTTGAATCCCCTTTTATCATATCGAATGCTGAATCCTTAATGGCCCAGTTTTTTATGGTTTTGCCATAATAAGATATTGCCTGTGCTAGAAGAATTAAAGAATCATCATTTTGTCTCATTTGGGCTTTGCTTCTTGCCTTTGCGTAAATCACTGTACCATTTTTTGGAAACTCTTTTAGTATTTTATCAAAGATTATGATTGCTTCGTCATGTCTACCAAGCTCAGATAGTTCCGTTGCCTTGTAAAATATCGCCTCATTGTTTTCCGGCTCTTTTTCTAAAATTTTATCAAAATATGATAGTGCTTCTTCGTGTTTTTTTTGCTTGCCAAGAACTAGTCCCTTGTAGTGTATCGCCTGCATGTTTTCCGGTTCTTTCTCAAGTACTTTATTCAAACAATCTATGGCGTCATCATACTTTTCAAGCCTGATTGATGTAATTCCTTTATTGTATAATGCTGGGAGATATCCTGGATCATTTGATAATGCCTTGTCATAATATGTAACTGCTTTTTCAAACTGTTGCAACTCTGCAGAATGGTTTCCTAGGTTGTTTAATGCATCAACATGGTTGGGATCATATTCTGTTATTTTCTCAAAGCATGATATTGCATCCTTTATTTTCTTTAATTTCAATAAAGACATTCCTTTGTTGTATAATGCGTCTACGTTTTTTGCATCTTGTTTTAGCGCCTTGTCGAAAAATGATATTGCATCCTTGTGTTTTTCAAGCTTGGCATAGCTTATTCCTTCTAAAACTGTTCTTTCTGTTTGACTTTTTTCACTCATTTTTATACACTAGGAGATATCTGGGATGTCTTGTTTAATGCTTTTTGATGGAGTCATGCAAGATTGATGATTCTATGATCTTCAAACAAAATAAATTCTTCTCATGATTGTGATGCTAACTACTTGGTGTTTCTTGTCCTGCTTCCGGAAATGCCTTTTTGATATATCTTGAAAGAATTGGGTACTGGAGTATTAGAGATGATAACACCACTCCGAATGTGATTGTTTTCAGTATCTCCTTGAACTCACTTTCAGGAAGAGTTGCAACTAACGCTACTGAGAGTGCCCCTCTCATACCTCCAATCATGACAACGTGTCTCCATGGACCTTTTGTCTTTTCTTTTGTAAATCTGTGTGTTGCTGCAAGTATTGGATATGTCGATGCTGCTCTTGCTGCTAATACAATTATGATTGCAAGTGCAATCAGAGGAATATTTTGACCTATTCGAACAATATCCATGTTCAATCCAAGATACAAAAATGCAACAGAGTTTGCAAAAAATGCTATCATTTCCCAAAAGTTAGTTGTGTATGCTCTTACTTTTTCACTTATGATGTGGGGCTTTCTCATGATTACTCCAAACCATAATCCTGCTGCAGCTGCTGCAACAAGTCCTGATAGACCAAGTGAATTTGCAATTACAACTGCACCAAAAAGAACTGCTACTGAAAGTGCTGTCTCAGAAAGCGGTTCTTCTAACAATTTATGCAAAAATTGTGAACCTACTGCAAGACCTATTCCTATACTGATACCGCCAAAAAATACAAGTGCGAAATGTCCAATAGTTTCTAAAATGTTAACATTGATTCCTGTTGAAACATCAGGGGAAAGTAATGATCCTTGTGCGACTGATACTGCAATGATTGAAGAAAATATGATTGCACCAGCTGCATCATTGAAACTAGCTTCTGATTCCATCAATGTTGCAAGTTGGCCTGGAACTTTCATTCTCTTGAAAACTTCGATTACTATTGCAGCATCGGTTGGTGCAATTAATGCAGCAAAAGCAAAAGCAACAATTGTTGGAAGCCCTGCAAGATATGAAAGTAATAATCCTCCAACTATGGTAGCAACTCCGACTCCTACTGTGGATAATAACAAAGATGATATCCTGATTGTTTTAAACTGTTCACGATCTATTCTCATCATTGCTTCAAAAATTAGAGGCGGTATGACAAAGTAGAGAATGAGTTTTGGATCCACCTTGAATCCTGAAATATTTGGAATTCCATGGCCTGTGAAATCTATGACTGATATTGAAATACCAATTGCAACTAGAATCATGGTATAAGGAATTTTTACCTTGGTTGCAATCAGAGAAGCAAGAAATATTGTTGCAAGAAATACTGGGATAACAAACTCACTTGATAGGAGGTGACCCAAACTTAGATCTGCCATCCTTAGACTTTTGATGTCAAATTATAAAAGTGGTTGCTAAATCTGGGATGATTTATGATTATTTTCGTCGGTCCATCATTTTTTGTCTGTTTCTTCTTAGAATGCGAAACCCCAAAAATATTCCAAGTGATATGTTTACCATGCCAAGTGCAGTAAGAATGAAGTTTGGATTGGTAAATACGACCAGTCCCATGAATATGCCCCAAAATCCTGCGATGAAAAACATGACTGTTATGATTGTCAATCTGCGATTGGAGGGGGTAGTCATTAGCGATTTTGATTTTATGGCACTATTAAACATTGAGAGAATTGTATTCTAAATTACAAAATTATGGAAAACCTATCTAGGAAAATTCTTTTCTTATGCTCTGAACGAATCTTGTATGAATTCTTATTCTCTCCAAAGTTTGTGCAAGTTTCATCTCAGTTCCAGGGACGTGATGTCTTGCAAAAAAGTTTCTAATTTCTTTTTCTTTTTCAAAATCAGCTTCAATTGAAACACTACCAATTATTCTGTTAAGAAGTGGGTTTCCTATTCCAAATCTTGATACAATTCCTTTCCAGTTTTGTTTTATCCATGGCAAAACAAGTTCTTTGCCTTGTGGATTTGTGACCATTCTTGCAATTGGCTGGAATAAATTTTGTGTTCGGACCTCTTTTGAGAGTGTAAACAAGAGTGTCTTTGATAATAATTTTTTGTCTTGAAAGTTTGCAAGTGAGCTGAGTAGTCTGACCATCTCTTCTTGTGTTGGTGCCTTGCGATATAGGCTAAGCATTTTTTGATATGTAGATGAATCTCCTGTCCACGCTATTATTGAATATACAGGACCGCGAAGATCTGGATTTAATTTTCCAGTCTTTAACAAATTAGTAAATCTTGATTTTGCCTCTGTAACTATGTCTTGATCTTCTAGTCTTCCTAGCGAACTAATTACTTGAGAACGTAAAAGTGAACTTGTTGATTTTTCTTCATTGGCTGGATCCCATCCAAGTTTTGCAAATATCTTGTTAAAGAAATCAAGATTGAATTCTTTTATTTCGTCCCAGAACTTTTCTTTTGATGATATTATGTAGAAAAAGTTCAGGCTAGATATGATATCTGATAATACAACATAATCGTCTTCATCTTCATAATGTCTAACAAAGTCAAGATAGTCTCTAAATGATATTTGATTTGATATGCAAAGTGCAAAAAGATCATGATGGATGCTCCAGCGGTCTACATTTGATATTGTCTTATCTTCAACTTGTCTTGCTAGTGAATCAAGTGCGTCCTTGTCATATTTTACTCGATAAAATCCCTTTTGGCCATCATTTACCTTGAACCAGTCTTCCTTGTAGGGTATGGTAATTGGTTCCTTCATTAGTTTGGTAGTTACCTTGTCTCCAGTTCTCACAGAGAGTGGAATAATCCAATTTCCTTGTTTTGCTTTACCGTTGTTTTCTAATAGAAATCTACTCTGAGATAATTTTAATTTCGAGTCTTTTATCTTGGCTTCAATCACTGGGTATCCTACTTGTCTTACCCATGTGTTCATCATTTGTCGTACTGGTTGTCTTGATATTGATCCAAGTGAGTTCCAGAGATCTTCAGTTGTTGCATTTGCATATTCGTGTTTTTTGAGATAACTGTGTAATCCTTTTCTAAAATTATCATCTCCGATGAAATTCTCTAACATCATAAGCACACATCCTCCCTTGTTATAACTAATTTCATCAAATATCTGTCGAACATCTGAAGGACTTTTCACTGGTACATCAATTGGATGTGATGATTTTAGAGAATCAAGACTCAAACCTCCTGTCATTTCTGAAATGAGGAACTGGTCCCAGAAATCCCACTCTGGATATAATGCATCAACTGCCTTTGTTGCCATGAATGTTGCAAAACTTTCGTTGAGCCATAGGTCATTCCACCACTTCATGGTGACTAGATTGCCAAACCATTGATGCGCTATCTCATGTGCAATTACTTCGGCAATGTGTTGTTTTGTTTCAGTAGAAGATGTTTTTGGATCATAAAGCAATATAGTCTCTCTAAATGTGATTGCACCCCAATTTTCCATCGCACCTGATGCAAAGTCAGGTATTGCAATCATGTCAAGCTTGGGTAATGGATATGCAATTTTGAAATATTTTTCAAAGTATGATAGGAATTGTTTTGTAAATTCTAATGAAAGCTTTCCTTGTTGCTTCTTTCCTTGTGTGGTTATTACTCTGATCAAAGTCTTGCCAGATTTAGTTGAGATGTGTTCAAACTCTCCAACTGCAAGATAGAGAAGATATGTGGACATGATTGGAGTGGTATCAAATTTGTACAGGATCTTCTGAGCTACTGTTTTCTTTGATATTACTGGCATGTTTGAGATTGCAGTATGTGTCTTGTCAACTAAAAGTGAAACATCAAATGTTGCCTTGGCTTCTGGTTCATCCCAGCATGGGAATGCTCTTCGCGCATCTGCTGCCTCAAACTGAGTGGTCGCAAGGTGTTTTTCTCTTCCCTTGTACTTGTATTTGCTCCTGTAAAACCCAACAAGTTTGTCATTTAATTGTCCTATGAAATCAATTGAAAGAACTGCCTTGCCTGATATCTTTTTAGAAAATACAAGTGTGAGTTCTTCTGTCTTTTCATCAAGCCTTGGCTTTGGTTTGATCTCTATTCCATTCCAAGATATCTTGCACTGTTTTATCTCAAGTTCTGCCGCATGTAACACAATTTTGTTTGTAGGTCTTGATATCTTGATTGATATTTTTTCTCTTCCTCTAAATGTAAATTTCTTAAAATCTGGTTCAAACTCTAATTCATAATTTATTGGAAAGACGTCTTTCACAAGATTTTTGTTCTAATATACACGTAATATACTTTCTAGTGCATTAGTCGGACTAGCCAATGTATGAAATGCACACCAAAAAATACTATTGCAACTGCTTTGACTGTCTTGCCTGTTGTCATTGCAATAGAATATTTTACAATGTTATACTTTTTGGTTCCAGCCACTATTGACACAACATCACCAAGTATTGGAATCCATGGAGAGATGAAAATTACTGTAAACCAGCCATATTTTGTCATGATGCTGATGCTTTTTTCCTCATGTTTTTTTCCTGGAGTCTTTCTGAGTTTCTTTAACAGTCTTCCATTGTATCCAATATAGTATGCAATATAGCCACCAATTATGGAACCAACTATCAAAACCAAAAATACATCAAGCATGTTTGTTCCACTTAGCAATAAAGCTGAAATGGTAATCTCTGTTGGAATTGGGATAAAACTTGAAAACATTCCATTGAAAAAAAGTCCTAGTAAACCGTATTTTATGAATATTGCATTGTGAAACAGAAAATGCATTATCTCATTTGGCATTGCCTAAACTTTACTCTAGCTCATTTTAAATGAATTGCCATATTTTACATCATGATCATAAATTGCATTACCTATTTTTTTGAGAAGTTTTGTTTTAGATTTTTGCGCTTTCTTGTCATGGCTGTAATCTTTTTTCTCTATCAAATCATGTAGATGTTCAAGCTCTGCTCTTGATAATGCATTGATTCCTCTTGTGAATATGATGTCTAAAAGTTGAAGTCTTTCAAGATCTTCATTATTGTCTTCCATGATTGTTACATCTCTATCTTTAATATTTGTCTTACATAAAGACAGAACATGTTCTACCGAGTCACTGTGTCATTTCACAAGGATTATCTAAAAATAAAAAATGATTTAATAGAAATTGGCATAATGGAAAAACCCGTAAAAAGCAAGGCAAATGCGGTAATAATAAAACAGATTGCAAAACACCTTGGAGTATCAAAATCCAAAGTGAGAATAGTCGCAGGAGAAAAATCTCAAGACAAGATAGTTGAAGTGTTACAATAATTTAACAAACCCTAAAAAACAAGTCAAGTCCAGTTTATCTTGTGAACACGTCTGCAATTTTGATAATTTTTGCCATTGCGCTTGTCTCTATGATGGCGCATTCGGGATATTCTCAACTTGCCAAGTCTAGTGCCACACTTGAGAATGGTATCTGGTATACTACTGTTGGAAAACAAGTACAGGTTACAACCGATGTTGCAAACGGACAAGACAAGGCCCAGCCATTTGCGTATCTTGTACAGATTGAAAACCAAGATGGAGTCGTGTGTTCTTTATCGTGGATAACAGGTACACTTGATGCAGGT
Organism: Nitrososphaerota archaeon; assembly: GCA_028866655.1. Classification (GTDB taxonomy): domain Archaea; phylum Thermoproteota; class Nitrososphaeria; order Nitrososphaerales; family Nitrosopumilaceae; genus Nitrosotalea. The sequence continues at coordinate 19,761 of JAGWHQ010000015.1, forward strand.
CAATCTTTGAGTCCATCCCAGTCCTGGATACCAACTACATCTGGAACCTATACTGCACAGATCTTTGTATGGGAGAGTGTAGGGAATCCTGACGCACTATCTCCTCCACTTACAATGAAAATTGTTGTGTCATAGATTAGCATCAGTTATAATTTAGAAATTTACAGCATAATGTATGGACGTTAGGCGAAGAATTCCGGTTTATCTTATGATTGGAGTAGCGTTTGCCTTTACACTTTACTTTTTTGTATCTCCGTTTCTCTCTTCATCCGATCAAGGCGGTACAGTGCCTCCCCTTAACCAAAGTCCTGATTCTGTTTCTACGCTAGGAAATGATATTGATACATGTGTAACAACTCCAACTTCAGACTGTGATCAAGAAATGTTACAGATAAAAAATTATTGTACTAGTAACAGGGGCCAAAACATTCCTATCTGCTCTGATGTTAGGGTTCAGGAATATATTGATAGCAGAGGACTTGAACGTCCTGTCATAAACACTGGAAGTTAATTGTTATTTCTGAGCTTCTTGCATGAATCGTTCCATGTTCTGCTTTACAAGAGGAATTATCTTCTTTGTTATGATCTGATGAAAGTCGTCTGCATCAGGATCAAATGACAACAAAAGTACATGGGCAAGCCTTCTGTTTTCATCGGCAATTGGTATTGTTGCCCTGATTATTTTTGTATAGTGTGAACTTGCATAAGAAATTCTTCCAAGTAGATATTCCCATCTGAGTCTGGTGTACTGTCTTGTGGCTGCAGTTATTGCATATTGAGCCCTCTCTTCTGGTTTCATTACTGGTGTAAGCCCTGTTCTTTCAGATGCACCTTCTAGTGTTCCGTCTCCATCTGCAATTCCTGCAAATCTTATCTTACTGTCTAGTGCTACTACGCTTTTACAGAAATCCTCAAAAAATGCCATTGACTATGGGTATCAGTTAATGCTATATTTGCTTTCTGGGAAATTTCTCTTCACATATTGTCTTGTTTTATGCTAGCAGGCCTTACCTTTTGAAAGATAAAGTTACACAATAGCATAAACCCAATCCATATCACAATCATAAGAATGGGTGTATAGTGTCCTATGCACTGACTACAGATGAACTTGTTTACAAGAAATACAATGGCACCTCCAACAAGGGCACCTGTTGCATAATCTGCTAGTCTCCACAAGAAATATTTCATTTGTTCTATGTTGACATGTCCAAAATATAAGATTGATTTTACTTGTCTGCTAGGAAAAATATCTCTTGATGTTTTCCACTTCGACTTTTATCCATTCGCAAAAGACCTGCCAAATAGCATCTGGTGTGGAATCATACTGGAAAAAAGTAAACATTACTGCAGTGGAATCGTTAGGCAAAGAAATTATCCTCATGTATGCAGGTGTCATGTCATCTTCGGTAGGTCCTGCATAGATGTCAATCAAACCTGACTTTTGGTTTGTGTCCAATCTGATGAATACCTCACCAATTGGTGTTAGTGCCTTGTGTTTGCCATCAACTAGTATCAATTTCTTGACAAACTTTGTAGACCACTTTGAAATATTTTCAATATCTGATAAAAACCCAAATACCTTGTCTGTCGGTACGTTTACTACACAAGTCTCAGTTATGGAATTCACTGTTTTGTCTGAAAATGTCTATTAATTAAATGGTGTTTTGCTAGCAAACAAAAGAATGACTCATAAATCCATGGCTTGATTTATTGTAATATCATGTCTCTAAAACCAAAGAGTGCGGAGGAATCAAGAGCAGAGATGACTGTTCGAATGTTTCCATCTGATGCAAACCCTGCAGGAAACGTGTTTGGTGGAGAGATATTAAGACAGATTGATTTGATAGCAGGTCTTGTAGCACAGAGACACTGCAAGAAAAATGCAGTTACTGCATCAATTGACCGAGTCAACTTTTTAAAACCTGTTCTAGTTGGAAATGCGCTAATACTAAATGCCAAACTAAACTATGTGTCCCACTCTTCAATGGAGATTGAAATTAAAGTAGAGGCAGAAGATCTACTCACTGGAATTAGAACACTTACAAATACTGCATATGTTACTTCGGTTGCATTAGATGAACACGGCAAGCCAACTGATGTACCTCCACTTTTGATTGTCACAGAAGATGACAAGAAGAGGTTTACAGAGGGCGAACAGAGAATGTTACAGAGAAAAAGAGAACGAAAACACTAGTATTTTTAAAATAAAAATCAGAGGGCGTGACTGGATGTCTGTTCCCTCTGAGAAATCATGTCATGGATACGTTATGCAAGAAATAAACTATCCACAATTAGTTTTCCAAGATTAGTTCTCCTTGTCACATATATCACTCGTTAAAGATTACAGCTTAATTTTCATAACTTGAGCTTAGTCTCCAAGTCCATATGATTAAGCACTTTCGTCAATATTAGTAGAAATGACTTTATCCTATGACGTTAGGCAACTTGTGTTAATTTGAAAATAAAATCTATTTGGTATTTTGTAATGCTTGCTAGTACATCTGTCTTTTTCATGACCGTTTCACCTGCTGCGGCTGATCCTCTCTCACCGCCTACAGCAGCACAAATTGTGATGAAGATAGACAAGAATCGGTATAATCTAGGTGATATCCTGGTAATCTCAGGCCAAGTCCAAAGTGTAGTGTCTGACATGCAGTTGACAATTCAGATACTTGACCCTAACAATAACTTGGTTCACATTGATCAGATACCTGTTACATCTGATGGGAAATTTTCATTGCCAGTGAAAATTTATGGCCCATTGTGGAGTATGCCAGGCAAGTACTCTATTATTGCACAATATGGATTCAAACATATCTCTGCAATAGTAAACTTTCAATTTGAGCAAGTCAGTGTTCCGATACAAAATGCATTCAATGTAAAAGATCCTTCCAGTGGACAAAATTTTGATCTTAATTACACCATTACTGGAGGTCAAGTTGAAAACATGGCTCTTGATAAACAAAACATTGCTCTTGTTGTACAAATCAATTCCACAGATTCTGGCATGTTGCATCTCCAGATACCGAGATTGTTGCTTGATTCAAAAAAACCTAGTAATGCAGATGAATCATTTCTAGTCTTTATCAATGGCGATGAAATAACATCGTTCCAGCAGACTGGTTCTGATTATAACTATAGAATATTAGATATTCCAATTGTAACTGGGGATTCCAAAATTGAAATTATTGGAACCAACGTGATTCCTGAATTTGAAAATATATCTAGTCTAATACTTGTTCTGGCAGTTGGATTAACAACAATATTTTCAATATTGTTACAAACAAGAATGAATACTAAACTATTGAATCTGTAACTATTTCCTTGATTTTTCTCAAATAACTAGTGTTTTTCATGATCTTCTATTGTGTATAGTGCAGCACTTTTTGCAGCCATCTCTGCAATTTTTTTATTCTGTGAACTTCCTATTATTATCACGTCATTTTGTTCAGGTAATAATTTTTCCATGATGAGTGAATGTATCTTTTGATCATTTCGCATCAAATCCTCTCCAGTTCCTGGTAGCACAAGCCTCTCATTTTTACAGATTAGTGTGGTTGCTCCTACTGCACCTGCCTTGATTGCGGCATCGCGTTGTTCAATTCCACTTTTTATGTTGTAAGCCATATTCTTTAGAAGCACAGCGTGATTGAATTTTCCCAAGGCTACTGAACACTTGGTAATATCAGTCTCTCTTGGAATTATGGCATGTAATTTGGCATAAAGTGAATCTCCCTTGTTTGTAAGCCACATTCCTGCATTGGAATTTTCAACAAGACCATGCATCTTTAGGTGTTTTACTAGAGTCTTGATAGAGCCTTCTCCTAGTTCGAGTTCTTGCATCATAACAGATCTGCTTATTTTGTGATTCTCTGACATCATCTGCATTGTTTTAAAGACATGAATCAGATCAAAACTAAGCATTCGACTTGGAGCATGTCTTTGCGCTACCTTTGAAAGAAGATGTATTACTTGATGCATATTGGTATGAAATCTGTTATTCTATTATTAGATTTGTGGAATATCGAGTCGGATAAACCATCCAATTGTTTAAATAATGATATAATGACACGAACATAGAAATGGTTAACACATCACAAATCACAAAGACAAAACATGCAGTTCCACTCATTGCTGCAGTAGTTCTGTTTGCAATATTTGGAATGGGATACTTTGTAGTGGGCTTTGACCAAGGACAAATCTTTAGCATATTTGAAGGACAGTCTGCATATGCACAAATGAACGGCGTTGGATTAATGCATGAATATACTCATGACATGAGACACGCATCTGGTTTTCCATGCCACTAGTTTTTTAACGAAATTTTTTATTTTATTCTTGTCTTGACTCTAGTTTTTACTTACAAAAACTAGCTACATTTTCTAGGATTACATTATGTGTAGCTTATTCAAAGTGACAAAACACGGACATAAGATATTGTATCACGTATAGAATTCATTCAACTAGAAGGGGACTCAGATCTTCCATTGGTGGTCTGAACGACCCCTTTTAATTTACAGAAGACGAATTATTGCTGTATTTTACACTACTAGGGAAAACAGTCAAAGGTACCAGGAGGTGGATTTTTTATCATTTTCTGAAAGTCTTCGGCAGCATATTTCTTGTCAACTGAATATGGAATGACACCAAAGATTGGTGCACTAACAGAAGTTGTTATGGTTGCCTTGGATGGATCAAACGTAGCATTTTCTTGTCCGATTTTGGTTACTGCATCTTTGTTTATTGCAAATATTCCGTCTAATGTTGCAGCTGATTTTGGTGACAAAGTAGAGCCTCCTACTGTGGCTTTTTCTATAATATCTGAATTGTAAAATGCGTCTATCTCATACTTGGTAAATATGGCAGGAAAATACGATGGATTACATGCATCAGTTTGTATGCTAAGCTCAGTGTCTGAAATTGCTACTTGCTGACCATGATGAGGACGAAACTGTAAACTATCTACTGCGTATACATCTAGTCCAATATATGCTACAATTATGATTGCTGCTATGATGCCTATTGAGGCGTATTTTTTGGTAGATATTTTCCTTACAGGCTCTGTTGGAATTTCAGGACTTGGAACTGTATTGTCTGGTACACTTTCCGGTTTGAAATCTGTGGTATCATCACTTGGAATTTGATTGGGTTGAGGTTGATTTTCTGTTAAATTTTCTATGTATTGATGGTCTTCGAATGAAACTGGTTCACCGTTTTTGACTGCAGCTAGAATATTTTGTAATCTTGCAACATCTCCTTTCTGAGATTTTATCGTCTCTTCAATCTTATTGGCCAGATCTTCTGACATTCATTCAAAAGCAATTCATTCTTAATTTAAAGCAAGTGGATTGTAATTAATCTGTAAAAAAACTGGATTGAAAGATTCTCTGAAATTATTCTATATCTTAAAAATTAGACTTAATTTAAAAAATGAGTATTGACTGGATGCTAGTATCTTATCTTGATCTCTTGAGCAATCTCTAGGAATTTTTGCATCTCTTGGTAGAGCCTGATTCCTTTTTCTGTAATGACAAAACTACGACTTTTATTGTCTATTCTTGATTCTAACAATCCAAAGTCAATTAGCTTTTGACATTTTTCCATCGCTGTATAGTGCGATAGATTGGCTCTGCGCGCAATTGAGGATATTATGATACCCTGCATACCACAGTCCATTGCAACCTGCAGTATCTCTGAGATCACTCCGATCTCTGATCTGTATTGTTGCTTCATGCTTACTGCCATTAGATTGCATCCCCGTTTGGTGCTACATAACTTGTCTTCATGTATTATACAACAGAACAAGGTCTATATATTCATTAGGGATCTAATGATTAGAAGTCAAATGAAAAAGTTTGATTATGAAAACAGCATTGGATTTGTCATATATTCTGCGTCAAAGATGATGCAAAAAGCGTTTGATCTGGAATTACGAAATAAAATTGGAATAAACTTGGTCCAGTCAAAGGTCATATTTGCATTGTATATGCAGTCTGGTCCAACTCAGCGAGAGATTGCTGATGTGATTGGAGTTGAAACACCATCGCTTGTACCAATAATTGATAAATTAGAAGAAGACGGGTATGTAAAAAGAAAATCAGATGCCAACGACAGACGAATAAAAAGGATCTATGCTACTGCAAAGACTGATTCACTGTGGGATTCCATGATGGAGTGTATTACGCATCTAAGAAAGGTATCGGCAAAAGATCTTTCAGAACAAGAGATAAAGTCTGCACTTGATACGGTAAAAAAAATAACTGAAAACTTGACTAGCTATCTTAATGACTCAAAATCACCAGATCTCAAAAAGACAAAAGACTAAAAAATCGATGCGCAAGTTTGAATAATCTATTATTTTACCAAAAAAGGGTTCAAACAATGACATCCTGTAACTAATTCATATTTACTAGTATCACTAGATACTATTATGGCAATACTGAAGACAATTGGACGCGCTCTAGTGTTAATCGTAAGCGGAATTGCCATAGTAGTTGTTGGTGGATTCATGATGGGTGCAGTTGCCAAGTTGTATCTGCCAGGACGAAAAAAGGACAGACAAGAACCGCCTGAAAAATTTTATGAACGCAAAAAAACAGATTAATATTAAACCGAGAAGTTTTTGAATAAAGATGAGCAAAACAAATACTGATTCCCAGTTATCCAAGTTACAATCACTAAAGTATCTCACTCCTGCAAGATCTATTTCTGATGCAAACGCTCTCTTACCAAAGGTATCAGAGATTGTAGAAAAATATGTCAAGGCATTGACTCCGTGGAAAAAAGAAAATGGTACTTTACAGCATGCAGCTGACTCACTTTGGGATTTGGCTAGAATTGAAGCAATGAGGTCTGGGCGTACAAATATCTGGGACTTGGCATGGAACTCTGCATGGAAAGCTGCAAGCCAATCTGCTCGTGATAATTATGGGTGGTATGGAAGTGAATTTGTCTCTGGGGAAACTGCAAGAGATGCAGCAAGAGATGCTGCAAAATATGCCGCACGATATGCAGCATGTGAATCAGTCAAGGATAAATTTGGTGGAAACAATCCATTTGAGCATGTGATAGAATTGTATTCAATGGGTCTCAAACCGACATACTTTAAAAAAATCGAAGAACAAGAAAAATTTGTGATAGATTTTCCATTAAATCTTGATGGCAAAGGTGTACTAGGCTGTTATGCACATGGTGACAAGGAAATATCTTTTACACATAACTGGATTGATTATTGTGTTCACTTGAATCCTGTGAATAATCCAGAACTGAAACGATCATTTGCATAAAAGATACGCACATCTTAAGTATCACAATTTTCTATAAAATACCATGTGCGAAATGATGGATGAAATTGAAATCGAACATCTCAGAATGGCTCTAGCCAGAGCAAGAAAAGAGATGCAAGAACCTGTACAAGAAAAACCACTTGCTGCAGTAGCCTAGTAATTCCACTCGTTAGAGATGTTATTCCAAAGTGAACGATATGGCTTGGCATCTTTTGAGATCTCTTCTCTAATTCGATGTTCTATTGAAAAATACATGTTCTCAAGTGCATCTATGCCCCCATCTGCAAACAATTCATGACCTATCTCCTTTACCCTGTCTTCCTTGGAAGCATAGTCTGACGCATTTGGATTCTGAATACAGTATGTTAGAAGATCATACAATTCTTCTTCAAGATATGCATCCAACGATATTCGAACTGTATTTACAGTATTAAAGTTCTTGATTATTTTTGTATTATGGTTTTTACCTTTGATCTCAATCCGGGTTTAAAAATTAGTCAGTTACGTATCCAAAATTCCAAAGGTATAACAAGACATGCCTGTAAGTATAGTCATAGTCCAAAACTCTGTTCAATTAAAAATATTGGAAGCGTACACCCGTGATGTAGGTAGGGGAGTTACTAGAATCGATTACGAATCCATGGATGCCCTTGGCGCATCAACTGGTGATATTTTAGAAATTACAGGCAAGCGAAGATCTGTAGCACGATGTCTTCCACTATATCCATCTGATGAAGGAAAGGGAATAATCAGAGTAGATGGATTGGGAAGAAACAACACCGGTGTAGGAATTGGCGATACTGTAACTGTGAGAAAAATAAAGACAGTGCCAGCAGAAAAAGTCATAGTTGCTCCACTTGATTCGATACCTCCAATTGACGAAAGATATCTTACTGATTCTCTAGAAAATATTCCGCTTGTAAAGGGGGATAATATCATGGTACCATACTTTGGTGGCAGGTTGACATTCCAAGTAGTTGGAATAACTCCTGCGTCTGATGCAGTACTTGTAACTCCAAAGACGGAATTTCATATCGCTGAAAAGGGTGAGAGTTTGCGTGGAGTACCACAGGTGTCATACGAAGACATTGGTGGAATGTCTGACGAGATAAAAAAAGTTAGAGAGATGATTGAATTGCCAATGCGACATCCAGAAATATTTGAAAAATTAGGAGTTGAAGCTCCAAAAGGTGTGTTACTATATGGTGTACCAGGAACTGGAAAGACACTACTTGCCAAAGCAGTTGCAAATGAAACTAATGCTCATTTTATCAGCATATCCGGTCCTGAAATAATGAGCAAGTTTTACGGAGAAAGTGAAGCTAGACTACGTGAAATATTCAAAGAGGCAAAAGAAAAAGCACCATCAATTATCTTTGTAGATGAAATTGATTCAATTGCACCAAAACGAGAAGAGGTCACAGGAGAAGTGGAACGAAGAGTTGTTTCACAAATGTTGTCATTAATGGACGGTCTTGAAGGTAGAGGTAAAGTAATTGTCATTGCTGCAACAAACAGACCAAATGCGCTAGACCCGGCTCTTAGAAGACCTGGTAGATTTGACAGAGAAATTGAGATCAAAGTTCCTGACAAAAAGGGAAGACTCGAAATTTTATTAATTCATACAAGAAACATGCCTCTAAACGAAGATATTAATTTGGAAAAAATTGCTGGCACTAGCCATGGATATGTGGGAGCAGATTTGGAATATCTCTGCAAGGAAGCTGCAATGAAATGTCTTCGAAGATTATTGCCTGAGATCAACTTGTCTGATGAGAAAATTCCTCCGGAAACTTTGGATAAATTAATTGTAAACTCTGAGGATTATCAATTTGCATTCCGTGATGTAACTCCAGCAGGAATGCGTGAAGTATACATTGAAACTCCTGATATCAAATGGAACGAAATTGGTGGTCTTGAGAATGTAAAGCGTGAACTCCAAGAAGCAGTAGAATGGCCAATGAAATATCCTAATCTTTACGCTCAGCTTGGATATAGAATGCCACGAGGTATCTTGTTGCATGGCCCAAGTGGAACTGGAAAGACACTACTTGCTAAAGCAGTTGCAACAGAGAGTGAGGCAAACTTCATCTCTGTAAAAGGTCCTGAATTGCTATCAAAATGGATTGGAGAATCCGAACGAGGGATAAGAGAGATATTCAGACGAGCAAGACAGTCATCACCATGTGTAATATTTTTCGATGAGATTGATTCTATTGCACCAGTTAGAGGAATGGGTGAGAGTGCAACTACAGAAAAAGTTGTCAGCCAATTGCTAACAGAAATGGATGGAATCACATCACTTAATGGTGTAGTGGTAATTGCTGCAACAAACAGAGCAGACATGATTGATTCTGCACTACTTCGACCAGGTAGATTTGATAAAATTATTCTAGTTCCAATCCCAGACAAGGAAGGCAGAATGAAAATATTGGAGATTAGCTCTGCTGATATTCCAATTGAAAGAGAGATGGGAACACCAAATGGACTAAATCCAGATTATGTTGACTTGGCAAAGATTGCAGAGATGACTGATGGCATGAGTGGTGCAGATGTTGCTGCTATTGCAAATACTGCTGCATCTATTGTATTGCATAACTTTGTTGAAAAGTATCCTGATCCAAAAGAGGCAGAAAAACAAGTAGAAGCCGCAAAGGTGAAGATGCGGGACTTTGAGGAAGCAGTAAAGAAAGTCAAGATCCAAAAAGAACTAAAGATCGGACAAAAGGTAACTGTATCTCACTTTAGGTAATTTTCTTTACAAAAAATATAATTATCTACTCAAAGTTGACCGATTTTCAAAATTAGTTATATGTTATAAAATAATACTAGTGTAAATTGATAGTGAGTCTCACAGTTTTTGAACTAACAGTTAGTCCAAGTCCGAGAGTTTTGTAGCCTTATTTTTAGACTAGTCTTCAGTAGACTCGGGCTTTGTCTTTTTGTCAGGAACCTGAATATCTAATAGTTCTCGTAATCCCTTGTACCTATTTCGTATAGTAACTTCAGTTACACCAGCTGCTATTGCAATCACTTTTTGCGTTGTACTGTCTCCATGTATTGCACAGGCCAAATACAATGCAGCTGCTGCAAGACCCATTGGATCTTTTCCTGCAGAGATCTCTTTTTTATTTGCCTGCTCTAAAATTTTCAGTGCCTCTCGTTTTACTTTCTCACTAAGGCCTGATTCACTTGCAATTCTTGACATGCATTTTATTGGATCTAGTACCGGCATTGTCATGTCAAGTTCTTGTAATAATAATCTGTAACATCGCGAAACATCTTTCTTTTTTACATTGATTCTTTTTGCAACTTCATTTAATGTTCTTGGAGTACCGGTTTCTCTGCAGGACAAATACAGTGCAGCTGCAATTAATCCTGGAATGGATCGGCCCTTTGCAAGTCCTTTTTCCAATGCTTTTCTGTAAACATATGCAGTTTTTTCTACCACTGCATCAGATAATGCAAGTTTGTCCTTTAGTCTGCTAAGCTCACTGAATGCCTGTCTACAATTTCTCTCAGTTGCTTCATGAACCTGACTTCGACTGTCCCATGTCCTAAGACGAGTGATTGTATTTTTCATTGATGCTGACAAGGGTTTTCCAGTGGAATCCTTGTTTGCCTGTCCAATTACTGTTGCAAGTCCCATGTCGTGCATTGCAAGAGATGTTGGAACACCAGTTCTTGCTCTATCTTCGAACTGTTCTTTTGAAAATGACTGTCTTTCAGGACCTAAATCATTTACAATCTCATTTACTACTAGCCCACACCCTCCACAAAATCGCTCACCTGTGGTGCCATCTGTTAACATCTTGGCTTTGCCACATCTAGCGCACTTTGCATTCATCTCTGAGCTTTGTACTGTCATGAATAACACACATGTCCAGCTTTTATCAAATAATAACCCAGCTATTTGCAGTCTAAATCACTCAAATCTGCTGTTTCTATAGTACCACAGGTGCCTAGTCTAGGCATAAAGAAATTCTGATGGCACCAAGCAAGTCTCTTGATAGTCCAAGTTCTTGTCAACTAGTAACATTCCAAGTTTGTATTTTTTTGCCATGTCTATAATCATATCAGAAAGTGTGTCTTTTTCTAGAATGTATGGCAATTCCTGGATATCTGTAGCCACTAGCACTCTGGTACTTGGCATCTCTTTTTTGACACCAAAGACATCTTTTTGAATTTCTAATATTGCTTGTCGTGTGATTTCTGGCAGGATCAATACTACAATGGTTCTTTTTTCTTTTCTTGCCACCAGATCAAATCTATAGTGTGGATCAAAATCTGAATTGGCTACGTCATTTTTTACATGCCACTGCATGTCCTTGAGATAGTCTGATACGATATCCTGAATCATGCCAATCTCAAGCGGGTCTCGTGCAAATTCTGCCTTTTTGTGTATGCGTAGTAATGACTTGAAATATCTATCAATTAGCTGCTTGGAATACTTTGACATTTTCTCCTTCATGAAGATTGAATTCAAAAGATGCTTGTTCTCTTGGTACGTGCTAAATGGATCTGGCTCTCTATCTCCCAATGCTGATTTGATACATCTCTGGTAATTAATCGCTCGCCATGGTGTGATTTTGATACCATTCAAGGATGCACTAGAAGAATAAGAGATAAGGTATTAATCATAAAAGGTCAAATGACTAGTGTGGATTTTATCCAAAAGGGCGAGCCTGATGTATCAAAACCGCTCTTGATTGCAGCCATGCAAGATATGGGAGATGTTGGAAGTATTGTCATTGATTTTATAAATTCAAATCTTAACACATCAGTATTTCGTGAAGTCCAACCATCGTATCCTGCATATGTAATTGACAATGGCGGATACATTGACATTCCAGAAGAAAAGTGGGATTACCGATATGCTAAAGATATTATCGTATTTGGTGGAGGCTCTGGCCAACCATCTTCTACAGAAGAGCTAAACGTCTTGTGCCAAGATGTAATTGATGTTGCAAAAAAATATTCTGTTCGTTTCATCTACACACTAGGTGGATTTCATACAAAAAATCCAATTGACGGAGAACCCAAAACATTTGTCACTACAACATCAAAGGAACTTACAGAACAGGTACGAAAACTTGGAATCTTGACTACACCTGAGGCTTCAATCATTACAGGATTTAATGGATTGATACTTGGATTTGCAAAGATGAATGGAATCCAAGGGATTGGATTGTATGCAGAACTGAACCAGCCCAAGTTACCGCAGTATCGGTCTTCCAAGAGTATAATCAAGATACTTGAAAAGATGACTTATCGCAAGTTTGGTGACACTTCGGAATTTGATTCCATGGCAAAAGATGTGGAATCCCACAGTCATGGAAAACGTTTTGATCCTGATCAAAGCTACTCTACGTGATATAATAAAATAAGAAAAAATTCTAGACTATTTTACAGACGCATTGGTCCAAGTCTTGTAACTGCAACTATGGCTACAATGGAAACTGCTAGGACGATGGCAGCTACTGGTCCAAACTCTGGCACTACAGTTGTTCCAACTAGGGAAATGTTCTCAGAGAGTGGAGTGATTGGTATTGATACGATGGTATCTGTTGCCTCGTTAGTTGTAGTATAGTTTGTTATTATCTGACCGTCAACAATGACTCCAATGAATCCACTGACAAGTCCAGTTGGAACTTTTAGAACTAGGTGGCTGTTTGTGTCAGCATTTCCTGCAAGAACAAAGTTGACAGATTTGTCTTTTGTACTAACTGATGCGCTAACGATGTTTTTCAGAGATGAATATGGCACATCAAATGTTGTTGCACCGTCTCCTGCATCTTTTCCAACGCCTTTAACAGTCTTGTCAAACTCTACTTGTTGAGCAAAGGACGATGTTGCCATTGGAGCAAGCAAAATTATGATTGCTGCGGCAATTATTACCTTGAACATTAATTCAGGTTTGTCATCTTGCTAGTTAACGGGCTGGGCTAAATATTTTTACGAAACCGCGAATTTCTTTGAAGCTTCAAGCAGGTTTTTGACATCTGATTCTGAATGCACGTACGACATGGCACCTAGTTTTCCTGGCAAAAAGAATATTCCATCTCTTGCAATCAACTCAAAATGATATCTCTTGAGTGTTTCAATATCGCACTTGGACGCCTCTTCTGCATTTGTCACCCGGGTTACTCCATTTGCAAGAAAATGCGGCATGAAAAGCGAGCCCATGCCAGTGATTACTGCTTTATCTTGGAATGTTTTTGCCAACCCCTTTCGTACCTCTTCTCCAAGTCTTCCAATTTTTTTGTACACCGGACCAGAGTTTTTCTTTAAAAATTTCAGCATTGTTCTTCCAGATGTCATTGTCATTGGGTTTGCAGAAAATGTTCCACCTCCTATGTATGACCTATCAAGTCGCTTGTTTGCATTGGTATCTGTAATTTTTATGACCTCGTCTTTTCCACAAATAACTCCAATTGGAAATCCTCCACCAACAATTTTTCCAAGTGTTACGATATCTGGATCAAGTTCCATGGTATTGTACAGACATCCAAACCTAAACCTAAATCCTGTAACAATTTCATCTAAAATATACAAAGCATTTACACGGTGGATAAATTCCTGTATTCCAATTAGATACTCTTTTGTTGCAGGGATACATCCAGCACCACCCAGTACTGGCTCTATTATAACACCTGCAAGATCATTTTTTACAGACTCTAAAATTGCAATTGATTTTTCCAAATCATTGTACGGGATGGATACAATATTTCTCTCATCAGTTAGTCCTGCACTCTCTGATTGATCAAATGGATAGTTGACTGATTTTAGCAAGTCACTAGTGTATCCATGCCAGCCTCCGTCAATTTTTGCAATTATTTTTTTTCCAGTCTTTGCCCTTGCAATTCTTGTTGCATACATTGTAGCTTCAGTACCTGTAGAAACATAACGAATTTTTTCTGCAACTGGAACTGCCTTTTGTATCACCTCTGAGAAATCAATAGTATTTTCATTTACAGTTCCATGCATCCAACAATTGTTCACTTGTTTTTTGACTTTGTCTGCAATTTTTGGAGCAGCGTGTCCCAGAATCAAACTCCAGTGACCCATCCAGTAATCTGTATACTTGTTATCGTCAACATCTATGAGATACTTGCCTCTTGCAGACTTTGTAACAAATGGGTATGGCTCGAAAAATCGTATGTTATGTGACACGCCATTGATGTGGAGTTTTTTTGATCGCTCAAACAACTTGCTAGATTTTTTTGTATGTTTTTTGTAAATATCTAAAGCCGAAGACAATGGTAATAATTACGAGTTTGTTTAATATTAGTGATCGGAAAAAACTTGTAAAAAAAGCAAGATTTGTGCATGGTTTATATTATTTCTCTTTGATCCCATTTTTGCATACGTAACAGCAAGGCGGCGCTTGTGATGATGTTTGGTAGTATACCAGTTTGTGATTCACAGGCCTCCAGTTACGCATACAACATGTGGGTTTGATCTTGAAGATCTTATCCGAAGTTTGAAGAAAGTGTGTGTGCAATCCACCAATTTCCAATAAAAAAGAATTACGTCTTACTTCGACGCGTACTGAAAAATGTACGAACAAAACGAATCCGGTTGATCCTGCCGGACCTGACTGCTATCGGATTGGTACTAAGCCATGCGAGTCATTGTAGCAATACAAGGCGGACGGCTCAGTAACACGTAGTCAACCTAACTCGTGGACGTGGATAACCTCGGGAAACTGAGAATAAACCACGATAGATCATAGTGCCTGGAATGGCTTATGGTCCAAACAGTTTACTGCCATGGGATGGGACTGCGGCCTATCAGCTTGTTGGTGAGGTAATGGCCCACCAAGGCGATTACAGGTACGGGCTCTGAGAGGAGAAGCCCGGAGATGGGTACTGAGACACGGACCCAGGCCCTATGGGGCGCAGCAGGCGAGAAACCTTAGCAATGTGCGAAAGCACGACTGGGTCAGTCCGAGTGATTCCTGATAAAGGAGTCTTTTGCTTGTCCTAAAAGCACAGGTGAATAAGGGGTGGGCAAGTCTGGTGTCAGCCGCCGCGGTAATACCAGCACCTCGAGTGGTCAGGACGTTTATTGGGCCTAAAGCATCCGTAGCCGGCTTTGCAAGTCTTCGGTTAAATCCACCTGCTCAACAGATGGGCCGCTGGAGATACTACAGAGCTAGGGA
>JAGWHQ010000016.1 GCA_028866655.1 Nitrososphaerota archaeon
CTACTTGGGTAATTCTTACCTTAGCATTCTGGCCAGCTTTGCCGTCTTTAACAAATATTACAAAGCCTTCTACTCTTGCAATACCGTCGCCTTTTCTACTGATTTCAGTAATGGAAACGTCGTATTCCTTTCCGGTTTCTACTGGTTTTGGGCTATTATCAAAACTTCTGCCGCCACCGCCGCCGAATCTTCGACCGCCGCCGTAACCTCCGCCTGATCTTCCGCCGTAACCGCCGCTGCCTCTATCGTTGTAACTCATCGTTGCACCTCCTTCTGATTCTGGAAATGGATGACACTCAATAAAAATGCTCGAAATTTGCTTTTGATGTCAAAATTTTGACTCTTTTTCGATCATTGCGTCATTTCATTATACTTAATACCGATACCGAAAGCAAATATCCATGGCAAAAGCCAAAGCAAAACCAAAAGCAAAATCAAAAGCAAAAGCAAAGAAGAAATAAAATAAGTTGACCTGTAAAAAAGGTCTTATCCTTTTTCTAGACTTTTAATTTCCATTCCACATTTTACTTTTAACAAATAAACCAATTTTGAATTTTTAATAGGGAGACAATTATACCAATGACAGTGTCTTCGTCACGCGATATTGCCAAAAAATCCATCACGTATCACAAAAAACTAAAAGGCACTATATTACTAGGACAAAAATCACGTCGTCTTAGCATCAGGGAAATTCAGTTAATATACACACCAGGCGTTGCTGCAGTATCAAAAGAAGTATTTGATCATCCAGAGAAAAAATTTGTTCTCACATCAAAAAGAAACAACGTAGCAATTGTTACTGACGGAACAAGAATTCTAGGGCTTGGCAACATTGGACCGTATGCTGCAATGCCAGTAATGGAAGGAAAAGCAATATTATACAAACAGTACGCAGGAATCACAGCATTTCCAATATGTTTGGATACTACAGATAAAAAAAAGATAATCGAAACAATAATTGCAATAGAACCAGTGTTCGGCGCAATAAATTTGGAAGATATCGAGTCACCAAAAGTTTTAGACATTTCACACGAATTACAAAAAAAATTACCAATTCCAGTATTTCATGATGACAGACATGGTACATCAGTTGTAGCACTGGCAGCGTTGTTAAATGCACTCAAACTTGTAAAAAAACAGATAGGATCAGTCAAGATAATCATAGCTGGTGCGGGTTCTGCCGGAGTAGGAATAACGGAACTGCTTAGATTTGCAGGATGTAGAAATTTGATTATATCCGATTCAGCAGGAGCAATATACAAAGGAAGACGAAAAAATATGAATGAATATAAAAATGAAATTGCCATACATACTAATCCAAAAAGAGAGAAAGGAACTCTGGAAGACATTATGAGAGATGCAGATGTATTCATTGGTGTTTCAGGAATAAGCAATTTGATCACAGAGAATACAGTTAAAAAAATGAAAAAAAATGCCATTGTTTTTGCTCTCACCAACCCAGAACCAGAAATTAATCCAGTCAATGCAAAAAAAGCAGGCGCCAGAATTGTTGCTACGGGAAGCTACCAATTTCACAATAGAGTGAACAATGCCCTAGTCTTCCCATACATTATGAGAGCAATCTTAGACCACGGAATATCCAAAATAGAGACAAAGATATTGTACGCTGTTGCCGTAGCAATTTCAAATACAATACCAAAAAGGCAACTACGCTATGACAACATCATATCAAACGTAGGAGACAAGAAACTTCAGCAAAACATATCCAAAGCATTAAAAAAGTTTTATAAAAAATAATTCTTGTAAATCAATACATCGAGGTGATCAATATTTTTGTCATATGCAGAGTTTGCATAACTAGTTTTCACATCACAAAAACATAATTATTAGAAATACAAAATAATCCACATAACAAAGCATATCTGTTTGTGGAAAAACCAAGGAACTTGGGAATATTATTTTCTGCAGAAATTAGTTACTTTAGAGCGTCCATCACTTTTTGCATGTCGTTTATAGGAACAATCTTTACGGTACTAGTAGTTGAAATCCCTACGTGTATACACATTTGTTCTATATCATGAGCGTTTTCTGCATCCAGTATTATTATCCACTCATGTTCAAGAACTGACATGTAAAAACCCAGTACTTTTTTGATACCAAATTTTTTTTGTGTCGCCTTTATTTTTCCTTGTATACCCATGAATATTTTTTTGCTGTTTTTATTATTCATTGGGCATAAATCAGGACTGTGCACTGCAAAGACTCCAAATAACATAGTATGCCATATTTTGATAGTTTTAATAAATCTTAAGGAAATAGACAGATTTACTATTATGATTTTATCAAAAAACAAATGATATGAATTTAAAAAAAAATTATTTAAGTCATAGTTAACCAAGTAAACACATGATAACCCACATTATGATTCCATATGACAAATCAGAATCTGCCAAGCGTGCATTTGAGTATGTAGTAGATCTTGCAAAAAAATACAGTTCCAGTGTTAGCGTTATTTCATGTGTGTCCATACAGGCCCCAACGGATCTATATTTTGGTACAGCATACATTGAAACTGCAAGGCTACTAAAAGAAGATGCTATGAAATCAACAGTTGATTTGGAAGCGCAATTAAAAAAATCAAAAATACCATACAAAATCGAGGTATTAGAAGTAAGCTCAATTACAGATTCACTGGTGTCATATGCAGAATCTCATAATGTTGACCTAATAGTGATGGGTTCACGTGGATTAGGCGGTTTTAAAAAATTACTTCTTGGAAGTGTTGCAAGCGGTGTGTCTCAGCATTCAAAGTGTCCAGTTTTAATTGTAAAATGACAAATGTATAAATAAAAAATTATTTAAAATTATTTTCTATATCTTGACACAAAGGTATTATCAGAATTATCCAAGTCTCGTACAAACTGCTGGCGTAAAAGACTGCCATACACAACCAGATCTCTTGCCAACATATCTAATCGAGATTCTAGTTTTGGGTTTATTTTTCCACCTGTAAAATCTTCACCATCACTTATAGACACTCCATAGGGCATGCTCCATCCATAACATTGTCGAATTACAGTTCTCATTTGATCCATTGCAGTCAAGCCTTTTTCATGAGATGCACAAATATATCCAAAGGTTTTTCCTGCAAACTCTGCCCAAAAATAATCAAGAAAATTTTTCATTACCCCAGACATGGAGCCATGATAATCAGGAGTGGAAAGAATCAAGGCATCTGCCCATACCACATCATCTTTTGTTTTTTTTATTTCAGGATTTGATTGGTTTTCGTTTGGATCATACAATGGCAATTTATTTTGCCTGAGGTCTAGCAATCGTGTTTCTGCACCATATTTTCTTGCAAGATCTAGTGTGATAGACAATCCAATTGTACTAGAAGCATTCTCACGTAGACTTGATCCAATTCCTAATACTCTAAATGTCATACACATCCCATATTTTTCCGAGATAAATAATCTCGTTTTAGAAGACGCTAATTGAGGGTGTGACCAAGTTTTGCCATTCCAAGTCAAATAATAAGAGGCATTTACAAACACAATACAGAGAGAATAAACATAATTTGAAATTCTATATCGAATTTAACCCATGCAGAGAATGCAAAGATATCATCAGAGAGATAAATGAGAGCATACCTACTGATGATAACTCAAAGAAACTTTTACGACATATAACATATAACCACACAGAAGTAGTACAGGCAATAATCGAAGAACTTCCAAAAAAAGCAGATAAGGAAAACTTTCCTTGGTTTGGATAAAAATACACACTACAAGCATACAAAACATCAGATTACATCAGGAACACAATAAACAAGGAAATTAGTTTCCATACCACTCAGCCGCAATTTTTTTGACTTCATCAAACGATTTCTTGATATTTGTAGACTGGGCTTCATTTCCAGCATTCATGCCCTCGTTTAAGATCCCACGTATATCTGAAAACCCCATGAATTGAAACTCCATTTTGGTAAGAGACAGAGCATGCTCCCAGTTTACCATGGGTCCACTAGCGTAAAAACCGCCAGACGAGACAATTACTAGCGCTTTTTTACCATTCATCAAGCCAGAATACTTTCCATCTACAACATCCCATGTCTGACCCTTTAGCATAATAGAATCAAACCATGCCTTTACAGTAGCAGGCATTGAAAAATTATGCATTGGAAAAGCCACCACAACAATATCTGCAGATTTCATTTGGCGAGTCATGTGATCCATTTTTTCCATAGATTTTTTTTGTTCATTAGAAATTTCTTCTTTCAGATAGTTTCTGCGAATATACGCATTCATACTCTCGACATTGAACAAGTCAGGAACATCATTGCAAAGATCTAAAACCTCAATTTCAGAATTTCTTATTTCATTTTTAAAAGCGTCCAGTAATTTTTTGCTATTAGATCTTTCTTCCCGCGGAGTGTATTTTACAAGTAGTGTCTTCATATCCTATTGCAAAATAGAAGGCGTACAATATAACACTTCAAAAAATACTCAGAGGTATGACGTATTTTGAGATTGATCAATACTACGTTCTATTGCAGAATAGATAGGAGTCTCTAGTCTACTCAAAGTCTTTTTCTTTATGAATCCAACAGTCATGATATCAGCACGGAAGATTAAGCTAAGAAACCAATCAAATCCAACTTTGATCTTCTTTTCACGGGTTGGCAAGTGTGTCCAATAAAATGATCTCCATAAGAGCCAAGCAGTGAACCCATATACTTTTTTACCATTAAGAAGTGCAACACCAGTTCTCTTACCTATTGTAGCCATTACTCCTTTGTTATGATATAGAAATGGTTTCATGGAATTCATTGCACCTGTGATCTCTGCAATCAAATTTTCAGATACCAGTTTTGCTTGTCGTATAGCAATTTGTGCAGTGGTAGGATACACAGTATTGGTTTTACTATCAACTAGATTAGCACAGTCTCCCAATGCAAAAATACTAGGATAATCTTTTAGCCTCAGATACTGATCAACGACCAAACGACCTGATTGACCGTGTTCACACTTTAGTGTAGATATCAACGGGTCTACCGTGACGCCACCTGCCCAAATTAAGGTAGCACATGGAATTATCGTATTATCGCTCAAAAGTACGTGATCTTCCCCAGCATCAACAGCTTTGGTATTTGTGATTACTTCAATCCCCGATTTTCTAACATGATCAAGTGCAAATTTACCAAGTTCTTCTCCAACCTCAGGCAAAATGCCTTCTCTTGCAGACACAATAATAGTACGAATTTTTGTTGAATCAATATTTTTGTAATAATTTTTTGTAGCATCTTGTAAAAAGTGGTGTATTTCTGTTGCAATTTCAACTCCAGCAAATCCTCCACCAACTACTACAAATCTTAAAAGCTGTTCTTGAAGAATTTGATCTTTTTCTTGATCAGCACATTCTAATACACTGATGATATGGTTTCGAATTGCTATTGCATCTTCTAGTGTTTTTATGGTAAATGCAAATTCTTCAATATTGATATTTCCAAAGAAATTATCTTTGCTGCCAAGAGCGAGAACAAGATAATCATATTCCAATACAGTTTCTTTCTGATCAAATATCCTAATGATAGAAACATGTTTGTTTTCTATATCGATTGAAAGAATCTTTGCGTGACAAAAGTTTGCAGTTTTACAAAAAGAACGAATTGGTGTAGTTATATCGCTTGCATGAAGCATACCAGATGAGACTTCAGGTAGCATAGGGGTAAAAAGGAAAAAATTATCCTGACTTACCAGAGTAATTTCAACATCATTTCTTTTTGATTGTTTTTGTATTTCATGCAATACATTACTTCCAGCAAACCCACCTCCAAGTATCAATATTCTAGTTTTTTTAGGATTATTAGTGTTAAATTTTCTTATCATGTCATCAGACACCCCACATACCCAATAAAAAGATAAAAAGAATGCGCATTATGCATGCAAAATTTATTGTTAATGTATCAATAAACCAGTAGCTTCTTTGAGATGAACAAACCTGTAGAAAATGTTGGTGTGGACACATTGAGAAAAATCGTGCCTAGATATTCATCAAATATTACACTAGTCTGATAGAACATAGTTCCCAAAGGCACATGATAACCATAGTATCAAAAATGCCAAATCATGAGACCATAGAAGAAACAGAATCAAATTAAAGCAGGAGTTTTATTCTTACAAATCAAGAGTCAATTATGAACAAAGACAAAGGCATCTGCAAAGGGATGTGTAAAGAACACAAGATTAGAAAACCAAGAGACGGTACAAGCCGTTATTTATCAGGCCAAGTTAGATGCCAGATCTGCGGAGTCTTCATGTCAAGAGAATCATGTCATGATAGAGAAGACAAACCTGCAACAGAAGATACAGTGGACTTGTATTGTAGTTGTTGTAATTGCATGGTCAGATCAAGACCAAGAAATAAACCTGGAACAAAATCCAATAAGACTGTGCAAGAAGAATATGATCAGTTAAGAGAACTACGAAAAAAGTATTAAAAACGACCTAGATTTGACAACGATTGATTTTGCCACTTTGATACAGACTTTCCAAGTTTAACAATGCGTCATGATAACTTGCTTTATTTGCAATTTCATGCTCTATCCTATTGATACCATTTCGCATACTCGTAGAATCATGTGCTCTAGAAGGATGAATAGCATGCAACAGTTGATGAACAAGAACAATTGTCACCATCCTCCTATTATCTCTGGCATCATAACCCAGTACATCATGAATACATATTTTGTAAGACGGTTGACTTGGTAGATCCCCAATCAGATTGATATCACCTGATGCATTCCCATTATTTTGTATTTTCACACCAAAAATCTTGTCTGCAAAGAATTTTGCACAGTCTATGAAATTCTTGTCATCAGGTTTTTCTTGGTGATGTTCTATTATCATATTTTGTGCATCTTTGAGACAATCAGACAACCAATATGGAGTATCTCCCACAGCATATGTTACAGGTACACCTACTCTTTCCACATTAGATTCCATCTGCATAACTGGTTTGTCTAGAGTTTTTTCCAATTCACCATATGAGACAGATGCATCTAGACTTGAAAATGAATCAGATTTAACATATTCTACATTTTGTAGCATGGTACAGCGATGTCTATGTGGCAATAGATGACCTTTGCAATAGACATATCCACACAATTTACATAGACTACTCAGAGTTTCTTCTATTTTATGACCATCATATGTGCAATATTTGTCCGTGATTGTAAAATTGAATCCATCAAAAATAAAGATGGTTGTTTACAGATTTGACTAAAGGGTATATGACATATGAGTACAGCAGGCTTCAGTGTAAGATCATTAGATCATGGATGAGTTGTTGTACCGGTATGTCATCGTTAAAGTTGTTTTGAGTGTAAATCAGCCATAATACAGCTTAAAACAGAACATATGTCATAGTTTCTGTTTAAGGTAATACTGTAAATATTTTTTCGTGTTTTGGACAGTATTTGAGTAATTTTATGAAAAAACTCTACATATGATTTATCAATAGTACCGGACGACTATAATTATGCCAAGAAAAGAATACAAGACAATCACGGTGAAAGTGGACGCATTTCAACAATTTGCTAAAGCAGTTAAAAAAGCAAAACAGGAAGATCCAGAACTTGACAACAGTACATTTCTAATGTTGCTCATGGGTAAAAATCAAAAGATCAAGAAGCATCGTTCCTAGATCAAATAATGCTACAGATTCATCTGTGTAACTGTCAAAAAAATTTTTTAAATCAGAGATTCAGATGCTAGCCTTTTGCGCCAACACCCACAGACTCATTCAATGATATAGTAAGATGTCGTGGGGCGGTAGAGTTGGTCATAATAGGTATGTTAGAAGAGGCAGTAGAATTTACACCAGTTGAGACAGGTGTTGTATTCCATACTTTAGAAAGAGGAATATCCACATCAAACCCAGCCAAAACTCCAGTAAGCAGCGAAACAGTCTCTTGTTTTGCATTTAGATCAATTGCAAATTTTGCGGTGTCACCTGCTTTGAATACATTAGTATCAGTGGCATCAATAACAGTAGAAGTAAGACAAATCGGTACAGATGAACCACATGTCTGATTGTGAGATATCAAAGTATGGACGAGTCCTCTCCCTACAGGAGATTGAATAATTATCGTACCTTTGTTTCCATTAATTATAGTCCACATCATGACACCGTGAAAGTTACTACTTGGAGATACTGCACCTTTGAGAGAGAAATTTGCAGTTTGTGCATATCCCGTATGCATTAACGGTAACAGAGTCACGCTGAGAATTAGAAATACTGAGATAGTAAGAAGTTTTGATGTCAACCATTTAGCGTAGAACATCATAGTCTAAAAACATATAGCATAAAATTTTGTAAATCATGTAGGTTTCATCAGTATTTTACCAAACAAGTTTCCCTTTAACATTTTTGTATGAGCCTCTACTGCATTTTCAAATGTATAGATTGAATCAACTATTGATTTTATTTTTCCTCTAGACATCCAAAAAATTCCCAATTCAAGTTCAGAACGTGTTCCTTGCGTAGAACCCAAGATATTAGCACCCTTGAAAAATATATGTCGTAAATCAGAGATTACATCATAACCTGTGGTAGCACCAGTTGTAACTAGAGTAGCGCCATATTTTAGCAGTGCAAGTTCCTTGTTCCAGTGTGAACCTCCAATATGCTCGAAAATTACATCAATCCCAGGACTAGATTGTTTTTGTTTTGCCAAATCTTTCGATATTGCAAAGACCTGCTTGTTCCAGTCTTCTTTTCTGTGATCTACTGCAAAATCTGCACCAAGCTTTAGACATTCCTCCAATTTATTTTGGCTTGCAGTTGCAATCACATTACAACCATAAAGTTTAGCAATTTGAATTCCAAATGTACCCATACCAGAGCCTCCACCCATAATGAGTACTGTTTGACCGGGTTTGATTTTTGCCCGCCCTACAAGCATATGCCATGATGTTGTCATCGTCATAGAGGCAGCTGCTGCATCCTCGTATGACACATTTTCTGGAATTTTGACGACATTTACCTCGGGAAGATGTGCATACTCACAATATCCACCCCAGAGTGGACCTGTTTGAAAACCCCAAACTTTTCTATATCTACAATCATACTCACGGCCTTCAGTGCATGCAATACACACTCTGCATGAAAGGTTACCATGCGAGACAACCCTATCTCCTACTTTGATTGTTGAGACATCCTCACCTACTGCGACAACTTGGCCTGCTGCATCAGTTCCAGAGATATGGGGCATTGGAATTTGTATTGGTTTTCCACGCATTCCCCAGATATCATCATGGTTTAATCCTGCAACTATTACTTTGAAGACTACTTCGTTAGGTTTGGGTTTAGGTTCAGGCACGTCAATTATCTTGAGTATTTTTTTATAATTATCATCAGGAGCATATTCTTCATAGACTAGAGCTTTCACAAGTCAGGTGAAACACACTGCCAATATTAAGAAAAGGATATTTGTCATCTGTATTCGTCGCCACAATCGCCTATGATCTCAAAAAGATCTTTTGATCTAGATGTAACTGATTTTATTTTGTGGTCGTCATCTTTGTCTAATTGTAACGAAAACACTTTCAAGTTGTCAGATCTGTTATCAGAGATTCCAAGTCTGGTTCCAATTATCACTCCAGCCACAGCAGGTTTGTCCAATATGTATCTGGTAGCAACATTTGCGATACTGACATCATGCTTTGTTGCAATTTCATTTAATGCATGCAAGAGTTCTTGGAATAAATTCCAACCACCCCATTGGTCAATCATGTTTTTGTATTTTTGTAAACTATATGTGTTCAAGTCTGATCGCTTTGGTTCAGACTTTCCAAGATACTTGTTTGATAGAAATCCACCACACAGAGTTCCATATGTGAGAATATGCATTCCATGTTTCTGACAAAATGGAGCCATTTTGATTTGAGGTCGTTGATCAATGATAGAATACTGTATCTGATTAGATACAAGTTTGAATCCTTGTTCCAATATCAATTCCATTGTATTTGTATCAAAATTTGTCAAACCAAGATGTCGTATTTTTCCTTCATCACATAGTTTTGAGAGATGGTGTAAGGCATCAATGTATCTTGTATCATTATAATCCCACCAGTGAAACTGGAGAACATCAATTGATTTTACATTCATTCTATTGATTGACTTTTCAATGTAATGTTTGACTATTGATCTAGTCATAGGTCCTGGGTTTGGCACAAATTTTGTAAGTGCTTGGATTTTTTCTACTGCATCTTTACCTTGTTGTTTTTCCAGACTTTTTCTAAAATCTCCAAAATATTGCTCTGCAGGTCCATAGATGTCTGCCATATCCCATGTTGTAAAACCAGAATGATAATATGACAACATTTCAGATATTGCAGACTCGTGATCAATGTCTCCATGGCCACCTGCCACTTGCCACATTCCGTTGAGTATTCGACATATTTTTAGATCAGGCGTCAATTGCCAAGTTTTTTGATTTGATTCCATGAAATGTTTTGAAGGTGCAATATTGATGTTATAATCTTTCCAGCCAAAGACTTACCCAACAGATAGAGATATCAATCAATTATAAAAAATAACAAAAAGACATGGTGCAGTACAAATGAATTTGGTTAATTTCATCAATACAAGATCAAGTTATACAATACCTCTTGTGTTGTTCTTGGCATCGGTTTTGATTTATGGATATAATTTAGAAGGACAGCCACATCATGGAGATGAGATAAACTATCTAGGATGGGCAGGAAACTATATCCACTTGATAACTGCAGGAGATCTTGCCAATCCATGTTTGATATCAATCGATAATTGCAATTCATTATACCACATACCTGCACATGGCGCCACATACAGTCCATTACGCATGGTCTTGATTGGAGCTCCACTAAGTCTTGAACATCAAGACACTGGAGATTATTATGATTGGTCTTGCTATTGGTTTACTTGTTATAATTTTCATAATGCACCAACCATTGAGCAAATGGCTGCAGGACGTGCGCTATCACCAATCTTTGGAGCACTTGCGATAGTTGTTGTATTCCTCATTGGAAAAATTCTCTTTAACAGAAACGTGGGAATAATTTTCTCACTTGTTTTCATGTTTTACAACCTTTGGGTATGGTATAGTAGAACCATAATGACAGAGGTTCATTACATTTTCTTTAGCATGCTTGCACTATTGCTTTTACTTTATTCTTTTAAAACAGGACATCCTAAAGTAAGATATCTAGTTTCAAGTGGAGTAGCATTTGGATGCGCACTCACGTCAAAGCTGTTATCTATTGAATTTTCCATATTGTTTGTTGGAATTATTTTATTGAATGGTCTGTTACAGAGGCAACCTGGATCACCAGCAGACAAGAGACAGATCTTGAAGATTGGCGTGACAATTACAGTGTTTTTCTGCATTGCAATGTTTGCTTTCTTACTAACAGAACCAGGATTTTATAAAAATCCTATTCTCCAAATTAAAGCTATGAAATCAGATATGGATAACTATAACAGAGATGTTTGGTTTATCGCATATCCCACAATACAAGGATTGCAGCCCACCAGAATGTTCTTGCTCTCTTACTATGCTCTATTTCCAAGCCCTACAGAAAATACAATACCAGGAGCGTTTCCAAATTCCACTTTCAAGCTAGGATGGAATAACCCAGCGACTTATTCCAGCATACCATTAACCATCTTTTTCTTTATCGGTATCGGATATGCAATTCAAAAGGTGCGAAGATCAAAAGAGTGCATTCCAGAAGCACTTGTCTTAATTTGGTTTGTTAGTACGTTTATCACTACGCTCATGATTGCAAGAGATCTTTCACTTGAGAGATACATGTTACCATTTCTGATCTCAATCATGGTTATTGCATCTTATGGATTTTGGAGGTTTACAAAACATGTTGCAAATAAAAAAATACAAATTTCATTTCTAGCCTGCGCTTTGCTTGCTCACGCTGTTACCTCAATGGCATATTGGCAAAAGATCTATTTTTCCCCTGGGACATTCTGGATAAACCCATTACCATATGGAACATTTCAAGAGTCCCTTGCAAACCCAATTACATTGTTTATCAACATCATATTCATGGTATTTTTTGCATACTTGATAGTAATTCAATTCAAAAACAAGACTAGAATAACAGCATAAACAGAATTAGACTACTCTTCAGCATCACAGTCTTCTAGTCTATTTTTATCATAGAACAGTTTGTTATTCTCAATTTTCACAATGGAACCTGTCAAGAAACACATCTCATTTCGTTTTCCGTTCATCTCTATTACAATAATTGATGAAACATCCTCACAGGGCACAGAAACCAAGAGAATTGCATCCTTTTGATCATTTTGAGCCTCAACCCAACAGGCATTAGGTAAAATGATTTTACATTCCACAGAATTTGGCAGTGATATATTGACTGACATATAGAAGACAGGTCATAGTCACATATTATAGATTATTCGAAAAAATGTCTCGTCTGCCAGTACAGAATTAAAATTATTAAAAAAGCACACATTTGTATAAATCTGACAATAGTAGAATTGAAATATTTAGAAGACGATTTACTAGTAGTTGAAAAAATCCATCCTTTCATTAGTAATAGGAGGATGTTTTGCTCTAGTCATAGCGTTTTTCCTAGTTATTTTCTTACCAGTACTTCCCATCTCTGAAAAATATAGCATGTCAGTTGATCCAATAATAGTAAAAGACGACATGGGTACTGAAACACATGTTGCAATCAGAAATACAGGCACAAATGCTTTGACTAACATTGTTGTAGCGTATGGAGGAGCTACAAAACCAGATGTCATACCAATACTAAATCCCGGAGAAAAGATTTCACTTTCTCCTCCAGATGGAAGCACACTTGATGAAGTACAAGTAACATCAGACCAAGGAATCAACATAACCAAAGAATACAGAACTCCTGCAAGCATTAGCTTTGTTGGAAACTCTGGTTATGGCGGATAGTGTTTGCACAAATATAATCAATAGAACCAGATGTGAAACAAGTTAGTCAGAATATTTTTGTACGAGTTTTATTAATTTTGTAGCAATTTTTTCAGCATCAGAATTTGGCAATACAACACACAAGATTATACCATATCTTCCAAGTGGTGCAGTAATGCGTTTTGCCTTTTCATACCTTGCCATAGCATAAAGAGGCGCACCTAGTGCCGTTTGGGATCTTCGAGTTACCCACCGCAAGGATGCATCAGCTAGTGATTTTTCAATATTCTCTTTTGTTTGGAGATTTTTGGTCCCCTCACGTTCTTTAAAATATGATTCTGTTCTATAGGATATTGCTACTAGAGTAATGTTTTCGTCAGACTGGATTATCTCATCACAGATCTTTTCAAGATTCATGTTTTTTTCCTGAGAGTAGATCCCCTTTGTCATAACATTTGTCAGCAGAATCAAACAATCCAATTGATTTGTTTACTAGCTTTGGTGCATTTGTACGATCATCATTTGCCTTGTCCACTAAAGATTGTGCAAAGTTTCGTAATGCATTTGCTTTGTTATACCATGCATTTGCATACTCTGGATTTAGCTCAATTGCCTTGTCATAGCAAATGATAGATTCTTCAAATTGTTTCATCCTAGATAGAACAATTCCTTTATTATTCCAAGCACTCACATGATTTGGATCTATCTCAAGGGCTTTGTCATAAGCAACTAATGCATCTTCATTATTACCATTCTTTGCATTTTCATTTCCTGTAACATACCAAGAATTATGGTCAGCGTCACCCATACAGAATTACATTACTTGGCTCTATTTTAAGAACAAGATATTATCACATACGATTGTAAAAAAATAGCCCTAACAACAATCAGACATTCAAACTAGCACACATACCAAACTAGACAATAGGATATCGTTATAATCAGAGATAATTTCCCGTACAATATGAAAAAATTATTTTATCAAAATCATCATCAAGTTTCTAAATGACTGTAGTGAAAATGATAGATAGCATAATGATTACAATGGTAGAATCAGTCAATAAGATACATATACAAAAATTTTCATCCATAAAAGATATAGTTATTTGAATAATTTCATTATTTTGTGTGTTTCATGAAAAGTTTTTATCATTCACTTTGAATCTCTAAACTAAATGCCTACGTTTATCGATGGTCACAGTTCAAAAGGTTTGACACATGAAGATTTAGAAAGATTGGTAGATTTGCCTCCAGATAAATTTGGAGTCACTCATCTAGAGCTATTTTTCAATAAAAAAGAGGACAAGATTTACTGTATATTAGATGCCCCAGATGAAGAATCAATATGGAAGCACCATGAAGCAGCAGGCTTCAAGTGTGATTTTATTACAGAAGTTAATCAGGTCAAGACAGAAAAAACTACAAAGACTGAGAAACTTGTGACCTTAGGTCAAATGAGCTCAAACATTAGTCATGATCTAAGAAACCCAATGTCAGTAATTAAAAACTCGGTAGACTTGTTGAGTATCAAGTACAAAGATCAACTCAATCCAGGAGCTTTAGATCAGATTTCAAAGATAGACCGTGCCGTTTTTAGCATGAGTATGATGATAAATGACATATTAAATTTTGCAAGAACCCAATCTTTGCATTTAGAAGATCATTCCTTGATAAACACCATAACTCACTCTATTGCGCCAATCAAGATTCCTTTGAATATCAAAATAACACTTCCACAAAATGACATCATACTAAAGTGTGATGGTCCAAAACTAGAATCAGTCTTTTACAACTTGATAATGAACGCAGTTCAATCCATGAATGGAAATCATGGCGGTGAAATTGTGATCAAACTTGTTGAAAAAACAGACGACAAGATTCAGATCCAGGTTCAAAATTCAGGCCCTCCAATCCCAGATGAACTGTTGACTAGAATATTTGAGCCATTATTTACTACAAAACAACATGGAACTGGGCTTGGTTTGCCAAGTGCCAAGAATGTAATTGAGCAACACTATGGAACAATACATGCTTCAAACAATCCCACTACCTTTACCATTACATTGCCAAAACATATTGAAAAATTACTTGCCGTAGATAAGAGATAAGAAGTCATGGTTGTTTTTAGACGATCACCAATCTTTAGTTGGATCGCCTGAAAACATGTTTTCCAAGTGTTCTATGATTTGGGATGAGCCGCCATCTATTCCCCATGTCACCATTATGAGATGTTTATCTCCAAGAGGCATTGTTAGTCGTCTTAGATTTTGATATACCGCCAAGACATACTTGCCTTTTCCAATTTTTGGTGCAAAGGTTCTTCGTATCTTCCAAGCATTTGCAGCATAGCGCAGGGTTTCTTTCGTATCTGCATCGTTTAGAAACGGTTCTACGCCATCACGTATTCGAGTACGTATCTCATTCCCATCATTGTCAAAGATTGTTGCATACCTAATCTGTGTATCAGTATGCATGATGTTTTCAAGAACTCTATCAAAATATTGGATAGATTGAGACATGGGTAGTATATACACTTGATTGCATATAAGAATACTAGTTAGACTTTCAAAATTACACTTGCAATCAATGAAGATATCACAGAAAATTAAAAATCTCCAGTTGTAAAACATATTGTAAGATAGAGTAAATCACATCTACAGAGAAGAAACAAGTGATACATGAAACAAGACACTTTCCTTTTTAGACAAATATTTGAAATAGATATTATTTCCCATGGCAGTATAGCAACCAGACTGCATGAGATATTTTACCATAATATAGCATGCAATTTTCACAGAAAGAATCCCACTCGGTTATTTCAAGAATATTAAAAAATTCCCTGGTCCATTCATAGGTAGGTAGTTTTCTGTATTGAAACTGTTGAATGGTAAAGATCTCTTTTTCTTTGAATTTATTTAGACATCTTTTACATTGAGCATTTTTTGTCTTTTTTGTAGAATTCATATTATTTCACAGGTGTTTCATCACAATATCAAGTTCATTCTAAAAATCATTATCAGTGATACCATACTTACAAGCAATACAAATCCAGCATAAGAGAACTCAGGGATTGCACCATGATTTGTTTGAACGGGTATTTGATCACTAGATGACGCTGAAATTGTATGCCCATCAGCATATGTGAATGAAACATTAATAGCATCATCACCTCCAGCTGCTAAAAATCCATCAGTAGGCCCACATACTGGAGAGCACACCGAGGTTGTAGAAGATAATATGACATAACCTGCAAAATCCCCAGTATTAGGACCTGTTTCCACTAGCTTGTATGGAATACTGGATTCTCTTGTTGATATTGTAACCCTACTTCCGTCTACTCCAATAGTATCAAGTGCATACGAATTAGAATTAAAGTCAGGCGCATGAATCAAGATGTTGATTTGGGAACTAGGTGAGAGTGAATCTCTAGATATTACAATTTGTGAGGTAGGAACTTGCGAGATATTATTACAGTTGACATTTGGAATACAGGATGCATAGACGTTTGAAGTCGGAATAGCACAACATACTCCAAATAATGCAGTAATTATTGCAAGATATCTAGTCATCATTTTGCTTGTCTTATTTGAGAAAGACTTCAAAATAATACTTGCCCATTCCACAAAGATCGTCATCTAGAATTCAAATTCATAGAGTAATTGTTATTGTGATCAGTCTTATTAGGAATGAAGACGATACTAATAGTTGGAAATATGTCTCAAAATGTTGCCATAGTATGTCTTGATGAATATCTCCTAGTACCAGGAGTTGAATTTGTGGGATTAGTTACTGGAAACGGTCGTCTTGTGGATTACAAAGCAAAAAACGGATTACGACTTTCAGAGGAACAAAAGGAGATGTTTTTCATGTCAGTTTCATTATACCAAACCATGCAGCATGATTATGATGAAAATTTTGGTGTAGTAAAATATACAATTACAGAGAGAGAAAACTTTAGGATAGTGTCAATACCAAATGGACAAGATACCATAGTAATTGTCATGAAAGGAAAATTTTCATCTACAATAAAAAAAATCTTGGAAGCAATAGACCATGTGAAAAATCAAGACAAGTACAAAAACCCAAAATCTTCAAACAGCACATAATATAGAAACATCACGAGAACAACAATTTTGACATGTTAAGTTTCGATCATTATGTAATCTGGTAAGATGTATAGACTAGCCTCAATCATGGCAAACAGGTTCACATGATATGGGGACGGATTTGGGTCTTCCTCACAAGAGATCCTCCTGTTTGCCTAGAATGTATATGTCACATCAATATTAAAAAAGAAACGTAGGATTCCTTATTAAAATATAAATTTGCCACAACATTGTTCCACCTAACTAGTACACTACCAGGTATCCAGATGGCAAGTAACTTTGTTACTGAACAATGTAGCGCAACTCCTTATAGATTCTCAGCCGTATTAATGGGCATGATGAACATGAGTGAGGAACTAGTTGAGGAAGTGTGGGTTTCTAGTAACTACGAAATGGTATTTTGTACCAGAGATGAGAAGGAGAATTATCTTAGGTTCCTTAGTTCAAGAAGAGAGATACCAAGAGGAATGAGTATAGTGTTTATCAGCAAAAAACTAAACAAGCAATACACCAAAAATGAGATAATGAATGCAGCTCCAGAACAGCTCAAGAAAATGATCAAATAGTTTTCAAGCCAATATTTTTAAATTTTATAGATGAACAATACCCCCATGCACATCAAGAATCAATTCATAGTCATGTTGAAATATATTAATACTTGATTTGAAGATGCGTAGTAACACAGAATGACTAGTACTAAAAAAGACAAAAATCCAAAGGCAGTCAAACCTTCATCCAATAGAAACAAGTTCATTGCACTAGGAGTCATTGCTGCCATAATAGCAGGAGTAGCATATGTTACATACAGATCAGATAATACAGTTGACACCAGTTTTGCTTCAATTGATGGCATACCGTGTGAGACTCAAGAATATACAACATTCCATATTCATGCACACATGGATGTTTTTGTCAATGGTCAACATACACCAATTCCAGCGTTAATAGGACTTGAGAACACTTGTCTGTACTGGTTACACACCCACACACCAGATGGAATAGTACACATTGAATCACCAAAAGAAAGAGACTTTACAATAGGAGAATTTTTTGACATTTGGAAGTCAACCCGAAATGGATACCCCACAGCAACTAATGAACCAGAAATTTTTGTAAATGGAAACTTGGTAAGTACAAACTTGAACACTACAAAAATGAATGCTCATGACGAAATTGTGATTGTGTACGGAGACGTACCACAGAACATGCCCACATTCTATCAATTTCCAGAAGGGGATTGAGTCCTAAATCATAATATCATCAATATAACATTGTGAAAATTGTACTGTTACATCCGTAATTGCCCAACCCCTAGCCATCAACACAGATGCATTAGAAGGCAAAACTTGTGTTCTTAGATTTTATGACTGGATCAGTCACTGAATTGATGAAGAGATATCGCGCGTATTGATGTAACCGTTAAAATATTTATTTTGGAATATTGATGATAAACGTAGTACCTTTATTGATTTCAGTCTTGATATCAATATAACCTCCGTGCTTTTCAACGATATTTTTACAGCTCACTAGGCCTAGTCCTGTTCCTATTTGCCTTGTTGTAAATAATGGATCAAATATTTTTGGCATTAAGATCTTTGGAATACCAGGACCTGTGTCTTCAATTTCTATAGTTGTAAAATTTTTGTTTACATCATTGGTGATCTGAGTGTCTTTTATTCTAAAATATATAATTCCGCAATTATTCATTGCCTGTGTTGCATTTAATAGAAGATTTGTGAATACAATTTCTAGTTTTTCTGGATCGCATCTAATCATGACATCATTTTGTGGTACATGAATTTGAGTATCCTTTGTTGTAACATTCAAGACGGATGAATTTATCACACCAAGCAATGAAACGTGTTCTTGAAGATTTAATGGATTTGGTACAACATACTCCATTACCTCGTCTATCTGATGAGTCATTCTTTTTACAGCACGCTCAATTCTGTCAAATTTTGACTGGTTATTTTTCTCAAAATCAGGATTTTGAATTTTGATTATTTCAAGAGTGTTATGCACTACAGACAGTGGATTTCTGAGATCATGAGCTATACGAGCAGAGAGTTCTCCAATAGCAGAAAGTCTTTTTGTTTTATGCTCTTCAATTTCTTTTCTTGCATTATACATCACAGTCATATCTCGTAGTGCTCCAATTCGTCCAGTCAAATTGCCATCTGTATCATAAAGATTTGTTGAAAGAAGTAACGTAGGAAAAATATCACCAGATTTTCGTTGAAGCCAAATCTCTCTATTTCCTATTGAACCAGTGTGATCCCATTCCAAAGTTGCATCCTTGAGATCATCAATACTTTTTTCTGCCACATGTGTATACATTGATTTTCCTATGATCTCTTCTCGTGAATAACCAAGACTGGAACAATACGAATCGTTACAGTCGATTACATTTCCATTCAAGTCAATAGTACGCAGAAGATCAGGAGATTTTTCATATAACGTCCTATACTTTTGTTCAGTCTCCAACAGGTGATCATATGCAATCTTGAGCGCTTCATTTTGTTGTTTTAACTTCTTCTCATTGACCTCAACTGTCTTTTGTATCTCATACAAATCAGTTATGTCCCTAATCGTAGTATTACTTCCAATCAATTTTTCGTTAACATCATAAAGATTTGTGGTATTTATCAGTCCGAGAAATTCAGTGTTATTTCTTCGTTTGAACCAGATTGTGGCATTTGATACATTACCAGTATTTTTCCACATTTGAAAGAAATTCTCATATTCTTCAATACTTTGAATTGCTACAAAATCAAAGATGGTTTTTCCTATAACTTCATTTTTTTGATATCCAAGTCTTTCGGCATAAAATTCATTGCACGCGAAAATAACACCATCAATAGTTGTAGAACATAACATACAAGGAGTTTTTTCATACATATCTTTGTAATTTTGTTCCAAGAGTACATGAGGATCATACAATTTAGAAGAATTTGTCACAGTATAATATGACTGATCATTTTGAAAGATTTTTTTTACATCACCAGATCGAATTCTAGATTCTTTTTTTGGCCTTATTCGAGACTTACTTGCCATACCGGACATACATGATATAAAAAAACATACGAGAATACTTGTCGTATGTTCAAGAAAAACAAGCTAGTCACAATAAAATTATCTTAGAGATGCAAGCTACTAGTCAGGTATTTTAGCTAACACAACCAAGGTCAGACAATATCTTTGCAGTCATACCCAATGATATTGTTGAATTTGCAAGATCTGCTTTTACTTTACTACAGATAACAGGCGATATTCCAGGAGGTGTTGGAACTGGAACAGGAGTTGGAGGTATCGGATATGGAGGTGGAATTGGTGAAGTAGAGTTGGACATTTTCATAGTAGAATTACTGGACATTGTCATTGTAGAATTTGTTGATGTTGGCATGGTGGAATTGTGGGATATTGGATTTGTAAAATTGGTTGCAGAATGCACAATCTGGTTGTGATTTAGATTATCTTGTAACATGGTCCATTCACCAGGTGCACAGATATGATCACCACAGACTACGGTGTTACCAGAACTTGCAGTAAGATGTTGATTACCGCCAAAAGAAAAGTCTCGCTTGATCAAGTTATCCATTGCACTAGTTGTTTGAGCCAGTGCAGGCGGAGCCACTTGTCCTATGACCAGTGTCAAAAGTATAGTTGCTACAGATATTGCAAGTAATGTACTCTTGATATCAGATCGCATTACGATCTTATTGGTACCTTTTATATTTAAAAATACCTCTATTAAATAACAATTCACCGTCATTACAGATACATCAGGACTATTAGGAATTCAGGCCCAGATACTTTAACAAGTCTGCAACCACGCCTTTATGCACAACATGTAGAACAAGAGACTTGATTTTTGGATACCAGGAAACAGCAAATCTAGATACAAGAATATTGGCGTATTTCCATGCCAACTTGTCACATGTTAGAACAATTGATTTGTACTTGAAAAAATATCGTCGCATGATTTTTACCGGCAGTATTTTTTTGGCATAATTGATTACATCGTGAGGCAAATTCAGGTAAAAGGTCCAAGTCAGTAGTTCACGATACGAACTGTATTCATTTTTTTGTTTTTCATAGATAGGTCCATTTTCAACATCCACATTTTTGGTACGTATTGTTTGGTAAGCCTCTGTCACCAACTTGAATTTTACATCATCTTTGGTTGATATGTTTTTGTCAGGATGATATTCTAGAACCATTCGACGATATGCGCTTTTTATCTCAGGTATAGATGCGCCTTCTTGTAACCCAAGCAGTTCATAGCATTGTTCAATATTCAACAATAAAGCATTATGCCAGCCATTTTAATAAAGATTGATCGTATTTTTTTATCATAATTGTTAAAGATGTCAATTTGAATTAAGACAGGGTTTGAAATTTCATATATTTTGCAGAAAAGATGACAGAAAATTAGTTTGTTCAAACTAAACAAAATTCATCTAATATATATTCAATAATGCACATAAATGGTGAAAACCGCTTCTCAATCTCACGTAGACAGTGTAGACAATTTCATTACAGCAATAGTGATTGATGATGACAAGGATACAGTATCTGTGTTATCTGACTTTTTGATGATAAAAGGCATCAAAGTGATTGGAAGGGGATATGATGGACTAGAGGCAGTTGAAATCTACAAGAGGCTCAAGCCAGATGCTGTATTTTTAGATGTGATGATGGAAACATATGATGGATTATACGCATTAGAGAAGATTAGAGAAATTCACAATGACGCACTTGTAATAATGGTAACAGCAGATTTGACAAGTGATACTCATGATAGATTGTTACGCCTTAATGCATCTGCCATAATTTACAAGCCTTATGATATCAACGAAATAATGCATATTTTGAATAAACTGTATACGCTCAAGGTGGCTTCATAAATGAAACAAGAATTATTTGAGGATCTTGCATCTCAAAAAATCCTTCTCAAAGAGATGAATTCTGAGCTCAAGAAACGTGTTGACAGTTTAGAGACAGGCACAACAAATCTTGAGCACGATATTTCAGAGAAAGAAAAGATAATCGAGGATCTTCGTCAAGACAAGAAAATGTTAACGAGCCTGTTAAAGAACGAGCCTCGTAAAAATAAGATTTTACGAAATGTTACAATAGTAGCTGCATTAGGATTGGCATTTTTCATCTTTGTTTCGTATGTTCCAAGTGATCTACAGTCGTTTTATAATTCTGGCAACACGCCACTTAAAACACAATATTTGATACAAAACCTAAGAGGTAATACGGTAGACACATGGAAACCATGGCACCTTGTAAACAATCAAACTCTGAACATAAACATACTAAATTCAAACATGGTGTCAAAAGAAAAAATAAATGCCATCAAAAATGCGATACTCTCGCAAGAATCTGTTAAGATAGACAATTCTTTGCTTGGAAGGGGACCAGTTGGTACTGTTTCAACATATTACAAAGGATGGGAAGGTGCAATTCAAAACATGCAAACTGAAAAATCAACATTTTACATACCAACCAAGTTCAACATAATCCAATCACCAAGTGAAGAAGGAGACATTACAATAGTTCTCTCAGATCTTCAAGACCCAGATGGATATTCGGGATACACTAAAACCATTACAGATGGACAGGAGACACTAAAAGCAGCAATAACAATTTACGATGTAAACAATATCTCAGCTGAGCGACTAGGTGCCATAGTCAGACATGAATTTGGCCATGCATTGGGGTTGGGGCACTCTAGTGATGAGGATGACTTGATGCATTACGTAATTGAGACAAACTTTCCGTTCATCTCAGATTGTGATACAAACGCAGTAAAGGATCTATACAATGGCAAGGATCTAAGTGATGTGGTATGCGGACCACAAAAATCTGCCTAGGCTTTTGCCTTGAATTGGAAGAACACTTCTTTTCTTGTTCCCTCTTGATCCCAAGCAGCAACTTTGTATCGTCCTGGAACTTTCCATTGTTTTGTATCAAATCGCAGAACATTAGAGTACGATCCCTTTTGTGAATTCAGATACTGGTCTTCACTGAACACTTCTCTTTCAGAAGGATCAAAGATGACCAAATGCATTGCCTGCTTTGGAGAAAGTGCTTCATAATCTAATTTTATCTTGACATATTCTCCTTCTGTGTATATTGCCTTGTCAAGATTTATCATTATTTTATTTGGCATTACAAACAATCGTTTTGACGGAATTTAATAGTCTTATGACATCATATTGGCGTCAACAACTGCATGTGTGAGTGCAGAGTTATTCCAAACTTGTCTGCAAAACCTGCTGCAACCTCCAAGACGTACTGTGCTTGCGTTATGTCTTGGCCATATATAGTACAAGGATCTGCAGTACATGCTGGAGCATTTTTTTCTATATGCAAGACATTTCCAGAACTGTCAAGCCAGATTATATCAATAGGAAATTGCATCTCTTTCATCCATATCGAGATAACCTGTGGTTGTGCAAATGGAAAGAGCATGCCCTGACTGTATGACAATGGAGTGTGATATTGTAATCCCTTGTTTTGTCTCTGTGGTGTATCTGCAATTTCAATATCAAGTGATACATTATCTAGCTTGATCTTTCCTGTTGGCAGACCAGTCAAATTAGTAGGCGTACCATTTTGAGAGACTGGTAGAGATATCATGCCGTTTGAGGCAAGATACTGCATCGCCCCTGCAAATTCACCATTAGATATAGAACCTGATGACCAGGACTTGGCATCGTCTTTAACCCACAAAGGAATCTGTGATGTTGTATTATCAGATAGAGCAATTTGTGGGATATCTACTATTTTGTTGTCAATCAAATATTGCATATCTTGGAGAAATTGTTCATCAGTCATTGAACCATCAGACCAAAACTTGGCATCGTCTTTCATCCAAGATGGAATTAGGACCTGACCAGTTGCATAGTTTGAATAGGAAATTTTGTTTGTATCAATGAGTTTGTATGATTGCTTGTCAACTGTAACCTTGCCACCTACATTTACAACATGTGAGATTACAAGCTGAATCAATATTCCAGTATCTTTGTCAAATTGTACCAGAATAGAATTTGTTTGGTTGTTGGTTTGAGCAGATAGAACATCTCTTGTATAGTTGTTAAACTGTACAGAGCCTTCATGGTATGCATTGTTTAGTTTCAGAGGAGTTGGCAACAAGTACATGAAATTAGAGGCATTGCCACTTGGACGTGCAAAGAGTGCTTTTGTCAGATCAAGTATATCATATTCAGATGCAGGTGAGCCGTTTTGTATGGCACTTGTTTTGACTGTAATATTCTTGTTATCAGTAGGATTTTCAAAGTCAAACTGTATAGTTTGGTTTAGATCAGAGGTTGTTATCTGATACTTGAGATAATCCCCAGGCAAGGCACACAGTTGGTTTGTTTGACACTGTGGGTTTTGAGTTGGGATAATTGAATTTTCATGCAGTGTTGTCACCTCACTTTGTGGAGCATTTGGTGGAAGACTAGTTGATGGCCCCTGTCCGTATACCACCATCACAGGAATTTGATTTCCAGAAGGAGATGTTACCGATGCAGAATACTGCGGACAAACTTTGGAAAAATCACCTTGTTGGCAGTCATTTTCTAATGCCTGGATGTAATGAACCCATGACACAGAGATAGAATCAGGCTCTCCAAAATACCGTAATGAGAAATGCGATAATTCGTGAGACAAAATCCATGCACCTGCCCAGCTTTCTATCTGGGTGTCACAAGAGCAGACATAGATTGCCTGCATGCCAGTGCCTGTTATCTCATACATTCCGTAAAATCCCTGCTGGACTAGCTGTTGACCAACAGTATTATCAGATATCACAACAGGAAGTGTAAACGTAGACAGCCCAGAGAAATACGATTGATAATTTTTCAGTGGAATACAGAGTGAGCCTTGCAGATCATGAGATATTCCATACAGTGAAAGATATTCATCTGTAATTACCTGGTAAAATTTTAGACTCTGGTATTCAGAATCAGAACACTTGTCATTTTCAGTTATGTAAAACACTGCATAAGACAGATTAGGGCTGTCTTGATTTTTTTGTTGTTGGAGCGTTTTAAAATCTGGGCCTGTGGAATTTGTTTGTGCAAATGATGGTACAACAGACAGGACCAGAAGAATTGATAATACCATAGGAAGAAGCAATTTTTTCATTTGGTAAAATTGAGATGTACCATTGTATTATATGACTTTATCAGAGATCACATTGGATAGAATACCCATACCATAATAGATTCAATCAAGTAACAATGTTCTCGGAATCTTTAAGTTTTGTAATATAGATCAAAAGACACATGGCTGAAAACAATCCAGACCTTCGAGAAAAGATAGTTGAAAACAGGGGTACGTGGAAAAAATTACAGCTAAAGATACCAGGCCTAAAGGAATATCGAAATCTTGAAGACCTAAGAGCAGCAGACCAGTTGCTACGAAAACAGGTATCAGACAATCTAAACGAGTCCAAGTCCAAGATAGAGGATCTACGTAGAGCCATAACGACCAAAGGTGATTTTGGCAACCTTACTCTTGTTGGAAATACAATATCAGAGATACAGAGGATAGCAGGCATGGTACAGCATTCCCAGCAAGGATCTGCAGGAATATCACCAAACATACGAATTGATGATGGAGTTCTTAACAAATTATATGAATATGATTTTAATTTTGTAAGCACTGCAGAGCAAATTTTTTCAACATGTTCAAATTCTGTATCAGAATATAATTCAGGCAAATCTGCACAAGAGATTACGTCAAACATTAATTCCATGCTTGATTCCCTTGATAATTCCTGGAGACAACGATTAGAGTCAGTTGAAAACATCAAGGTGACAAAGTGATAAAAATGGCAAAGACTGGAGTGTATCTGTAAATGTTTGGACACAAAAAAGATCAAGATTCTAGTGGAAGTGTAGCCGGCTCAACTACCATAGAATGGGAATCGCAATACAAGGAAGGTAATGTGATGTGGAAGGTTCCGCGATTGATAAGACTCAACGATAACATCGTAGTTCGCGAAGATGAGATTGCAGTATTTTTCAGAGATGGTAAAGTTTTAACTTATTTTGACAAGCCAAATAGATATGCGCTAACAGACTTTAATGCACCAATTGTAGGCGGACTCTTGAAGTTTTTCACAGGAGTGCAGCAGGCTGCTGAAGTTTATTATTTACAAAATAGATACATCGATGGCAAGTTTGGCTCACAAGGACCGTATCAATTTGTGGACCCTGTTCTTGGCATAGTAAATTTGAGAATATTTGGAGAATTTAGATGGAAGATATCGTCTCCTGAGAACTTTGTGAATCAATTTGTTGGAACATTTGCAATGCAGACATCAGATGCAATAGAATCGCGACTAAAAGAGCAGATGGTCCTTTTGTTGTTCAATGCAATTGGAAAGATGAAAGAAAGCGGCATGAAGGTTACAGATTTGGCATCAAACTTGCAAAACATCGAGCAAGTTGTACTGGCAAATGCCCCTTCAAGCTTTGGGCAATACGGATTAGAGATAAACAAGATATCAGGACTTACAATCAGCCTTCCAGACGAAGTACAAAAAGCAATCAATACAAGATCAGAGATGTCAGTTCTTGGCGTAAATTACATGCAGTATCAAGCAGGTCAGGCCATGACAGAGGCAGCCAAGAATCCATCAGGCGGAGCAGGTTCCATGGCAGGACTAGGAGTTGGATTTGGAGCAGGCTCTGGCATTGGTTATGCAATGGCAGGCCAGATGGGCCAGGGAATGTACCAGCCTCCAATGAAGCAATGCCAAAAGTGTGCCATGATGATGCCAGTATCAAATAATTTTTGTCCAAACTGTGGAGAGACCCAGCAACAGGCAACAGCACAAAAATCTCAAGGAGTCACATGTCCAAAATGCAATACCATAGTTGCAGCAGACTCTAAATTTTGTTCTCATTGTGGAAATGAGATAAAGTCAGGATAGGTCAAGAAAATGTTTTGCCAAAAATGCGGTATCCAACTTCCAGATGACGCAGCCTTTTGTGTCAAGTGCGGTACAAAACAGGTAACAACTACAGCACCTGCTGCAAGTCAGCAAGACACAAGCACCGATGTAAAGGAGATAAAATGTCCAAACTGTAATGCGTCAATTACACCCAAGTTTGGAGAGATGGTAGTAACATGCGAATACTGTGGAAGCAGTGTGAGTCTTGAAAACAAGGGATGGAAAAATATTGCAAAACACACAATGCTACCAATTACAATATCTGACCAAGACCAGATAACTGCACGATTGCATCAAATGCTGGACAAGGGGCTCTTGCACAGACACCTCCAAGAGAGCTCAAAACTAGATGATCTTGAACTTAGCATGGTGCCATATTGGATTATTCCTGTATCAGCAAAAACAAATCTTATTGCAACAGATATTGCAGTACAAGTTGGAAGCATTGCAGCAACTGTTGCCATGGCAGGACTTATGGGAGGAGCAATGAGTGGCGGTGACTCTAGACGAGGAGGAGGTTTTGGCGGAGGAATGATGGACGGAATGTTGTTTGGAACTATGATGGGCGGAGGCGGAATGATGGGTGGAGGCAACAACGCAACAAAGGCATACACCGTAGACGAAAATTACAACTGTCCCGTAGTTTCGGTAAAATCATTAACAGCATACCAACCACATGGATACGAGTTTACACTTGACAACAGGATTGATTTTGACGCAAAAAAAATTCCCAAGTCAGTCAAGATCTTAAATGGAGACATTAACGAGGACACTGCAAAAAACCAGGCAAAAACCATCATAGACCAAGTACAATCACAAAAAGTCCACTCTAAATATCACATGATAAGACAGATGGAGACCCAGGAAGAAGTTTCAAGCGGCGAACTCTTGCATGTTCCAATCTGGTTTGCCCAATATGACCACAAGGGCAAGAAGATAATTCTAATAATTGATGCAAATTCTGGAAATACCATCAACAGTATAGGATTATAGTTTTTTTACAACACATGGAAATTTGCAGTTGTGTATCATTTCAAGACTCGAGTCAATCTTCAAAAGAACTACATTTGACATTCTGCCTTATGACA
Source organism: Nitrososphaerota archaeon (assembly GCA_028866655.1). Classification (GTDB taxonomy): domain Archaea; phylum Thermoproteota; class Nitrososphaeria; order Nitrososphaerales; family Nitrosopumilaceae; genus Nitrosotalea. The sequence continues at coordinate 28,111 of JAGWHQ010000016.1, forward strand.
CATAACACATGTAGGAATTGCACAACCACAAGTAAAGATAAAGATCACGGTTGCACTTGATTGCAGTATATTCCTAGTCCTTAATATTTTCAGATTCCATTATACCCCATGACATCAATTCTAGATTCCCAAGACAATGCAAAAATGAAAAAGTCACTTGACATGCTCTTAATCGACAGAAGTAATGAATTCCATGAGCTTGCAAGGGCAATAGGATACTCGACAAGTTATAACAACTGGGAAGAGTTTATCCTGAGATTTTGTCTAGAGTTTGATGACTGTTTTCAAATGTGGTCAGACAAGGTCAACCATGAAGACCATCACAAGATACACAAGTGCATGACAATAATGAACCAAATTGGGCATGGAAGATCAAACATTACACAGGTGACCAAGATTCAAAACATAGCATACAGAATAGCCAAGGATTTCAATGTCATGTATGACAGGTTATAGATATCATAACTAGAATTAGAATAGTTTTTCTTGGTTTTTGCCATGCCAAGTAATTTCATCAAGCCCCAGTGCAAGCCGTAACTTGTTTGCAGTAACTGGGGAAAATCCTTCAAAATGGTTGTTTGCCATTATCACTGCAAGGGAGACCTTGTTTTTTATCTCATCCAGTTTTTGCGCCCAATTTTTTATAGACTCGGTCTTATCTCTCTGGATTGTTCCAAATAGGTTTTCAGGAATTGTCCTGTCTCCAATCAATCTGACATAGACAAAGTCTGCTGTTACTACACATGGATTTAGAACACCAGAGACATCATTCCACACAAGGGAGACGTTATTTTCTGAGAGAAATTTGTATGACGAGTCTGTAAACCAGGAAGGGTGTCTTCCCTCTACTGCATAACGATATTTATCAGGAAGATGGTTTAGCATTTTTTCAAGATTTGTCCTTGCCTCTGTAAATGACAACGATGGTGGTAACTGGATTACAAGAATTTTCATTTTGGGGCCAAGTGGTGCCATGGTGTTTATGAACTGGTCAAGATACGGTCCAGGCCTCAGTCTTGCATCATGTGTTATTTGTTTTGGCAACTTGGCAGTAAAGACAAAATTTTCAGGTGTGTCAGAGAACCATTTTTTTGTTGTAACTTGAGATGGAATTTTGTAAAATGTTGAATTGATTTCAGTGATATCAAATGTCTTGGAATAGTGTTTTAGATAGTCAGAACTTGGCATCGTCTTTGGATAAAACGGTCCAATCCAGCCTTGGTAGCTCCAGCCAGTACAACCAATTTGAATCGCCATCAATATACAGTCAGAAAAGACTGAAAAATATGAACCAAATCGTCTTTTTGCAAAAACATTTGCTGTAATCCACAAGTTAAATCATCACGAACATTGTTAGGCAAGAGTTAAATGAAAAAATGAGAATCATATCACCATGGTGCAAATATTTCTAGTCATACTTGCTGCAAGTGTATGCGGTGCAATTGTCATATCCGTCGGCATGCTAGGAGCATCAGGATGGAGCACACCAGGTACATATACTGGAACAAGCGATGCATCAAGAACAGTCGCTAGCTCAACTAACTGCTATTCATTCCAGACAGGATGCAATAGCACATACAGCGTGATACCACAAAATGCAATGGATAGTGGTGAATACTTGAGTGGCAATTATCACCCATAAATTTTTTTTATATTTTAGAATAATAACTTGACAGTGCTTTTACTTTGCTTTTTAGAACAACAACAAGTACAACTGATACTAGAGATATGATTCCAGCACTAGAAAATATTTGCATGTAAGACAATGCGGATGGAAACACACCGGGTACATTTGGAATTGTTTGACTATACATCTGCTGGAACATGCCAGCAACTGATGGCCCAAGTGATTGTCCTACCAAAATGAGCAACACAGACATGCCAAGAGATATTCCCTCAACTTTTTGTGGCGATGATACCAGGATGATGTTAAATCCGCCTACAAATGCAAATGACAATCCTACTGAGATTATTCCAAGTGCAGCAGATATCATAAATTCAGTCGAGTGGAATGCCACCAATCCAAAAAATCCTATTGTACATACAATTGTTCCAAGTGTCGTCAGTCTGAAATTTCCAACCTTTGATACGATAAAGCCTGATGCTGCAGAAACAATTAGAGATATTATCATAAATGGAAGCTGGACATTTGCAGTCGTTATTGCATCACCTCCAAAACCTAACGGTTGTGGACTCTGGATCAATATTGGGATGGTTTGGTATACCATGAATGTGGATATTCCAACTATCATCAGGATGATGTTAGTCGGCAAGAGTATCTTGTTTGCAAGAACCTTGAAATCAATTAATGGGTGAATTGTTCTTTTTTCAAGCATTGAAAATATCATTAGAGATACTGCGGTTCCTGCAAAGAATACAAGAGAGTTCAAGTTTCCATGAGCAATCTCTTCAAGGTATGACACTCCCATCAGGAATAAAATCACGGTAACAGACAATGCAATTGCACCTGGGATATCAAGTCCATGATAGTGACCAGGATCTGTTTTTGGAATACGGATGAGTTTTGCCATTACCACTGCAAGTATCATGGCAACAGGAAATACTGAGAAAAATGTATAGTGCCATCCATAGCTTGAGATTATTCTTGCACCAACAATTAGTCCAACCACAGAGCCTCCAAAAAATGTTGAAGTAAAGATTCCCTGTGCCACTGCAAGCTTTTGCACAGGAAAGATGTCGCGCACTATGCCAAATGCAATTGGAAACATGGAAATTCCCACACCTTGGGCAATCCTTGCAAGGATCATTGTTCCAAACGAGTTTGCAAATCCACCTCCTAGAATTCCTGCGGCATATATCATCATGACAATCAACAGGATCTTCTTTTTTCCATAGACATCAGACAGTTTTCCTGCAATGGGTGTCATCACTGCACCTGCAATTAGATACGAGGACAGGATCCACGATGAGACACTATATGTGACATTAAAATCTTTGATAAAATCAGGAATAGCTGGTAGAACCATTGTCTCTCCATACATGGTAACTAGTGCAAGACCACTTACAATGGCCAGTGAAAGCCATGCAGAGGACGACACGGTAGTTTCTGATTCTTTTCCTGGTACAGTCATGATATTTTGATGGGATATAATTTCATTATAAATCGTGAGAGATAGAATTAATCGATAAATTTATCCAATTGTTCTATCGTAAGGCAAGTTGTCTAACAAGTGTACGGTACTCAGATCTTACATCATTTTAAAAATTAAGTAATTCAAGTATTTTGGTACCGGCTATAATCCATGTTACACCTTTGAGGGGTTTGGCCAAATTTGTTTAATACCCGAACTAAAATGACATCCAAAAAATATACTTTTTGTAGTTCAAAATAGTAAATTATTGAGTTTTCATTTTCTTAATGAATTATAATGGAATTTCCAAGATTCGTCCATACTACAGTTGTTAAGCTTCATCAATTACACAGAACCAATCTAGATCATTGATAATTATCACATACGATAATCATGAAACTGCCTTATTAATTCCTCGAGTAAAGATAAGAAAAATGGAACGACATGCTGTTTCTTTAGACAAGGAACCTACCATCTTAGGAGTAGAGTTCATAGGAATTGTGAACAAGATTGGAAGGATGGAAGATTTTAGTTGCAAAAGTGGAACCATATTTTCCAAAGAGAAAGGAGAGATGTTTTCCATGTTTTTTAGATTGCAATATTCACTGCAAAAAGACTTTGATAAAGAACTTGGTTCTGTTGATTATTCAATAGTAGAAAGAGGAAACTACAAAATTATCTCAATACCCATAGACTCTCACATCATGGTTATAGCAACTTACAAGGATGTTAATCATAGCGAAATAATACACAAAGTTAGAGATCTAGTACAAAATTCTTTAGATAACAACATCAAAGCTACTTATGAAAAAACCATAATGACGATCTAAGATTAATTAATCAGACTGGAACATATTTCATGAATGTTTCTTGGCTTGATGGAAACATTACAAAAGAATTTTTTATTACACCATAACGGAACGTAAAAATGAACTGTACAGTAGCGTGTCCGGCCCGATCCATATTTTTAAACTAGAAGAATTCTACAAATAAAATCACTGGTGCCTCGAGTTCTACAATTCCCAAAGCACCAGGAAAGGTAACCTGCGGTTGGACCGCAAGTGTTGGAGGATTATGGGATGATGTTGCAGTAGAGATAAAGGCATCAAAGTAAAGGGACCAGTTATCACGATATTATTTTAGATTCAGATGATACCTTTTGATGGGTATTGCAATATTGGTTCAATATCTGTACGTATATTTTCATGATCCCATGAATTAAAAAAATTGCATATTGTATGAACTAGAGTAGATAAAACATTTGAAGAAATCTTAAACAAAATAAACCTAGGATGAAAATGGTTTTTGATTTACTTGAGAGGTATTGTGAAAAGGTCTTCTTTTGAGACTCCTTTCCAGAGTCCAATCATGCCTTCTGCCTTGACTGCCTCTACCTTTGTTATTTTTTGGATCTTTATTTGATCCGGAGTCGGTGGCATCCAAAGCATTGCCATATAATCGCCTACATTTCCTACGGCATCAGCTTTTGCAGAAAATATCTTTTCTTTTGCAAAACCATTTGCGACAAGTGCATCTGTTGCACTTGCTTCCAAGTCTCTTCTACCGTGTGTGAAGAGATAAACTGATTTTGTTGCGTCTACTTGGTTCAATAAAATATGTCTAGTTTGTGCTTTAATGAGTATTTCTAAAACACCAATCTTTGGAATATATACCTGATAATCAAAGCCGAAAGCGTTGGTCAATGTTTTAGTTGTAGGCTCTGGAGGACGTGAGCATGCTCTGGGTTGGAAACTTGGACAAAGCCCAAAAGTAGATAGGATTTATTTTGCTCCCGGAAATGGTGGGACACAAAACAATGTGGATATTTCTTCAGATGATATTGAGGGTCTTGCTAAATTTGCAAAGGATAATAATTGTCTAACAGTTGTTGGCCCTGAAGTTCCTCTCTCAAATGGCATAGTAGATGAATTTACAAAAAAAGGTCTCAGAATTTTTGGACCTACAAAGGACGCTGCACAGCTTGAATCGAGCAAGATTTGGGCAAAAAATTTTATGAAAAGAAATGGAATACTTACTGCACGCTTTGAAGTCTTTGATGACCCAAAAAAGGCAATAGAGTTTGCAAAGTCTGTTGATTACCCATTGGTGGTAAAAGCAGACGGGCTTGCTGCTGGAAAAGGGGTGATTGTGTGTAATGATTCTTCAGAAGCAGTTGATGCCATTGAAAAGATACTAGTCCAGAAAAGCTTTGGAACTGCAGGCTCTAAAATTATTTTAGAGGAGAGAATAGATGGGGTGGAAGCCTCTTTTATTGCGCTCTCTGATGGTACCACTGCTTATCCGATGGCCACAAGCCAGGACCATAAAAGAATCTATGACAATGACAAGGGCCCAAACACTGGAGGGATGGGAACCTATTCTCCAACTCCTGTGATTGATGAATCCACTGCAAATGAAATTCAAAAAAATGTTATTGAAAAGACAATTTCATCGATGAAAAAAGAGGGAATCGTCTTCAAGGGATTCTTGTATGCTGGAATAATGCTAAAAGATGACAAACCATATGTCTTGGAGTTTAACGCAAGAATGGGTGACCCAGAATGCCAACCGATAATGATGCGCATGGAATCTGACTTGCTTGAATACATCCAGGCAAGCATTGATGGAACACTTTCGTTATTACCTGCAATTTCTTGGAAAAAATCAAGTGCAGTATGTGTCATACTTGCATCACAGGGGTATCCTGAATCATATCCAAAAAATGAGGAAATTGTTGGCCTTGATGATTCTACTCCAAATTCTGCAGTCTTTCATTCTGGAACAAGAAAAGAAAATGGCAAAGTTTT
>JAGWHQ010000017.1 GCA_028866655.1 Nitrososphaerota archaeon
GTACCTTAACGGGTCATAATTCTTCGTTACTTTTAGATACATCAATTTTCGTTTTTTAGATCAGAATTTGATATGGACATTTCTTATCAATTGTCATATTGAATTCGTCAGTATTTTCAAATCTATTGGTGTCCAGATCGGGTAATATGGAGAATTATGACCATGAAAGGTGTCATAATCTTAAAAAAATGAAAAAGTAAGAGCGTCCTAGTATTTTGGCATAAATCTTAGTCCAGTCTTTGCTGATACTGCAATTATTGATACTATTGCAATAGCAAACACTAGAGCTGCGATTGGGCCAAACTCTGGAACTATCTGTGTACCGATTATCTCTATTTCCTGTGTTCCATCCGTAAATGGAATTGATAGAGTTCTATCGGTTGTTGTAGTGCTAGTTTCTTGGAAATCAGCTTCCTGACCATCTACCAGTACATAGTACTTGTCATCCTGACCATTTGGTAATGTTGCATTAATCAGTGCTCTTGGAAGTGTCACTGTTAATACTCCATCTCCAGTACTCTGTATTGATACAATCAATGACTTTGATTGCAAGTCGGCCTTTATGCCAAGGACTTTGCCATTGGTTATGCTGTATTTTACAGATAGGTTTGTACCGTCTACTGGTATGGTGTTTCCATTTCCTCCTGATGGATTAGATCCAGCGAATTGGAAGGTTGTCTGAGCTGTTCTATCTTGGCTACCAAATTCTACTTTTACTGTGTATGCACCTGCTGCTTGCCAGAGAGTGCCTGTAGCCATTGTAGATGTTGAAAAGGTTCTATCCGAACCTAAATTCACTTGATCAATTTTGACAATGTTTCCTATTGGATTAGTGATGATGACTGTGATTGGTGTATCAGAAATATAGTCTTGTGTACTTCCTGATATCATAACCTTGTCTCCATCATTGTATGAAGTCTTGTCGGTTGTCACAGTGATTTCACCTGTATTTCCAGATGTAGCAGTTTGATTTGCACCTGTATAATTCAAGAGAGCTGGAGAAGCAAAAACTGGTGCTGCTCCTATAGTGCAAACTAGAATTGCAAGTAACGCAAATCCTTTAAAGCGAGTACTCATCTTGGTTAAAAGTGATTTTTTTTGCTATTTAAAGTTGCGGAAAAAATTATTGACAAAAGATGCTAATTTTGGCACGCTTCCAATTAGATATATATTAACCTCTCGGTGGATGCATCTTAGTTTGTGGATTAGTCATGCGTTTACAGCTAATGTTCAAAGGAGATTTTAAAAAATGATTAGTAAAAAAGAGAAAATACTCATTCCTGATCATATCTATGTTCCAAAACATGAAATAATAAATAAAGATGAGGCCGAGAAGGTTCTTGAAAAATATCATACCAAGCCTACTGAAATGCCGCTAATCTATGTAAGTGACCCAGCTATCCGAGGTTTAGGAGTAAAGCCAGGCGATATGATAAAAATCACACGAAAGAGTCCAACTGCTGGCGAGAGTTTGTACTATAGGTACGTGGTGGAAGAATAATGGCAAACATCTCAAACAAACGCTGGCCTATCATTCAAGATATTTTAAAGAGGGAAGGAATTGCAAGACAACATCTTAACTCATATGATGAATTTCTTGAAAGAGGATTACAAAGTATTATTGATGAAGTCGGACAAATTGAAATTGAAAGTGCAGAATATCCATACAAGATTCAACTTGGTAAAGTAAAACTTCAACAACCTCGTATGATGGAATTGGATGGTTCTATTACTCACATTGCTCCAATGGAAGCACGATTAAGAAATGTTACATATGCATCTCCTATAATGCTTGAAGCAAGCGTTGTAGAGGATGGAAAAATCCTCGAGTCAAGGTATATTCATATCGGAGACATGCCTGTCATGGTTAGATCAAATGCTTGTATATTGCATAATCTTTCTGAACAAAAACTAGTAGAACACGGTGAAGATCCAAGTGATCCTGGTGGTTACTTTATCATAAACGGTTCTGAGCGTGTTATTGTAGGATTGGAAGATCTTTCTTACAATAAAATTATTGTAGATAGAGAAACTGTTGGCGGTAATACTGTTTTCAAAGCAAAAGTCTATTCTTCTATTGTAGGTTACAGAGCAAAATTAGAATTGATAATGAAAAATGACGGTCTTATTGTTGCAAAGATTCCTGGCTCACCTGTTGACATTCCAGTAGTTACTTTAATGCGAGCATTAGGTCTTGAATCCGACCGAGAAATAGCTGCATCGGTGTCACTGGTAGATGATATTCAAGATGAACTCGAAGGATCATTTGAAAAGTCTGGTGATGTACCAACTGCAAAAGATGCCATAGTCTACATTAGTAAAAGAATTGCACCTGGTATGTTGGAAGAATTTCAAATCAAGAGGGCTGAAACATTACTTGATTGGGGTCTTTTACCGCATCTTGGAAAACATCCTGATAATAGAAAAGAAAAAGCACTATTTCTAGGAGAAGCAACATGCAAATTAATCGAATTAAAACTAGGATGGATTGCTACTGATGATAAAGATCATTATGGAAATAAAGTAATAAAATTCGCAGGTCAAATGCTTGCTGATCTTTTCAGAACTGCATTTAGAAATCTAGTTAGAGATATGAAATATCAATTGGAAAGATCAGGTCAAAAAAGAGGCATAAACGCAGTAGCAGCTGCTGTTAGACCTGGAATTGTTACTGATAAAATGAATAATGCTATTGCAACTGGAAATTGGGGAAGAGGCAGAGTTGGTGTAACTCAACTTCTTGATAGAACAAACTATCTTTCAACTATTAGTCACCTGAGAAGAATCCAGTCACCACTTAGCAGGAGTCAACCTAACTTTGAAGCAAGAGATCTTCATGCTACACACTTTGGTAGAATATGTCCAAGTGAAACCCCTGAGGGTTCAAATTGTGGATTGGTAAAGAATCTCGCTTTATCAGCAATAATTTCTGTTAATGTTCCATCTGAGGATATAATAGAGAAACTCTATGACTTGGGCGTAACTTATGTATCTGACGCAAAAGATGAACTGAAAAAAGAAGGTACTAGAGTTTTTGTTGATGGGAGATTAATTGGATACTTTAAGGATGGTCAACGACTTGTCGACTCTCTAAGAGATCTTAGAAGGAACTTCAAAATTCATCCACACGTCGGAATCTTCTTGTATCAATCTAGCTTTGAAGGCTCTACTAAACGACTTTATGTTAATTGCAATGCTGGAAGAGTTTTACGTCCACTAATTGTAATCAAAGATAACAAAATTCTTTTGACACAAGAATTAATCGACAAGGTAAGCAAAAAATTCCTTTCATGGACAGATCTGTTGCATATGGGAATAATCGAGTTAGTAGATGCTAATGAAGAAGAAAACTCTTACATTGCAATTGATGAGACTGACATAAAGAAACACACTCACATGGAAGTATTCCCATCTGCAATTTTGGGAGCAGGTGCATCCATAATTCCATATCCGGAACATAACCAGTCTCCAAGAAATACATACGAATCTGCAATGGCAAAACAAAGTCTCGGTTTTTCAACTCCTCTTATGAATGCAAGTACATATGTAAGACAACATCTTATGTTGTATCCGCAAACTCCAATTGTTAATACAAAAGCAATGGGTCTTTTAGGATTGGAGGATAGACCTGCTGGTCAAAATTGCGTTGTTGCAGTATTGCCCTTTGATGGATATAATATTGAAGATGCTATTGTTTTGAGCAAGTCATCCATTGATAGAGGTCTTGGACGAACATTTTTCTATAGAATCTATGAAGCTGAAGCAAAACAATATCCTGGAGGTATGAGAGATAACTTTGAGATTCCTACTGCCGAAGGAAATATTCGCGGATTTAGAGGTGATAAGGCATATCGATTATTAGAAGAAGATGGAGTAATTGCAACTGAATCCACTGCACAGGGTGGAGATATATTAATTGGAAAAACAAGTCCACCAAGATTTATGGAAGAATATAGAGAATTTGAAGTAAAAGGACCATACAGAAGAGATACATCAATAGGAGTTAGACCATCTGAAAATGGAGTTGTTGACACGGTTGTTATGACTCAATCACATGATGGAGGTAGGATGTACAAGATTAGAGTTAGAGATCTTAGGATTCCAGAAATTGGAGATAAATTTGCATCAAGACACGGTCAGAAAGGTGTTGTGGGATTACTTGTCAACCAAGAAGATCTTCCATATACTGCAGATGGTGTTGTTCCAGATGTTTTGATTAATCCACATGCTTTCCCATCTAGAATGACAGTTGGAATGTTTCTAGAATCTGTGACAGGAAAGGCTGCAGCATTGCGTGGAAGTAAAATGGATGGTTCTGCTTTTGTCGGAGAAAAACTCGAAGATGTAAAAGGCGTTTTAGAACAAAATGGATTCAAGTATTCTGGAAAAGAAGTAATGTATGATGGAAGAACAGGAAAACCATTTGCAGTAGATGTATTCATAGGAGTTGTATATTATCAAAAACTTCACCATATGGTTGCAGACAAGATTCATGCAAGAGCAAGAGGTCAAGTCCAAATGTTGACAAAACAACCAACAGAAGGACGTGCAAGAGGTGGAGGTTTGAGATTTGGTGAAATGGAGCGAGACTGTCTTATTGCATATGGTGCATCAATGATGCTAAAAGATAGACTGCTAGATGAATCTGATAAAGCTGATATTTACATTTGTGAAAGATGTGGATTAGTTTCCTATTATGATATTAAACAAAGAAGATTTGTGTGCAGAGTATGTGGTGATAAAGCTAAAGTTACCTCTATTTCTGTTGCATATGCGTTCAAACTACTTTTACAGGAAATGATGAGTCTTGACGTAGCACCAAGGCTTTTGATAAAGGAGAGAGTATAATGGCACTTGAAACAATAAAAGTAATAGACGGAATAAAATTCTCTGTATGGTCTCCAACAGAAATTAGAAAATACTCTGTTGCTGAAATCACTGCACCTGAAACTTATGATGAAGATGGAATGTCAGTTCAGGGTGGATTGATGGATGGAAGACTTGGTACACTTGAACCAGGTCAGAAATGTCTTACCTGTGGAAATACTGCAGCAAGATGTCCGGGTCACTTTGGACACATTGAACTTGCAGAACCTGTTTTACACATTGCATTCATAGATAACATCTACAAACTCTTGTTGACTACATGTAGATCATGTGCTAGATTAAAAATTCCACAAGAAGAACTAGAAGAATACCATCAAATCATGAAAAAGGAAGCGGCATATACTGTAATTTCAATTAAACACATTCCTACTGAAATAATTGAAAGAGCCAAGAAAGAAAAAACTTGTCCTCACTGTGGTAAATCACAATATGAGTTGATATTTACAAAACCAACAATTTTCATAGAAAGAACTGAACTTGGTGAGAATAGATTACTTCCAATTACAATCAGAGAAAGATTTTCACATATGATTGATGAAGATCTGAAATTGTTAGGATATGATCCTACAACTGCAAGACCAGAATGGTTTATCTTACAAGTCTTACCAGTTCCACCAGTCACAGTAAGACCATCTATTATTCTAGAAACTGGAATTAGATCTGAAGATGATCTAACTCACAAGCTAGTAGATATCATAAGAGTGAATCAAAGACTCAAAGAAAGTAAAGAAGCTGGAACTCCTCCACTTATCGTACAAGACTTGGTTGACCTCTTACAATATCATGTTACAACTTATTTTGATAATGAAGTATCTGGAATTCCACAAGCTCATCATAGATCAGGAAGACCTCTGAAAACTCTCACACAAAGGCTGAAAGGAAAAGAAGGAAGATTTAGAGGTTCATTATCTGGAAAAAGAGTAGACTTTTCAAGCAGAACCGTTATTTCACCTGATCCAAGTTTGCAAATCTCTGAGGTAGGAGTTCCAGAAGCTGTTGCAACTAAACTAACAATTCCTGAAGTTGTAACAGAATGGAACATTGAGAGACTGAAAAAACTTGTCATAAATGGACCAAGCAAGTTTCCTGGTGCTAATTATATCGTAAGACCAGACGGAGTGAAAATTAGACTTGACTTTGTTGAAGATAGAGAAACTATTGCAAATAATATTGAAATTGGATATCTTGTAGAACGACATCTCTCTGATGGTGATATTGTGATGTTTAACAGACAACCATCCTTGCACCAAATGTCCATCATGGGTCACTATGTTAGAGTATTACCTGGCAAGACCTTTAGATTACATCCGTCTGTCTGTCCTCCTTACAACGCTGACTTTGATGGAGATGAGATGAATCTTCATGTACCTCAAAGTGAAGAAGCACGAGCAGAAGCTATACTCTTAATGCGTGTACAAGATCAACTAATCTCTCCAAGATATGGAGGTCCTATCATTGGCGCATTACGTGATTTCATTACTGGAGCATATTTACTTACAAAAGATGATACTACTTTGACACCTCAAGAATTTGCAAACCTTGCGATGTTGGGCGGTTACACTGGAATGTTCCCAGAACCTGCAGTAAAAGCAAAAGGTGGATCACTTTATAGTGGTAAACAGCTATTCTCACTATTCCTACCAAAAGACTTCAATTATGTCATAACATCAAAATGGTCTAAAGGTACAAAAGGTCCTGTAAAAGACGTAGTAATCAAAAATGGTCAGCTAGTAAGCGGTGTGATTGATAAAGCATCTATTGGAGCAGAAGAACCTGATAGTGTTTTACACAGAATCACAAAAGATTATGGATATGAAGAGGCAAAGAACTTCCTTAATTCCATTCTAATCATGTTGAAACAATTCATTACAGGTTATGGATTTAGTTATGGTTACGCTGATCTTGAACTCGCAACAAAGACAAAAGATGGAATTTTAGAAAATATTCAAGAATCATATGATAAAGTATACGATTTCATTGCTCAAGCAAAGAAAGGTACTCTACAGCTTAGCAGAGGTCTTTCTGCTGAGGAAGCATTAGAAGCATACATTGTAAATGAGCTTTCAAAAGCAAGAGACAAGGCAGGAAACTCGGCTGATAAATCATTTGATGAAACTAATGCAGGTAGAATAATGGCAACCACTGGTGCTAGAGGTTCTTCATTAAATATTGGTCAAATGGCAGGTGCACTAGGTCAACAATCTATTAGAGGTAGAAGAATTCTCAAGGGTTATAGTAATAGAGCATTACCACACTTTAAAGAAAATGATGCCAATCCTGATGGTAAAGGATTTGTAAAATCTAACTATAGAGAAGGACTGTCTACTCTAGAATTTTTCTTCCATGCTATGGGTGGAAGAGAAGGCCTTGTTGATACTGCAGTTAGAACACAACAAAGTGGTTACATGCAGAGAAGACTCATCAATGCACTTGAACACCTTAAACTAGAATATGATGGAACCGTAAGAGATCCACATGGTCACATAATACAATTTCTCTATGGTGAAGATGGTATTGATGTAGCAAAAAGTGATCATGGTGAAGCATTTAGAATTGCTAGATTAATAGAATCTGAGAGCATAATTGATTCTGGAAAGAAAGCTACAAAAGAAGAGATAACTGATCTGGCTAAAAAATATGTAAAGACATTCAATCCACGTTTATCAAAGACTGTGCTTGAAGCTTTACTTGAATCAAAACTTAGCAAAGAAGGTGTTGATAAAGTCTGTAAAAAAGCACTAGAACTTTATGATAATGCCAAGGTTGAACCTGGTCAGGCAGTAGGTGTAGTGACAGCTCAATCAATTGGTGAACCTGGTACTCAGATGACTCTAAGAACATTCCACTTTGCAGGTATCAGAGAAAGAAACGTAACACTGGGACTTCCTAGATTGATTGAACTTGTTGATGCAAGAAAGAAGCCGGTAACACCAACAATGGACATTTACTTGGAAGAAAATCACAAGAAATCAAAAGAAAAAGCAATCAAAGTAGCAAGAGAAATTCTACACACCAAGATTAGTGCATTAATTTCTAGTACTGAAACTGATTATTCTACAAAGATTAAACTCAATCTTAATCAAGACAAACTACGAGAAAGAGCATGCACCATTGAAGATGTGGTTGATGCATTACAATCATCCAAAAAGAAATTTGAGATTGAACCAAGTGGTAATTCAATTACACTTACACTACCAGAAGAATCTGATACTCAAACTGTTCTTGCAATGAGAAACAAAATTCTATCCACTACTGTAAAGGGTGTGACAGATGTAGAACGAGTTACAATTGTACAACAAGGAGAAGAATGGGTTATACAGACATCTGGTTCCAACATAGCAAAAGTGTGGGAGATTGATGGAATCGACAAGAAAAATATTCGAACTAATAACATCTTTGAGATTGCAGGTACATTAGGTATTGAAGCTGCACGAAATTCGCTGATAAATGAATTGAGTTCTACTCTAGAAGATCAAGGTCTAGAAGTAGATGTACGATATATCATGTTGGTATCAGACTTGATGTGTTCTAGAGGTTATCTGCAACAAATTGGAAGACATGGAATTGCAGGAACAAAGACTAGTGTACTTGCAAGAGCTGCATTTGAAATCACAGTTCCAACAATTGCAGAAGCTGCACTGGCAGGAGAAGTTGAAGAACTTAAAGGTGTAACAGAAAATGTTATAGTGGGAGCAAATATTCCAATTGGTACAGGAACAGTGGATCTATACATGAGAGTGGTTCAAGATGGCTAAACTATTAGAAAAAATAATAAAAGATGCAATTGAAGATGGAAAATATTCCTTTGGCACAAAAGAAGCAATTAGTACAATAAAAACTTCAAAAGTTATTGTATTATCAAACTCTATCAAGGAAAAAACACTAGAAAAAATACAAGAAGTATCTAAAAATGCAAAAGTTCCGACACTACAATTCAATGGTTCATCAGTAGAACTTGGTAGATTGTGTGGTACACAATTTAGAATTTCGGCATTATCGCTTAAGACTCTAAGCGATACTAATCTCAAAGCAATAACAAAAGAACTTGAAACAGAGACGAAATAATCAAATGTACTTTTCTTCATCTATTTGCTATCAAGATTTAAATGTCCCACCAAGAGATCGAGTTTAAAAACGACATGACGGAAACAATCAAACTTTCAACAGATCAAATAAAGCTAATGTCACTTTTTCAGAATGTGACAGGAGCTACAGCACGAGACTGTATTGAAGATGAAAAACAAGACCGAGTTATATTTGTGGTAAACCATGGTAAAATGGGGTTAGCTATTGGAAAAGGTGGTTCTACAATAAAGAACTTACAAAATGTAGTAAAAAGAAATGTTGAACTTGTAGAATACTCTGAAGAACCAGCTGAATTTCTAAAAAATATGCTCAACCCAAAATTAGTTTCTGAAGTAAAAATAAACAAGAGACTTGATGGCTCACTCCAGGCAATCATCTTAGTTGATGCAAAGAAGAAAGGAATTGTAGTGGGTAGAGAAGGCCGCAATGCAGAAAAAGCAAGACTATTAGCAAAGAGATACTTTCAAATTTCTAGTGTTCTTATTCAAAGTCCGGAGAAAATAATGGAGTAAATGGTATGGCGAAATCACCTCTAGGTCTATTTGCAGGAAGAGTTCTCAAAGATAAGAGAAAACGACAAAAATGGTCCATTGGCACCTATAAAAGAAGAGAATTAGGTCTTGATAAAAAAGCAAGTCCTCTTGGTGGTGCTCCACAAGCTCGAGGTATAGTTTTAGAAAAAGTTGGAATAGAAGCAAAACAGCCAAACTCTGCCGTAAGAAAATGTGTTAGGGTTCAATTGATAAAGAACGGTAAAACTGTAACCGCTTTTCTTCCTAGGGACGGTGCACTCAACTTTGTTGATGAACATGATGAAGTACATGTAGAAGGTATGGGCGCATCCATGGGAGGAGCTCTTGGTGATATTCCTGGTGTAAGGTGGAAGGTCTTCAAAGTGAATGGAACCTCACTTAAGGAACTTGTCTATGGCAAGAAGGAAAAACCGAGGAGATAGAAATGACTGAAACACAAAACCTTTTGCTATTTCGAAAATGGGATATTTCAAATATTGATATCAAAGATCCAGGATTGAAAAATGTAATATCTCTTAAGCAAGAGATAATGCCGTTATCATTTGGCAGATCCGCTCTTAAACGATTCAACAAGGCTGAAGTTAACATAGCTGAGCGACTCATTAACAAACTATCTCACTTTGGAAAAAAATATGCCAAAAATACAGGTAGGATGGGTGGAAAGAAAATTAGAGCAATCAATACAGTCAAGGCTGCATTTGATATCATCCATCTAAAAACTGGCAAGAATCCTGTTGAGGTTTTGATAAGAGCTGTAGAACATTCTGCACCAAACGAAGATACAACTAGAATAGTATATGGTGGAACTGTCTACCACGTTTCAGTAGATGTTGCACCATTGCGAAGAGTTGATCTTGCATTACGATTCATTGCAGAAGGTGTCAGAGATGCATCATTTTCTAATCCAAAAGCAGTCGAGGAAAATCTTGCAGAGCATCTCATACTTGCTTCGACAAATGACATGAATGCTCCATCTGTCAAGAAAAAGAATGAACTAGAACGAATCGCAATGGCTTCTAGGTAAGGAAATTATTTTTTAAAAATATAGATAGCCCGAGGCAGATTCGAACTGCCGTCCCCAGGTGTCCTCTCATAAGATCCAGAGCCTGAGATCCCTAACCCAAAATTGTTTGGCCACTAGACTATCGGGCTACCGAGACGACTGGTATTTCTTGAGAATATATTATTTTGTACTGGCCTCACGAACTGCAGTGGCATAATCGCAATTTGCACCAAGTCTCATGTAAGGAATCAATCTGTAATGAATAGAGTATAGATCATTTTCTTTGTACAAAATTCCTTTTATCAACAATGATACAAAACCTCCTGCAATTCGAGAAGCTGGTATGTCAAGTTCTTTGCATACTTGATCACGTCTCTTCTTGTATTGTTGATTGGTAAAACTAGTCGCATTCAATTCTAATATTAACGGCCAC
The DNA here is from genome assembly GCA_028866655.1 of Nitrososphaerota archaeon. GTDB lineage: Archaea > Thermoproteota > Nitrososphaeria > Nitrososphaerales > Nitrosopumilaceae > Nitrosotalea. Next base: position 10,943 of record JAGWHQ010000017.1, read on the forward strand.
ATGACTTTCTCCCATACAAATCTTCGATTTTGTGTAGCAGATGCATATTTTCCCTTCTCTTCTAGCATTGATAACGTTCAAAAAGTTCCAATCTCAATTTATTAGTTGATGACATCAAATATTGAGGAAGCCTTGAAACTATTGTCAAAAAACTGGACAATTGAGCCAATAATTCGAGATTTTATTTTAGGTAAAAAAACAAATGTTTCTGATTTTCAAATAAAGATTAAGGATGTGATTTTCCACATTCCGTATCTACAAGATGAGGATGGTTATGTCCTGTGGAAATGTTATTGGCCTGACTGTCACAATTGTTGTAATAGACAAGGGAGATTGCCTCTTACTAGCAGTGATCTGATAACAATAAGTAAAAATCTAAAATATGATAAAGTATCCGATTTTGTAAAAAAAGAGACCAACATAGCCACATGGGAAGAAAAGGGACCTGCGGGAAACTCGGTGGTAATGACCATGATTAATCTAAAACGTAAAAAAGATGAAAAAGAATCAGAGGATGGAACTCATATCAGGTGCAGGTTTCTTGATGAGAAAGGCTATTGTGGACTTCATCCGTCAAGACCTGGAGTGTGCTATTTGTATCCGTTTTCATCATGGCTTGAAAATGAGAAAGGACGAGCTCGAGTTCATGCTACATTTCAATTTACAGGTGACTGTCCAGGATTTTATTTTGCAAAATCTCACGATGAGATGAAAGATATTCTATTAGAGTATTCTAAAATGATCTATGATTATACTATGAACTCGAACCAAACAACAAGAGAAAATTTTGGTTATGTAAGTATGTAATTCTAAGCCTTTGCTACTTTCATCATATCTGTCATTTTAATTTCCATTCCAAATCTTTTTTCATTTTTCTTCATGTATCTGTAAATGGATAGCATGTCCATGAAATTTTTCATAATGCCAAACTTGCTTTCCATTTTATTTCTTACAAATGATAATACTTTTGAATAAATCGCAAATTTTTCAAGAACCATTTGTCTATATCTTTCATTGTTGCCTAGTGTATCAATAAAAATGTCTCCGCATGTCATGCTTGGAATTATTCCTTCTCCAAGTAATGGATAGACCGTTCCGATGGACTCTCCAACTCCTACTACTTTTCCATGATAGAATGGTTCACAGAGATTTGGAGTGGCAAGACGTATTGGTCTTCCAACAGTCTTTAGGATCTTTCCACCATATTTGTTCAAGAATGCATTAGTTTCTACAATGTGGTTTCTATTTTTATCACCGGCGCCAATATGGGCAATTTTACCCCCTAATGGGAAATACCAGAAATATCCACTAATGGAGGCAAATGGCTTGAGATAAAAATCATCAAACGGTACACCATTTTCATATTCTACCTTGTATTGGTATGTTGGAAGATGAAAATCTTTTTCAAGTCTTGGAAGATATGATCTATGAAAACCTGTAGAATCAACAATCATGTCAAATTCTGATTCGAGGTCGTGTAATTTTGGAGCAGTACCATAATGTATTTTGCATCCTTTTGCCATGTCTTTTATCAATCCAATCTTGTTGTAAGTACAAAGTCCTTTGAGTTTAATTTGAAATCGTTCTAGGCCCATGTCAACATACATCTGTTTTCCATCGTGGATTACATAATCGTCAAAATCGAGTCCTGCTTTTTTTGCAAATTCTTCCATTGGTGCCTTTGATGTACCCCAAGCACATATGGAATCATGATTCTCTTGTGTAGATCTTTCAAAACCTACCACCTCATGTTGATTCTTCAATCTTGCAAGGAGATATGCTCCGGCTACTCCTATGCCAACTACAGCTATCTTCAAACAATCTTATACGAAAAATCACCTAATAAAAACATGTGGCAATTGTTATTCAATTAAGATAGCTGGTTTGTATGGTCTTGCTGTTCTTGATTTATTTTTTGGATCGTACTTGTCTTGATCTGATTCTGAAAATACCTGCGATGTAATTCCAAATTCTGCTTGCACAAGTGAATCAAGTTCTACGAGGATTTTCTTTTCATCGACAAGACCGAGTTTGTTCTTTGATTCTCTTTCTTCTTGTGATTCTGATAATATGTCATTGACTGTTTTTTTCACAAAATCTGGGTCTTTCTTTATTTCTTCTGTTTCTTTGTCTGCAATAAGAGATCTTATCAAAGAACCTATGTTTACTTCGCCTGCCACTATGCTAGCTAGAATTTTTTGATATGCCTTTACTTTCCACTGTGCAGATGTGTATATTGTTATTTTATTTGGAGTAATTTTTGTGACCTTGATTATATTCTTGATATCTTCAATTGTATTTTTTAATAGGTTTTCAGATTGAATTGATTCAAAGTCAATCATATTCTCATGATATGTTGGCCAGGAAGACTTTGACACGATACCTGTATTTCCTAATCTTGACCACATTTCTTCTGATGCATATGGTGCAAAAGGTGACATCATTGATATTCGTGTAGAAAATATATCATGCAAAATTCCGACAAAATTATCGCGCTTCTTTGCTAAAGCTCGTTTCATATACCATTGAAGGTCTGATTCAAACTCATAGAGAATAAAATGTAATGCTTCTCTTAATCTCATTTTTTGTATTGAAGATGTTGTTTTGATAATCAACTGTTCAGTCTTACTTTTTATCCACTTATCCTCTTGCTCAAGTTTTGCATCGTAAGAGGATGATCTATACTTTGAACATTCTTCTAACATGTTTTCCAATTTGTTCTTTATTCCCTTTACTGCCTCTTGGTTGAAGTCTGCATCTTGTAACAACTCTGCAGAAATCAAAATTGTAAGCCTTATTGAATCTGCACCATGGTTTCTTATGGCATCTCGTAGCGGAATTATGTTTCCTTCTGATTTAGACATCTTTTTTCCATCCATGAGTACTGATCCATTGACTACAATTTCCTCAGGCCAGTATTCTCTTGGAAATATTGCTATGTGATTGAAGATAAAAAATGTCAGGTGGTTTGGTACTAGATCTCTTCCTGAATGTCTTGCGTTGACTGGATAAAAATATTGAAACTCTTTTTTTATCTTGTACAAAAGATCAAGTGATATTTTACACTGGGATGATACATTTTCTGAATTTCCCTTGTTCAAAAATATGTAATCAAAAAATGCATCAGATACGTTTTCTGGTGTAATTTCTCCATTGTTAACATATTTTGCTATGGTATAATACGCCATGTAAATTACAGAATCTGAAAGGCTTTCTATTATCCAGTTTTTATCCCACGGTAATTTTGTCCCTAATCCATGTTGTCTTGCACATGCTCTCTCTCTAAGCCAATCAACCACATTGTTGAACTCATTTCTAATCTCCTCTGGGAGAATCTTCATTTCGTTTATCCATGCATGTACTTTTGTTTTCCATTCTGGATCTGAATAGTTGAGAAACCACTGGTTGCTGAGAATTTTTACTACACATTCTGCACCGCATCTACATCTTATGGGAATCTCGTTTAACTCGTATAGTACATCTGCATTTTTTTCTTGCAGCATCCATTTTTTTACTTCCTCTTTTGCTTCCGCAACAGTCTTGTTTACAAATCTTCCAGTATTTTGTTTTAATCTGCCACCATAGAACTCCTTTGAGTATATTTCTTTAGTGGCCTCTTCTAGCTTTGAACTGTTTTGATTTTCAATTTGGAATTTGGTTATGACATCTAGTGCAGGAATTTGCCCATAGTCTTTTGTCTCAATTATTGGTATTGCTTTGATGCTTTGAAGATCTGGTATGTTGGGATATTTTATGCTCTCTTTTTTGAGATCTTCGAGGGCTTGATAATCGAAAGGAGCATGTGCCGGAACAGACATTACAATGCCAGTACCGTTTTCACTTTTGACAAAACTTGCTGGTAAAATTAAAATCTGTTCATCTCTTTCCGGAACTTGAACTTTTTTGCCAACTAATTCCTTACCTAATATTTTGTCCAGTCTTGTTATTGTTTTATTGTGAAACTCTAACTTTCTTGCACATTCACTAGTTACTATCCATGTTTCATTGTCAACCTGTACTATTTCATACATAAACTCTGGATTTATCCAGATGTTTGTTACACCAAATATAGTCTCAGGTCGTAATGTTGCAGTTGGAATGATGTACTTGTCATATCTGAATTTGATAATTGTATATTCTGTAAAACTTGGTTCTACATCTCCTTGTGTGTCATGCTGAGATACTGGATTCTGATCCTTTGGACACCATCCTACAGGATGTGTTCCCTGAATTATGAGGTTTTTTTCTTTTAATTTTCCAAATTGCCATTCGATAAACTTACTGTATACAGGATCTATTGTGGTAAATTCTCTTCTCCAGTCTATTGAATATCCCATCTCGATCATTCCTGTCTTTATCTCTTGATGGAAATAATCTGCAATCTTTACTGGCTCTGTAAACTCTTTAATTTTATCATCTGGGACTCTGTACAAAGTACGAAATGTTTCTAATAATTTTATGTCATTGTCTTGAACTCTTCTGGCCATGCCAAGAATTGGTGTTCCAGTATAATGAAATCCCATGGGAAATAATACGTTGTAACCTAGCATGCGCATGAATCTTGCATGAACATCTGCTAACGTGTATGTTCTTCCATGTCCAACGTGTTGAGGGGAGTTGGGATATGGATATGCTACTGTAACAAAGAATTTTTTATTGTTATTTGGATCAGCTTCAAAGTATTTATCTTCCTCCCACTTGTGTCTCCATTTTTCTTCAAGTGTCATCCAATCCATCTGTTATCCTTCTCCAAGAATTGATTTCTCTATGGTTAGTAGAGCCTCTTTTATCTTTGATAGATCTTTTCCTCCACCTTGACCAAATGTGTCTCTTCCACCGCCTGAACCTCCTAGCACTTTTGAAACTTCTTTTACTAGATCACCTGCTTTCTTTGTAAAAATGGCATCAGTACCAGAGAATGCTATTATCTTGATTGACTCGTTTTTGACTATGAATACACAATAGATGAGAGATTTGTCCATCTTGGTTGCCATCTCTCCAACTGATATGTGAAATTCTTCATCAAGTTCTTCTTCTACTGTAGAGTACAATTTCACTTTTCTCAGGTTTTTTGCTTGAGATATGCTCTCTCTTGCAGATGCTTCAGTCGTTCTTTTGATTATCTGTTTTAATTTTCTTTTTACGTCATCTGAATCTTTCATTACGTGTTCAAATGATTCTAGCATTTTTTCTTTGCTTGAGCCAAGAGATTTTACTATGTGTGAAATTTTTCTATCTTGATTTTGTGTATACTTTAGCGCTGATTGGCCAGATACAAATTCCAGTCTGACTACTCCGTCCTGAATTCTCTCAGCTTTTGTGATTTTTATCAATCCTACTTCTCCAGTTTTTTGAACATGTGTTCCTCCACATGCTTCTACATCAAATCCTTCTATGTTTACAATTCGTACTTGTTTTACTGGTACTACTCCTCCTTGATAAATTCTAAAACCATATTCTTGCTCTGCATCACCCCTTTCAAACTGATTGATTAAAACTGGAATGTTTCTTCTTATGGTGGTGTTTGCAAGATCTTCTATTTTCATTATCTCTTCTTCTGTAAGATTTGAATGATGGGTGATGTCAAGTCTTGCATAGTCCGCATCCTTGAAAGCAGAATGTTGCCATATCCACGAGCCTAGAGTATTTCTTGCAGATGCATTTAGCACATGAGTACTGGTATGGTTTCGTGTTATTCCATATCTCCGCATTGAATCAATTTTGCAATTTACAATTGTACCCTCTTTTGGTATTCCATCTCTGATCTCATGTAGCACCACATTCCCATGTTTACTGACGTCTATTACTTCAAACTCTTCGATTTTTCCATGATCAGGTTCTTGTCCTCCCCCTCTTGCATAAAATGATGTCTTGTCAAGTACGATGAATTTGTTTTTTATTATTTTGAGTACTTTGGCCTTGAACTCGTGCGGATCATCTTTGTAATATAGTAAATCTGTATCAGGTATTCCATCTATGCCTAACTCTTCCTTTTTCTCTGTCTTTTCAGATTGGTGCAAGTCTGATAACCTTTCGTAAAATGTAGATGGAATTTCTGGTATTATCTGAGATTCTTTAAGAAAGTCTGGAGTTATGCCATCTGATTCATACAAACGAATTAGATCATCCACTGATAATTTCTTGTTTTGTGTCTTGAATGTGGCTGCCATGTTTTTCATTCTGACTTTAGATTCATTGTAACGGTTCTTCTCTATCTCAATTATTGTTTTTACGTCATTTCGAGTTTGTTCAAGTTCTGGATAAGTGGATTTTAGATAGTCAATGTGAAGATCAATGAGATCATTGAGATCAAAATTCCAACCAAACCTATCGATAGTTGCAAGCGTTCTTCTAAGAATTATTCTTAAATTATAGCCTCCTCCAACATTGCTTGGTAATGCACCGTCAGAAATTGCAAAAACAAGTGTTCTCAAGTGATCTGCTATCATGTAGACACCTTCAAGTGGAGAAATTATTCTATCTTGTTTTGTTTCATCCAAACCTGCAGTTTTTGCAGCCATTTTTCTAACTATGGAGATGTCATCTGATTCCGAGAGTGCCTTTGCTACGGACATGAAATACTTGGATATTATGTTGGAATCAATGTCAATGCCTATCTTGTTTATCATGTGTTTTGTTATGGGCCCAAAACAACAATCATATGCAGTAGGTGTTCCCATTGTGACCCATGCAAATCTCTCAAGGCCAGCGCCCATGTCGATAATCTTTTGATCCAATGTGGAATAATTGATTAGATCACCCTGAAATTCTGTGAATACTGCATTACCAAGTTCTAAACCTCTTACAAAATATTCAAGTGATGATCCAAAGGATCCTCCTCCTGCCCATACATCTTCTACAAATACTATTTCTTTTTTGTTGATACCTAGTCTCTCTGTAAGAAGTTTGAAATCAAGCTCTACGCATTTATCTTTCCAATATCCTTGCGAGTTTGGTATGCTGTGTTGTCCTATCATACAAAAACTGGAAAAATGTCTACCGGTTACTCCTACATTTTCAATGTCTTTGAATCTAAGACAAGTTTGTGGAACAACCAGTGGGTTGGCAGGAAATTCAAAGACGACTTTGGAACCCATCACTCTCTGAAAGTCTACAATGGATGCAATTGTAAAATAAAGATCATCACGCCATCTGCAAACTACTGGATATCTTCCAACTGATTTATGATTATTTTGTACAAAAAAAGATTCTACTTCTTTCCATGCTTGCGTGTAATCAAATCTCTTGCTTGTAGGAGGATCGCCAATAAATGAATAGCTATTTTCTATATGATCAGGACACATGCTGATACCGTCGTCCAAAGTCCAGAAAAACCTGTGACACTTGTTACATGACTTTCTCCTAAATCCTTCATTTTGAAATAATTCTACCTTGTAGTATCTATCTGGGTCAGTGGAAAACTTTGAAAGGATCTCATCCTTGTCCATTTCACAATTTTTTCTTCTGACTGATATTAAGCATTCTGAAGCAACACATTAAATATGATTTATTGAACAAGTTTCTCATGTTTGCAAAAAAAGGCTGGAAAGAAGGAGACCATGTATTTGCGTCAAAGCCAAATGGTGAACATAGGGATATTGTCATAGGAATTGTAACAGGAGTGGAAAATTCTAACATAGGAGTTAATGGGATGATAATAAATCCTGTAGGTCTGAAGAACAAAGTATCTCAAGGAAAAGCTGGCCCTCAATCATTAGAACTTCTCAAGAATCCAAATCCAAAAGAATGCATATTTGCTTTGATCTATAGGGTGGAACACAATAATTTTACTGGAGTCTTTGATATCAACGCTGATCCTGTTGAAAAAATACACAAAAACATTCACAATATTATTTCTGGTTGGGTTAGAGAATCTATCCCTGAATTGATTAACAACGTACTTTCTTTGCCCGATGGTGCAGAAAAAGAACAAGCAAAGCGAGTCTTAAAACAAAGAATGGATACACTTTATGACAAGGACTTGAAGAAATACATGTATTCGATCTGTCGTGGTCTGAAAATCTTAAACTAGAAAAATCATTTCAGATTTATTTTTTCTAGCCTCCATAGTTTTATATTATGCCTCTTGCAAAATTTGTTTATCATGGAATACGTATACGCTGCGTTGCTTTTGCACAAACAAAAGAAGGAAATCAACGAAGCAAATATTGCTAATGTTGTAAAGGCTTCAGGTGCTGAAGTTAATGAAGCACAAGTGAAAGCACTTGTTGCTGCACTAGCAGATGTAAACATTGAGGAAGCAATAAAGGCTGCCCCAGTAGCAGTTGCTGCACCAGCAGCACCATCAGGTGGAGGCGCATCCGAAGGAAAGAAAGAGGCTGATCTACCATCTGCAAAGACCGAAGAACAGGCAATGGAAGGCCTTTCTGCATTATTCGGTTAAAACTGTAATCTATCCCTTTTTTGTAATTTCTTAAACATTATTTACCATAGTTCTGGTTTACTTATTATTTGACTGAACTGTCGTCTCCAATTCAAACCATCGTACTGATATTGGATTTGTTTGGTACCATGGCTTTTGCAGTTACTGGTGCATTCAAGGCAATTGAACACAAAGCAGACATTGTGGGAATCATAATTCTTGCAACCATTACTGGTGTAGCTGGAGGTACTATACGAGACATAATGCTTGGACATTTTCCACCTCATTCTATATCTAATCCAAATTATGTGATAATTACTGCCATTACTGGTATTGTCATATTCTTTCTTTATCCTAAAATGCAAAAACACTGGGATTTGTTTTTAAAATTTGATGCCCTTGGATTGGGTGTCTTTACTGCAATCGGGGCAACTTTGGCATATCAATTATTTGGAATGAATTTTCTGGCTATGGCAATGGCTGGAATGGTGACAGCAGTGGGAGGAGGAATTTTACGAGATATGTTTGTAAATGAAATACCAATGGTTTTTGTAAAAGAGCTATATGCGTCAGCAAGTTTCTTGGGAGTTGTAGCTTTTTACGTTCTCTTATTGGTACAACTTCAAATCGAAGCAGCAACAATTGGAGCGATATTGGTTACCACTATACTAAGACTAGTTGCCATGAAATACAACTGGAATCTGCCCAAAGTACACTAGACTGTAAATTTATTGAAGGCTGTAACCCTTTAGCTTGCCTGATAATGCTTTTGCCTGACCGTGTGCTCTCTGTATTGTTGCTTCTTTGGTATCATCAGTAAGGAAACCTGCTTCAATTGCAAGAGATCTTGCTTGTTGAGCAGCCTTGGCAAGTATCAGGTTAACGTTTTCTTTAGTTACATATCCTATTTCTATGGATAATGATAGTGCTTCCTGATGTGCTTGGGCAAATGCAGTTCTGTATTGTTCTACATCGACTGTTAATTCTTCTTGATTGTAGATTACCTTGTCTTCCAAAGCTGAGTTTAGTACTATGCCAGCCTCTACAGCTTTGACATCGAGTTTGCTCAGTAAGGTAGCTAATTTTCCAGATATGATGTCTCCTTTCTTTGCTGCTACCGAGTCTTTTGTAATCCAAACTGTTCCTTGATCAATCTTGGTTGATACTCCTGCTTCTTTGAAATCTGTGAGAATTGGTCCTGGAGTAATTCCTGTGTTGCCAGCCTTTATGACTACATCTATGCTTGCCTTGTCTCCGCCTCTTGCTGCCATCATTATCTTATTTTTGCCAAGCAGAATGTTCAGTTTGATTGGACTCATGTTTGTAAACATCAATACACATTGTCCAACTAGATTTGCTGCAAGTTTCTCAATTCCTGGAATCTTTAGTGTCGAAAGTGATTTTTGTGCAACTTTGTCCTTGATGCTGACAATTTCTACTTCGCCTTTGAATTTTTTTCTTAATGGTAATAATTGTGAAGATCTTACTTTTTCCATTCTGACAAGTGCTATGACATTGTACTTGTTTGGTAACTCTTGTAATTGTTGGTACATCTGAGTTTTCTTTTGAGGATACTTTGTTCTGTTCTGGTGCATGTTACTTCGTTCCTGGTTGTATTGGTTTGATGATCTTTCCCATGCTTGTCTTGATCATTATTTTCTTGATGTTCTTATCTCCGCTTGGCAATTTCTTTTCGATTGTACCAATTACTGCATGAGCATTTGCAACTAAATCTTCATCTGACATTGTCTCATCACCTATCTTGCATGCTAGGGAAAGAGAATTTTTCAGTCTAACTCTGATTGATGATCTAAATCTTTCCAATATTGAATCAATTGGTGCATTAAATGGAAGTGGTGTTGGCATCTTTCCTCTAGGACCCATGAATTGACCTAGTGTCTTACCAACATTTGCCATTACTGAAGTATCTGCAAGGAAAAAGTCATAACCGTTGATTAATTTACGAGACTCTCTTTTGTTTGATCCCATCTGTGTTACTTGTGCACTGTCCACTACCAAGTCTGCGTTTGCACTCTTTGCTTTTACACCAAGATCTCCTGATGCAATAACGCATATTGAAGATGACTGGTTCATCTTTTTTGGTAACTGGACTGTCTCATTTATTGCAAATCCTTTCTTTACATCAATATCTCTGAAAACCATGATTAGCTCTACTGCCTGCTTGAATTTTCTCTCCTTTGTGCTCTTTTTAGCATCTGTTATCATTTGAGCTATCTGGGACTCGGTAATCATTACGAAAGCATTCTGATTTGCCTATTTAAAATCCTTTAGCGACAAAATCCTTCGAGAATTATATAATTATAAAAATTTCTTGCAATGATGCTAGTCTTGAAATAAGAATACTTTTGGAAAAGTAACTTACATTTATTAAATAGTAATAAAAACAAGTCGCAAAGTTGCACAAATTCGATGAATTAGATATGAAAATAATTACCGAACTTAGTAGGGATGGTAATACATCGGTTCCAAATCTCTCAAAAAAACTCGGTGTTAACACATCTGTTCTCTATAGCAGGGTAAAACGACTTGTCAAGAAAAAACTAATCAAGAAATTCACAATTGTAGTTGACGAATCTCTGATAGGCATTGGAGTGAGAGCAACCATGGGTGTCAACAGAGATCCCAAATTGAAAGATCAGATCCACAAAGCATTATTGAAAACTCCTGAAATAGTTGCAATATCTGAAGTTACTGGGCGATTTGATATCTTGTTGACACTACGAGCACAGAACCTTGAGGAATTACATACTGTGGCTATAGAAAAGATAGGAAAGATAGATGGAATACAAAATACTGAAACTTTTGTAGAGTTGCAGAAAACAGATAAAGATCCAATCTATTCTGTCAGTGAATAATTTACTTGAATTTATCGTCCCATTTGCCTGATTCTAGATCAGCAGTTGCTTCCTTTGGATTCTTACCGCTTATCTTAATTCCTAATGCAAGACATGTTCCGATTATTTCTTTTGATGCTGATTTTACATTGAGTGCATAAGAAGAATCTATTTTCAACTTGGCAACCTTGACAACAGAATCTGGTGAGATATCTCCTACCCATGTGGCGCCAGAAGTTCCTGATCCTTTTTGAATGCCTGCTTCTTTTAAAATTAGAGCTGCAGCCGAAGGAATTCCAACTTCTACAGTCCACTTCTTTGTTCCCTTGTCTACGTTAACCGTAACAGGCACTTTCATTCCTTCAAAATCTTTAGTCTTTTCATTTATGGCATTAACTATTTGCAAGATGTTTACACCAAGTGGTCCCAATGTTGGACCCAAAGGAGGACCTGCACTGGCCTGGCCTCCTGTTACTAGTGCAGAAACAGTTTGAATATCTGCCATATTTTTTCTTCCCTCTTAACTGTAAATTTAATCCTTGCTAATGAGTTGAGGGTTTGAGATAATTTGCATCAACAGTAACTGGCAATTGGTATGGAGCATCAAGTAAGATCACTGTAGCTTCTTCTTTGTCGTGATCTACTCTTGTAACTGTAGCCTTCATACCTTTGAATGGGCCTCCGATAATCTCTACTACTTGATCCACTGCCAATTCTGAAACAGTGGATTTCTTTACAAGGTAACCCTCAATGTCCTTAAATGTCAATTCTCCTCTTAATTGACCTCTGATATGTCTAATTCCTTGTAGTGCATCAAATGCTGCATTTGCATCTATTGCTTCCACTACGACATACCCTTTGAGGTTCTCTAACAAAAGAACTGATTGTATGTTGAGTTTCTTTAGTTTAATTCTGTTTTCTAATAGTCCCATGACGACTTTTTCTTGACCTCCTGTAGTCCTAACTGCAAAAAAGTGTGATTTTGTCTCTTGAGCCATTTTATCTATGTCCTAAATTAATAACAGCAAATGTAAACTGAATTATGAACCCAATGGCTCCAAGTGTGGCCATTCCAAGAGCTACTAGTCTCAAGTGTTCCATATAGTCTTCTTTATCTGACTTTTTGGCAAGTTTCATTGTGTTAACCATGTCCTTGAGCATCTGCTTTGGGTTTATCTTTACCATTGGAGAACTTTTCCCAAAGTGTCCTTATAATTCTTATTTTGGACATGAATTGTTACATTTTCAACATGTGTGGTGTTCAGGTTACTTTAGCGGCTGAAATGCCAACAGGTATTCTTCTTTACCAAAATCAAATGTTATGGTGACTTGGGTAGTGATTTTTTTAATCACATCTCGGTCAAAATCTGTAAACATCTTTTGGATTCAGGGCTAACCACTCTTCAATGAGATCTTCTCTACTTCTTAGTCCTAGTATCTTTAATGGCTCGACTGATCTTGAAGATATCTTGTTTGATTGTTGATTTTTGCATGTCAGTTTTTCATTCATTTCCCATTCTCATTTTTTATTTTCTTTTTACCAACATTTTCATATTCTATGTGATGAAACATTTTTTCTATTTCTCACCTAATTCATTTTTGACTTTCTTGGGATCTTCATTTTCTAACCATGTCTTTAATGCAATTTCTACTAATTGAGACAAGTCAAGTTCTCTGTCTATGGCATCTTTTTTTGCTTCTTTCCATACAAACGGATCTATCTTGATTGATGTGGTATCTCGTTTTACATTTGGATCTAATCTTATTCTCATGTTTCTATAATACTACTAGTATTATTTAAATTTTAAAGTAAACATTTAGAAATATATTTTTCCTATGTGTATTGGCAAATACATGTTCTCCTCTACGATAATAAAGTAGTGTCTTGATTATTTTTTATGGAACTGTTGATAGCATACGAGTCTGATCCTGCCGGTTTTAACATGGCAACATTTCTTTCAAAACAGATGAAAAAAGGTGATGATGGAATTTTCCATGGAAATAATTTCGATCTTGTAATGATACCGACTCCAACAATATCTGCAGATTGGCTTGAAGAAAAATATCATTATGATGGTTACATATTTTTATCAAAACATGCTGCTGAAAGTGGAGTGCTTGCACTAACTTGTCACAGTACGGGAAATTTTGGCGATGCCATGTTTGGTGGATTTGCAAGACAAGTGGCTATACCTCATCCCCATAGACAAAAATCATACATGAAGCGACTATGGGAACAAAGGGATCTCTTTTCAAAATTTGACATAACAATAGAGGCTACACATCATGGGCCTACTGCCTTGAGCAAGCCAACTTTATTCATTGAAATAGGTACTACTGAAAAAGAATGGACTGATACAAAATTGTGTGAAAATGTGGCAAAAATTGTCTTAAAAGAAATGTCCGAATCACCAAACAAACATGATGTAGCTATCTGTTTTGGAGGTACTCATTATCCTTATAAATTCAACAAGGAGCTTCTTGAAGGTAATTTTGCACTAGGTACTGTAATTCCAAAACATGGTCTTGATGATCTGGACTTGCAGCTTTTTGATCATATATTGAAACGAAATAATGAAGCTAAATTTGCACTGATAGATTGGAGTGGACTAGGAAAGAGCAAACAAAAAATAGTTGAGATGATAAATTCAAGTGATCTAGAGATGATAAAGATTTGAAACTTGAACACAAGGTATACGAAAAACTTTTGAAAGTTCCAAAAGGTAAGGTAACAACATACTCTGAACTTGCAAAAGCAGTAGGACTAAAGAATGGGCAACGTGCTATTGGAAGAATGATGAACAAAAATCCTTTTCCTGTTATTGTTCCATGTCATAGAGTAATTCTATCTACTGGTAAAATTGGAGGTTATGCATGGGGTGAGAAAGTAAAAATCAATATGCTATCTAAAGAGGGAATAGCAATCAAGAAAGGAAAAATTCTTGATAAAGATACAATCTATAGATTCTGAATTTATTTCTTGGAACGAACTTCTTCTATCAAACTACGAAGGTGAGCCAAGTTTCTTACTTGATTTCCACCAACTTGTTTGTACAATTTCCAATAACTTTCGTTTGGTATTTCTTTTCTTGATTTTGATACTTTTAGTTGATGTCTCATTGCTCTTATTCTCTTGACGTATACTTCCTTCTTTCCTACTCTTGATCCCTTTCTTCCCTTTTTGGAACCTTGTTTAGTTCCACGTTTACGTTTTTGAGATTTTTTGAAATGTGCTCTTCCTTTTGAAGTTCCTACAATTGGTTTTACTTGAATTGTTCCTGCAGTTATCAAACTTCTAATGTTGTCACGAGTAATTGCATCTGTTACATCATCCAAATATTCTGGATCAAATCTTACTCTTCCTACTCCGACTCCAAGAATTCTGGAGACTAACTGTCTTTTAGACTTAAGATTTACTACCACTAGCTGACACTCTCGCATTGAATACTTTGAAATTCTTTTCTATTGCCTTTGTAATGATCTCAGATCTCTTCTTTTTTCCTACTCCGTGACCAAATCTGATACCGTCTTTCTTAGGATCAAGTTTTTCTAAATCTTTTAAATTGTAAACTAGATTATCTGTAAATCCTGAAGGGTGTAATCCTCTTGCGATCTTTGGTCCTCCGTATCCGATTCGTACAAGAGCTGGCCATCCTTTCTTTTGTTTTCTTTGATGATTGTCCATGCCTTTTGGCTTTCTCCATGTCTCTGCAAGTCTTGCATATCTCCAACTCTCTTGTCTAACAAAATCTGGTCTATGTTCTGCAACCTTTTTCCTCAGTTCAAGAGCTTCTTTGTTAATTGGCATGTATACGACTCTGATCAAATTTTACAATAAATACGTTTCTTGCTTGGGCTCACGGGATCCGAAGAGATAATAAGGATTTTCATAGGGAATCGTCTTACCAGATGATAGAGGATTTGGAACCAACGATCACTCGTCACGTTGTATCTCAATTGGAGCAAATGGGAATAAAACCTGCCAAGATACAGAGAAATTTACAGGTCAAAAGTCTCATTGATCTAATCGAAGAAAGAAACGAAGGCATTTTGACTGCAAGTGGAGCAATTGCCGTGAAGACTGGAAAATATACTGGAAGATCTCCTGATGACCGTTTTATAGTTGATGATGAACAAACTCACGATACAGTTGATTGGGGTAAAATCAATCACCCATTCCCAGAAGACAAGTTTGATAAAATATTTGAAAATATGAAAAAATACATTGTAGATAAAGAAATCTTCATCTTTGATGGATTTGTAGGTGCAGATGCCGACCATAGATTATCCATTAGAATCATAACTGATCATCCATGGCAGAGTCTCTTTGTAAGACAACTCTTCATTAGACCAACTGCCTCTGAGCTTGAATCACACAATCCAGAGTATATTGTTATTGCACTAAATGATTTCAAAGCAACACCAGAAGTAGATGGCACAAAAACTGATACATTCATTCTTCTTAATTATACCAAAAAAGTTGTCTTGATTGGAGCAACCTCATATGCTGGAGAAATAAAAAAGGCAATGTTTTCTGTAATGAATTACATTTTACCGTCGCGAGGTGTATTTCCAATGCACTGTTCTGCTAATATTGGAAAAAGCGGAGACACGTCTTTATTTTTTGGTCTTTCAGGTACTGGAAAAACTACATTGTCTGCTGACTCTAATAGAAAATTGATAGGAGATGATGAACATGGTTGGTCTGATAGGGGTGTCTTTAATTTTGAAGGTGGATGTTATGCAAAATGTATAAATCTAAACAAAGATGCTGAACCGCAAATCTGGGATGCGATAAGATCTGGTGCAGTTCTAGAAAATGTTGTAATCGACAAGAAAACCATGATGCCAGATTTCAGTGATGGAAGTTTAACTGAAAATACTAGAGCGGCATATCCTCTTGATTACATTCCAGGTGCAGTAATTCCAAGTCTTGGTGGAAATCCTCAAATCATAATATTTCTAACAGCTGATGCATTTGGTGTGTTGCCACCAATATCTAGACTTACAAAAGAAGGTGCAATGTATCATTTCATGTCTGGATATACAAGCAAACTTGCAGGTACTGAACGAGGAATAACTGAACCAAAAGCAACGTTTTCTGAATGTTTTGGTGCGCCTTTCATGTCTCGACACGCATCAGTTTATGCAAAACTGTTGGGAGAAAAAATTACAAAACACAAGGCAATCGTATATCTGATAAACACAGGTTGGTCAGGTGGCCCATATGGAATTGGAAAAAGGATGAATATTCATTATACTAGAAGTATGGTTACAGCTGCACTTTCAGGAGAATTGGATAAAGTACAATATAGACACGATGAGGTCTTTAATGTAGATGTTCCAGTTACATGCCTTGATGTTCCTTCTGAGGTTTTAAATCCGAGAAATACATGGTCTGACAAAAATGCTTATGATGTATCTGCCAAAAAACTAGCACAAATGTTTGTTGATAATTTCAAAAAATTTGGAAATGTGTCAGCAGAAATAAAAGATGCTGGTCCACACACCTGATTTTATCTGCGTTTTACTAACACCACTACAACTGCAGTAATCATGATGGAAAAAATAATCACTACCTGTTTAATTGGAATGTGGAAAATTTCTTCGATATCTGGATAATTTTCTGTAACATGATTTATCGTTAATATTTTATATGCATGATCAGTCTTGTTTCCAATTTTAATATCAGCTTGAATCCAATATTCTCCTGTGCTGTAAATGGTGATGGCCTTTGTATCTTGTGGAGTGATTCCAATTGTTTTTACATCTTGTGAGCCTGCTTTCATTAAAGAAATCTTTGCATACGACCACTTGTCAGGGTGGTCCACTGTAAAGTCAATCTGTGAACCATTCTGGGTTTCCTTTATTGTTCCCTTTGTAACATGTACTAGAACTGGAATGCGGTATACAGTTTTTGAATCATCAATTGTTATGAATCCCTCGTAATTGCCTATGTTTTGTGTTTTGTCTGTAATTTGCACATTTATCGTATTGTTGCTTGTTGTATAATTGAACACAAGTCTTGGTTCACTAGATGAAAATTGTACTTTTAATTTTGGGATGAGAGTATTACTAATTGAATGCAGGTGTAATGTACTAGTGTCATTGGAATTTTCATATGATATATTGAAAACCAGGCTATGAGGTGAGATGATCAAATCTGCAGAACTTGCTCTTGTAATGTTTAGTCTTCCACTACCTGCAACATTGATTGGAAATATCTTACCATAAGCGTCTGTAACGGGATCAGTCGTTGTATCTATTATGGATACTATTGATGATGGATCTAAATTTGGATATTTTTGTAACAATATTGCTACTGCACCTGTAACATGTGGCGCTGCTATGCTTGTACCACTAGTCAAGTTGTATCCTCCTCCAATTGTTGTGGTATTTACATAAACTCCTGGCGCAACAAGATCTGGTTTTATGTAAAATGGGGAGACTGGTCCGCGTGAGCTAAATGGTGCTACAAAGTCTGGGTGATAAAATATGTTTAATCTGCCTACGGTATTATTTGCCAACATTGACTTTAATTCAAGACCATCGTTTTTTGATATTGAAATTACAGGAATTGTTGGACGATAATCTTTAGTTGAATTGGATCCTACGAGTTCACCAAAAAAAACTCCGCTTTGATTATTGTATATCACTAGTCCTTTTGCACCCATGTCTGCAGCGTTTTTCTCTTTTTCAGAAAAAAATACCTTCTCGCCAGCTGTATTGCTACCTCGTTGTTCAAGCAATATGGAATCTTTGACATTTATGCCTTGAAGATCTTTGACTCTACCATATCCTCCATAAACCATTTTACCTTCAATGGCATTTTTCAAAGCACTTACACCAAGCATTGGCAGAGCATCGTATTGCTTGTTTCCAACTTGTAAAGTGGATGCAAGACTTGATGTTATGTTGTTGTATGAAGCTCCAACTGTTATCACATTGAAATCTCTGCCTGGACTCCCAATGCTCTTGTCATCAGGCCCGTTGTTTCCAGCTGCTACAACTACAGTAATTCCTTTTTTTACAGCCTCATCAACTGCGCTTTCTAATTCATCATTAGTTCTATTTACTCCAAGGCTGATGTTAATTACATTCATCTTGTCTTCTATGGTGCGAGCAATGGCTTGTATGATATACTCTGATGAGACTGCCTCACCAGTGGATGAAACCTTGTATGAAAATAACTGGGATTTTGGAGCAATGCCTGAAAAATTTCCATTGGCACCAATTATGCCTGAAATCTCTGTACCGTGACCATTGACATCAATTGGTTTTTCATCAGTGTTGACATAATCATATCCGCCTACAACTCTTCCCGATGGTCCATAACCGTATAAATCTGGATGATCAAAATCTATTCCTGTATCTATTATTCCAATTTTAACTCCTTGACCATTCAAGCCTTGTTGTTGTGGAACTTGGGTGCCAACTAGTTGTAGACTCTTTGGAAGTAGATTTTGTTTTTCTTCATAGGAATATGAAATAAAACATATGGTACATAAAATAAAAACAAGAGAAAAAATTAGTAATTTCTCTATCACATCGTATCTGCATTAAGACTAGATAAAATGCATTTGCAACCAAAGCCATAAATTGCAAGAAAGACTTGAGATTTTTATGGCAAAATATGAACTTCCAAAAGTACCATACTCGTATGATTCCTTGGAACCACACATTGATGCCAAGACAATGGAAATTCATCACACAAAGCATCATCAAGCATATACTGATGGCTTGAATAATGCATTGGCAAATTTGAGTACCGAACTACAAAATATGGAACTACCTAAGTTACTTTCAGACTTGAATCAAGTTCCAGAAAATGTTCGTGGTGCAGTGAATTTCCATGGCGGAGGTTATGAGAACCATGCCTTGTTTTGGAATAGTATGAAATCAAATGGTGGCGGAAAGCCAGGAGGTAGATTAGAAGAATCTATCAATTCGGTGTTTGGAAACTTTGACAGTTTCAAAGAACAATTCATCAAGAATACAATTGCTATACAGGGAAGTGGCTGGGGTTGGTTAGCTTACAATCCTCAGACAAAGAAAGTTGAATTTACTACAATGCCAAATCAGACAAGTCCACGTACCAAGAATCTTGTCCCATTGATGGGATTAGATGTTTGGGAGCACGCCTATTATCTGAAATACCAAAATCGACGTGCAGACTATGTCAACGCATGGTGGAATGTAGTAAACTGGGACGAAATAGATTCACGACTCTCAAAGATAAAGGCATAATTCCTTTCTTCTTTTTGTTTTATTCTATATTTTCAGAATGAATTTATAGTCAACAAGAGAATTTTTTGCAAATGAGTGAAGAACAGGCTCAATCTTTGTTGCAACAGATGCAGGCTCTAGAATCTTATCTCGGTGATTTGGTGCAACGTGAAGAAACAGTAATGAAACTTTTACAGGAAGCAGTAAATGCGGTAGAATCAATGAAGGGAATGACAGGTAATGTTGATTGTGAAACGCTTGTACCAATCGGTTTAGGAGTATATGTTAAAGCAAAGATCAATCCTGAACAAAAAATGATTGTAAATATAGGTGCTGGAGCTTCTGTAGAGCAAGACAAGAATTCTGCAATAAACTATATGGAATCTAGAATTAAGGAACTAGATGTGGTGTTGCAGCAATTGTCATCACAGCGACATGAAGTATCTATGAAACTTGAACAGGGACAACATGAAATGAACAGACTTATACAATCTAACCATAGTCCAACGCAGTAAGGCAGTACAACATGTTTGAAAAATTACGAAATGCATTTTCTATAGCTGCAAAAAGTTTTGGAGAAAAAGAGCTAAAGGAAAAAGATGTTGATGAAGTTTTGTTTGAACTTGAAATTGCACTATTGGAATCTGATGTTGCAACAGAAGTTATTGATGCACTAAAAGATGACTTGAAAAAACAACTGGTTGGTTCTACAGTTAACAAGGATGCTATTGCTGAAGTTGTAAAACAAGAACTGCGAAAAAGCATATCTGATATGTTTGATAAAGCGGGCAAGGTGGACATTCTCTCTAATATTCAAAAAAAGAAGGAAAAAGGAGAACCTTGTATTATATCGTTTATGGGAATCAACGGCACTGGAAAGACTACTACAATAGCAAAAATTGCAAATCTTTTACGTGAAAACAAGTACTCTGTTGTAATTGCAGCCGCCGATACCTACAGAGCTGGTGCAATAGAGCAAATAAGTGAACATGGCAAACGACTCAACATCAAAGTTATTGCTCAAAACTATGGATCTGATCCAGCTGCAGTTGCACGAGATGCAGTTCTTTATGCAAAATCACACAAAATAGATTGTATACTAATTGATACAGCAGGACGAATGCAAACTAGCAAAAATTTAATGGATCAAATATCTAAAATTAACAAGGTGGTAAATCCTGATCTCAAATTATTTGTTGGAGATTCATTGGCTGGAAATGATACTGTGAGCCAAGCAAGGGAATTTTATAATTATACAACATTTGATGGAGCGATACTTACAAAAAGTGATGCAGATGCACGTGGTGGAGCTGCAATATCCATAGTTAAAGTAACTTCAAGTCCAATTCTTTACTTGGGTGTTGGACAAGAATACAAGGATCTGAAATCTTTTGATAAAGATGTATTCTTAGAAACTCTCTTTGGTCCTGAAGAAGTTGTCGAAGGTATCAAGAAAAGAGTGCTAGAACCTAAAGTTGAGCTAAAACCAGAACCTAAAGTTGAGCTAAAACCAGAACCTAAAGTTGAGCTAAAACCAGAACCTAAAGTTGAGCTAAAACCAGAACCTAAAGTTGAGCTAAAACCAGAACCTAAAGTTGAGCTAAAACCAGAACCTAAAGTTGAGCTAAAACCAGAAC
>JAGWHQ010000018.1 GCA_028866655.1 Nitrososphaerota archaeon
ATATCAGCTCAGAGCATAATTAAAGATAAAGGACATACAATCTATCATTACCACATCAAACCATAATAGATTATTATACAAGACCAAAGAAAGATAACTATGGATTTTGAATTTGAAGAATTTGATTCTCCTGAAGATATATTTATTGCCATGTCTACAATGGCCCCACCAATGAAAAATATTTTACCCATAAACTCATACAAAGGCTATATTTTTTCAATAATTCCTCTAACACCTGCTTCAGGAAATTCATATTTGATGATATATGTAAAAGGAAAACTTGATGGAAAGCTATTAGAGTTCGATATGAATCTAAAAAAATTTAAGAATGTAGAAAGTGCAGAAAGATCAGACAAGATCTATTTTGTTGTTTTGACTCCAAAATCAAACACTATTGCAGATGCAGCAATTAGATTGTTAGAGAAAAAATCTATCTAGTATAAGAAGGAGCACTTACGGATCTGCTTCTTGCATACTTTTCCATTATATCTTCTGGAAGCTTGCCATTGAACAAGTCTTTAGACAAACCTCGGAGATAACGCATTATTGCCCAAGTTCCGGCTTTTATCATACCATACATGACAAGTTTCATTGGAGGACCAAATGTCTTGTTTCTAATAATTATAGGAATTATATCATTGATGACTCTCAGATTATGTTCCCAAGATTTCCAGAATAATGTAAATTGAGCCTCATTGAGATTACCAAAGTGCATCGAATTTTTTTCATTAAAATCTTGATACAATAATGGTGCAACAAGACCTCTCATTCTTGTTTTTTTGAAATCTTCAATCAAATCTATAGTATATTGAGTTTCATCAGGAGTCTCATCAGGCCAACCAATTATGATGGTAGCTGCTGGGAACCAATGATTTTCATTTAATACCCTAGCACCTTCTCTTACAACCCAACCCCATTCATCTGTTGAAAATGGTTTTGTTTTCACACCAAGATGTTTCTTCACCATTCTTGGTGCCACTGTCTCAATTCCAAGATTTGTGGCAAGCCATTTCTCATCGCTCATGCCATTTACTTCAGACATATCATGTAAAAGTTTAGGATCAGCACACACAGCTGAGAATGTCATGTGAGTCGTTCCAACAAATCTTGCGCCCAGAGACTTGAGACCTTTCCACAATTCAATTATAGCATCATAATTTGGTTGAAAGTTTCTATTGTCACACCCATAGAGAAGCATTTCATCAGAATGTAACCAAATAGAATCAAAACCATAATTCAAATTCATTTGTGCTTCTTGTTGTAATCGTTCTAGTGGCAAATCTTTTTTTGATCTTTTGTTAACATCACAAAAATCACATCCTCTTCCACATCCTCGCATTGCTTCAATTAGAGAATTAACAGTAGGCCCTTGAATCATCGGAATATTTTGAATATTCTTAACAAAACAATGCATCAATTCAGGAGCATCGCCTTTTTCAAGATCATGAAAAAGATCTAAAGCTAACTCATCCGCTTCTCCTACAACAACAGTATCAATTCCATGGATTTTCATTCTATCAGTTTTTGCAAGCTCCCATGCTCCATTCCCACCAACTACAACATGGAAATTATACTTCTTCTTTAGCTGAATTATTTTAGCACACATTCTCTTGAATTTCATTGCAACGTAAGAGAGTTTTTCTGGAGACATCGTAGTAGTTACAGGAGCCATACCAAGCGGATCCATCACATTTATTCCAACTACTTTTGTATCAGGACCAATACATTTTTCAAGATAATCCGGATTTGCAATAAATACATCATCTCTTTTGTAACCTTGTAATAGAGCAGATTCTACCCTACGCAATCCAACTTGAGCAACCTTGGCTTCGCCAGTTATTTGATCAGTCTCAACTGGAGGACAAAATACTTTATCAAAGACCCATTCAGGCACCACTTCGTAAGGACCACATGCTATGAAACCATACAGAAAATTACCCCTATAGTTAGTCATAAGGCTACGATCTGCAGTTAGAACAATTCTCCTTCCTGCCATTCCTTTCTTCGACTTCTTTCTACTATGATATAAATCGTTTACCTTACTATACAATTTTGAAAATTTTTACTTTTGACATATAAACAGGTATCACATACTATACACAATGAGTGGAATAGAGCCACGACATGTTGAAGCACACCAAAAAGAAAGTAGCTCGATAAGAGATTTTGTATTTGGATTCGGAGATGGCATAAACACATCATTAGGATTAGTAGCTGGAGTTGGAGGAGCAGAAGTATCTTCCAATATAATCATACTAGCAGCCATTGTTGCCATGTTTACTGGTGCAAAAGCAATGGCAGTTCAAAATTATCTTGCTGTGAAATCACAAAGACAGATTTTAGATTCAGAAATTAAACGTGAAAAATGGGAAATGGATAATGTACCAGAAGCAGAGAGAAGAGAAATAGAAGATGTGTACAAGACAAAGGGATTCACAGGTCAAGACTTGGAAAAGATTGTAAAAAAAATAACATCGGATAAGAAAGTTTGGTTAGATACAATGATCACAGAAGAGCTCAAATTAAATTTAGACATAGTAGGAAGTCCTCTAAAAAGCGCATTTCGTATGTTTGGTGCTTTTCTAGTAGGCGGAATTCTACCAATCATCCCATATTTCTTTTTGAGTGGACATGTTCCACTTTTTGTAGCAATTGGAGTTAGTCTTTCTGCATCTTTTATAATTGGAGCGATAAAGTCAAAGATTGCAAATATCAGTATGTTACGAGGAGGACTAGAAATGGCAGGACTTGGAACAGGGATTGCTCTCATAGGATACGGAATAGGCTCAGAATTAGGAAGTCTTGGAATTATTAAGACCTGATTTTCTTTTGTACACTTCTATTTGCAATATTAGCTGCAAATGCTCCTGCGCCTATCCCATTATCAATATTAACAACAGATAGTCCAAGAGTACAACTTTGCAACATAGATGCCAATGCTGCAATTCCCTTTGCCCCATAACCATATCCAACAGATGAAGGGACTCCAATCACAGGTATGTCAACCAAGGATGAGACTACTGATGCAAGCGCACCTTCCATCCCAGCAACCACTATGATTACATCCACTTCTTCACATATTACTTTCTTGATTACTGGAAAAAGCCTATGAATTCCAGCTATACCTATATCATAACTACAAATACATTGACACCCCATAGATTCACACATCAGTCTTGCTTCTTCAGCTACTCCAATATCCGAAGTTCCTGCTGTCAGTATACCTACTTTTCCCCCTGTAAAATGTAATTTCGTAGAGAAGAGTATGGTTGTAGTGTTTTTGCCCGTGTGTATTTTTAACTTATTTTTTTGAGAAAAGATCAATATTTTCTTGTAATGATCTTTGTTTATCCTAGAGACAAGGACAGAATCTGTTTTAGAGGTGGTTGTGAGAATTATTTTCTTAATATCTGCAAGTTCTTTTTTTTCTGCAAATACGACTTCAGGTATTCCACGTCGTAGTTTTCTACCCATATCCATCTTGGCAAAATCTTCAATTTTCTCAACAGAATAAAGAGAAAGTAATTTCTTAGCTTGAGGTACACTTATTTTTCCAAGATCAAGTGATTTTAATATTTCCGTAAGATCCAATACCACTTTGATAATTAGCGCGTAGTTAAAAATTTAATTAGTTTTAGAGATTAGAGATGGCATTTTTGACACTATCTACTCCCTTTTTGAACCACTCTTTTTCATTTGAATCCAAATCCAATTCTATTATTTTTTCAACACCATTTTTGCCAATAACTGCTGGAACACCAATAGATACATCAGAATAACCGTATTCTCCATCCAGATATGTTGCTACAGGAATAACTTGTTTTGTGTTGTTCAATACAGCCTCTATTATAGTAGATATTGCATTACCAGGTGCATGAACTGTTGCACCTTTTAGTTCTATTACTTTTGCTGCAACTTGTCTTGTTCCTTGTACAATTTCCTCAATTTTCTCTTTTGGTACAATTGAAGTCAATGGTATTCCAGAAACAGTTGAAAATCTTGGAAGTGGTAACATATTTTCACCATGTTCTCCTATCACAAGACCACGTATGGAATTTCTAGAGTAACCAGTAGCTTCATGAATAAATTGTGTAAAACGTGATAAATCAAGCATGCCTCCCATTCCAAACACTCGGTTTTTTTGAAATCCCGAAACTTTGTATGCAAGATATGCCATAGGGTCCAATGGATTTGTAACTGGAATTATCATTGCATCTTTAGCATGTTTCTGAATATTTTCTACAACACCTTTTACTATTGACGCATTTATTTTCAAGAGATCCATTCTTGTCATCCCAGGTTTTCTACCAGAACCTGCAACAACAACTACAATATCAGATCCTTTCATTTCAGAATAATCATTTGATCCTCTAACGTTTACATCAATTCCTTTTTCTGCCAACATATGATTTATGTCCATAGCCTCTCCTTGTGGAAGGCCCTGAACTACATCTAATAATAATATCTCATCTGTTACTTTTCGAAGAGCTGTGAATAATGCTGCTGCTCCACCAACTTTTCCTGAGCCGATAATTGTAATCATAAAAGGCCCTCACTTTAATCTCTAATTAAACTTGACTGTTTTTTATCAATCTACTTGACAATTACCTAGTAACCAAAATTATCAATCAAATTACAATTTATATGCATTTCAGTATGCTTAGAAAATAATGGTACTTGTAATTGATGCACAAGTGGCTGGAATTTCAGGCGACATGTTACTTTCTTCACTAGTCAGCATAGGTGCAAAGAAATCCAAGGTTATAGATGGAGTATATTTTATTGAAGAATATCTCAAAGGTTCTAAGATTGTAAAAATAGATTTTGAAAAAACAGTCAAACATGGAACAGAAGCTACATATCTCATGTTAGAGACAAGTGAGAAGTATCACGAAAGAAAAGGAATTGAGATTCAGGACTGCATATTATCTACATCAGACAAGATAGGACTATCTGAAAAAGCCAAAGTTTTTGCAAAAGAAAGCATTAGATCATTACTTTATGCAGAGTCAAACATACATGGAGAACCTCTTGAATCAGTACACTTTCATGAAGCATCAAGTATTGACACAGCTATAGACATAATCGGTTCTGCCATTGCATTAGACGACTTAAAATTATTTTCAGACGAGATTATTGCAACCCCAGTGGCAATAGGTGGTGGGACTCTAACATTTTCACACGGTACTGTGTCTAATCCTGCAAGTGCAATACTAGAGATATTTCGTGGTTCAGACATAGCAATTTGTGGAGGCAGTATAAAAGAAGAACTTACCACTCCTACTGGTGCAAGTCTGCTTGTAAACTTGGCAGACAAATGTTCAGAATTTTATCCAACAATGAAGATAAAATCAATAGGATATGGTGCTGGAAGTAAGAACTTTGATGGATTTCCTAATGTCTTGAAAATTGTTCGAGGGGAATCAACAGAAGAGTTTCAATTGAATACCATACAAATTCTTGAAACAAACCTTGATGACATATCCGGTGAGACAATAGGACATATGATTGACAAGTTAATTGCAAACGGTGCAAAAGATGTTACGGTAACAGGTGGCATAACAAAGAAAGGAAGGCCAACAAATCTAGTTTCTGTCATATGTGATTCAACCACTACAAACACCTTGATTAGTACGCTCATTGCAGAAACCGGTACTTTAGGTGTACGAATACGATCATCTAGTCGCTATGTGGTTCCGAGAATAGTTGTTTCAGTACCCATCACTATACAAGGAAATAATTTTACGGTAAGATGTAAAATTGTAAAACATAATGAAACAATAAAACACTTTAAGGTTGAATCAGATGATATCAAGACAATTTCAGATTCTCTAGCACTATCATTCAAAGAAACATCAGAATTAATATCAAATGAAGTCAAATTGAGGTTAAACATGAGATGAAACAGATTAAAGATCTAGTATCTTGGTTTCATGGAAAAGAAAAAGTTTTGGTAGCCCTTTCTGGAGGAGTAGATAGTGCCCTAGTAGCATATGCTGCTCAGATGGCACTAGGCAAACAAGCTGTTGCGGTGACAGCAGATTACAAGACACTATCTCAAGAAGAATTAGATTCTGCAAAAAAAGTTTGTCAAGAAATTGGAATTAGACATATAATTATAGAATATAGTGAATTAGACAATCCAAATTTTGTAAGAAATGACAAAAACAGGTGCTTTCATTGTAGGACCGAATTAGCAGAACATCTTGTTGCACTATCAAAAAAAGAAAAAATCAACTTAATTGTTGATGGTACCAATTTAGATGATCTAATAGAATATAGACCAGGAATAATAGCACTCAAAAAAAATGGTGTTCAAAGTCCACTCGTAGAAAGCGGATTCACAAAATCTGATGTTAGATATGTTGCAAAAGAGAACAATATTTCCATTCACGACAAGCCATCCAATTCTTGTCTAGCATCACGTATACCATGGGGTAGTACCGTTACAGCTGAAAAGCTTGAAAGAATAGAGAAGAGCGAGGTTATCATAAAACATCTTTTTGGAGTAAGACAGGTGAGAGTTAGAGATTTTGGAAACAGGGCAAGCATAGAGGTGGATAAAAATGAGCTAGTCTTCTTAGATGACGAAGAAAAAATGTTGATACTGGAGAAATATATGAATGAGTTGGGATTTGAGAACATCTTGATTGATCCTAACGGCTATAGACCAGGCAAACTCAATGTGATAACAGATTGATTTATCTAGATAACGCTGCATCGACACCTGTTCATGAAAAAGTTATAGAAGAAATGATTCCTTATTTCAGAGAACAATATGGGAACCCTTCTTCCATACATAGACATGGTAGAATTGCAAACATGGCCATTCAAAATGCAAGGAAGCAAATTGCTGCACTCATCAATGCACATAGTAATGAAATACTTTTAACTTCAGGAGGAACAGAATCAAACAATACAGCAATCTATGGCATAGCAACACAAAGTAAAGGAAAACACATCATAACATCATCTGTTGAACATGATGCAATACTAGAACCATGTAAACGTCTTGAAAAAGAAGGATATACAATATCTTTTCTTCCAGTGGATAAACATGGTTTTATAGATCCTGAAGATCTCAAAAAAGAAATTTCGAGTGACACATGTCTGATCACAATAATGTATGCAAATAATGAAGTTGGAACAATGCAGCCTATAGAGAAAATATCTCAAATTGCGAGAGAAAAGAATGTCATTTTTCACACAGATGCAGTTCAAGCAATAGGAAAAATTCCTATAGATGTCAAAGAACTTGGAATTGATTTGCTTTCAATATCATCTCATAAGATAAACGGTCCAAAAGGCGTAGGAGCATTATACATCAAAAAGGGTGTAAAGATGTCGCCTTTAATATTAGGCGGTGGTCAAGAAAATGGACTTCGATCTGGTACAGAAAATGTTGCAAGTATAGTGGGATTTGGAACAGCATGTACGCTTTCAAAAAACAACATGAATGAAAATTCAATTCATCTTAAAAAACTAACTACAAAATTAACTACTAGAATACTAAACGAGATACCCGCTACAACTCTTAACGGACATCCAGACTTGCGAACTCCCAATAACACTCATTTTACTTTTCTTGGTGTAAACGGAGAAGATCTAATAATAAAATTGGATGAACATAAAATATCTGCATCTACTGGTTCAGCATGTTCTGTCAAGATACAGAAAGCATCTCATGTTTTAAAAGCAATGGGCTTTTCACATGAACAGGTTACAGGATCATTACGCCTTACAGTAGGAATAACAAATACAGAACAAGAAATAGATGAAACCGTAGACACGTTAAAAAAGGTTGTTCAAGAGTTACGCGCAGTATCACCATACAAAAGCAAATACAATTTTTAGTTCAAAAATTCAATCATGGTAGAACTTGAACTTTGTATTGACTTTGATCAACAAGTGGTACTAGGGAACCCATCCCATTCCATACATAGACTTCGGCAGAATAGATACCTGGTAGTGTCGGTATCCAACTGATTTCTTCATTTGTAGTAGACAAATTCACCAAATTACTCTCAGACCATTTTAGAAAAACCACTTTGTTATCACTATCTTTTACTTGAACAATGTATGAGATTTCCTGAGAATTTTGATGTATATTTGAGAGCATGCTTTTGAAGTTTATTGTTTGTCCAACATGTGAACTTTGTAGTAGCGGTCTTCCAGATTGATCACTGATTTGTGTAGATATTGAAATCATTGGAATTGTGATTGGAGATGCATATTGATTTGTGCTTGTTGTAGGTTGAGTTTGAGTAGAAGCTGCCACGGTAGAACCAATTATCACAGATCTACCATATTGATCTCGAAAATCATGATACCAAGCTTGGACATTACCTCCCACAGGAGATATCAGAGTTGTTCCATCTTCACTGCATATCCAAGAAGGCATTTTAAAGATCCCTTGGAAAACACCAGTACCTGGTCCAGTTTCTGTCAATGTAAAACCAGTAGCAGCAAGACCTCCATATGTCACTCCGTTTACGGTACAATGCTGAAATCTAAATCCTTTAATCCAAACTTCCAAGAGTATATTTCCATTATTATCTCCAACAGTATCATCTGCGGCAGAGCCTGGATCATTCACACTTGGGTAACTTACTATAGTATTAGCATCAGTAACCAAATCAGGATCAGTAACTGTTATTGTAACATCTGAGCCAATTCTATAATTTTGAGAATCAAGTGTTACTATACCAGTATGTGTTGGAAGGCTTTGTTGTGAAGTAACTGTTGTTGATGTTCCACTTTGTATACCTAAAATAGAAAAATGGATTGCGTTAACATCTGTGAGTTCGGTGTTTACAAGAAATTTAATATTACTACCAAAAGTTTGAAGGCCTTTGATCAGATTTGGATCAAATTGGTTTAGTTGATTTATTACAGCATATTGAATAGTTCCTGAAAATATACCAGAATTAGCAGATGTTTCTTGCAGTTCTGCTCGATAGATAGCATTGTTTACTTGTTGATTATTATTCATCCCAAAAGAAAAAAGATCAAACACGATTGGTTGAGTATCACTGGGATTTGAGATATTTCCCGGAGTGTTAAAGTTAATCTCTAAGAATACAGGTAGATTGGATGACATTGTGTTTATTGAAGCTACAGCGCTATCACTTATCTGAAGTAGACCGTTACCAGACACAATTTCCCCAGGAGTTACAATTGTTACTGGTGAAGAACCAACAGATCCAAAATATAGAGTCATGCTGGTACTAGAAAAGGATGTTATACCAAGTTGTTGCTGAAAGGATCTGAGATCATAATTAACCCAGTTTGTTCCTTTTGAATTTGATTGACTAGTATCGATAAGTAAGCTCTTGAGAGATTGAGCAGAAATACCAAGATTTAGTGTAATTTTCTGAAAATTTGGCATTGATTGAGATCGGGTATCAATTATCAATCGCAATGAGTTTGCATCAAACATAGTAGATGGTACACTGATCGAGTTTGAACTGTTATAGAATTTCACATTAGAAGAACTACTTAATGTTAATGGATTTCCAATCTTCAAAGTAGGTATTTTTGCAGAAGTCCTAAAAACATTTAGTTGATCAATCATATTGGAGTTTATGTTTTGATCATTATCCACAAGAGTGATTGTTTCTTGTTGACCAGGACCAAATTGACTCTGACCATTACCAATATTAAGACTAGCAGTAGTAGTACCTGAAACAATAGAAACACTCTGAAGATTATAAGTAATTGAACCAGAATGAGATCTAGGAGCATTTGATAACACTCCTATGGTTGACACGCCAGCAAAAGAACTTTGGAAAATTCCAGTATGAGGTCCAGTTTCTACAAAAGTTACTAACTTGTTATACCCGCCATTAAGAGATAGACTTGTCTGAACAGAATTAGTTTTCAGGTTAACAACATCCGATGTATCCATACTTAATTTTCCATTATCTTTGAAACCAAGATTACTCAAATACGGTATTAGATTTACAATACCAGAACCAGTTGCGCTGCGACCTGATTCTGCAAAGGCTTGATAAAATGTTGCAGGAGTAGAACCAACATTAAAAGTCCACGAATCTTGAGATGTAGGATCTATACTTAATTCAACATCATTAATGGTTGCAAAGACATCAGAGCCAGATGGATATTCAGTTCTATCAAGACTTAATGAAATATTTGGAATATCAGAATAATCAAGATCAACACTTTGTGTACCTGTAGATTTATCATATTCTATATGCACATTGCCACTAAGTGTAAAGAGTTGAATCATAGGCCACACATTTTGATTTATCCCTATTTGACCCGACGGAACTTGTGGATTAGAATTCAGGGATGGCGGACTTCGTATAACATTATTTTGACTGGACGGTGTTGTAGGAGTACCGCCACATGAATTAAAACCTGCGGTTCCTTGAGTAGTACCAGATAATCCTGCAGAATCTGGAATTGCAACTCCATCAGTCTGCGACACATCCACTCCCAAAACAGAAGAAGGAGTAGAGCTTGAACAAAAAACTCCGAAATCAATACTTTGTCCAGGAGAACCAGATGATGCTGCTTGATCAGCTTGTTTTGCGCTATCAGTATTAGCAAAAAATGCATACCAATTACCATCTGAGCCTTGTGCCATCAGAAGATTTCTTCCGTTTATTGAAACATTTGGAGGACCTATTGTTTGATCTAGCTGAGTATTATCTTCTTGTACAATAACTTCTGTTACCATAGGTCCAGAAATATGATTATCAAAAACACTATTTTCTGAAGAGACAAAAAGATTAGGATGATCAGAATAGGCATTTACATTGGCGGAGGATAATGGCGGAACAATCATTGAAAAAACTAGAAGAATTACCAGAATTTTATGCAACTTTCTAATATGAGAAGACGTACAAGATAACGTTATCGAATAATTCATACTAAATTTTATAGTATGTAATTTGTACATTAGGTTTTAACTAGGGTAAGAGATCAAAAGTTGATGTGATCAAGCCTAAACCAATTCTGATAGCAAGTGGAATATTAGTATTGGCCGGTATTGCAATAACAGCATATCAATCACAGATAACTTCAGAAAATCTTTCGAATCAACAAAACACTCTAGGTATTGGAGCACAAATGATTGTTACAAAAGAAATGAATCCAGATAACAATCAGAAAGGAGTATACTCTATTCAAATAACAGATTTCAAAAATGATGATAATATCAAAGCAATAGTAACTGATCCTACGGGCACGCCAATAATAACAAACTCTATAATAAAAAGCCCGATTCAAGATACATTCAAGATTTCCTCATCAGGAAATTATACATTACAGATAGAAAATCACGGACAAAGTGAGATACAGGTTCTTGGAATTATTGGATATTATCCACAAAATATAGAATTAGCAGATATTTCAGGATTCATTGCACTTCTCATAGGCCTTAGCGGACTTGCAGTTGGCATGATGTATCTTATTAGAAATCGTGCAAGATCTTAATTTAGAAATTGATCTAGTTCAGTTAAGCCATCAACTACATTTTTAAAATTATCATCATTTTCCATAATTTTATTTAATTTGTTAAGATCTACTTTGAAAATTGCTTTATCGTCATTTTGATATATCACAACAAACTGGTGTTCTACTACATACGAAAGAATATTTTTGATCTGATCTAAAGAGAGTTGCAGTTTAGCTGTTAAATATGCAGCGTCTTTCTCCCCCCCCTCAAGCTCTGCAAGAATGGATGATACATCAGGATCTACTAGAGTTTCCATCATTTTTTGTTTATCATAACTTTCACCCATGCCCATTAACCATTCCTAGAATGTAATATTTTTTTCCTGTTAGATATAAAATCACTTATCAAAATCCGATCGATTTTTCCGGATTTATGCAACATGCTCTTCCTTTCAAATGTTTTTCAAGATTTTTAATCAAGTTTCATGGTTTACTCACAGCCTTATTTTAGCATGGTTTTTATCGGGGATACTGAGGATTTTTTATACTTGTCTTCACAAGAATTTAGACACATAGTTAGAATTGCTGGTAAGGATATTCCAGGTGCTAAAAAGACCATTATTGGAGTAGGTCAAGTAAAAGGAATCGGATATAATTTTGCGAAATCACTTTTAGAAGTATTAAAGATTAATCCCAATAGTAATGTTGGTTTTCTTACAGAATCACAAGTAGAAGAAATAGAAAAAGCCATGAGAGATCCAACATCTGTCAACATACCCGCATGGTTCCTAAATAGACGAAAGGATATGGATACAGGAAATGACTTTCATCTTATTACTTCAGATATTGACTTTAATGTAAGAAACGATATTGAACGAGAAAAAGGTATGAACAGTTGGAGAGGATTTCGTCACACATATGGATTAAAAGTTCGCGGACAAAGTACACGCACTACAGGTAGAAAGGGTGGTGCAGTAGGAGTTAAGAAAGGTGGTAAAGTTTTACCAGCTGGCTCACCTGGTGCTCCAGCTGAGGGTGCAGCTCCCGCAGCAGCTCCAAAAGCTGGTGCAGCTCCCGCAGCAGCTCCAAAAGCTGGTGCAGCTCCCGCAGCAGCTCCAAAAGCTGGTGCAGCTCCCGCAGCAAAACCTGCTGCAGCGGAAAAGAAAAAGTAGGTGTAACAGATGGGAGATCATCCAAAAAATTCACGCAAAATGTGGAGAAAACCAAAACGTCCTCTCAATTATGATTTACTAAATGAAGAGCTACATGTTTTAGGTACGTTCGGACTCAAAAACAAGAGAGAGTTATGGAAAGCACATACAGAACTTTCAAGAATAAGAAATCAAGCAAGATCACTCTTAGCGTTAACTCAGGATGTTAGAAGTACAAAGGAACCAATATTGATGAAATCACTTGCCAGAGTTGGATTGGTTAAAGAAAATTCAACGTTGGATGATGTACTTAATCTAAAAGTAACCGACTTTTTATCCAGACGACTACAGACAATTATCCAGAAAAAAGAATCAATAAAGAGTCCATATCTTGCAAGACAGATAGTAGTACACGGTCATGTAATGATAGGAGAGAGAGTAGTTACAGTTCCTTCATACACAGTAAAAGTTGAAGAAGAAAATCAGATTTGTTTATCACCAGAATTAGATCTTAACAAGGCAAAACAGCAATCGGTTCAAGAAGTAAAAACAGAACAACCAACTGAGTAAAACGCACGCAATCATTATTTATCAAGAATATGTATACGATATCATCATGTGTTCAATTATAGGATATCTAGGCATCAGTTCTGCAGCACCAATAATAGTCAAGGGATTGAAAAGAATGGAATACCGTGGGTATGACAGTGTAGGAGTAGCAACTTTTGCAGAGCATCAAATCAGCGTCAGAAAGGGAGTTGGTAAAGTTTTAGAAGTAAATAAAGCAGTAAAACTAGACGAGCTTTCTGGAACTACAGGCATAGGACATACGAGATGGGCCACTCATGGAATGGTAACTGACACAAATGCTCATCCACATTCATCAAGTTCCGGAGAGATAGCTATTGTACACAATGGAATAATTGAGAATCACGAAGAATTAAAAAAAGAACTTCAAGAACATGGTTATACTTTCAAAAGTCAAACAGATAGCGAAGTAATTGCAAATCTTCTTCAATATAATTACGACAAAACTAAAGAAATTAAGAAATCTGTTGTAGACACGGTGGCAGCATTAAAAGGAAATTATGCTTTTGTTGCAGTCTTTCAAGATGGTACGTTATCTGCAGCTAGATTACATGAACCATTGATAATAGGAGTAGGAAAAGAAGGATTTTTTATTTCAAGTGATGTATTGGGATTTGTAGAATATACCGATGAAGTGATTTACCCAGACAACAAAGAGTTTGTAATCATTGACAAAGAAGGATTGAAGATCTTTGATTTTGACGCAAATCCAGTACATCATCAGATAACCAAAGTATCAAAAGAATTTGCGGATGTATACAAGGGTCAATACGCACATTATACTTTGAAAGAAATTTCAGAACAACCATCAACGGTATTAAGTGCTGGAAATAATACCAAACTTGAGATTGACCTAGTTTCTGATTTAATAAAACATGCAAGAAATGTATACATCACAGGAAGTGGAACAAGTTACAATGCAGCATTAATTGCAAAATTTCTTTTTTCAAAATATGCAAAGATAAAGATTGACCCATTGATTTCTAGTGAAGCACAATTTTCTCCAGACATGTTTGAAGAAAAATCAATCTTAATTGCAATATCGCAAAGCGGAGAAAGTGCAGATGTATTGGAGGCCGTAGGCATTGCCAAAAAGACAGGATCTAAAATCATATCAATCGTAAACATGATGACATCATCATTAGTTCACCAATCATCCATCTCAATGGGACTTAACTGTGGTCCAGAAATAGGAGTTGCCGCAACTAAAAGTTTTACATCACAACTTGTTGTATTATACAAGATAATTGATAAAATATGCGATGGTTGTTTAGAACTAGATCTTACAAAGGTATCAGAAGCAATCAAGAAAATACTCTCCAATGATTCCAAAATCAAAGATGTTGCAAAGAGATTGACTAACGTTTCAGACATTTACGTATTAGGAAGAGGCATACATTATCCAATTGCTTCAGAGGGATCATTGAAGTTAAAGGAGCTTACATACATACATGCAGAGGGACTTCCAGGAGGAGAGTTAAAACACGGCCCCTTGGCATTAATGGATTCTAATTCATATGTTTTAATCATAAATCCCAATGATTCTACCTATAATGATACACTAACATCAGCTAGAGAAATAAAAGCAAGAGGAGCCAAGATAATAGGAATTTCAGATAAACCAAGTGACGTATATGATTACTGGATAGACATACCTAGCATCAATGAATCACTATATCCACTTGTAGAAATAGTACCAATACAACTTCTTGCATATTATGCAGCAATAGACAAAGACTTTGATCCAGACTATCCAAGAAATTTGGCAAAATCAGTTACAGTCAAATAATTTTTGAATATTCTTTTTCAGTCAAAGTGAGAAGACCTTTTGCATCAATTCCGGTTTTTAGCATACAACCAATAGATGCACCACCTGCACCTGCGCCTTCCTTTACAAATCCTTCAGCGTATGAGCTCAACCCAGAGATTTTTGATTCTGCAAGTTTGAGTTTGGCAACTAGTATAGGTACATCCATTATCTGTGACATGATGTCAGTTAGATTTGCAGATGTATCTTCAGATACATAAGAGGTAGTTCCAATAGCAGTGTTTTTTCCTTCAAACCCAATACTTTTTGCAAAAGCAAGTACAGCTGCCATCTGTGTTCCGCCAGCTAATAAAACTCTAGAAATTTCAGAGGCAGTACTAAGAATACCAGCAACTGTAGGAATCATCGGATCACCCAATTGGGATATAATTTCAAATGGATCTTTTGATTGAAGTCTTTTCAATGCATCTTTCACCGTTTGAATTTTGAGCCCTATAGGGTTTTGAGGCATACTACTGCTAACAGATCCTGTAATTCCAAATCCTTCAAGCACTCCAAGAGCTGTAGTAGTACCTCCTGGAATACTTTCGCCAACTATAACACAATCAGTTGAAGCTCCAAGAAATCTTCCAATTATTCTACCATATTCAACGGCCTTGCCAACATCATCAAGACTAAGGGCCGGTTCTTTTCCAATGTTTTTTCCATAATCCAAGTTCATATCGATAAAGGGAAGTTTTGGTGACACTTTGCTACCAGCGTTTACAACAACACTTGGAATGCTTGCTGCCTCCAGTGCAGTCTTTGTTAACAATGCAGGAGTCGGTTTCCCATCAGGGGTCATTGGAATTACAGGGATGCTACGACAATATCCATAGTGAATAAATTCAGCGTCAGCAGGTCCTGTAAATTTTATCAGATCAGGATGCTCTCCAGCCATAGTTATTCCAGGGATTTCAGATGTTTCAGTATAAGATATTACCAGAGAAAAAATAAATTTTTTTTGTTCAGTTTGTTTTATAAATTCTAGACCTTTTTGTTCATTTCCAAGTATTTCAATGTCTTGCACTGGTTAATCACTGCCCATGAAACTTAGAAACTCAGATTCTGTTCTGGGTTGTAATACAAAATTTGTCTTTTTTTCTTTATCTATGGTTGAATTTGGAGAGCTCCCATAATTGTGTCCCGGATATAACACGAGGTTACCTTCAAGTTTGTAGATAATGTCAAATAGACTATGATAAAGTTCCTTTGCACTACCCCCTGGTAGATCTGTTCTGCCACAATTTCCTACAAAAAGTGCATCGCCTGAAAAGATCTTCCCATCACCAACTAGACAAATACTGTCTTTTGAGTGCCCAGGAGTGTGTAATACAGTGAGTTCAGACTTGCCAAATATTATTTTGTCACCATCAGATAGTCGTACGTCATTTTTTAGAGTAGAAGATTCATGCTGTAAGATTTTGGATTTTGTATGTTTTACCATTGCATCGTTACCTATAGTATGATCAAAATGATGATGTGTGTTAATGATATATTTGACTTTTAGATTATTTTTCTCAATTATTTCAATTACCAATTCTAGATCCCACGAAGGATCAATGATAACAGATTCTTGGGTCTCTTCATCCTCAAGAACATAGGTAAAGTTTTGCATATTTCCCACTTGAAGTTGATGTACTTTCATGCCAACACTCCAATCTCTGCTTCAGGTGGAATTCCTATCTTTTCAACTGTTATTTTACCGCACATATTTTGGTTTTTAGGCATTCCAATTTTCATCTTGTGAAAAGTTATAGTAATATTGGTTTTTACACATTTGTCATTTACTATTCCTGTATCAGGATCAAGGCCTGATGGTACATCAACAGCAAATTTGAAAGCATTTGATTGATTTATCAAATCTATGGCTGAGGAATAGGGCTCTCTAATTTTTCCAGATATTCCAGTTCCCAATATCCCATCCACTATTACATCCACATCATTAGCAATTTCATCAATTGCAGACGCAAGTATGAGATTTACAGAATTCATTTTTTCTAGAATTTTCCAGTTAGATCTAGCTTCTTCTGTTTTTATTTTATCAGGATGTCCTAAAAGTATGACAGTAGGCATACAACCAAATGCAGCCAAATGTCTGGCCACAACAAATGCGTCCCCTCCATTATTTCCCAGTCCAGCAAAAATTATTATCTTTTTTGACGGTAAATCAGAATAGTGTTCTACAATATGTCTAGCAGTGGCGGCACCGGCATTTTCCATCATCAGTTTTCTAAAAAAACCCATTTGATGTCCATTCTCTTCAATTTGCATCATTTGTTTTACAGTAATTTCCATAACAATACAAGATTTTATGTCAAATAAGGGCTTTACCAAAATGTGCATTCACACTATACGTACCAAACATTAGACAAAGTCTGAAGATGTGTAAGAATTAATGAAAAAATTGATGTTAGCATAGATTCCAATCATGTACAATAAAATTAATGCCATACCATCAGATTGTTCCAATAGTAAGATAGAAAAAGGATTCACATGATGTCATTGAAGATTTACCCAACAAACATGCAAATTTTTTGACATGCTCATGAAATTATTAATGCGGGAGAAGGGATTTGAACCCTCGAAATCCTAAGATACTAGCCCCTCAAGCTAGCGCCTTTGACCAGGCTGGGCGACTCCCGCAATTGGTTTTACCCATGTATGGTTTTTATAAGCCTTGATTACTTTTTGTGACTGTGCTGATTCCTGTCAGATGTTTTACTTGTGGAAATTTGATTGCGGATAAATTTAAGGAATATCAAAATCGCGTCAAGGGCGGAGAAGATCCTGGAAAAGTTTTAGACTCTTTTGGTTTTAAGAGATATTGTTGTAGATCAATGATATTGACATCTGTAGAAACAATTCATCAAGTTATTCCGTTTTATGAGGCCATTAGAAGAAGAGAACAAGAAGTAAGATCTGAACTAGAATAGAATGCCAAAGATTACATCAATTAAAGGCAGGATACTTTACAACAGTAGAGGAAGCCAAACTATAGAAATTGATGTAACATCAGATAACGAACATGTAGGACGAGTTTGTGCTCCATCAGGCGCAAGCGTGGGAAAACATGAAGCTCAGAGCTTTCCACAAAATAAACC
Organism: Nitrososphaerota archaeon; assembly: GCA_028866655.1. Classification (GTDB taxonomy): domain Archaea; phylum Thermoproteota; class Nitrososphaeria; order Nitrososphaerales; family Nitrosopumilaceae; genus Nitrosotalea. Next base: position 18,072 of record JAGWHQ010000018.1, read on the forward strand.
AGAAAAAAGTTTAGAGATATTAAAAAAGAATGTAAAGAAATTTGTAGGTCTTGATCCATCCAATCTAAAAACAATTCATGCAACCTTAAGAGAAATTGATGCATCTCCAAATTATTCAAAAGTTGGAGGTTCACTTGCATTTGCATTAACTATTGCATCAATTGAATCTGCTTCAAAATCGTTACACATTCCCATGTTCAAATTACTATCAAAAGATTCAATTTTTAGATATCCATTTCCGCTTGGAAATATTTTGGGAGGCGGAGCACATGCTGGCCCAGGCACACCAGACATTCAAGAAATTCTAGTCTGTGCCACAGGTTCTAAAACTATTCACGATGCAATAAAAGTCAATTTAATGGTACACAAGGAAGTAGGAAAAATTTTGGCAAAAAAGGATCCAAGTTTCACAAATGGAAGAGGAGATGAGGGTGGATGGGCTCCAAAATTAAAAAACGACGAAGCTCTGGAAATATCTGCAAAAGCTTGTGAGCAACTTGGTTTTACAGTAGGTAAAGAAGTTTCGTTGGGAGTAGATTTTGCTTCATCCACACAATGGGATGAAAAGAAAAAAAAATACATATACAATAGAGCAGGTTTTGAAAATACCCCAGAAAAACAGATTGAATTTGCAGCAGAAATAATAAAGAAATACAAACTTGTCTATGCCGAAGATGCAGTTCATGAAGAAGCATTTGAAGACATGGCAATTTTGACTAAAAAATTCCCTCATGTTCTCATAACTGGTGATGACCTCTTGGTAACAAATACAAAAATTCTCAAAAAAGCAGTCAAAATCAAAGCTTGTAGTGGAGCAATATTGAAAGTAAATCAGGCAGGAAGTCTTTATGATGCACTTGAATTTGCTAAAGAGGCAAACAATAACAATGTGAAACTAATCACGTCACATCGATCTGGCGAATCAACAGACTCTCACATATCACATATTGGACTTGCTACCAAATCCAAGATGCTCAAGGTGGGCATATTAGGCGGTGAAAGAATGGCCAAACTTAATGAACTGATACGACTCTCAGAGTATGATTTAATACGTGGAATGGCCGAGATTTAGAAACACAGAATGAGCAAACAAGAAGATGTTGAACATATGGAAAAGTACGTACTTTCCACAGGAATAAGGGTAGGCACACAAGTAAAAACAAAATTCATGACTCCGTTTGTCACCAAGGCAACAAATGAAGGACTTTACATTATCGATAGCAAAAAAACATTATCCAGAATTCAAACAGCTGCTAAATTCATCAACAGAGCAGACATTACAAAAATCTTGGTTTGTTCTGGCAGAGAATATGCTAGTACCCCTGTTGAGAAATTCTGTGAGGTTACCGGTGCAACCCCTATGCTTGGAAGATTCATGCCAGGAACTCTAACAAATCCATCATTACCTTACTACAGAGAACCAGAACTAGTTTTTGTATCAGATCCCCAAGTAGACGAACAAGCTGTTGTAGAAGCTACCAATGCAGGAATTCCAGTAATAGGAATTTCCAACACAGATAATGTTACATCAAAGATTGATTTAGTAATACCAGCAAACAATAGAGGAAGAAAATCCCTTGCTGCTGTTTATTGGCTTTTAGCAAGAGAGATACTAATACAAAAAGGCAAGTTGAAAAATGCGGAATCTATGAAATACCAAATAGATGACTTTGAGACGAAGATAACAGAAGAAGAGTTAGAGGAAGAAACCGAAAGGATGCCTCCTTCAAGAATGAGATCACAGAGGCAATAACACAATGCAGGTGAGGACACCAGCTGTTGCTGGGATGTTCTATCCAAAAACAAATCAAGAGTTAAAATCAAGCATAAAAAATTGTTTTTTACACAAATATGGTCCAGGGATATTGCCTCCTGCTACAGATGATAAAAAAATCATTGGCGCCATATGCCCCCATGCCGGATATGAATACTCTGGCCCTATAGCCGCAAATTCATACTATACAATTTCATCACAGAAACCGGAACTTGTTATAATCATAGGACCAAATCATTGGGGAATAGGGAGAGATGTTGCAACAATGAAGGAAGGAATATGGAGAACACCTATTGGTGATATTGAAGTAGATACAGACTCTGCAATTGAGATTAACAAGATTTCAAAGATAATAGAGTTTGATCCATTTTCTCATACAAGAGATCATTGTTTAGAAGTACAGCTACCAATGCTTCAAGAAGTATTTTCGTACAAATTCAAGATTTTACCGATAATCTTAATTGACCAGAGCTATCGCACTGCAATCGAAATTGGTGAATCAATAGCAATGATTTCAAAAATTAAAAACACCATCATAATCGGTTCTTCAGATTTTACTCATTACGAACCAAATGATTTTGCACACAAACAAGATAAATCTTTGATAGATACAATAGTGAACCTAGATGTAGATGCATTTTATGATGTGTTGCAAGAAAGAAAAATTAGTGTATGCGGTTATGGAGCGATTGCTTCCACCATGATAGCCTGTAAGAAACTTGGAGCAACAAAGGGAACCTTGATTAGATATGCAACTAGTGGAGACATATCAGAAAATAACAAGGATTCAGTGGTAGGATATGCATCGATAGTGTTTTCATGAAATCCATTGCTTCTGCTCCTGGTAAGATCATTCTTTTTGGAGAACATTTTGTCATATACGGCGTAAAAGCAGTTCTATGTTCCACAGACAAGAGAATAACGGCAACTTCACAATTTGTGGATGAGAAAATAATCAGAATAAGATCCTCTTTTGGAGAATGGAATATGAACATAGATTCATTAAACAATTTAGAAAATGTACAACAAAAATTTATGAAACCTTTCTTCTACATAGCAAAAAAAACACTAATGGAGAATTCGATAAAACAAGGAATAGAGATAGTCATAGAATCAGAGATACCTCCAGGAGTAGGACTTGGTTCATCATCTGCTGCCTGCGTAGCAGTTGCAGCTTCAGTTAACGGGTTGTTTCACAAATTATCAAAGGATGAAGTAGTAAAATTAGCTATACAAGCAGAGCGTACAATATTTGAACAGAATTCTGGGGCGGATGCATCAGTTTCTACATTTGGTGGACTTGTATCATATGATCTAAAGGAAGGGTTCCAACCAATTCCATCAAGAAATGATCTGAGTTTCATAATATCAAATTCTGCACAAGTTCACAATACACAAGATGTTGTCAAGCAAGTCAGAAAGTTTAAGGAAAAAAATGAGGATCTTTTCAACAAGTTATGCAACGAAGAAACGGACATAGTCAACAATGCAATAACATCTTTGAAGGAAAATAACTTGAATAAACTGGGTTCTTTAATGTTAAAAAATCACGAACTATTAAGACAGATCGGAGTTTCAACAGAAAAAATAGATCTCTTAGTACATGAGGCAAGGAAGACAGCACACGGTGCAAAGATAACAGGAGCGGGCGGAGGTGGATGCATTATCGCTCTAGTAGACAATTCCAACACCAAAGATACGCTTGATAATTTAAGAAAAATTTCGGATTGTTTTATAACAAAAATAGATTATAGCGGACTCCAGTATGCATAAAATATAGAAATTTTATTCTAATCGAAAATTCAATAATTTACAGGTGCCATTTAAAAATAAAAAAAGACATGCCATCATATCAATCAAAGAAAGGTAATGCCATTTCAGTGAGATACTTTTTAAAACCGTTCATAGCATTGTTAAAAATCATGATCTTGATGAAACTAGGAGGTTCAATAATTACCAACAAGAAAAAACCATTAACAGCAAATAGAAATTCAATAAGAAGAATTGCTACAAGCCTCAAAAATGTAAACGAACCACTTATCATAGTACATGGAGGAGGATCATTTGGACACTATTGGTCTGTAAAGTATGACATGCATACAAAACCAGAAAGACATGAAGCTAAAGGAGTTTCAGTTGTTAAAAATTCAATGATAGAATTAAACAGTATTGTACTTGAATCATTTTTTGAATCTGGTCTAAAACCATATTGTTTGCCTCCAAGTGATTTCATGATGGGTGACAAGCCAGTAACAAACAAAGTCAATGAAATTCCCAAGATTGCAAAGACAGGGTTAACACCAATTTCTTATGGAGATGTCATGTGGTACGGGAAAAATAAATTTTATATCTTATCTGGAGACAGAATCATGGGAATTCTATCCAAATTATTACGGCCTCGTCTAGCAATCTTTGTTACAAATGTTGATGGAGTGTATTCAGATATGAAAAACAAGAAGCTTTTGAATGAAATTACTACAGAGAAGCCAATCACGTCAAAAGTATCAATGGATGTCACAGGAGGCATGTCTCGTAAAATAAAAGAAGCATTTAACATATCAAAGCATGGAACAGATGTTTTCTTTGTAAATGGAAACACTCCAAAAAGAATAACAAATGCAATAAATGGCAAGAGTTTTGAAGGAACAATATTTAGAGGATAATCATGGAACAGCTTATTCTTGTAAACAGTGATGATAATCAAATAGGAACTGAGGAAAAAGTAAGATGCCACCTACCAGATGGAAAACTACACCGAGCTTTTACCATATTTTTATTCAATAGAGAAGGAAAACTTTTGCTCACACAAAGAAGTATGAGTAAGATGTTGTGGCCAGGAGACTGGGATGGAACAGTAGCAAGCCATCCAAGACAGTCAGAAGACTATATTTCATCTGCAGAAAGGAGACTGCCAGAAGAATTAGGAGTTACGTGCAAATTAGATTATTTGTACAAGTTTGAATATCACGTACCTTACAAAAACATTGGATCAGAAAATGAAGTTTGTGGTACTTTAATTGGAATATTAGATGATCCTTCAAAAATAAAGCTTGTAGAAGATGAAATTTCAGATATCAGATGGGTTACACTAGAACAAATATTAGCAGAGATTAAAAAAACACCTCAGATTTTCTGTCCATGGATGCTAGTTGCATTGTATTTCATATCAGAATCAAGTCATAACATAAGTAACGCACACAAAGAGATTCTCAATATGTGGAATAAAGACAACATCAAGAGTCAACTAGAAGAATCATTAAAGTATCATTTTCCAGACCACAGATGGGAGCTAAAAAAAGAATGAAGTTGGAAAAACTTGCAAAAACAGCATCCAAAATAGACTCATTTCTCTCATCCAAACTTTCTGGAGAACCCAAGGACTTGTACCAAGCAGCAAGTTATTTGATTGATCATGGAGGAAAGAGACTAAGACCATACATGGTCATAAAGAGTTGCCAACTTCTAGGAGGAACTACAAAACAGGCAATACCCGCTGCTGCCGCAGTTGAGATGGTACACAATTTTACATTACTGCATGATGACATCATGGACAATGACGAGGTAAGACATGGAGTACCTACAGTCCATGTAAGATTTGGAATGCCCATTGGGATTCTTGCTGGAGATTTGTTGTTTTCAAGAGCATTTGAAACCATTTCGAAACCATACCTTCACAAGTCAGGAAACGCAGGTTTGAATCTTGTTACCACATTGGCTAAAGCCTGTACAGATGTGTGTGAAGGCCAAGCATTGGACATCAGCATGGCAAAATCAAGCAAAATACCGAGTGAAGATCAATACATAAAAATGATTGAGAAAAAAACATCATCATTATTTGTTGCATCTTGTGCAATGGGCGCAATAGTAGCAAACAAAGATTCTTCAGATGTTACAAGATTGTCCACATTTGGAAAAAATCTAGGAATTGCTTTTCAGATAATTGATGATTTGATTGGAGTAATAGGGGATCCAAAAATTACAAAAAAACCTGTCGGCAATGATATCAGAGAAGGAAAGAAATCATTGCCAATTTTGATGGCAATCAAAAAAGCAGATAGTCAGGAAAAAAAGATAATTCTCAAGGCATTTGGTAATTCATCTGTTTCAAAAAGTGAAGTAGAAAAAGCCGTTTCTACAATTTCTGCCCTAGGAATTGAGAATGCGATAAAACAAAAGGCAACATATCACTCCAATGCAGCCAAGAAATCAATATCAATATACGACGGACCTGCAAAAAATGAATTACTTTCTTTGCTTGATTTCGTGGTAGAGAGGAGTCTTTAATTGGATGATGAATTAAAAAGGGTAATACGTGGAATTGCTCTTCTAAACGCATCAGAACATGATGGAAAAACCAGAAATGATTCAATCATATCCAAAGTAATTGGCACCAAGCCAGAACTTCGTTCCAGAATCAAAGATATCATCCCGCTTATTTCACAGGTAGTGATTGATGTTAACAAATTATCAGTGGAATCACAAAAAGAAGAGATAGCAAGTAAATATGCCGAACTTTTGATAGTAAAACCAAAACAAGAGAGAATCGGTCTTCCACCCCTTGAAGGAGCGGAACAAAATAATGTAATCACACGCTTCCCCCCAGAACCTAATGGTTATCCCCACATTGGCCATGCAAAGGCATCGATAATAGATGAAGAATATGCAAAAATGTACGGAGGAAAGCTCATACTAAGATTTGATGATACAAATCCAGAAAAAGAACGCTTAGAATATTATGCAGCAATCAGAGTTGGACTGGATTGGTTGGGTGTAAAATATGATCTAGTAAAAAACACCTCAGATGATATGGAAATAATCTACAAGAAAGCCAAGGAACTCATTGATGCAGGAAACGCATATGTGTGTACATGTGACAAGGAGGCAATTAGTAAGAATAGAAGAGAGATGTTACCCTGCAAGTGTAGAGCAGGAAATCTTGATCAAAATAATACTCGTTGGAATAAAATGTTTGATAAATTCAAACCTGGAGAAGCCATAGTAAGGTTTCGAGGTGACATGAGTTCAGATAATACAGTCATGCGAGATCCAACCTTGCTTAGAATAATAGATGAACCACACCCAATCCATAAGGACAAATACAGAGTTTGGCCAAACTACGACTTGGCGGTTGCTATTGAAGACAGCATTGATGGAATCACACATGCGTTTAGAACCAAAGAATACGAATTGCGAACTGAACTCTATTATGCGCTTTTAGATAAACTGAATATGCGTAAACCAAAGATGTTAGAGTTTTCAAGGTTAGAGTTTGAAGGAATGCCGGTCTCCAAAAGAGTACTAAAACCTCTCGTAGAGGAAGGAAAAGTATCAGGATTTGATGATCCTAGACTTCCGACTCTCGAGGGATTACGTAGAAGAGGTATAGTTCCAGAAGCCATACGGAAATTCGTTCTTTCTCTAGGTTTTACCAAGTCTGATACCATGCCACCATTTGAAACACTTGAATCATTTAATCGAAAAATAATTGATCCAAAAAGTGTAAGACTGTTCATTGTTTTTGACCCAGTGAAATTAACAGTGACTAACAACAATCTTACTGAAATTGAAATTTCAAATCATCCGCAAAACGATATGGGTAAAAGACGAATTAGAATAGATGGAAATTTCTACATACCCAACAATGATGCCAAGACATTGAAGATTGGAGATGAAATAAGATTGCTAGAATTATACAACATAAAAATAACAAAAATCGGTTCAGAGATAGAAGGAGAAATCACGGGTACCAGTTACAAACCAGATATTCCAAAAATCCAATGGATTTCAAGAAATAATCCAGTAAACATAGAGGTCTTGATATCGGATGTATTGTTCATAAATGACCAGTTTAACGAGAATAGTTTACAAATCAAGCAAGCCATCACAGAACAGTACTACTTAGAGTTAAATGTGGGAGCAGAAATCCAGTTCGTAAGATTCGGATATTGCAGAAAAGATTCTGCAAATCAAGCGATATATACACACAAGTGAAGAAAATGAAAATTGCAAGATTGCTTAGACAAAATATGGAAACATATGCTTTTGTTAATGGAGAAAAGGTTTTGACAAGAGAGAGTATGACAACACAGACTGGAATTCCCATACCTCAGAGCATCAAAGATTTCTTGTTTGATGGATGGTATGATGAGATAAAAAATAGCGTAAAAAATCTTAACTATAATGAAAATTTATCTGAATTCAAGTTTCTTCCACCTATTCCAAATCCATCCAAGATAATTTGTTTGGCTTTTAATTACAAGGATCATGCAAAAGAACAAAACTTGATTCCACCTGATGAGCCAGCAATAGTAATAAAACCGAGGACAACACTCAATGGAGCTACATCAGACATAGTATGCCCATCTTTTGTATCAAAGCTTGATTATGAAATTGAACTTGCTGTGATAATTGGTAAAGATTGTAAGAACATATCAGAAAAAGAAGCAAAGGATGCAGTTTTTGGATACATGGTCTTAAACGATACATCTGCACGAGACATACAAGCTAAAGACAAACAGTTCACAAGGGCAAAAGGCTTTGACACTTTTGCACCATGTGGTCCGTGGATAACATCTGCAGACGAGATACCAGAACCACAAAATCTCAAAATGGTAACCAAAGTAAATGGAGACATTAGACAAAACTCGTCTACATCAAATATGCATCTAAAGGTCTATTCCATAGTATCATTGCTAAGTAAAGCAATGACCTTAGAGAAAGGAGACATCATATCTACAGGAACACCAGCTGGAGTTATGCTAAACAAGCCAGACGCCATATTCTTGAAAGATGGTGACAGGATAGAGATGGAGATAGAAAATCTAGGTAAGATACAAAATACAGTAAGATTTGTTTAATCTAGAATTTTAACGGTTTCACAACAGACATTAAAATTATTAAGAGTCACAGTTTTCCACTTGTCATGGGAAAGATAATTGTTGGCAAAGTAAGCGACTTTATTCCAGGTAAAATACAGAAAGTTACAATAGATGGTAAAGATCTTCTTGTTGCAAACATAGATGGAAACTATTATGCAGTAAATGATACATGTACACATGCGGGAGCAAGTCTTTCCGAAGGAAGTTTAGACGGATCAATCATTACATGTGGTTGGCATGGAGCAAAATTTGATTGTAAAACAGGCAATCTCTCTGCCTTTCCTGTCAAGATAAAAGACTTGAATTCGTATAAAGTAATAATAGAATCAGAAAATATCTTTGTTGAAGTATAGTGCAAACTTTATAAAATAAGCTCAATTAGCATAAGCTTGAATGGTACAATGGTCGAGAAAAAGGATCCAAATATTGACACTTTAAACGTGGCCATCAATACATTAGCTGAAATTGCATCAAACCCTTCCACTCCAAGAAACATCAAGAAAGATTTGACTGACCTTGTTGCAAACTTGAAAAAACAAGATTCTCCTGTTTCTGTAAGAGCTGCAAATGCCATAAGCCTTCTTGATGACATATCTCAAGACCCCAACATGCCATCATATGTCAGAGTTACATTATGGCAAGCAGTTTCTGCCCTTGAGAGAATAAGAGAATAAATTCAGCATAGACTGGAATCATTTAGTGAAGATCGAGGAATACCTGTCATCGCTTCCAAGTTCCATAATAAGCGGAGAGGATGTGGAATTGTCCGATGATACATTAAGAGAGATATTCAGATTTGCAGAAATGACAGGAAATGATATTTTCTATCACCTAGGATGCGGAAGTGGTAATAGCATTGCGATAGCTTCTCAAGAATTTGGAGTGAAGAGTGCTATTGGCATAGACAATAACAAGGAGAAGATATCCCATGGCAAGAAACTACTGGATGAAAAGAAGATCATAAATGGATCAATTAGACATCAAGACATCATAGATACTGACATCACTGATGCAAGTGTAATACTTTTTTGGTTTTCAGATGAGAAAATAATTGAAAAAATGATTTTAAAGTTTCAGAGTCTAAGACCAGGATGCAAGATAATAACCATATGGGGACCACTTACTGGATGCATGCCAAACAAAATAGATTTTCCATACATCCTAAACATAACGCCATTCAAGAAGGCAGAATCGTTACGAGATCAAATGCTTGCAATATTTGATACCGATTGCATCGACTTTGCTGTTGCATGGGAATATGCAGATAGATACTCCAAAGCTATTGGTTCAAGAAATTTTGAAAATGATAGATTTCTGACAATACTTCAGACACTTGTAATATGGATAAATGCAAAAAATCTTGGAATTGCATGTGGTGATGAAATACCTGAACCTGTAAAGAGTTACATGGGAATTCTCAAGACTTTTTTCAACATAGAAGTCGAACATTTGCTTGACCACTAGACAAATCATCAGTCATGTTTTTATTTACAAATGTTACATGTTTACATTATGCAAGAAAGGATAAACATCAACGTATCCGCCACAGATTACGAGAATACCAGCAAGGCAATCATATCTACACTTGGCAATGTAGAAAAAATGGTTCATGGAGAAAATGAATTCATAGTAACTGATTCAGAATTTGCCTTTGGATGGCATTTTTACGTGGTTTGCGTCAACAAGTCTCTGGTAAAAAAACTATCGGATCAAATGGGACCAGACTTTGAAAAGATGAAGGGGAAGGGATTAGAACACAAGTTTTTGACATGGCTAAGTGAAAAGGTTAGCCAAAAGAATCTGAAGGTCAAACTAGCCATAAAAGAAGATATGGAATCAAGTAAATTCGGAATATTTTGATACTTTAGATTTTTCCAATTCTACATTACAAGATATTGAAAGGCCCTTGAGGGGTTTTGTTCACTTAGTTTAGTTCCCTCCTTGAAATACTATAGACAAAATACCGGGGGTGGGTTTGGTCAAATTTGTTCAATACCCACTCATTTTGTCACGACTAGATTAGTAGAATCATATCTAGATACGTTCACTAAATACAATTTGATAATTATTCTAGATGTTAACGGACTGGAGGGTGTTTGAACACTCTGAGGGGGCTATATCTCGCTTTCTGAGCCGTAAAATAATCAGGTTAGTAGGGTGAAAACCTTTCCTTAATTTTTCATATAGGAATTACAAATTATTATGGTTCCAATAAGGAAATTGAATCTATTTGTTTGTCCAAATATTCACTAAACGTCTTACTATGATCTTTCAAAGTAAGCAATAATTTATCCAATTTTGGCACATCCTCCTTGACAAATAACCATATTGGTTTCAACTTCTTACTATCTTCAAAATTCAGTTTCATCAAAACATATTTAATTTCATTTTTATTCTTACCTATCCAAAAACTTACAAGCGGAAAATAACCATTCTCTACTACCAGAGCAGAAATATTGATTTTGTCATACCATTTCATTTCCCACTTGCGCATTATGTCTATTCTTTCATCAATTGGAGTTTTGATAGAAATTAGACTATCCAACTTATTCTGTGGCATAAAATAAGTGGTTCTTAAGTGACCAAGATCAAATCTTTTTTCAAGGGCAGAAAGATAAGTTGTAGCAATACCCATTTGTTCTTCTTTAAAAAACATGATAGGAGTTTGTGAAATTATTATGATTTCATTCAGTTTTTCTAAATTACTTATTGCCCAATTAAAAAATTCCTCTTCTTGTAGGAACAATACATAGTATTTCATCTCGTATTAGATGAATGTATCGAATGACGTGAACTAAATTAATAACCAAATAAGTACCAAAAAGATTGAATACATCAGAATTATTATAATTAACAATATTGAACGAAAACACAATAGATAGAGTTCT
>JAGWHQ010000019.1 GCA_028866655.1 Nitrososphaerota archaeon
TCAAGACAAACAGGTTAGTGCCTTTTCATCGCTGAATACATTACTTTTCTGTCTGGAAATGAAGTTATCACTGATTGACTATGGAATATCAAGTACAAACTTTGTAAAACACAAGATTGGAGAACAATTCAATCAAGTTCACCGTCTGTCCGATGACATGATGGAATTTGTCACTACACAGCCTGAACATCTCAAGATCTTAAACGATGTGGATACTCGTTTTGGCTTGCTTGCATTGGAACTAGAAAAAGAATTTGATACATTATTGTCAGAAGACAAGCCTTAATGATCATAATCCGTCTTTATTAATTCCAAAAACAATGAAAATCTGATAGCTCAATGATAGCTCAAAAAGAGTACGTAATTTCAATAGCAAAAAGATACAACCACGCAAGGACTCACTATAGAGATCCCCGTAATCGCGGGATAAAGGGTGCAAAACCTGTACTTGGAATATACATTTTAGATGAGAATTGGAATCTTAGATTCAAGAAAATATCAAAGTGGATGATTCCATACTATCGTACCAGACTTTGGAAGAGAAGGATATGTTACTGCCTAGAATGCGGTGGAAGATCCAAAGCATTGGTCAAAAAAGATACTGACAGTCCAGAATGCCCGTATTGTTTCGACTCGATGTGTGTTTCCTACAAATCGCTAGTCAAGATTGTTGCAGAAGAGGTTAGCAACATAACTGATGAACAATAACAAAATGTAGAGACTAAACGGTGAATTTAGAGATAGCGAGAAAGTGTGAGAGGATTAAAGATTTCAAATACACCTATACTAACACAGGCTACCAAATCTATCATAACTACATTAGACCGCATATGAGTTTGGATGGTAAGACACCTTCAGAGATGGCAGGAATTAAAATTGAGGGAAATAACAAATGGATAACTTTAATCCAGAATGCGAGTTCAAAAAAATAAGATGTTTGCAATATATTGGAGTCTTAGAGGATTTGATCTTGTAGGAATTGGATTAGGTGTTGCTGGCATTGCCATAAGTATTGGTATTTTCATCAAACAAACTAGAACATCTAACAATTTAGAAAGATTGCGTTTGGCTACAATATCCATGTCAATCGGTAGAATAGATTCAAGTTTGGAAGTTATTAGAGAATCAGTTGAATCTACAATGGAATTAGTAGAAATTAAAGGCGGAATGGAATGGGAAGAGAGAATCGCATTGGCAAAAACAATGTTGAAAAACGAGAATAAATTTTATCTTCAAGTTATAGAGAATATTACCAAAGAGATAGGTTTTCTAAAAGGACAGATAGATCCTTTTATTTTGACTCAAGTTGAGTGGATTTTAGACAGAGTGAAGAAATTTTCAAATGAAATATTATCGATCGATTATGGCGGTATTGCAAATACATTACAGGCTTGGTCTGATGTTGGAAATGAACTCATAAAAACAATCAAGGATACAACTGTAGAAATAGAAAAACTACAGAAACAGCATGTTAAACATAAGAATCGTTTCAAAGCAAAAGGAAGTCAATAGGATTTAGGTCTCGAAAGTAAACACAGATAAGAAAAATAGTGAGGTCTCACCGTTTACCCACAGCCGTTTCCATCAACCTGTGGGATTATGTAGAATCATTTGAGTGACTTCATTATTCAAAAAACTCAGAATTTTTTTATTGTGCTGTACTTAGTAAAAAATTTTTAAAATAAATTAAATTATCAACAAATTTTCTAATGTTTTATTTTTTAGATTCTGCAACTTTTGATCTTGTAATAAAACATCGGAGCTGATGGAAATTATGATCAACCTTTTATGGTTCTATTTCTGGAATAGAGTTATACCTTGATACCGTCTAAAAATAGAGACATCGGTACAAAGTGCCTTTCTGTTTTTATTGCGATAATTCTTATTTCATCTGTTGCGATTCCAATTTTTGCATATGCCAAACCTGTGTTGGCTCAGACAGTAAATGGTACAGTATATGTCACCGCTCAATGTTGCGGAGGTTCAATAACAGTCCAATCCTCAGCAATAAATGGAGGACAGCAAGTTGTTGTCTCTGCCGGCGGGGAGGTCGGACCATATAATGTACCATTTGGAACAAGCGTTACAGTCATAGCAAATCCTACTTCTGGCAATAGTTTCACAATATGGACAGGAAGCATAAACGGTGTCACATGTCCTATGACAAATGGATCTGCTACCTGCAGTTCTAACAACCCATTTACTTTTACGGTTACATCTGGTACAACCAGTATCACAGGAAGTTTTGAAGCAAGCCAGTCAGGTTCAGGAGGTTCCTCGTCAGGTGGTTCGTCTTCTGATTCAGTTAATTTAACCACAGCATGTGTTAATAGCCTTCAAGTCGATATCAATGGTGGTGCGTCATCTGGCAGCTCCATAACAGGTATATCTTGGAATTGGGGTGATGGTTTGACAACTTCTGGTTTCTTTCCAGAATCTCATACTTATTCTAGTGCGGGAACATATTCTATCAAAGTCACAGCCAATTACAATGATGGTTCATCAGCATCAGCCAGTCAAACTGTGAATGTAGCATCAGGCTATCTTGCTAATTGTGATGAGCTAGCGATAAATGCCGGAACAGGTGGCTCAGTTAGTTATTCTGCAAGCGTCGGTTCTGGCACGGTACAATCAGGAACTTCAAAACAACTCTATCTTGATTATGCAGATGATTTGACTCTACAGGCAAATCCCTCAAATGGATATTCCTTCTCATTGTGGACCACATCTGGAACTGTAACTGGATTTGGTGGACAACCAGTATCGCAATCACCAAACACATCGATTGTGGTGGGAAGTAATGGACAGATTTCAGCTGTCTTTGCATCAACCACTGGTACAGGAACAGGTTCATCAAATTCTTACGAATTACAACCCACAGATGCCAATGGGGCATGTGAGAAGCTTGGAGGTACATGGAGTGCTGCCACATGCACAGATCCAAATGTGGGTCTTGCCAGCGGACAGTCTTTGATGATTGATAATGGGGTTACAGTTGACCTCTTAAGCTATGAGGTTTCAAACAACGGAATCATCAATAATTATGGAGTCATCAACATGAACGGCACCAACATAAACTCTGAGGGTGGAATTGATAACCAAGCTGGTGGCACAATCAGTAACGGTGCACTAGGAATCATAAATGTAAATGGGTTTGACATCAATGCAGGTGGGCGTTTTGACAATGAAGGTACTATGTACAACAACGGTACGATTAACAATTACTGGCATTTTTTCAACAACCCTGGTGGAGTAATTACCAACAATCCAGGTAGTCTTATCAATAATGATAACGCCGCAATCCGATTTGGTTCCATTTACAATCAGGAGGGAGCTACGATAAACAACCTTGGTACTATTGATAACTATATTGTAGTTGACAACAATGGCATTATCACAAACAACGGTATAATCAACGATCTCTGTGGGGGTACGTTCACAGGAAATCCAGTTACAGACAATCAAGTTGTAGATGCCTGTGTTACAACAGCAGATGCCACATCTACTAGTGTATCGCTAAACCCAACTACAGTTAGTCTGGGTGGGAAAACAACGGTTACTACAACAGTTGCTGATATAACAACTCAGACTAATCCGAAAGGCACTGTAACATTTAGTGATGGTAACCCAACTGCTGGGGGCAGCTTTAGTGCCACAACATGCAATCCATCAGGTAATGACCAGCTCACGTGCATCTCAACCTATACTTCATCAAATACAGCTGGTTCTGTTACTATTACTGCAAGTTACATTCCAAGTGCCTCTAATTTCAAAGCAAGCTCAAATATGTCATCTTTGACTGTAATATTGCCACTGCCCTCCAGTGCTGTAGGCTATAGCAACAAATGGGCTGGTTATGTTGTTCAAAAAAATCTGAGTTTACCCCAACCAGTGGTAACAATGGTAACTGGTTCTTGGATTATTCCAAGCGTACCTTCAAGCAACGACCTTCTTGTCCCGCAGTCAGTTCAATGGATAGGCATAGGTGGATTGAATGGTGACCAAACTTTAATCCAGATTGGAACAGAGTCTGATTCAGACAATCCACCTCAATATTATGCCTTCTATGAGCTGGGAAAGACAATAACAAAGATTCCAATAACTGTAAATTCAGGAGATATAGTTTCAGCAAACATTAGCTGTGAAACTGCATGCACTAGTATGAACTCAAATACAATATGGAAGGTTACACTTAACGACCTTTCAACTCATACCCCATTTTCTCAAAATGTACAATATTCCTCAAGCTTACTTTCAGCTGACTGGATAGTAGAAAGACATTGTTATGGAGGATTTGAATCAAATCAATGCTTAGTATGGTTCCCCTTGTCTGACTTTGGAACAACTTCATTCAACAATGCCATAACTAAATTAGGAGCAAACACTGCATCACTCAATAATTTTGATCATTGGCAAATTGTAATGACCTCGGATGCCACTGCAACAGGTATCCCACAAACATTAACATCAAGCCTTGATGTAATTAATGGTGACTTCTCCGTCACATGGTTAAGCCCTAACGTATCGGTACAATCTGCAAATGATAATGGTCCTATTACATTTACCACGTCAAATGGAGGATTTACCACAGTCAATCCAATTTCACAATCAAGTCTCTCACAACCACCTCCTGCAGGTTCTTATCCTTTGGGATTCTTCTCTTGGTCAGTTACTGACTTTGCGCCAGCAACATCTGTTACATTGACAATCACCTATCATAACCCCATACCTTCAAATTCACAATATCTCAAATTGATTGGAGGTTCATGGGTGTCAGTACCTGTAACAATTAGCGGAAATACTGTTACCATGACAATAGTAGATAACGGACCTTTTGATGCAAATCCGACAACTGGAATAATCTCAGATCCTGGCGGATTGCTTGTTGCAACACAGGGCAGATTAAACGGTGATGGCAAGATTAGGAATGACACTAACTTTAATTTCGAGGTAAGATCGGGTGATGACAAGGACAAAATCAATGGTCACCTTGAATATTATGACAAATCTACAAAGTTTAGACTGGAAAGTGATAAGATCTCATTTCTATCAGTAGACACAACTACATCACAGGCAACATTCATGGGGCAATCAACGGAAAACGGAGATCGTGAAGATGACAAAAAAACCAGTTCCGCATCTGTGTTGACATTCTTGGTTAGCGTAGCAGACCGTGACAAGACTGGAATACATGATATTTTTACAATTACAGTAACTGACAGTTATGGCAGGACTGTTTATGTCAACTCTGGAACGGTATCAGGACATATCGAAATTCACAAACTTGTTGATAGGGATGACAAATCAGACAATGAAAATCCGCACGATGATAATAGTCACGACAAAAACCCAAAATAACAATCTCATACTTGAAAAATACTGCTTCTCTAACATGTGAGACGATAAAAAATTAAGGAAAGGAGTTTTGTAGCCACTCCGATAAAGCTTCTGCCGTCATTTTGACCTGATTTTTTACCATGTCCAAATCCTCTGGGGAGAGAAACACCTGTGGACCCATTCTTTTTCGAGTATATTTGTGAGACTTTGAAGGTATCTAGAAGCAAATCACTCTACTATATGTGAGTAACAGAGTCATGAAATCTGGCTCTCTCCTTGGAAGATATAAAACCAAAGAACGAGAACGCGTTAGAATTATTCTATTCTGGTATCAAATCGGCCCAGACAAGACAACGCTCAATGGAGAGAAATCTTAACATTTCTTGTAACAGAATCTAAACATCTTTTTGTCTGTATTTTGCCCACGCATTATTTACCGTAAAAACTAGGCGTTTGCCTAAAATTTGTTCTAACCACAATGGAACTAGAAACTTTCTATCAGGAGAAAAATATTGATAATATTTTTCATTATCAAGTTCTTTGTCATCTAGAACATTTCTAGCAGCAAAATCTCCACAGAAAGTGGCCCAAGGAAGGCCCACACACCCAAGCACAAAATGAATCCAAGGACGAACAGGATCTCTAATTACAGTGGGAACAAGATCTCTCGTCATGTCTATTCGTCCCTGCCAATATTGGATAAATCGAAGATCCCTCACTGCAGGAATTTTTTTCTTCAGATTATTTATGACATGTTCTATAACGCGAGGTGTTGTAGTATCATTTTTAGCATAGGTTGTTAACAGATCTCCGCCTCCAACTAAGAGCTGTCTTGTGCCAGTGAGACGAAAATAAGTATAAGTGAGCGTGGAATCCCAACATTGAAGCGGCCCCTGTGGAAATAGATCTGCAATTTCCTTGTCACCAAGCGGTTCACTAATGGAAAGAAAAGTTTGTGCATGATATACTTCTTCATAATATTTGGTTATTTCCGGTCTTGGCTTGTCAATACAAAAGATGATCTGATCTGCAGTCACTGAGCCCAAGTGAGTATAAGCTGTATGATCATCAAAAGAAATTACTTCAGACGACTCGAAGATCTCTACACCCTTATCCAAAAGAACTTGTTTGATTCCTTGTGCATATAACAGAGGATTCACTCCGAATGTGCCTGTATAACGAATTGCTCCTGAATATGCCTTTGAGCCAAGTACGGAAGGTACTTCTTGTTCAGTATATGTGGTACTAGAATATCCGATCTTCTTACGTGCTTCTACTTCTTCTTGTACGTCTTGCCATCCGCCAGGACCTATTCCAACAAATAAACAATCCTGCGGTTGTAGATCACACTCGATTTTGTATTTTCTGATATTTGATACCATGGTTTCTACTCCTGTTGTAGCTACGTTCCACAGATCCTTGGCACCATCATGACCATACTTACGCAACAACTGTGAGAGTTCAAGCTCACTATCTGGAGTCAGAAAACCTGCGCTTTTACCAGTAGAACTTCCACCACAAATGTTTCTGTCAAGTAGAATTACTTTTTTTCCAGATCCAACGAGTCGTAGGGCTGCTGCAAGACCAGCTGCACCAGCACCGATAATCAACACATCCGTCTTGATGTGACTTTTTAGTGGAGATCTTATGGGTTCCTTGATTCCAAGAAGTGTAGTAAACCACCAATTTTGTAAAATCATAAATTTCAGTTATTCTTGTAGCTACAATCATTATATTTCAATCATCTTGTAATTGCGGTAGATGTATACAAAACATAAAAATTTCTTTGTATGTTGTAAATGCTGCAAAAAAATTTACCAAATATGAATAAGAAGATAAGTCTTCTGTACCATGGTTAACGTAACAAGGATCATCATCTCCTAAATATTATAACATTAGATACTTTCATGCAAGGAATTAACGACATAAAAGCAAGACGTGTAGATCAGAACTTATTCTGGATGGAACGGCGTTCTGGTGGGATATACGTAAAGTTTCACAAGTAAAATGATTCCATAATGAATATTTACGAGAGAAAATCTATTTGCATGGAATAAATATGAATAAATTAGAAAATAGAAATTTCAAAAATGATTTTTTATTTCATGCATAAAAAAGTGTTTATAGAATAAATCTCACAAATAATTTTATTCCACATTAAAAATTTCTAATGTAAATAAAATAATCCCTCAAGATTTAATAGAATATACAAAGTCAGTTCCAGTAAAATGTCTACAGAAGATAAAAAGCCTGATCGCGTTACTGAATACCTAGCTAATGAACGTACTTTTCTTGCATGGCTACGTACCTGCATTGCGCTTATGGGATTAGGTTTTGTAATTGCAAGATTTGGTCTCTTTCTTAAGGAATTTAGCATCATAACAAAGAATCAAACAATGTCATCAAACCTACCAACCCAATCCTCCTCAACATTATTGGGTATGAGTATGATCGGTCTTGGAATTTTACTGATAATTTATGCACTAGTAAATTATCTCAAAGCTCAGAAATCTATCGAAGCAGGTGTTTACGTTCCTCGACATAGTATCATGTATTTAGCAAGCGTAGGTCTTGTAGTCTTTGCAGTAATCGTGCTTGCATACTTGATCTTGATATCAACGTGAGTTTTGTAAAAATATGTACTAAATATATAGATCATATGCCTATTCCATTTTCTCTTGTACATCAGATATATTACTAAATTCTGTCTAGTCATTAATTGCATAATTTTACATTGTTTATTTTCATGATGATATTTGTGGTTGGCATCTCCATCTCGGTTGAACATTCTGCATTTGCTGTGATTTCATCATACACACTAAATTCTACAGTAAACTACAATGTACCTACTGGTCCACAGGGAGACATTTTAGAGGTGATAAGCAACACTGAGGGTAAAACTGAAACTCAAAAAATTCCAGTAAACACACTTCTATTCAACATAACGCCTCATTTTCAAAATAATCAATTGGTATCATTGAGTATGGCATTAAAGCCAAGTCTTTCTAATTTGTATAACAAGACTGGATTATTTTACAAGCCTAAAGATATTGTATTTGTATATCCAATTTTTACCCAAGCTGCATATGGGAATCATGGATTTTATGATTATTACAACAAAAAGTGTGATACCTCATGTCTCAAAGTTTCCATTCCAACCAAGATCAATGGCATTTATTCTTCTAGCATAGCTGGTGCCATGGCATTAAGATTGTTGGATTATCCTCATATCACTGATGTTGACATTGACAAAAATCCCCGCATCTTGGAACAATATGACAAGGTAATAGTGCTGCACAACGAGTATGTCACACAGAGAGAGTTTGATGCAATAACAGGCCACAGGCATGTCATGTACCTATATCCAAATTCCATGTATGCCCAAGTCACAACAGATTACACTGCTAATACAATTACTCTTGTCAAGGGCCATGGATATACAAACAAGACTATATCAAATGGATTTGGCTGGAAGTATGATGATTCCAAGTATGAATATGACACAAAATGTACCAGTTGGAATTTCTTTCCTGCAAAAAATGGCGTCATGCTAAACTGTTATCCTGAATATCGTATGTTGTATGATGCTACTTTACTCCAATACTTGCAACTATCAGATTCCAAAATGATGCACAAGTAAAATGCTTCTGATACACACTAAAACAATCTAAGGGTAATATTATGATAAAAATCGCAAATGATTCTATTTCTTAGAATCCTCTAAGACCCACAGGTCGGCATAATTCTGGGTGTTCTCTTAGGTAAGAAATTTTTTGCAGCATAGATTGTTTGTCTTGTGGAAAAGTTCCGCCTATTGGATAAGCATTTGATCCATGGTTTGCACGAAAGACAACCGGTGTATTTGGTTCCATTTTTGATATCAAAAGTTCAAGTTCTCCTAATGCTTCAGAGTCATCAATTGGTAAAAATGGCTCTTTGAATTTTGTTAGGAATTCATCGCGGATGCCGTCTTCTAGGTGTAAAGTCAGGGCTCCAACATAGTTAGGTGCAGAGGCACTTAGCACTTTGGCAGTCTCCTCTATGTGATCCTTCGAGTAAGTCTTTCCGCCCAAGCCCAATATGACCATACATGATATGGTATATCCAGCATCTTTTGCCTTGTTGCATGATTTTATGATTGTCTGGCCGGTTGCACCTTTGGTAACTTTTTTGAGAATTGTATCTGAACCGCTTTCTATTCCTATGTAAAACATTGTCAGTCCTGCGGCATACAGTTTTTTGAGATCCTCTGGAGATTTTTTCATAATGTTTTGCGGCATGGCATAGCACGATATGCGTTCAAAGTTTGGAAATTTTTCTCTCAGATAGTCTAGAATCTGTAGCATACTTTGAGTTGACAAGTTCAATGCATCTCCATCTGCAAGAAATATTCTAGTACTGTTTGGCATGTGTTTTGAGGCAAGATCAATTTCTGCCTTGATCTCTTCCCATGGCCTTTCCGAATATTCTTTTGAGCGGTACATGTTGCAGTATGAACACTTGTTAAATGAGCAACCTAGGGTAACTTGAAAAATTAATGATTTGGCTTCAGATGGAGGCCTGTATAGAGGATAGTCATAATCTAACATGCATTCATCTAGTCATTATCTATCTTATCAGTTATTCGATTGTATGTGCAAAATAATTTTGTCTGTTATTATTGCGGTAACATTTGTTTAATGATTCTCAAGTCAGATAAAGATCTATTAATTAACTGATGATACACGGAAATACATGGCTGGAGACCCATATGCAAAACGCTTGTTATGGTTTGTATTCATGGGTTCAAAGGGTGGATTGAACAGAATTCGTCTCATTTCTCATATTCGTGATAAGCCTCTAAATGCAAACCAACTTGCAAAAGAGATGGGTTTGGATTACAAGGCAATACAACATCATATCCGAGTCCTTGAAAAAAACAATTTGATAACTCGAGTGGGAGACAAGTATGGCGCAACATTTTTCATGTCTACATTTCTTGAGGTAAATTTGCAAGTCTTTGATGAAATTGTAAGCAAATTGGAACAAAGTAAATAAGTCAAGTGGAGTCAAGTGTTTTCAAATGGAACCCCTGATGACTGCAAGCACAATTGTCTCTGGAGCAAATATGGTGGCTCTAGGAGTACTTATCGGGGTTTTTGCCAAAATGTATTCTAAAACCAAGGCACAACTGCCTTTGGGCATGATATTTTTTGCAAGCCTCTTGTTTTTGCATAATTTGGTAGGTGTCTATGCATACTTTACAATGATGGAACTCTACGGAGCTGCGCTGTTGCCATATTTGTTGGCAGTGCACGTGGCAGAATTTGCTGGCATACTAATATTTTTGAGAATAACTTTGCAATAGACTTGATTTATTTGCTAGACAGATAAAATCAATCTGTGAAGCAGCAGTACAAAGAATATCTAAAACTAAACAAAAATATTCTTTTAGGATTTCTTGCATCGATTGCAATTTCTGCTATGGTTGCACAGATATTTTCAAATCAGCAAAGCTATGTCAACGCAACCATAAGTTTGGGTGTTGATTATGTTGTGTATTTTTCCACTTTTGGCTCGCTTTATTACATTGACAACAAGAAAAAATATCTCCTTGAAACAGGTAAGGTGGACAAGGCAGAGCTCAGACGAGATCTGATAAAAGTGATATCGTCTCTTGGAATAGGCGAGGTTATCTATACTGCCTGTAGGTGGTCTCTCCAGTATTATTTACTTACAAATTCCTATCAAGCATATGCAGCATCACTTGTATCCCAGTCTATCTCAACTGTAATCTATATGGTAACGGTAAACTTGAGTGTGAAATTCATGAGGTTGTACAAAGATGGTCCTTAGCATATTTGTTGATGGCTCAGGTGGTCCAAACTCTGGATTTGGATTCTTTGTCAAAGAAACAGGAGAGTCATTTTATAAAAAAGAGCCTGATATTACAAATAACCAAGCCGAATACATGGCCATAATTTCAGTCTTA
Organism: Nitrososphaerota archaeon; assembly: GCA_028866655.1. Classification (GTDB taxonomy): domain Archaea; phylum Thermoproteota; class Nitrososphaeria; order Nitrososphaerales; family Nitrosopumilaceae; genus Nitrosotalea. Next base: position 11,309 of record JAGWHQ010000019.1, read on the forward strand.
CAAAAATTTGTAGGCACTGGAGATGAAATTGTAATCTATAGCGATTCAAAAAATACTGTATCGCAGCTAAACCATGAATATGCTATAAACAATGACAAGTTGCGCAGTCTTGCAAGGGAGGCCTGGGATCTTGTAGCCAAGTTTTCAAACCTCAAGATAATCTGGATCCCGCGAAACCAGAATTTAGCTGGAAAGATGCTTGGCAGCTAGTCTACTGATTTGGGATCAGAATTTTCCTTGGATAAACTTATTATACAAATACATTTGAGTCGATCTCATTAAAATGAGTGAATCTATTTTCCTGTCTCCAAAATCTATTGCCATAATCGGGGCTTCTGATAAAGAAGGAAGTGTGGGTCGAGCTATCACATCTAACATACTAAAAGGATATACTGGAAAAATTCTTCCAATTAGTCCTACTAGAGAAACTGTATTTGATAAAAAAGCATACAAGACTGTTCTTGATGTTCCAGAAGAAATAGATCTTGCAGTTGTGGTTACAAAAAATGATGTTGTTCCCGCAGTGCTTGAAGAGTGCGGCAAAAAAGGAATCAAGGGAGCAATCGTGATCACTGCAGGCTTTAAGGAGGTAAATGAAGAGGGCGCAAAGCTTGAACGAAAACTTGGAGAAATTGCCAAGCAGTATAATATCAAAATCATAGGGCCAAATTGCCTTGGTGTGATGAACTTGGCACCACAAACAATGATGAATTCAACTTTTCTCAAAGTAACACCCAAGTCTGGGGGAATTGCGCTTGTATCACAAAGTGGAGCCATCTGTGCTGCACTGGTTGAAGATGCTAGTGCTCAGGGAATTGGATTCTCATCTGTAATCAGCATGGGAAATAAAGTTGACCTAAATGAAGTTGATATTCTAAAAATGCTTGCAGAACATGAACAAACCAAAGTCATTGTAATGTATCTTGAAGACATGACTAATGGTAGGGAATTTCTAAAGATATGCAAACAGATCACTAGATTAAACAAATCAAAAAAACCTGTACTGGTTTTAAAATCTGGTCGAAGCCCAGAGGGTGCAAAAGCAGCCATGTCTCACACTGGTGCACTCATGGGCTCTGATGAAATCTATGATGCACTACTAACTCAGTCAGGTGCAATACGAGTTGACACCATGGAAGAATTGTTTGATTACGCAACTGCATTCTCAAAACAACCACTGCCTTCCAAGGGAGACTTGGTCATTGTGTCAAATGCAGGAGGACCTGCAATAATTTCTACTGATGCATGTTCTAAGATGGGAGTAAAGATGGCAAACATTGAAGATATCAGACCGCAGATTAATGCAGTTATTCCTCCGTGGGGAACATCCAGAAACCCAGTGGATATTGTAGGTGATGCTGATTTTAACAGATTTGATCATGTGCTAAATCTCGTACTTGCACATCAAAACACTGGTTCAGTCATAACAATGTGTACGCCATCTGCTACACTTGATTACAATAAACTTGCTGAAGTAATTGTCAGTGCATCAAAAAAACACAACAAGACAATTCTTGCAAGCCTAATGGGTCTTGATGAAGGAATAAAGAACAAGGAAATTCTGGCAGAGGGTGGTATTCCATATTACAGCTATGCAGAAAAAGCAATCCGTGCACTCAGGGCAATGTTACGATTTGCTCAATGGTCTGAAACACCAGAAGGAAAGATACAACAATTCAAAGTAAACAAGAAAAAAGTAGAGCAAATCTTTGCCAAGGTAAAATCTGAGGGAAGAAAGAACTTGTTAGAAGAAGAGGGCCAAGAAGTTTTGCGTGCATATGGCTTTCCTGTACCAAAAAGCATTCTTGCAGTAAAGGAAAGAGATGCAACAGTTGCAGCAAAAAAAATTGGATATCCAGTTGTAATGAAAATTGCTTCTCCACAAATTATTCACAAGTCTGATGCAGGCGGAGTCAAAGTGGGATTGAAGACTCCACAAGAAGTCAAAAAAGCGTTTAAAGAAATAATCAAGAATGCAAAAAAATACAACAAGAAAGCAACCATCAAAGGTGTACTAGTTCAAGAGATGGTAAAAGGTGGAAAAGAGACCATAGTGGGTTCAAAACAAGAACCAGGATTTGGGCCTGTAGTTATGTTTGGCATGGGTGGAATCTATGTTGAGGTACTAAAGGATGTAACATTCCGAGTTGCACCTGTTACAGACTCGGAAGCAGATGAAATGATATCATCGATCAAGACAAACAAGTTGTTGCAGGGTGTAAGAGGGGAAAAACCGTCTGACGTCAAAAAACTTGCAGAGTGTATACAACGAATCTCCCAGCTAGTGACTGACTTTGAAGAAATAAAAGAACTTGACATGAATCCAGTTCTTGTGTTTGAAAAAGGCAAGGGCTGCAAAGTTGTTGATGTAAGAATCGGACTTGATTAGAAAACAACGATTTTGTTATAATATTTATATTACTTGCAGAGGGTACTAGCAGATATGCCAATTAAGACAGCATCTGAGTATATCCAAAGTCTTAGAGGCCGTAACATGAAAGTTTACCTTTTTGGTGAACTTGTAAAAGAGCCAGTAGATCACCCAATGATTAGACCATCAATTAATGCAGTAGCCGAGACATATGACTTGGCAGAAAAAGAATCCGAGATGGCAACTGCAAAATCATCAATCACTGGTTTACAAGTCAACAGATTTTTGCATATAGCAGAAAGTGCAAACGATCTAGTAAACCAAAATAAAATGCAGCGAAAACTTGGTCAACTCACAGGAACATGTTTTCAAAGGTGTGTAGGAATGGATGCACTAAACTCATTGTATTCTGTTACTTTTGAAATTGATGAAAAATACAAGACCAATTATCATAAACGACTAGTCGATTTTATCAAGATGATCCAGCAAGAGAATTTTGTCATTGGCGGTGCCATGACTGATCCAAAGGGAGATAGAAGCAAGGCTCCACACCAGCAAGAAGATCCAGATGTATTTTTACATGTAGTAGAAAAAAATGACAAGGGAATATTTGTTACAGGTGCCAAGGCTCACCAGACTGGTTGCATAAACTCACACTGGATTATAGTCATGCCAACCATGAGATTATTGGAAGGTGACAAAGATTATGCAGTGGTAGGTGCAATGCCTGCTGATTCTCCTGGAGTTACATACATCTACGGACGTCAGTCATGTGACACACGAAGTATGGAGGAAGGAGATATTGATTCAGGTAACTCAAAATTTGCAGGTCAAGAAGCCCTTATCGTTTTTGATCGAGTGTTCATTCCATGGGATAAAGTATTCATGTTTGGAGAATATGAATTTGCAGCAATGCTTGTAGAACGTTTCACTTGCTATCACAGAAGAAGTTATGTATGCAAGACAGGCTTGGGTGATGTTTTAATTGGTGCAGCTGCTGCAATTGCTGATTACAATGGTGTACCTGATGTTTCTCACATACGAGACAAACTTGTAGAAATGACTCATCTCAATGAAACCATATATGCGACTGGTATTGCTTCATCGTCTCAAGCTCATCAAACCAAATCTGGTGTATGGCTCAACGATGACATGCTAGCAAATGTTACTAAACACAATGTAACTAGATTCCCATATGAAATTGGCAGATTGGCACAAGATATTGCAGGTGGCCTTGTTGTCACACTTCCATCTGAAAAAGATTTGAAAAATCCAATAACAGGTCCAATATTGAAAAAATATCTCAGAGGACGCAAAGGGGTTGATATTGAAAACAGGGTTCGTATATTGAGGCTGATTGAAAACATGACACTTGGTAGAAATGCAGTAGGATATCTGACAGAATCAATGCATGGTGCAGGTTCTCCACAAGCCCAGAGAATCCAGATTGCACGCCAAATGCAGCTTGGATACAAGAAAAAATTAGCTAAAAATCTTGCAAACGTAAAAGAAAACTCAGACGCAGAATCTGAACAATCAGATTACTTTGAACGCGTATTCAAGATAAGAAAATAATAAAAATTTACTTGTCCGAGTCTTTATTCTGAGACTCGCTGTTTGTATTGGTTTCAACTGGATCTGTGTCGTTTGTAAGATATGATTTATCACTTGACAAACTCTTGTCTGTGCCAGACTCGTCTGAATCTGTCTTGTCCTTGTCAGACAAGATGTCTCCAGATTTTGGTTTGCCAAATTGTTTTACTAACATGATTCCAACAATCACAGCTATTATGATGTAATTGATAGGTGGTGTGAGTATTCTGGTAACATAGCCTATCTGTGGTACAACATAGACAACTTTTCCAATATAGTCATTTTTTGTAATTGGAAAGTCAGTTCCAGGTATAGATCCAGGATTTGCATCTCCCTTTGTCCTGATTACACGAGGATCTTGGTTTAGTATCTCTGCAACTCTGTGCACTATGACCTTGTCATGTCCATCTGGCCTGTTGAATACTATAATGTCACCAATTTTTAATTGATCAAAAGTTACATGTCCCTGAACCACAATGACGTCAAAGATTTGCAAGTTTGGTATCATGCTTCCACTTGATACCACATAAAACGGATTTTCTGTTCCAAATGCTACTCGAAGACCAATCCAAATTATTGCAATACCAATTACTACTATTATGATATCTTTTACGATGCCTGACTTGAGGGAAAGTTTTTCCAATTATCATGTTTTCTCTGAAATCGTAAGATAAATCTTGCTTAACAATGGTTGGTCTACTTTAATTTGTTACCGCAACTTTCACAGAACTTGGAGCCTTGACTGTTTGTATAATTACACTTGATGCATTTTAAATTACTTTCAGCAAGCAAGCTACCTAACAATACAATCTCACCAATCTTTCGTATGTCATCCCATTTTATTGTGACATCTGTTCCATCATTTCTTGTCACAACTAATACTATGCTTGACTGATCTGGCTGGATACCCATCTCTTTTACAACTCCAACTTTTCTTGCTTCAGTGTCATAAACTCCTAGACCTGTGATTGAGCTAAATGTCTTTACATTAGTCGATGTTTTTGGTTGCTCTTGTGATTGAACACTCTGAACTGGTGGTGCTACAACATTTGTGTTAGTTACAGGTATTGCAGCTCCAACTGATGCAGTTTCATCTGGCTTGCTAAAATTTCTGTATTCTGCAAGAATTGAACCACATGTTGTACATACATACTGTCCCTTCTCCAAAAGAACAAGATTTTCTGCTACAACTTCATTTGGATTTTCATACTCTATCTTTGGACTGCCTTCGTATTCTTTCTCACATGTATTGCAATAATATTTAGAAATTTTTTCTGAATCAAGACGGCCAACTGGAGCAAGAAACAAGTCTGGTCCTCCAAGATTGCCTTTTCTTTGTTGATCGTCGTTAACTGTTGCCATGATAAAGCCTCCAGATCCTCTTAATTTTTTTAATCGAAGTTCGCTGCTCATGCTTTAACCTACATTAATCTCAGATAATTATGTATATCATTTTGATGGGTCAAATCTATGCCACATATCAGAGCAAGAGATTATACAATTTCCAAAAATAATGGAGATTTTTTCAATATTTTGGAAAGAGTTATTAGAGCCAGAGGGGTATGTTAAACAAAAATTGACGGAAATAGGTAATCAAACTTTTCTCTGTCGTTTCAATAAAAAGATGAATAAACTTGGCAAAATTTGAAGAATTAGGACTAAAGGATACAATACTCACGGCACTTAATGAAATGGGTTTTCGCGAACCATTTCCTATTCAGGCAGGAGCTATTCCAGTACTTCTTTCAGGTCAAGATGTTATAGGTCAAGCACATACTGGAACTGGAAAGACAGCCGCATTTTCACTACCGATAATTCAAAATGTTATTCCAAAAGGTGGAGTACAGGCACTCATCATTGCTCCAACAAGAGAGCTTGCAGTACAGATATCTGATGAAATTATAAAATTCTCAAGACATTCTGGGATTCGTAGTGTAACAATCTATGGTGGCCAGAGCATGAACGTACAACTCCAAGAACTTCACAGGGGAGTAGAGATTGTAGTTGCAACTCCTGGGCGTCTTATTGATCATATCAAGCGCGGTTCCATAAAACTACAAAAAGTAAAGTGGGTTGTACTTGATGAAGCAGATACCATGCTTGACATGGGATTCATCGAGGATATCAAATTCATCTTGGACTTGGTTCCAGAAGATCATGTCAATGCATTATTCTCTGCTACCATGCCCGCTGCAATCTTGATGCTTGCAGAAAAATACATGAAAAATCCACAAAAAATATTCATCGATTCAGACGATCTAAGTGGAGAGGGAATAGAACAAGCATTTCTTGTAATCAAAGATAGAGAAAAAACAGATTATCTTTTCAAATTTATAAAAGAAAATGGTGCAGGTCAGGCAATAGTTTTCTGTTCTACAAAAGACAGGACAAGAAGAGTTGCTCATGAACTTGAACAAGGAAGATTTAACGTAGTATCTATTCAAGGAGACATGTCTCAGTTTAGAAGAGACAAGGCAATGTATTTGTTTAAAAAAGGCAAGGCAGACATTTTAGTAGCTACTGATGTGGCAGCAAGAGGTATTGATGTGCCAAAAGTTGCATTGGTGATTAATTATGACGTTCCAAACCAAGATATGGTATATTTCCATAGGATTGGACGAACTGCAAGAGCAGGAGAAAAAGGCAGAGCCATAACTTTGGTATCTTATTCTTCAATTGGTGATTTCAAGGCAATATCAAACCAAACCAAGGTCAAGATGATAGATCTGAACAAAGAACTTGGAATTGTAGTAAATATCCCAGATCCTCTGAAAAGGGAAGTGAGCCATAGGAGAAGCTTTGGCAGATCTGGTGGTGGCTATGGAAGATCAGGAGGAGGATATGGTAGATCTGGAGGAGGCGGTTATGGAAGGCGTGATGATAGAAGAGATGATCGCAGAAGATCTGGCGGCGATAAAAATTATTACGGTTTACGAAGCCGCTGGTAGAAAACCGTTCAATATATTTAGGGATTCATGATTTTATAATTACATGGATAAAGCAAAACCTGTAGATTCAAAGAACTGGGAAAAAGAAGTCATGGCTTCTCCGATTCCTGTGTTTGTAGATTTTTGGGCAGAATGGTGTGGCCCATGCCGAATGGTAGGTCCTGTAGTTGAGGAATTAGCTAATGAATATGCAGGAAAGATCAACTTTGTTAAGGTTAATGTTGATGAAAACAACGAACTTGCATCAAAGTACAATGTCTTTAGCATACCCACACTAGCATTATTCAACAAGGGCCAAGTTGTAGCACAACAGGTAGGCGCTGCATCAAAGGGTTCCTACAAGAATATGATAGACAGTGCTCTTTCAAAAGTCTAAATCTCACTTTCTTCTTTTTTCGATCTAAAATAATTAATACAGGTCAAGGAAACAACCCACATGTCCTTTGGAGATATTGATACTCTAAACCTTCTATTTGACAAACTACAGAATTTACTAAATGATACACAAGGATACTATGAATCATTTCTTGACGCTAATACAATGTACAAACAAGGAAAACTCTCAGACAAGGAGTTCTTTGAGAAACTTGGAGATTATGTCGTATCATATTCATCACTAGAGTTTTTGTCTGTCAAGGTAATCTTTGAGTTAAAAAAATCACTTGACAAGATATCAAGTGGTCGTCCAACTGGTTCTACAATGGCAAGTCCGATGCCTCCAGGCATGGGACCTCAAGCATCACAAATGACAGCTGCTACATTGCCTGGACCTGGCCAGCCTCCTTCAATCATATCAACTGCAGCAGCATTTTCAACACCTGGTGAACTTCCACGTCCCGATCCTGCACTCTTACCAAAACAAAGTCAAGGTGGTCCTGTTTGCAATACTTGTGGGTCTGCTCTGAAAGCTAATGCTAAATTCTGTTCTAAATGTGGAAATAAAATATCCTAGTAAAAAATTCTGATTAATCTTGGTTTGCGCCGCATTCGGTACAAAATTTTGCAATTAAAGATAATTTTGCGCCACACTCTTGACAAAATTTTACGCTTGTCTCAGTTGATGTGTTGACACTGCCGTACAAACCGCCAATTGTTTTCATTGCCCCTGTTGGCACAAATGTGTCGTCATCCACTAGAGGCGTTGGTGCAAAGTCTTTCTCTTCTATAAAGTTCATCAATCTAGGCATTTGTTGACCGGGATTTTTTAGATCAGGTACCATATCGCCCAGCCAAAATGCAAATCTAGTCAGTGTAAGCTCTGGTGTAGAAAAAGTCAATGTGTGACTTGACATGTAATCGTCTGCTGCTGTCTTGCCATTGAAGACTTTCATTAGATCCACTAATTGGTATAGCTGTATATTGTTTTTTATTTTAATTGTGGACAGCCATAACAGCCATTGGTGATTGCTCCAGTAAAGTTTGCTCCTCTAATGTTGGCATCTTGTAGATTTGCACTTGACAAGTCAGCACCTGATAGATTGGTACCTAGTAGGATAACACCTTTGAGATTTGCACCCGATAGATTTGTCTCTCTCAAATCTGCACCTGAAAGCAAAGCTCCTGATAGATTTGCACCTTGAAGATTGGATTTTGAGAGATTGACATCTTGTAGATTTGCACCCGATAGACTTGTCTCCTGCATGTTGATACCTGACATGTTAACTCCTTGCATATTGATTCCAGAAAGGTTTGCACCCTTTAGATCTTGGATTGATAATATTGTAATTGTACTCTGATCTGATTTACTGGCATAAAAATCGGGAGCACCAAGATATGATGCGTAAATATGATGTAATCCTGCAGGTAGTGAAGATGTGCCAAAAGTAGATTGACCTCCAAAAATCGTATTTGGATGTCCAACAGCTTCATCATCCACATAGAATTGTATCACACCAATGTCCGGCGTTGGTGATACAGTTGCAGTAAATGTTGTTGTCATGCCAGTTATTGCAATTGAAGAACTTGATGATATTGTTGTAATAGTTGATACTATTGGAGGCGTAAATGTTATTGATGGACCAAGTGTTGTAGATGAGAAATTTGACTGTGTTGTATTATTTGATACTGGATTTGAGCAAGGAACAGAAAGTGCCCACCCATGAGGAATTTCGCCTACGTAACACTGGTATCTACCATATGGATCATACAGTTTTGTCACGTATTTCCAATTATCATCTGCAGAGGATGGTATGACAAACCCTGATATGATATTTGAAACAACAATTATCATTACAGCAACAAAAGCTAGTCTGAAAAATATTGATTTTTTTTTATCAAATTGTCTGAGTATTAGTATGAATAAAAATACGATGGCAAATGATGTGAATCTCTCTGCCATACCACCTCTGACTATTATTGATGAAAACAATGTTGCAGTGATGCAATATAGAACAAAAATTTCAAATCTTAATCCATTCTTAATGGAATTTAGTAAAATAAATGCTATAACAATAATGGGTATGATATATGTCAATTCTCCAGAGTATTGTACAATGTTGTAATAGAGAACTTTGGCTATGCTTGTAGAAAATATCAACATGGTTGATTGTACCATATTTGTAACCTGAATTTCAGGGGACTTGAATTGTTGAGAATAATTGATGTAAACCAATGATGCTTGAAGTAATGCTAGAATTGTTGGTATTGTATAACTACATATTGTAATTATGTCTCTAGTGTTTCTTCTAAGTTCACGTACGATGACGTAAATTAATGCAGGAAGAAAGATAACTGAAAAGGCAGAAGAGAGAAATGATGCAGAACAGAAAAATGCATAAAGACACTTTATTTTCTTGGATTGTTTTTTGTACTCTCCATACCTAAACATCAACAATAACACAAATAGCATTGTGAATATGTTGAGAAACCATTGAATGCTTGAAATGTTGGAATAAATTTCATTCATGCCTGGACTTACTATTATGAATAAAGAACAAACAGCTCTGAGCCAATCGTTTCTAATTATGAATCGAAATTGTTTGGTAGCAAAAAACAATGCACAAAGTGTTGCAATAAGTATTGCAGCCACATTCATTGCTAGGTTGACGTTAGCAATACCGAACAGGTATAATGAAAAAATTGTTACAAGCCTAGGAATGAAATGTAAGTAATAGTTGTAAACAACAAAAATACTTCCCCATGAATACTGGATAGCTTCTCTTAGAAGAACATCTACATCTTCAACTCTACCGGGTTGAACCAGAATAAAGATTGGTTTCCTTAGCACAAAAAGTATTACACATACCACGAACAGAATGGGCAAAAACCATCTTGATTCTACGTTTCCGGAAAAAATTGTACGTATTTTACTGCTCAAATTAACTGAAGCTTCGATGGATCCGCCCTTAAGCTTATCGGGAATATTGCAAAACATTTTTCCTGATTTTATCATACCATGGGAAAATTGTATGCAACTAGAACTTGTCTCACGAAAAGGTGGACCGAGGGGGATTTGAACCCCCGACATCCGCGTTGCGAACGCGGCGTCACTACCACTAGACCACCGGCCCTTTTCTTATCAAGAATATCCTCTGCTTTTATTCATTTACTCAAGAAATAATACTGGGTTTTCGAACAAAATTCTTGATGACTGTAGATGCTGTAATTACAGGGTCACACGTTATTTTCCAAAATGCAATGGTAGACAAGAACATTGTAATTGATAACGGAAAAGTTGTTGGTCTTACAAATGATATTCCACAATGTGATCTAAAAATAAAAGCAGACGGTTTGGTCTCACTTCCGGGTATCATTGATCCTCACATACATTATGGTGTATATTCTCCAATTACTGATGCTGCTGTAACAGAATCTAAAGTAGCTGCCATAGGTGGAGTCACAACAATGATGCGAATGCTTAGACTGAGTGGCTCGTACAAAAAAAATCTAGACTCGCAGCTTGTAGAAAGTGCAAAAACTCATTATGTAGATTATTCAATTCATGCTTCGATACTTCACAGAAATCAAATCGATGAAATGGAATTTTGTAAAAGCAAGGGGATTATGTCATTTAAGATATACATGAATCTTGGCGAAGAGGTGGGACATGTTTACATGGACATGCAACCTGGAGACAAATCTCTACGAGAAGAGAGAGTAGAGATGACAACTGACATGATTGAAAAAATAGTTGAAAATGCAGCGTCTCTGAATTGTCCAGTTCTTGTCCATGCCGAAGATTACCAAATGTGTTCATGTGGAATAAAGACTGCAAAAGAAAAGAAAATGGATGGACTTGCGGCATGGTCCCAGAGTAGGCCTACAGAATCTGAAGTCAAGTCGATTACTACAATATCAAAAATTGCAAGAAAGTATGGCTGCAATCTCTATTTTGTACATATTGGCTCCAAGGCTGCAATTGATGCAATATCTCAAGAAAAGAAGAATGGAACAAAAATCCATGTTGAGACCTGTCCACACTATCTAACATTGTCGTATGAATCACAAAAAGGATATCTCGCAAAAGTCATGCCACCAATACGATCTTCCAAGGATGTAGAATCGGTATGGCATGAGATACAAAGTGGTAGAATAGATACGATTGGAACTGATCATGTTGCAAACAGATTGCACCTAAAGTTAGGTGGAGAAAATGTATGGAGTGCACTTGCGGGATTTCCAGGAATGGGTACGATGCTTCCTATATTGTTAAGCGAGGGAGTCAACAAGGGAAAGATAAACTTGCAACAGTTGTCAAACATGACCAGCCTAAACACAGCCAAAATATTTGGAATGTATCCAAAAAAAGGAACAATCCAAAAAGGCTCTGATGCAGACATTGTTCTAGTTGATCTAAAAAAAGAAGAAAAAGTGTCTGCTCAAACCATAGATGGCTTTTCTGATTATACAGTCTATGAAGGATGGAATCTAAAGGGATGGCCTGTCAAAACAATTGTTCGAGGAACTGTAATTGCAGAAGATTTTAAAATTATTGCAAAACCTGGTTATGGTAAATTTGTCTCAAGGCCACAGTCTTGATTCGACAGCAAAATTTTTGTTAAATTGTTATAAAACCGGACTTTACTGCTGACAAGGCAATGTTTAGGCCAAACAAAATGAAAGTTACAGTGTAAAGTGATATCATTGCACCTTTCAATACTTTCTCAGATACTTTCTTTTCAATTATGGTGTGAATGAACTTGCCTCCATCCAATATTGGTAACGGCAGCATGTTGAATATTCCTATGAAAAATGATAGCATCCAAAGCCACAGCAAGAACATGAAGACCTCTGGACTCCAGTGAATGTAATATGGAACAACTGGTTGGTATGACGGCAGTGCAGCTCTTAGAATTCCAAGCATTCCTTTTTGTGGATCATCCTTAGAAGCAGTCGTAACAACAGGAATCTGCATAGACTTTCCATCTCTAATTATTGAGACCATAGCCGTGTCTCCAGGCTTTAATTTTATCTTGGCAAAGTCTTGAGGCAGTAAAACGGGATTTCCATCTATTGCATTTATGATGTCATCTTTTTGCAATCCTGCTTTTTCAGCACCAGAGCCTTCGGTGACTGAAACTATTGGAACTCCTAATGGCTCGTGGTAGAATACACCCTTTATTGGGTCTGGCATGATTAGTGCAAATGATGGATTGAATATCAACAGTCCTGCGATTATAAATGAAAACAAGACATTTGATGTAGCACCTGCTCCAATTACTCTAAGGCGTGAGATTTTTTTTGCCTTGACAAACTCCTCCTCATCTGGTTCTACAAATCCTGCAAATAGTGCAATCAAGACTGCAAATCCACCTGTCTTGATCTTTATCTTTTCTAGCGTGGCAACAATTCCATGTGCGCCTTCATGTATGACTAGTACAATTGGTACTGAAAGCAAAAAGTATGCAATGTTTGCACTTGACTGGATTGTAACTCCAGGTATGAGTACAGTCATTTCAGAGAATGATTCTGGCTTGACAAAAAAGTTTGACAGGTTTGATGCAAGGTACCAAAATGCTGCTCCCATCATCACAAAACCCAACACCACACTTGTGTTGGAAAAAATTCTAGTTGCTCTCTGTGTCCTACTTAGAATTCTTGAGAGTATCATCTGAACATTTTGGTTCTTGTATGTCAAACTGTATGGTTTTACCTCAAACCCATGCTTGTCAAGTTTTAAGAGTTTTGCAATTCCAAATACTATGACCCATGCAATCAAAACATAGATGATAGAATTGTGCGTTAAAAATGAAAAGTCCAAATTAATTGATACTCTTTTTAGTCAGGGCAAATTTATCAGTTGCTATGGGAATTGTCATAGTTTCAACATATCCTGACAAAAAATCAATTTCCAAAGTTGCACACATTGTAGTACAAAGAAAACTGGCCGCTTGTGTCAACTATGCCAAAATAAATTCAATCTATTCTTGGAAAGGCAAGATTGAAGATACTGAAGAATTTTTGGCACTTTTTAAAACTACAACAAAATCAAAACGACAACTCAAAAAAGAAATAGAAAAATCTCATCCATATAAGGTACCGGAAATTGTGGAGCTAAAGATGGATGATGTTAGTATGCCGTACATGAAATGGCTTGACGATTCAACTCTGGGGGGCAAACCTAAGAAGAGAAATAACTCCTCCAAGAGACGAAACCCGTAATCCAGCATCTGTAGTGGAATCCACTGCATAAACTTCGACTCCTTTTGACTCGACCTGGTTGAGAAATTCAATTATCTCGTCTTCGTCTTGTTTTTCAAAGATCCTGTCTGAAAATACCAATGATTCCACCGCACCTATTTCATTTGCCTTTGCAGTCTCTTCAAAACCCATTGTAAACTTGTTGCTCTTCTTGTTTGCTCTTGCCATTGTTTCATCTAGTATGGAAGAGACTTTAGCAATCTTGCTTGTGTCAAGTGTCTGCTTCATGATGTCTGATTTTATAAAAGTGTAAATTCCATCCTCTCCTGAAGAATCTATTCCGTCTACTGCTTGTATCTTGTGGCCCTTGGTTGATGGAACATCTGCAAGAAAATTTACTAGCCTCTTCTTGGTCTCTCCTGGTCCAAATATTATGATGCTGTCTCCATCTCTTATCAGTGCAGAGATTGCACCTTGAACATCTTTGAAAAAATCTTGTATGTTAAATTTAGTCTTGTATCTTTTTCCACTTGCACCAGAATACATGTTTGGCAAAAGTTTGAGATGTGTACCACTTAATCTTCCCAAACCACAATCTGTTGTATCTATTGCAACAAGAAGAAATGCACCATGATCCTTTTTTTCAAAGATCAATTTCCTTTCAATGTCGCTCCAATTTTTCTTGATTAGAGTAACAGCATCACCAATTTTTAGTGTCAGGGAATGATGTGATCCTTTGCTTACAGATTGATTGTCTGACTCTGCTATGGTACCTTGGACTCTTAACCTGTCAACTACTTCATCAATAGAAATTTTCTCAACATCTAGTGCTATGCGAATCTTTACTCTCTCAGCCTTGTCAGGTCTTGCAAAGTCTTTTTCCTGCTTGACAGCCCGTGAAGTGTCCCCAATTATCCTGTCTCCCTTGTTTATGACACGTCGTAGTGTAAAGAGATCGTCTGATTCTTCTGGTATTAGGGCTACTGCATTGTCATCTATTTTTTTAATAATCAATCTAATACCTTTGTTAAACCATAATAAAAAAGAAAAGTAATCTAGTTTGTTAACTCATCAGTCTTTGTTTCTTTCTTTTCTTCTGATTTCTTTCTCAAATAGTTCTGAACCCATTCTGGTGTCAAGACTCCAGATTCTGTCAAGTTAACAAGCGTATTGGTTGACGCTTCGCCCATTACTTTGCCCGTGTTTCTTCTTACCTGTCTCCACTTTAGATTCGTATTGCCGCTTTTTGACGAGTATATTATGCCAAGTACTTCTTTTGCATTCACAAAAGTCATGTCTCGAATCTTTTTCAGAGTAACTTTGTCTGCAGCTTCCACGTAAATTGGGCCAGGTGTTGTTTCACGTTCTGGAAAAACCTCGTAATCCTCCAAGTAACTTTCTGGAATAAACGAGTTACAAGTACTTAGGATTACAAACTTCCTAAAACTTTCAAGGGAACACGCTGCATCTATTGCTACCATTTGTGTAAACATTGCTCTCGCCTTTTATCAAGCTTCTTGAAAGACTCAAGTAGGAACGAACAAAATTGTTTGGTTGCAGGCATTGATGACCAAATCCCTTTTGATTTAATGATGAGGATCTTGAGTTCTGAGCCTGCACTGGATTTTTATCAGTAAATGATTCCATTGATGGTATCATGAAATCATACACTGAATATCTTACATACAATGTTCCATCAAGGCGGGGATTTGTAAACATGACACCAGAGGTAAGAAAAATAATTCAAAAAAGCGGTATCAAAGAAGGCCTCTGTCTAGTAAATGCAATGCACATTACTGCAAGTGTCTTCATTAATGATAACGAGAGTGGATTGCACCAAGATTATGAAAAATGGCTAGAAGGTATTGCACCGCATGAACCGATATCTCGGTACCAACACAACAATACGGGAGAAGATAATGCTGATGCCCATCTCAAACGACAAGTAATGGGAAGGGAAGTAGTAGTGGCTATAACAAAAGGCCAACTTGATTTTGGTCCATGGGAGCAGATCTTCTATGGAGAGTTTGACGGCAAGAGACCAAAACGTGTTCTTGTTAAAGTAATTGGTGAATGATTCTAGGATAGTGAGCCTCTCTTCTGGGCCCCTTCTTCTAATGGTTTTAGCTTGAAACTTTGTTCATGGTTCTGTGCACCATGATTGCATTTTACACAGCCTACCTTGAATCCGTCACTATTTTTTACAAAAGTTTCGCAGCCGCAAAAACAAGTCATTTAGTTTATGTCCTAATATCTCTGATATAACTTTAGTTCTTGCAACAATTTCCACGCGGAATATCGTGATCATGCGGACATTTTCTTGGATGCTTGAGCATCGTACATAATGCATCTGTGAATTGCTCATTCATGTGGTGCTCAATACCGCAAACCATCTCTTCGTCAATGTCTACCTTTAGAGCGCTATCCATGAGTACCTCAAGCAGTCTACTATTTCGCATCATGTTGGATCCAATGTCTTCGCCGTTCTTGGTAAGTGATACACCGCTTTTGTTATAATTTACAAGCTTGGACTCGTTTAGTTTTTTTAGCATTTGTACTACACTTGGCTGTCTTACGTTTAGCATCTTGGCAATGGTGCTTATCTTTACAGGATCTCCGCCTTCTTTGATGTGCCAAATTGCCTTGAGATACATCTCAACATGTTCTGCTTCTGCAGTTCCTACAAACAATACTTCTTGATCTTTCATGGTATCATTATTCACCTACTTGATTTTACATCTTTTGATTCTTTTAACAAGTATTCAAAATATTCACGAGCAAATCCTGCCAAACCTGAGTGATCTGCCCATATGGCAACTGCCTCTTTTGTTCCAGTGGTGCCAAGTTCCTCGCCAAGCAACAACACTACATATCTCTTGTCAGAAATTATTCCTCCTCCGAAAAGACCTTTCTTTACTTTTACCGTTGCCAGTCTTGATAATGACTTTAACGTATCAGTCTCAACATCTTCTGAAACTAGAATAGTGATGTCCACTCCCCTGTCATGCAACAACCTGATCTTTGGCAAGGCTTCTTTTGCCAATTCTTCTGCAACCTTGGGAATAGCTATCATGACTTCGTTTCTACAAGAATCTACCATCTCGAGAATCTTTGTTGCAATATTTATCACGCCTGAAATTATCCAAATGTCTGGTCTCTCGCTTATTCCGCTCTGCTCATACATTGGGGTGAGTTCCTTGAGTACAATATTTTCATTATTTCTAAATTCTGTTTCAAACTGTTGTTTTGATGTCTGGATTGCAGTGGCAGGAGATTTTGCAAAATATTGAGTAGGTCTTGAATCATCCGAGCCTATCCACCCCTTCTCTTCTAGGGTGCCAAGAACTTCATAAATTTTAGAGTATGGTACGCCTGATTTCTGACTGAGATCAGAGGCAGTAATAGGGCCTGTTTTTAAAAGTGAGGAATATGTCTTGATTTCATAACTGGTGAGACCGATCTTTTCTAATGCCTTTCGTGCCTTGTCTGAGAGACTCATGTAAATGATCGGGGCTCTTTTGGTATATATGTCTAGGACAGGTTTTAGGAGGATCTACCTATTCATCTGGTGTCTTGTAGGAAATGGATTAAATACTATCTCCTAAGATATGCGTATAAGACATGGAATTAATCCAGATATCTAATCAGAAGACTCCTACTCTAGGCAAGAAATCAACTATAAGATTTACTCAGAGTATCTGTCCTGAATGTAACATGATTCTTGATGCAGAGGTCTTTGAACGAGACGGTAAGGTCTTCATGACAAAGACTTGCCCAACACACGGAGAATGCGAAGAACTCTATTTTGGCTCTTATGACATGTATAAAAAATTCAGCACCTATTGGATCGACGGCAAGGGTGCACATGCTCCAAATGTAATGATTGACAAATGCTCATGTCCTAACAACTGTGGTCT
>JAGWHQ010000001.1 GCA_028866655.1 Nitrososphaerota archaeon
ACATCTGCAAGTTTTTTTCTAAGTTCTTCCTCAACCTCAATAGCGCGAAGTTTGGATGAAACTATATCATGCAACAGTTCTGCATCATGTCTAGCCAGTGCACGCTCTTCCAATTTTAACAATTCCCGTTTGACATACCCGATGTGTGAAATTCCCCATCGATATCCATCTTCTTTGCTCAAGGGTTCCAAGTCTTGCATTCTTGCAGCATTCCAAATACCATCAGAGGAATAGTCGTCTTGGTCATTGTTCATAAACACCAAATCCAACTTGAAGAATTAAAACAATTACGCATGTTTTGGTGGTATTTCAGACCATTTTGGCATCTTATACGATTGATCATGCCCAATATACCATTTCAAGGCTCAGATAATGCCAAAATACTATGTTTGTAATTTCTGAATAATTACAGAGTGCCATCCAGAAGCATATGTCTCATAGCCAGAGGAGAAAGCATGTGCAATACAGCATTTCTCATTGGCATAGTCAGAGATAGTAAACCCTTTTTTCTCTTTAAAAAGATCATTTCTACCCAGAAATTCTATCTGGTCCTCAAGTATCAGATCCTTTGAATCTGCAAGAAGAAGGCCATTTTCATCCACAATACAAATTCTAGTCATATTTTTTTCTTCATCTGTGATATGCACATCTTTTACAATTTTTTGGGCCAACTCTTCCCATCTGAGGATAATACCGAGAACACCAATCACTTGACCATTTTGTTCACCATGTTCTCGCACAGTACAAGAAAATACAAGACTCAAATCGTTATTTACCAAGGAGCATTTGCTGACAGTTTGAAAACCAAATTCTTTTCCACTACTAGTTTTCATGGCATTTGCAAACCACGCGGTATTTTTTACATTCATGCCAACAGATCTATAGTGTTCCGGTCTACCATTTGCCACCACATTTCCATCTAGATCACATAACACTAGATCAAAATATACAGTGTAAGAATTCAATATGATCCCAAGTCGTTTTGATACAAGAGCATAATTTTCCCGTGTTTTTTTGCACAATGCATTTACGATTCCATCATCTGTAGCCCACCAACACACATCACATGATCGTTCATACAAGTTTCTATCTATCAGATCAATGTTAGTCAGTGCCAGGTCAGAAAGTCTGGTACCACGTACAATTGTTGCCTGGGTTTTTATCAAATATCCCAATTCATCAATAGAATCACGGCTTTCATTTCTCATCTTTTTGCTGACTACACCAATTTTACCAGAGAGATCATTCATTTGTTCAGCCACTACAGAAAATGCTTTTCCTGCCATACCTGCCCTACTTGCTTCAATTCTTGCATTAATTGCAATCATATGTGTTTGTCCGTTTAGCCGTTCGATTTCATTTATTGCAGACTCTACTTTGCTTGCAAGTATTTCTGATAATTCTGCAACTCGTTCAAGTGTAAAATTACCACTTTTTTCTTTTTTATTTTGTTGATCGTGAGATAAAACCGACTCCTTTGATCTCAACACAGTATTAGTCATTTTAATTTACATCCAACATGCGGAAATTAATTAATTCATAATCAATAATACAATCCATTTTTTATCAAATTTACGCCCAATTTCCACCTTATAGGGTAACGTATGCTCAGAGTAAACATACAAGATACATCGTACAAGATTATGAAAATAATTCAATTTTCACATAGGAACTTTGTTTGTTCAATTCACACAGACTTGTTGATAATACCACCTAACACATCCCAAAAACAATGAACATGGCAGTAAGAAGCAGAAAGACTCGTAGAGGAGTCATCGGTATAGAGTCTGCAATAGTTATGATAGCATTCGTAATCGTTGCTGCAGCTTTAGCCTTTGTCGTTCTCAACATGGGTTTTTCAACAACACAAAAGGCAAAGACAGCAATTTCATCATCTGTCACAGAGTCAAGCAGTGCACTTGAGATATCAGGTAAAGTAACAGGATTTGGAGACATTGCTCATTCTCAGCTCAACGCCACAGTAATACCACTCAAGGTAGCAGGCGGTGGAGACGCAGTAAGTCTTGATCCTACTTTGACTGACATCAAGTATTACAGCGATACTGTACGATACGACAACATCTTTGGAGTAGGCTGTGCATTAGGAAGTAGTGGAGATATCATTAACGCTTCCGGAGCAGTAAAAATTGGTACAATTGGAAAGGCATGCATAGACCATGACCCACTGACCAATCTAGGAGACAATCAATATCCAAACAGTACCAAGGCAATGGTATACTGGGATGTAAACAAGAACAACAACAACATACTTGATCAGGGTGAACATGCAAACTTGGTAATTGTTTACAAGAATGGTGATCAACCAAAGCAGCTAGACAATGTCAAGGCAGAGGTCATAGTACCAACAGGTTCTGCATTAACTGTAGAAAGACAAGTGCCAGCAATTACAACAACAACAGTGGACCTAGGATAGGTAGAGCTTGATTTGAAGTTCGCCATATCAAATCCACTTTTTTTAATAACAAGACTATCCAGCAAAACTAGAATATTTGTCGTAATCAGCGCAATAGCATGCTATGGTTTGTTTCTTTACGAACTTTTACCCGAATACCTATTTAGTTTTCCCACTGCACTATACTATTTTGCAATCCCAGTTATCACCATTGCGGTAATGCTTGTAGTCATTCCTAAATTCATGACAAAGAAAATTTCAAATCAATTTGATCAGAATGAAGATCATGGAGTGATGCAGTCAGAACCTCCAATTGAGAATGTTTCTTTTGAAGCACCAAAACAAGAAAGTGGCATGATCATGACAAACAACATTCCAGGAGGAGCAAACTCAGACATGATCATGCCTTCACCGGCATCAAGTGAGGCGATGGTGGCGCCCACCATGGCACAACCAGCAGTTGATGAAAATGTTCTAAATGACATGGTAATGCGTGCAGTAGATCCATTCCAAAGAGAATTGGCAAGAATGCAAGATACTGTAAGTGATGTTAGAGCAGAAATCAATACACTTCGAAGCACAATTCAAGATTTGACATTGACATTTGAAACATCATTAACAGACATCAAAGCGTTTCAAACAGAGATAGCAAACCCTCTTAATTTTATGCGTAAATATTTTGATTCTATGGACATCAAAGGGTTATCAGATCCAACGCTGCCATTACATGCAGAACAATCACCAATACATCTTGCGAACAATCCAGAAAACTCCATGCCAAACAATTCTGACCAACAAATAGAAACTAGCCAAAATATAGCAACAAACAGCCTACAGACAACAAAACAAGTAGAGGAGAGTCAATCAAAACAAGAATTGCCAGAATCAATGCCATTAACTCAATTATTCAACGGTAGTCTTACCCTCGGCAAACTCATGACAACTACAACAATACTAGAAGAGATTCTTCAAACAGTAGACAGAAGCTCAATTGACATCCTAATAGAGCAATGCAAATTGATGGGCCTTAGACAAGAAGACGAACGTGTCATATACAACATCATCAATTTGATGGACCAATCAGGACTATCGGTAAAAGAGATACTCATCATGCTGTACAAATTTGGTAAAGTCATGGGCATAGCAGATAACGAGGCAGACTTGACATATGCAAAACTCATGATGAATCAAGGTAAATCACATAGTTCGCTTGTAACAATGGAGTCAAAGGTGAAATAGATGGGCTCGGCAGTATTTACTGAAGCAATTCTCATTGTAGCGTCAGTCATTGTAGCTGCAGGTCTTGCAGGAGTAGTCATGACAAAGGTTGGTACATTCCAGTCAACTTTTACCCAAACAACTGAGAACCAAAAACAGACCATATTAACAAGCATCAAGATCATTTACGCCCAAAATCCGACACCTACAACTGTAAATGCATGGGTAAAAAATGTTGGGACGTATTCGATTACAAATACACAAAATATTGATGTGTATTTTGGACAAACCGGTGCAATGCAGAGAATCCCATACAACTTAGGATCTCCATCATGGACATTTTCAAGTCCTGTAACTAGTTGGGACAAGGCAAACACAGTAGAGATCAATCTTTCAAATTTATCCACCATTCAATGCAGTAGCGTATATGAATTACAAGTAACAACACCAAATGGAGTTAGCGATGAATACTTCGCTACATTCTGCTAGGTGATGCGCAGTGGGATTAAGTATTGCAATATCAGGTGGAATTGTTACATTTTCAATAGTGTATGCAATGATGTCATTTCCTGCAATACTTGATGATACTACAAAGGTAAGTACATCTTCAGCACAAATGTCTGATACACTTAATTCAATTTTACATACAAACATCAATCTTTTAAATTTACAAAATGTAAGTGGTAACAATACTGTTAATTTTTCAATATACAATACCGGGAACACTATACTATGGAATTACAACAAGTTTGATGCCATAGTAACATACCAGGCAAACACGACTGGCACACCCACGCTAACAGAGGTCTTGCAATATACAAATAACTGCACATCACTTGCATCAGATCATTGGTGCATTGAGAGCATAACAGATGATTTTACACATCCAGGAATATTAGATCCTAAAGAGACATTAAACATCAAAGCAAAATTGCAAAACCCGACAAATTCAGGCAGCATATTGACTGCAAACATGGGAACTGACAATGGGATACTTTCTACAAGTTCAATGAGGGTAACATGATAAAGACAATTCCCACAGGCAATGAAGAAGTAGATAGACAACTTGCAGGTGGAATCCCCACACCCTGTCTGATGATGATTGAAGGAGAACATGGTACAGGAAAGAGTGCACTTGCGGCTCAATTCATCCAAGGAATGCTATTGTCAAAGATGAAGGTGTTATGTGTCACTGAGAATACAGTCAAAGATTACATAGAAAAAATGAAGACGATTACTTTTAACTTTACAACAGCATTTTTACAAAATCGATTCTCCATACTTCCATTACATGTATACGGGGCAGTATGGTCACAGAAACAATCAGCATACCTGCTACCAGTAATTGGTAGATATGTCAGTAGCAATTCCAAGAACTTTGATTGTGTTGTAATTGATTCAATATCGCTTTTGACAATGTATGCCGATCCAGGACAGATACTTGATTTTCTAACTCGATGCAAGCATCTTGTTTCAACAGGCATGACTGTAATACTGACAATGCATGAAACATCCACTCCAAAAGATATTTCTCTGAGAATAAAATCGGCATGTGATGTATACTTTTCACTAAGTACTGCAAGCATAGGTGGAAAAGCAGTAAAAGTAATGAAAGTTATAAAATTAATTGGTTCAAGTGAAGCCTCCGAGTCATCATTTGCTTTTGAGATTGATACCAATTTTGGAATAAAGATTGTACCAATATCCACAGCTAATGCATAATAGGATGAAATCATGAGAACAAGAAATCAGGTGAAATGAAATGGTTCTAAGTCTATCTCTAGTAAGTGACAAGAAATTTTCCGAGGCGTTAAAAAAATCTGCCCACTTGTTAAATTACTTGTCAACATATGTTGAGAGAGGAAACCCAATTCCATTATTTACAGAAAAACTAGAAGGCGAGCATAAAAAACTCAAAGATCCTAATTTGATATATCCAATATCAGACAATACATATATTCACATCAATCCGCATTCCAACTCTGCAGACGGTTACGTGGAATATGCAATCATAGAACCTGATGAGCCAGACCGCGCACTAATGGAAAATGCCGACAAGCTATTTGCATTACATGCAGGAACAATGAATCCTCCGATTGAGCTTACAGAGAGATTCAACATGATAGACCAATATCTTGACAAGACAATATTGTCTTCAAATGCATCAGTTGATTATTCCAAGTTTGATGCATTCAAAACAAAAAATTTGTCAGTGTTTGAAAAAGACATACCTAGTCTGAAATATCATTTTTTGCGCAAGCGTGCTGGGATGGGATTACTAGACCCATTTTTGACGGACCCGCATTTGGAGGACATTTCTATAGTTGGAGCAGGCAACATGTATGTCATACACAAGATGTTTGGAGCATTAAAATGTCCAGTCTTTTTGAGTATTGAAGAAATTGATGATTTAATTGTCAGCATGGCAGAACAATTTGGAAAGACAGTATCTCATGCAAAACCAGTCATAGATGCCACACTTCCAGAGGGCTCTAGAATCAACATTGTATTTGGAAAGGATGTAAGTAGAAAAGGTACAAACGCCACAATCAGAAGGTTTGCAAGCACTCCTTTATCCATTACACAGATCATTCCAAGCAAGTCACTGCTTGCAATTGAAGCTGCCTATCTATGGATGATGCTTGCCGAAGGAATGAGTGTATTTATCAACGGAGAAACAGCATCTGGAAAGACCACAACCATGATGGCCTTGACTGCATTTATCCCATCAAACTGGAAGATTGTAAGCATAGAGGATACACCTGAGCTTACACTGCCACATTCCAACTGGATAAGTGAGGTTACCAGAGATACTGGAAATGCAAATTCAAGTGTAACAATGTTTGATCTTTTAAAGGCAGCATTAAGACAGAGGCCAAATTACATATTTGTAGGAGAAATTAGAGGTGCCGAAGCAAATATTGCATTTGGTGCAATGCAGACAGGTCACCCAGTAATTAGTACATTTCACGCAGCAAACATGACTGCATTAATTCAAAGAATTACCAACCCTCCAATGAACATACCAAAAACTAACGTTGAGAATCTAAACATTGCAATGTTCCAGGCAGCAGTTACAGGTCCAGACGGTAAACGAGTAAGACGTGTCTTATCAATAAACGAAGTAATTGGATACAATCCAGAAGGTAATAACGTAATGTTCATTCCAGTATTCAATTGGGACCCAGGAACTGATACTGTCAAGTTCAGAGGTAAGGGAAGCAGTGCTTTGTTCATTTCCAAAGTTTTAGAGAAAAGAGGAATGTCACGAAAAGATGAGGGTTTGCTATACGAAGAGCTTGCACTTCGAACCAAGATTTTAGACAAGATGGTTGAAAAGAAAATTTTCAATTTTTACGATGTCTATGATTCCATATCTCGTTGCAGAGAGATTGGTCTTGAACAATTCATGAAGGAGCTTAATTCGTTATGATGGAAAAACTTTCTTTCAAGGAAAAACTTGCAGAGCTTAAAAGATCAGATGAAGATCTCTTGTATTTTATTGCATTTCTTTATGCATTGTCAACAGGAGAAGTTGGCTCGGTTGAGATGATAAAAAGCGGCCAGTCTTCTGGATATGGTAGATATTCAAATTCATTCAAAGAAGTATTTCGTTTAGGGGTAGGGTGGGGGTATGGACTGGCAAGGTCTTGTGAAATGATTGCAGCAAAACTAAAAGATAATGCAGATCCGTTAAAGCAGCTCTTAGTAAAATTATCCCAAGTGATAAGACTAGGAGATGAATTAAAAGTATTTTTTACAGATGAAATGGCTTTTGCCATTCATACATTTACAATACGATATGAACGAAACTTAGAAACTCAAAAACTATTTCTTGAAATGTTTTACACAATTTCATCAACAGCGTCTTTTATGATTGCAGCCAACTCAATTATGGCAATGCTCATGGGAAACTCTAATTCAGAATCAGTATTTACAATGTCTTTTGTGGGCGTCATAGTAAGCATGGGCTCTTTTATTGTAATCATGTACATGATATTTCCAAAAGACAAATTGGCATCAGGCAAACATTCCAAGACACAAAAATTCAGAATGTCATTATTTGCAGCACTTGGTGCAGGCATTTCTATTGGAATTGTACTTACCATGATCAACGTAATACCTCTCACACTAGTCGTAGTTGTCGCAGCAGCCCCCTTGTTCGTCCCGGGATTTTTGGCACGAAGATTAGAAACAGAATTGCGTGGCCATGATGAGTGGTATCCGCCATTTATCAGACATTTTGGAGAGATTTACACGATGGTAGGTTCGATGGGACAATCACTTGATGCTGTACTTAGAAGCAATTTTGGACCCTTACAAACACAGATTGTCGCTTTCAAGAATCGTGTGAAAAACAGAATAGATCCAGAGATATGTTTTGAAATATTTTCCATGGAGGCTGGAACATCAGTTATTGAATCTGGCAACACCATCATGTCAAGAGCACTCCTCAAAGGATCAGATATGAATCAAGTAGGAAACAAAGTTGCCGAGATTTCAGCAAAATTAAATGAGCTTCGGTCAAAGAGAATGCAGACATCAAGAACTTTTGAAACAATTATCATCGTATTACACGGGTTGACAATGGCAATCTTTGGTTTGATGAGTACACTAATTGAGGTATTCCACACTTTGTTATCAACAGTTCCAGTATCAAACAATGCATTTACACTCAGCCCGATAGATCCAAATTTTGTACACATGATGCTACCACTAGTAATACTCATCACTTCAACCATCAATGCATTGGCAGTTAAAGTAGGTCAAGGAGGACTATTCAAGACAGTGTGGTTTAACATTGCAATGTTTACAGTGCTTGGAGGAATTACAATGTATGGTACAACTGCAGCTCTATCACAATTTCTCACACAGCACATACTGGACACATATTCACCTGGCGGTGTTGCAGCAGGTACTCTTCCAGGAATTGGATCAGGAACCTAATTCTTCAAAGAACCAAGTAGTCAATAAAATTATTATACAGACAAAAATTTAACTGGTACTAGTATTATAGACAGTCTTTACAAGTAAACTAGTCGCCGTCTGCATTACAGATGGCATATCAAAAGGCTTGTAGATGATAGCATCTGCTCCCAACTGTTCCAATTTAGTTATGGTGTCCCCTCGCACATCACCAGTTATCATTACTACGATTGCTTTTGGATTTGTCTTTTTAATATTTTCAAGTGCGTAAAAACCATCATAATCAGGCATCATCACATCTGAGAAAACAATATGTGGAGACATGTCATTGTAAATTGTGACTGCCTGCTTTCCATCAAATGCCTTGCCTATTACTTCAATGTTATAAATTTCTAGAAATTCTGTAAAAAGATTAACAGTATCCTCATCGTCATCTACTACAAGTGCAGTATAAGCTGGACGTTTAATGTTACCACCATCAGACATATAATCATCGTGGACATTCATCTTCTAATATTAATCAGTGTGTTAAGATCAGACAAACAGTTTGAATGAACAAAGCAGATGCCGACCCGTAATCAAATATCTTTTAAAAATTGGACGAAAACAGGTAACTATTTTTAAAACCATGTTTAAGGCATGCCGTTGACTAAAAATCTAGGAATAATCGGAGGAGGGCAACTTGGAATGATGTTGACAGAAGCAGCAAAAAATATGACTGAACATATATCAAATGTCATAGTTTTAGATCCAACAAAAAATTGTCCAGCATCTAGAGTGGGCGCAAAACAAATTGTTGCAGATTTTAAAGACAAAAATGCCATTGTTGAATTATCTCTTCAATCTGACATCATCACATACGAGATAGAATCAGGCGACAGTAAGGTACTAGAATCATTACATGGCGAAGTCTCAATCAATCCTTCCCCAAACACTCTAAGAATAATACAAGACAAGTATATGCAAAAACAATTCTTGCGTCAAAATAACATTCCTGTTGCAGATTTTGATGCAATAGAATCATTAGATGATTTAAAGAAAAAAATTGACGATTTTCAATACCCTGCACTGCTAAAGGCAAGACGTGATGCATATGATGGCAGGGGAAATTTCAAGATAGAAAATAGTTCCAAAGTAGAAACAGCATATGAGAAATTCTCGGGAAGGCAAACCATGATTGAAAAATTTGTTGATTTTAAGATGGAAGTATCAGTCATAGCAGCAAGAAACATTCATGGAGAGATTGCAACATATCCCCTGGTAGAAAATATTCACAAAGACAACATACTAGAATTTACAATTGCCCCAGCACGAGTTGAGAACAAAATTTCATCAGAGGCAGACAAGATTGCCAAAAAAACAATGGATGTGTTACATGGTGCCGGAGTTTTTGGAATCGAAATGTTTGTAACAAAAGATGACAAGGTACTGATAAACGAAATTGCCCCAAGAGTGCATAATTCTGGACATCATACATTACAATCAAGTGAAACGTCGCAGTTTGAACAACATCTACGAGCAATACTTGGATTGCCACTTGGCAGTACAAAATTAAGACATGCTACAGTCATGTGTAACATCCTAGGACCAAAGAATTTTGTTGGCAGATACAAACCAATTACACTTGAACAAAAAGGAGTGTATCTCAAGATGTATCATAAGGATGACGCAAAACCACAGAGAAAACTTGGACATTTTAATGTAGTAGATGAATCAGATACAAACAACATGGAATCATTACTTGAAAGAGCACAGAAAATAAAAAATTCCATCCAGTTTATTCCTCAGAACTAGATTATTTTTTAACCAGTGCAAATATGCCGCCTGCGCCATAAGCCACTGCAATCATTATTCGCGATGTAATCACTGCAGTTGTTTGATTTGATATCAGCGATGTATCAAGCATTATTGCAATGGGTATTGCAGCAAGAGATATGGCACCTACAATTATCTGTTCTAGATTTACAAGGTTACTGAATTTTTTCATAAAGAAAAATGTAGACGTATTTCCAAGACCAATTCCAAACAATATTAAATACTGGTAGAGGTGCGGGGTAATTCCTATGGTTGCAAACGGTGCAGCCCAACATAATCCATTAACAGCTTTAACAGCAGGAGGCCATGAGACACTATTTTTCATCCTGCCCTTGATTGAAGACAACAAAGTTCTGAACCTGGCTAAAATTATTCCAAATGTAATTGCAAAACTTCCAAACCAAATGATTCCATAGTAAAAAATTGGTTCCTTGTGTTCAAATGAGATCTCACTTAGAATTGAAGCAGAACCGACTGCTATTGCCACACCTACAAACAAAACTCCAAATGCGCGTCTTACTTCTAGCGGAGACTTTTGCACAATTTAAAGTCAGATTTATCTCAGATATAATTTAAGAGATTGAATTGCATTTGAAGCACATGCAAAAACGTTGAGTTTAATTATTTAATTCGACGCTGTCTTATTCTGTGTCTTATTCAAAAAAGCCTCTTGTTGGCATCATAATGGGATCTAGTTCAGATAGCAAAGTAATGCATTCTGCTGCAATAGCGCTAGATGAGTTTGGAGTAAAACATGAAGATCAGATTGTCTCTGCTCATAGGACTCCTACAAGATTACCAGATTATGCAAAACATGCAGAAAAACAAGGATTCAAGGTAATCATAGCAGGAGCTGGAGGCTCGGCCCATTTACCTGGCATGATTGCATCACACACTACAATTCCTGTGATTGGTGTTCCAATAATGGTTTACAACGACAAGACAAGTTCTGACAAGTTCAAGTTTTCAGCATTTGGTGGATTAGACGCACTGTTATCAATATCTGAAATGCCAACAGGCTCTCCTGTTGTTACAGTTGGTGTAAACAAGGCTGCAAATGCAGGATTGTATGCAGTAAAGATTCTTGCAAATGAATTTCCAGAATTGAAAACCAAGATAAGAAAACACAAAGAAGTGCAACATCAATCAGTTCTAAGAGAATCTGGCGAAATGAAAAAACTCGGTCTTGCTAGATTTGCAAACAAGAAATTCAAAAAATAAGCTAATTTCCTCTATTTGATATCTGCATGACAGGACTTGAAAAGTATATTGGATATATTTTCCCAGTAGTTGGATGGTTATAGTTCCACCTCTTGTCCTGAGGATCAATTTTCATAAATTGTGCAGCCATTGTAGGTGATAGCATTTTGTATGTCTCTTCGCCTATTGTCATCTGATTTGGTTGTGCAAGAGGCAAAATTTTCGAAGCTATTGTGATACTGTGTCCTATCAAATCAGGTTCAGAGCCAAGAACAACAATTCTATTTTTCCCGACATCTATCCCAATTCTTACATTAATTTTTGGCAGACCAAAGCTTGCAAACATCGGGTTTAGTGAATGTGTAACTAACATGTTCATGGAGCGTGCACAACGTACTGCATTTTCTGCCATATTTCCAAAGTCTTTTAATTCTGGGAAAAATGCAATTACTGCATCGCCAGTATATTTTAGAACAAAACCTGCGTGTTTTGATACCACTACAGACATTTCCTCAGAAAATACTTTGATCAAACCAGAGAGATCATCTGAGCTAAGCGATGTTGCAATTTTAGTAGAACCAACAATATCAACATAAAGAATAGCTGTATTGATCTCATTTTCAGGCCACAGACTCAGGAACCTGTTTGAAATATACTTGAGAAATGCTTGAGAGTATGAATCACTTTGTTTTCTTTTGTATAATGAAAAATTTCTTTGTATTCGAGTCAAACTTTGAATCACAAACGCATCATCAGGTGTCATGATTTGAAAACTTTCAACGGGTTTTACTTGGGAGATTACAGATTCTAAATTTTCAAGGGGTACGAATTTTTTTTCTATCACATCATAATACCCTTTTTCTCCCTCTACTGCTTGTGGCTCAAGTTTTACTTTGCTAGTTGTAAGGCCAAAAGGAAAAGATGTTTTTTGTTTATTTGCAGCAATTAGTATGACACTATCATATTCACTTAGTGCCAATCCTTGTTCATTTTCTACCCCGGAACTGATATCAATTATGCGAGAGATTGGAAATATGGAAATTTTTCCAGTGTTAGAGTTTGCCCTTATTACTTCAATCACATCATGCTCAGAGTTGTCAGATACCGTTGTCTGGAGTATGAATTTGTCCCTAAATTCAGATCTATACATGCCAGTACCTTTTGCAGCATGGACCTCAGAGCCAACCGTAGTTCCTCTACTCTTTGCTTTGACTATATTTACAGTAATTCCCATCATATCAAGGGCATCAGTTACAGCAGTTAGGTCATTTCGTGGTAACTCTGCCTCTATTCGTATCATCCTAGTCTTAGGTCATTTATTACAAATAGTAATTTAAACTAGTTTTTTGATTTCCGCTTGATGCCATCTTTCATCACAACTTTAATTTACAATACACCGATTAGTGATGTCTTGGAAATAGGAGATATTTTACGTAATGCCATTTCAGAGTATGGAGAACAAAGGATACTCTCAGATATCGTACAAGGAGAAAGCGCTGAAGTCATAAAGCATATTTTTGAGCAATGCATGTCAAACATAGAAAAAACAGACGGAATAAAACCAGATACACGTGTCACGGTTTCAGAAGGATTGATGCATTATTTGCTTACAATTACCATGATTCCAAGCAAACGAAAGACCACGTTTCAATCAGTTGATATCGACATTGCAGTTCCAGATACCATAACGCTTGGAACATCACCCCAAGACGTCATCATGATTTCTTTTCCAAAAACAAGCGATGTAAATGCAATAAAATCTCAAATTGAGAATATGAAAAAAATCCAACCAAATACAAGCAACATATGGATGATTCTTGAGAAAGACATGCAGTATGGCGTCAAGATATACACACTACAAGACACCATGACGTTTACAAATATTATAAATGACTTGATCGGTTTTACATCAAACAAAAAACAATCTAAATTAAAAATTTTTAAGATATGAGAGATTTCAAATCAATGTTTTTTTCAACATGTGGAATCATAGTTGTTATATTTTCATAATCTCTAACAAATGGCAATACTCCCAAGATTGGAATACCAGTAATTTCATATATTGTAGATGGTGCATTTTTTTCAGCAGGTCCGCCGTTTTCATCATAGTTGTTTACAATAATTCCAGCAATTAGTATTTTTCTATCACGACATGTGTTGACTGTCATCATGGTATGATTCAGTGTTCCAAGAGTAGGTCGTGTTATGATGATTGTTTCAAGACCCATTTCTTTTATTAGATCAGCCACAAAGTAATCTCTGCTTAGTGGAGTCAATATCCCCCCTATGCCTTCAACAAGCATCACGTCATGTTTATTTTGTAATTTTTTAAATTGTTCAAAGATTATTTTTTTGTCAAATTTGAGATTTAGCGCTTTACTTGCATCATATGGAGAGACTGGTAATGGTAGAAATATCGGATTTACTTCATCCTCAGAATCATGCACTTTGGCTGCATGACACAATATTGAAACATCAGCTGATTTGAAACCAGTTTTTTGTACAATGCCTGTTGCAATGGGTTTCATTACACCTACATTGACGCCAAGTTTTTGTAGACATGCAGCCAATGTAGATGTGATTGTTGTTTTACCAACACCAGTATCAGTAGCAGTTATGAAATATGATTTCATTAAAGGTATCAACGCTAATGTTGTTTAATAACCCACCCTATGATTATTAATCCGATTTGTTGGAAAAATTCATGCATAGTTTTGTCTGGCATCCCTATACCCAGATGGGCGACTGGAAAAAATTTGATGTAATTTCAAAAGGCAAAGGAATGTGGCTTTATGATTTGAATGGCAATGCCATGATGGATAGTGTTGCAAGCATGTGGTGCAATGTATGGGGTCACTCTAACAAAGAGTTGACAGGGGCCATCACAAGACAGGCAAAAATGCTGCAACATTCTTCATTGTTTAATTTAACAAATGACAAAGCAGAAGATCTTGCAGAAAAACTAGTAAAACTAGCCCCTGAGATGTATCGAGTATTCTACTCTGATGATGGTTCTACCGCAATGGAGATCTCTGCAAAAATGGCTTTGCAATACTGGAACAACATTGGTGAGAAAAAAACAAAATTTGTTTCACTTGAGAATGGATATCATGGGGATACAATAGGTGCCATGTCGCTTGGATATGTACCTCTCTTCTTTTCAAAATTCAAGTCTGTCTTGTTTCCAGTTTTAAGAACTCCTTCACCGAATAGATATAGAATTCCAAAAGGTTACTCATTTGAAGACTATCAAGAGTTTTGTTTGGAAAAAATAGAACAGACATTTTCAAAAAATAATGACATTGCCGCATTTGTAATGGAAAGCGGGGCACAATTAGCTGGAGGTGTCATCATTTATCCAGACGGATTTCAAAAAAAGATAAGCAAACTATGTAAGAAATACAATGTATTATTCATACTTGATGAAATTGCAACAGGGTTTGGAAGACTGGGTTCAATGATTGAATACAAAAACCAGGAAAGTGTTCCAGACATTGTATCGTTTGGCAAAATGTTATCCGGAGGTTATCTCCCACTTGCTGCCACGCTTGCCAATAAAAAAGTCTATGATTCTTTTCTTGGAGAATACAAAGACATGAAACATTTTTTCCATGGACACACATTTACTGGAAATCCCCTGGCATGTGCCACCGCTCTTGCAAATATTTCACTATACAAAAAATATAATTTAATATCCAAGATCAAAAAACGTGAAGCCCAGATAAAATCACGCATAAAAGAGATCATGGATTTGGATCTAGTCGGAGATGTAAGACACAAGGGAATGATGATGGGAATTGAGATAGTGTCAAATAAAAAAACAAAGGCCTCAATATCCCCACAAAAACGATTACCACAAAAAATATTCAACGAGGCAAAAAAACATGGGATATACCAACGAACTTTGGGGCCAATAGTAATGATAGTCCCCCCACTTGCCATATCAGGGTCAGAATTGGACTTTCTTTTAGATGGAACCATAAAGACAATCAAAAATGTCTCATCTCAAGTGTAAAAACATCATTGATGATTGTTTCAGAAACACTAGTCACATTTATTGAAAATAAAAGATATGAATTTGCACAAGTCAGAATATATTCAACTAGAACTTGGCAGACGTGTAAATTCATTGTAAACCATCATACCAGAACAGGTTTACAATTAAAATAATCTTAATTAATAGACTAGAAAACAAGGTAGATAATGACCACAGAGACTGATTTTATAATTTCTTGTAGAGACAAGGTGTTAGCAGGACATGGAATTTCAAAAGAAGAATCTGAAAAACTCATCAACATATCCGATGATTCTCTACATACACTATCTGAGGCTGCCAATGAAATCACCCGAAAATTGTGTGGAGATGTAGTAGATGTGGAAGCTTTGATAAATGCAAAAAAAGGCAAGTGTCAAGAAGATTGCTCATTTTGTTCCCAATCTGCTTTTTTCAAGACAGGTATTGACACATACAAGTTGTTACCTCCAGAAACAATAGTGCAAAATGCAATGCTTGCAAAAGAAGACGGCGTGAAAAGTTTTTGTCTAGTATGCGCATGGCGTGGCCCTACAGAGAAAGACTTCGAACAGATCTCTTCCATCATAGAAAAAATAAATCACGAAGTTGGAATAGAAGTCAACTGCTCACTTGGTTTTATCAATCAAGAGATGGCATTAAAATTAAAAAAACTTGGAGTGAAACGCTATAACCACAACCTAGAAGCACCAAGAAGCTTTTTTGAAAAAATATGCACAACTCACACTTATGAGGACAGGATGACAACAAATCTAATTGTAAAAAATGTAGGCCTTGAATTATGCTGTGGTGGAATAATTGGCATGGGAGAAACAAGAATGCAGCGATTAGAGTTAGGACTTGATCTTGCAGGACTAAGTCCGGAGGAATGTCCAATCAATATGCTTGTACCACAAAAAGGGACACCGCTTGAACTTCAGACAAGACTTTCGATATCCGAGATATTGCGAACAATAGCAGTCTTCAGATTTTTGATGCCAAAAACAATACTCAAGATTGCAGGAGGAAGAGAAGTATATCTCTCAAATGACCAAGAAAAAGTGCTTCTAGGAGGAGCAAATGGAATCATCACTGGCGGATACCTCACAATTGGCGGAAACAAACCAACAGATGACTTTCAAATGATATCAAAAATAGGCCTTGAAGCATAGGACCCATTTTATCAATGAAAGACTAGGACAGATAAAAAAAGCAAATCTATACAGAACTCTTGTTTACAACAAAGTTTCAGGACCATATATTACAATTCAAGGAAAGAGACTTGTCAACTTATCATCAAATGACTACCTTGGACTGAATACAACATACAAACCATCACAAATACAATCAAGCTCACGGTTAATTGCAGGAAATGACATGTCGTTTAAAAAACTTGAAAGCAACCTTGCATGTCACAAATCAAAAAACTCGTCGTTGGTATTTCCTACAGGATACATGGCAAACCTTGGGGCAATCTCAATTTTAACACAAAAAAATGATTTGATCCTAAGTGATGAATTCAATCATGCAAGCATAATAGATGCATGTAGATTATCACATGCAAAAAAGATAATCTACAAACATAATGACATTTCAGATCTGGAAAAAAAATTACGCAAAAAAGCACAACGCAAGTTTGTGATAACAGAAGGAATATTTTCAATGAATGGGGATTTTGCAAAACTTGATGAGATAACCAAACTGTGTCAAGAAAACAATGCATTTCTCTTGTTAGATGATGCACATGGAGACTTTGTAGTAGGAAAAGACGGCAGAGGTTCTGCAGATCATTTCAGAGTTGCAGAAAATGTCGATGTATACATAAGCAGCCTAAGCAAGGCACTTGGTGCATTTGGTGGATATATTGCTGCAAGCAAGGAGATAATCGATCTGGCAGTGAACACATCGCGACCGTTTATCTACACATCTGCATTACCAGGTTTTTTAGCAGATTTTGCTTTAAAGAGGTTCTTGTCAAACAGGGAAAAAAAACGGTTAGAATTAGAAAAAAAGACAAGACAGTTCAGCAAAGGTTTACAGTCAATTGGATACAAAATAGAGTCTCCAAGCCAGATAATACCAATAATCATAGGAGATGAGAAAAAGACACTTGATTTTGGCAAGTATTTAAGAGATAATGGAATATTTGCCCAGCCAATACGCTATCCCACAGTAAACATGGGAGAGGCCAGAATAAGAATATCTGTCACAGACTGGCTTTCAGAAGACATCATATCAGAATCGCTTGGCACCTTTGAAAAAGCAGGTAAAAAATTTGGCATTTTATGAATAGAATTTGGAATAGATTTGGAACAAGGTATTAATAAAAAAACAGCATCAATTGATTCATGGTGGAATTAACCATAGGAATTGCAGCAATAGCAGGACTTGGTTCATTTCTTGCACCGTGTATACTACCAATGATTCCGGCATTTCTTGCATACATTTCTGGTACCACACTAACAGATCTTCAAAGAAACAACGGAACTGTAAACATTGTCACAAGTAGACTAAATATCATACTAAATACATTATTTTTTGTCGCAGGTTTTACTATAGTTTTTTCAATACTAGGTGTAATTTTAAACAGCATACTTTCTACATCAGCTGGATCGTTACTTTCAGGATTTAATCATGTAGGTGGCGCCATAATAGTTGCATTCGGGGTTTTCATGTTATTATCATCCAAGATTTCAAAACTTAATTTTGAAAAAAAGATTTTACCAAACAGGACCAAATCAAGTTATCCTCTTTCATTTGTATTTGGCCTTGCATTTGCAACCGGTTGGACTCCATGTATTGGGCCAATTCTTGGAAGCATTCTAACTCTTGCTGCAACATCGCCAAGCCATGCATTTGTTTTGCTTCTTAGTTATTCACTAGGACTTGGAATTCCATTTATCTTGATGGGAGTATTCTTTTCAAGATTTACCGTATTTATCAAATCAATGAGCAAGCACTTGAAATACTATTCAATAATAATGGGATCCCTTATCATTACACTAGGAGTTCTAGTCTACACAAACCAACTTGCAGCCATAGCAAGTTTTCCGCTGTTAAATAACATACTATTAGGACGATAATGATGAGAAAAGAGATTAAAACCGCAATAATTGGTGCGATAATCATAGTTGCAGCAGTAGGAGGAATTGACGTATTTCTTACATCACTTGACAAGACAGTTGCAAATACTGGAAACCAAACACTTGCTACCAATACAATTCAAAATACAAACAATACTGGTACTAAGTCTGTTGCATATCCAGATGAAAGTAATTATCCCCTAGCACCAAACTTGACAGGTATTACAGGCTACATTAATACAACACCACAAGAACTACAAGCACAAATGAAAGACAAGGTGGTATTGTATGATTTTTGGACATATAGTTGCATAAACTGTATCAGAACTTTGCCGTTTCTAGAATCATGGAATGAAAAATATTCGGACAAGGGTTTACTGATAATTGGAGTACATGCTCCAGAATTTGAATTTGAAAAAGACATAAACAATGTAAAGATGGCTGCTCAAAAATATAACATAACATATCCAATCGTACTTGACAGTGATCATCAAACATGGGATGCATTTTCAAATAGATACTGGCCAGCAGAATACATTACAGACGATTTAGGCCACATACGCCACACTAATTTTGGTGAGGGAGATTACGCCAATACAGAACAAGTAATTCAGCAATTACTTGACCAGAGAGCAAAACGACTTGGACTAAATGTTACAGCAGATCAAAATCTTGTCAATTTACAAGAGCACCAGTTTGCATTATTTGAGACCCCGGAACTTTATTTTGGATACAACTTTGCAGATGGAAGAAATTACTTTGGAAATACTGAAGGATTTGAACCAGAAAAAACAGTCAACTATACAATTCCGTCAGACTTGCAAAAAGATCATTTCTATCTTGGAGGACAATGGCAGAATCTTCAGGACAGCATGAAGCTAGTATCAGATAATGGAAAAATAGTTCTGCCATATACAGCACAAGATGTGCACATTGTAGCATCAGGAACAGGCACTGCAATACAAGTACTGCTTGACGGCAAGCCAGTTACAAGCGATGATGCAGGTCAAGATATCAAAGACAGCATGGCCATGATTTCAGAGAATAGGCTCTACAATATCATC
This sequence comes from Nitrososphaerota archaeon, assembly GCA_028866655.1. Taxonomy (GTDB): domain Archaea; phylum Thermoproteota; class Nitrososphaeria; order Nitrososphaerales; family Nitrosopumilaceae; genus Nitrosotalea. Next base: position 19,732 of record JAGWHQ010000001.1, read on the forward strand.
TCGTCAAAGCAGGCAGGCTCTCACACTCTAACCATAATAGGTCAGCCTGGCTTTGAAGTCTACACCTTTACCTTTGGGTAATCAGAATAAAATATTTCTAAATTCGAATTTAGAAACATATTGAATCAACCCGTGTAAAGACAACTTGTAACCACGGTTAGATGTCACTACAGTTACACACCAAGTAAGAACATGATTGTTTAAAACAACATTTCAAATCAAGGCACAGTAAAAAATGAATTTCACAAATAAATGGAATGTACAAAAAGATAGCCTATCTCAGAGAGTAATAGATAAGGTAAAGCCAGACGCTCCACTAAAGCCCAAGATTGACGAGGCTCAAAAGAAATTACAGTTACAAATCATAAAACTCGATTCCATTTCAAAGAAATTAAAAGAAAAAGACGACTTTATCTTTAAAAAAGTAGTCGAGGCAGTAAGATCACACAACAAATCATACTCTAATGCCTATGCTACTGAATTAAATGAGATTAGAAAGATGAACCGCATGGTTACAGGCGCAAAATTAGCCATGGAACAGATTCAACTAAGACTAAACACAATATCAGAACTTGGAGATGTCGTAGTGACACTCAGTCCTTGCATGTCAATAATAAAGGGACTTGGAACAGGCCTGAATGGATTAATGCCAGCAGCAGATTCATCCATGGCAGACTTGTCAAACATACTAGGCGAGATAATGTCAGGAGCCTCTGTGAGTGGCGACAATTCATTTGTTACAGACACATCAAACTCGGAAACAAACCAAATATTGGAAGAGGCAAATGCAATACTAGAAGGACATGTGAGACAGAATCTCCCAGACCTTCCTCCAACATTAGGTTCCACTACAAAAGCGCCAGAACCTATCTAGAGCGCTTTTTACTCAATTCTATAAAATTTTTCTTGATTCTAGATATTGTTGGATAGCTGTATCCTAGTTTTCTATAATTTGCAATCATCATCTTCCAGTTTTTCAGCCTCCATTGTGCCTGCTCGGAGGTCACAGAATGGATTTCCTTGTTTATTATGCTCTTTCTGCCCACTTTGAGAACTCCTGCATCTTTTGCAGTCCATCGACTGTTTGCAAAATTTAGACCTGAAAGAATTTCTTCCACAGGCATATCTGCAAAGTGTTCTTGTAGCTTTAGCATTTGTGCATTTGTTGGTTTTTTGTTTACAGTGAGGTTAATTTCAAATCTTTCCATACTCGAATTTTGAAATATCCTTCCTAATTAGTGTAAAGGTAAAAACATCTCTTCTTTTTGTTTAAAATTTCACCAGGATAGAATACAGAATGATTTCAAGTGTAATCAAGTTAATGATTCATAAATTATGGTCATTGTGAATTTGTCATACATGGACGAAAAAGATATTCGAGCAAACAGAATTCCAAAAGGCTTTTTGCACAAGGAAAGAAGATGTGAAAAACCCAAGTGCTTCAAGGAAGGTGTCTATTCTTCAAAAATTGGATACTTTTGTCTTGATCACATACTAGATTATGATATGCCATGTCCAAGCCAAGACTGTCCAAGAAATGGGCTTCCAATGGACAAGTTAATTTCAAAGATGGAAAAAGACATCAACGGAGACTTGCACCAGATCTTCCAATGCCCATCATGCAACTATAGACATGATCACACGGTTCACGTTTAGCACATCGCCAGATACAAGAAAAAAATCGAGCTAAAATATCCATAAAGTTCTACTTGAGACTTAAGATACCATCAGACCAATTCACTAGATGGCTACCCATAACTGACCAGGCCTAGAATCGTGAGGGTTTTTGTGCATCTCTCACGATAATTACTTGTTTACCAAAAGATATCAAATAGTTTGAAAATGTAAGACTAGTGTTTCTCGACATATTTTACAGAGTCTGGCATGACATTGTTGATTGGTTTTGAATCTTTTTTACAAGGCTGACATTCACAAACAAACAGGCCCTGTTTTCCCATACATACATCATGTTTTCCTTCAAAACATTTGTAACACATAACCATAGAAATACAACACTTTATGGATATCTCGGCCTATTTCTACCCCCCCATTGTCACCAAACCCGCCGGATCATGTCCAAATTTTTGCCCAAAAAATGGTCTAAAATGGTCGATTTTAGAAAACATCCATTTTTCCAACTTTATGCTCAAAAGTTAAACCCCCAGTTATTTTCATCCAGACAGGCATAATGCGATTTTTTCAAAAATGACCAATTTTAGGGGGGGTGTAACACTTGAGCGTACTAATAGCAGCCAAGGGTCAAAACACCCCCATTGCCTAGTTAGAGTTCGGTTTTCTTTTTTGGTAGCGAATAAAAGCTAAACCCTGGTTTTTTGCCCCAAATTTTTGAGCTTGAAAAAATCGCAAAAAAATATCACCATAACCAGGCATGGAAAATTCTATACATTGAACAAGTTTAGTCCTAAAACCCAGGGGATTTTCAATCAAAACCAAGTCAAAAAGCGTTCAAAAATAATGTCAGCAAATCATTCCAAGTCTTGTTGATTGCGCCAAATTGTTGGAAGTCTTTCAATTTGTTCCAATATTTCTAATGCTGTAGAACTATCCCTTCTTTTTATAGCAGTAGCAAAATCAAATCCCAACTTTACTGCTTCTGGGGTCAAATCTTTTACTTTGTCAAGATCTCGGCCTTCTCTTTTCATACGCTCTCCTAGTGCACAAGACTTCCAATTATCAGACAGCATATGTTCTGTACTTGTAAGCGGCATTAGGAGACGTTGTCTCCAATCGGTTAACTCGATTTTTCCAAGAATGTCATCAAGTTTTTGAGTGTAAAAGACTCGCATAATTTTGAGAATATTCTAGGATATACTTAGCATTTTGTTATACAGTAGCTGTCTTGACAAGTTCTGGGATTTTTTCCCGGGCTTGGACAATTTCTATTTCTACTGTTTCTAATGGCTCATCAACTACATTTCGTTTGATTGAGAACATCTTTGGTTTATCAAAATCTTTAGTGCAGTCGGGACAAGCATAAACCAGAACCCTGTATTCGTTGGGAGCTTTTGGGTTTGAAAGGCGAGGATAGTAAACTAACCTACCCCCACAATCCACGCAATATCTATTTGCGCGTCTTGTTCTGGCCAATGCGGACCTCCTGCATATACCATCATCATATGATCGGTATTAGATCCATATTGTCTAATAGAATAAACCAAAGCGTGATCGCATTTACAATATTGCACAACTCGAATTTAGAAACATCATATCTTCAAACCTGTGAATTTACATCCTATGAATTGCCACAATCAAAAATAAATATTTCTAAATTCGAATTTAGAAATATTAAAAGCGCCGCCCGCCAGACTTGAACTGGCGACCCGCTGGTTAACAGCCAGCTGCTCTACCACGCTGAGCTAGGGCGGCAACAAACTTGTTCGTAGGATAAGCGGATTTATTCCTTGCTGAATCTATTTTTCGATCTTGTCGAGTTTCTCAAAAAGATAAAGACCATCAAGAAAGACTCTATGATCTTTGTTTTTGACTTTGGTATTTTGTTGTAGGCTACCTGCAGTCTGGGATACATCAGTTAGTACTGGTCCTGTGATGATGACATCATCACCTTTTGGAACTACTTTGGTATCACCAAATATTTTGGAAACTCTTGCTGCACGTTCACCTTGGAAATTCTCCACGTGAATATGTCCATCTTTTACCTTTACGGTGATTGGAAAGTGTGCATATACAATTTTCATTTTAAAAGTATAGCCAGTCTGTACACCCTTGATCAATGTATTGATGATAGATTCCGCAGTCTTGAATATTGCATAATCTCTTTTACGAATTCCAATTGATTTTAGTAGTACATTTTTTCCTTCGACTTGAACCTCTACTGGTATCTTTTTGAATGTCTTTCTTGTTTTACCCAATGGGCCTTGCACGTGAAGTATCTTGTTATTGATTGATATCTTTACTGCGTCAGGAATTGGTATTGTTATCTCGTGTATCTCAACTGTTTTAGTAGACAAATCCTATCAATAGCCCTCCCAAGCCACTCTTAATTGCCTCATGGTGAGACATTACTCCTTTGTTTGTAGTTACAATCAACATTCCACGTGAGTATGATGGAAGATATTGTTGCTCCCATTTTGCATAACCGTCTTTTTTCACCTTGAATCTAGGTGTGATTGCACCACATTTTGTGATTTTTGCTAATAGTTGAATCTTGAACTTGCCACCTTTCTTGTCATCTACGTGTTCAAATTCTCCAATGTAATTATGAGTTTGAAGTGTCTTTAGTACATCTGTTGCAAGTTTTGAAGTTGGCAAAACGACACAGTCGCCTTTTCTTCTTGCTTCAGTGTTGTATAGTGTTACAAACATGTTTGCTAGAATATTAGTTGCTGGCATGATTATCTCACTTGAACTTCCTAAACCCTAGCGAATCTGCTACTTCTCTGAAACATCGTCTGCAAAGATCTAAATCATATTTTTGAATTACTGCGTTATAGTCACCGCATCTTTTACACCATCTTGAACCTTTTCCAAATTTATGGACAGTTCTTCCAGTTACTTTGTAATCACGATTTTTCATGTTATACTACCTGGATTCCAAACTCATGGGTTAGAAATGCTTTTGCTTCTTCTGAAGTAATTATGTGGCTGCGTCCGATGCTAGCCTTGTGTTTGCTTCTTACTCTAATACTAAAACCGGGTCTTGTAAGCGAAATTGCAATATCAAGACCTAAGATTCCATCTTGTGGATCATATTTTACACCAGGAATATCAATATGTTCCTTGATACCAAATGAAAGATTTCCAAAGTTGTCAAATGAAGAGCCTTTCATCTGATTACCCTTTGCTGCAAATAATCTTTTTATCAATGCAATAGCTGGTTCATTTCTTACTGTAACAGCAACACCGATTGGTTCACCCTTGTGTACTCCCCAATCACGCTGAGTAGCTTTTGCATATCTTGGAGATGGTTGTTGACCTGAAATGTGTTTTAGTGCGCGTTTTGCTTTCTCTACTGGTTCGCCTGATTTACCGACGCCCATGTTCAAAACTACTTTAGCAACTGAAATTTTCTTCATTGGAGATTCTGTTTGTTGTGCCATATCTATCACTGGATTTGAATAACAGGTTTGTCTTTTCCTACTGCCATTACTAATTCTGCTGGAATTTCGATTTCTCTTTCACCAAAGTCAACATCTGCTCTTTTTGGCAAGATGAATGTTCCCGGTTTGAGTTCTGTGAGTTTACCCATACGTCCTGCGTTTACTCCGCTTGTAATGATAACCTGAACTCCTTTTTCAAGTGGTATGATATCAAGTATTTTGGTTCCTGGAACCTCGATTACACATGTATCTCCCACGTTTACTTTTGCATCAGAGATTAGAGTTCTACCATCGTGAAATCCAAGCTGGGTCTTTTTGTCTTTTATTGTTACCTTTCTTGTGACTTTGAGTAATTTCTTTGATTTTTCTGAAGAGTTTATTTTGATTGGTTTTAAGACAGTCAAATCTTTTGGAACAAGTCGGTAGACATCAGAGACGCCATCTAGTTCGACAACATCCATCAAGCCAATTCCATGATGAAGTGAATTTCTTACAACGCCATCTACTTTGACTTTGCCACCATAGATTACAGATTTTGCTTCCCTTAGTGAAGTAGCAAGTTTTAGAGTATCACGGATGAATACGGCAGTTGGTATGGATACATGTTTTTTATGACCGCCCGGTTTTACTGTAACAACAAATCTCTTGTCTTTTCTGGTAATTCCCCAGAAGAGTGGAGCCATTTGTCTTTTTAGTTTTTTACTACCTGCGATGCTAACCATTACTTAGTCGTCTCCTTTTTTTCAGTTTTAGATTTAGCTTTCTTATCATCAGATTTTGCTTCCTTTGGCTTTTCCTTGCTAGCCTCTTTTTGTTCTTTTGGTTTTACTTCTTTTGTTTCTGGTGCGGCAACTTTAGCAGTCTTTGGCTTTTGTCCTTCCAATCTGCTTTGTCTCCACTTGTCTTCAAGGTTCAATGAAGTGATCAGTACGTTTGATGGATGAATGTAAATGTCGACATTTCCGCCTTTGAGTTTTTCACGCTTGATTCCCTCTATTGCAATGCCTCTTTTTTCAGTAGATATTCTAGTAACTTTTCCTTCAATTCCTTTGAATTCTCCACGCAATACTTTGACACTGTCACCTTCTATGACACGCAAGCTCTTGCAATGGTATTTCCCTTTAAGATCCTTTGATAAATGTGAACCTAGTTGTTTGCTTAACAGATGTGCAGTTGCAGTATACATCATTCTCTTTCGTATCTTAGTTGGCTTCATTTTATACCACCATTGATGCCAAGTTTGCGATTCTTGGATACTTTTCAGCTGCTTCTACTGCTACTGGTCCCTTGATTTCAGTGCCTTTGATTTCACCTTCAGGGGTTACAAGTACTGCAGCATTATCTTCAAATGTTACTCTAACGCCGCTTAGTCTTCTTACAGCATATTTTTGTCTAACAATAACTGCGCCAAATATTTGTCCTCTTAATTCACCAGGACCCTTCTTTACTACAACGTTACAAAAGTCACCAACTGCTGCCGATGGGTATCTTGCAACTCTGGTCTTTGTTTTTTGAACCATAACAATTTCTAAAATCTTTGCGCCAGTGTTATCAGCACATACCACTTGGGCACCAAGTGGAAGAGCTCTTGTAACATATGGTCTAAATTCCTGAACTCCCTTTGCTGAAACTGCACGACTCTTTGTTGCGGCCATTAGGATACTACCTCAACTACAACAAAAGAAACACTCTTTGAAAGCGGTCTGCATTCAGCAGTAAGAACAACATCTCCTTCTTTTACGTCAATGCATTGTGGTCTGTGTGCATGCAATTTGCTTTGGCTACGTGCATATCTCTTGTATTTAATATCAAGTCTTGGAAATTCTTGCTGGACAACAATTGTCTTTGGTGCCTTGGCACTGACAACTTTGCCTTGAACTAGTTTACCCCTAATACTTAGAGTTCCATGGAATGGACAAAGCTCATCGTGACACTCTGTCTTGGGTGTTTTAACTTGCAGTCCTATGTTTCTAGTCATACTTTCACTCCCATTCTTTCAAAAGATCTTTTTGCGATAGTATTTCCATCTACAAGAGCAGATGTTCCGTTAAGATTGAATTGCCAAATAGAATTCTGTTTTGGTATTGATTTTACTCCAGTTGTAGTCTGGATTGCAAACATGGATTTTGTTTCATCAATTATTTTTCCGTGCAATCCAATCATTTGTGAATTGCTTGATTTTACAATAGAGGCATCTAATCCGATTAATTCATGACGTGCTATATTTTCTGGAGTAATCATTTGGATTTCATCTCATTTAGTCTAGTTAATACTCTTGCGATATCTCTTCTAAGAGGTTTGACCTTACCACTGTCTTTTCGTAGTGTTCCTTTAGATGCTTCAATCTTTAGCTTTGTCAAGTCAGCACGCAATTGTACCAATCTGTCTTTAAGATCAGTTTCATTGAACTCTCTAACTGTTTTCATCTTTATGCGGGCCATTACTTGAGCTCCTCCTCTACCTCTTCAAATGTTTCCACAGTTTCAATCAACTTTTCTTCAAGTTCAATTACTTCACTTTCAGTTCTTGGCTTGGTTGGATCAATCTGTGCTTCTTCGATTATTTCAATTTCTTCTGGAACTTCTTCGACTTTCTTTGCCTCTTTCTTGATTGCCTTTAACTCAAATTCTGGTATGAATCGCTCTTTTCTTGCAATTCTGATTCGAACTCCGATAAGACCCATTTTTGTTGGGACGTGAACAATATCTTCTGAAACTATAACTGTAGCTTGGTGTCCTGCTCGTGGAAGTACACCTTTGCTGTGTTTTTCAAAACTTGAACGGTCACCTCTGAGTTTACCCGAAGTTGTAATTTGTACACCCATTGCGCCTGCTTCCATAATTGTTTGCATGGTCCACATGACTGCACGTCTAAATGCAGTTCCTCTTGCAAGGTGTTGTGACATTCTGTTGCACATTACACTTGGTTCAAGTTCTGGTTTTGTTATTTCAATTACTGATATCTGGGGATTTTTCAGGCCAAAGTCTGTTTCCAAAACTTTTGTAAGATCTCTGATTCCACTTCCTTTTCTTCCAATTACAATACCTGGTCTTGTAACATGTAATCCAACTCTGGTTCCTGTTGGAGTTTTTTGAATATCAACACCTGAAAAACCTGCTTCTTTGATTGCTTCTCTTAAATAATCTTTCAAGAGCATCAACTTGTAACTATCATTGATTACATTTTTCACTGAAGACATGTCTATAGTTCCTGAGCAACCAGCTCAACGTGAGTAAGAATATCTACCTTAGGAGATGCACGACCCATTGCACGAGGAGTGAAACGTTCAAGTTTTCTTCCCTTGTGTACAGTTGCATTAATTATTTTTAATCTGTCAAGATCCATTCCACGATATTCTGCATTTGATTCTAAATTATCGAGCAGTCGGATAAATTCGCCTGCTGCTTTTTCTGGATATCTTCCTGCCATCACACCAGTGTCTGACTTGTGACCTACTTCGTTATTATATCTCTGGAATGGCACAGCGCGCTCCAAATTAGTTACGGATTGCAAGTAACTTCGTGCAGATTCAATTGACATTCCCTTAATCTTGTGTGCAATTTCTCTTGCATGCTTGTGTGAGATTGTTTTTTCTCTTAATGCAGCACGAACGTGTCTTGTCTTGTCATAATTTTGGAAAGCGTAGCTAAAATGCATAGATATCACTTTAATGGTACATACAAGCTAGACCTGGATGCTCCTACACCAGGTGCACCGTGTATAACTCTCTTGTTTGTTCGTACAAATTCTCCGAGATAGTGTCCGACCATCTCTTGTCTGATTGTAACTGGTAAGAATTCTTTTCCTGAATAAACGTGAATTGTAAGACCGACAAAATACGGTAAAACGATTACATCTCTTAGATGAGTCTTGATTTGGCCGTTGCTTTTTCCTGCCTTGGTAGACTTGATTTCTTCCAAGAGTTTTCGTTTTCCATCTGTAATACCTCTTGTAAGTGATCTTCGTGCTCTCGATGGTAAAAGTTCAAAGAGTTTCTCTAATGATAATGCTTGAATCTCTTCTAATGCTAGGCCTCTATACTTGTATTCTTTAACCATTTATCTTCACCATTACTTTAGTTGATTCACGATTGACCATATTATAGCATTCCTATCTTTGTGGCCAGGTCTCTTGCTTTTTCAATTGTCGAGAATTTTACAAATGCTTTCTTACCATACACGGTTCTGCATACGTTTAATCCGATTGGATCTTCCTTGTACAAAAGCTTGATTGCTTCAATTATCTTTGGTTTAGTTGCCTCTTCTCTTACTAGGAAACAGATTCTGCTTTCATTTTCAACTAGTGCAAATGTCTTTTCAGTGATATACGGTTTGAGTATGATGTGATTTGCTTCTTCTAGATTCATTTGTTCAACACCATGATTTCAAGATGAGGAGATTTTATTTTTGAAATCTCTTCAATTGCACCTTTGGAAAATACTGTCAATCTGATTGGTTGTGCACCAGGAGCCAAGTCAAGAACACTAAGATTTTTTACATCAACTACGTCAACTCCCAAAAGAGAGTGTGATGCTTTTGCAAGTTTTGCAGAATCTTTTACTACAAGCAAGACACTCTTTCCTACTTTGGTTCTCCTACCTCTAAGCAGTGGTTTTCCTGAACGACCCTTTAGTCTACCTTTGAGTCTGTCTACATCTTGTGACAGGTTTAGTGCGTCCAAGACTTTGACTAGGTCTTTTGATTTTACTACAGATTCAACTTGATCAGATATTATAACTGGAAATGATTCAATCTTGTCTACCTTGTGACCTCTAAGTTTTACTAACGCTGCAGATGTTGTTGCGGCCAATGCAGAACACAATGCAAGACGATTTTCTTTCTTGTTTAGCATTTTATGGATAATTCTTTCTGATGTGGGGGGATGTGCCTGTCTTCCTTTACGTGTCATTGCAACTCCACCTGCTTGGCCTTGTCTGCCACCTCCACCGCCTGCCATTCTTGCAACTCTAGCTTGGTGGTGACCTGTTGGAGGACTGTTCGATTCTGCAACTACATCCATACCTGCATTTGGATACCTACCCTGTCTTTGGAAAGCGTGTGATTCCAAGTGGATGTATGCTTTGTGAATTAGTTCATTTCTAACAGGAGTTGAAAATACAAGCGGCAATTCAATGTCACCATCTTTTGAACCAGTTGTTGTAAAGACTGGAACTTTCATATCATAATCTCCAAGATCTTTGGTTGTGTAACCTTTGTCAATTTTGCTCGAACTGGTGCACGAAGTTTTACCAGTCTGCGATAAGTTCCAGGAATTGAACCGCGGATGATAACGTAATCACCTTGGACCAAACCAAAATGTTTGTAGCCACCAGGTGGGTTGATTTTTAATTCTTCATTTGTAGTGTTGCTCACTATCATGATTCTGCTATTGTATTGTGTTCTTTGATGGAAACCTCTCTGACCTGCTCTTGGAACAGAGTACATGATTGTTGCAGGACTGATTGGACCTAGTGTACCAAGAGCTCTGACACTCTTTCTTGATTTGTGTTGCTTCTTCTTGACACCCCATCTTGTAATTGGACCTTCGATACCTTTTCCTTTTGTAATTGCTGCAACATCAACTTCAACTCCTTTTTGGAAGACTTGATCAATCTTGACTTCTTTTCCTAAAAGATCTTTTAAGAATGCAAACTGTTTTGCAATATCTCCGCCTTTTACTGCAACTTCAAAGACATATGGTTTCTTTTGTTCTAGTCCTGCTTTTCTTGGAAGAACTGCTGCAATTGCAAAGAGTTCGTCAACATATGAAAGTGATTTTTCTGCCTTGTCTATTGCTTTTTCATCTAATTTTGTTTTGAATAATCTTGAAAGCTCTTTTGGTAAATCTTTTGCATACACATCAAAAGTAGAATCGATTCCGTATCTATCCCTGGAATAACCTCTTATTCCAATTATCGACATTGGAGGAGTAACTACAACAGTACCCAGTCCGACAAGTTGTTTTCCAAAGTTTGGAGTTTTTTCCCTGTCGTCTATGCTTGCAATTCTCATGCAAGCTGCCTTGAATCCGGCATATCCTAGAAGTTTTGGTTGGTCGGACTTTACATCAGGCCAAGTTCTAATTCTTGCTTCCATGCTCTTTGCTCGTGCTCTTGGCAAATATGCAAGACTTCCTCTTCTAGGTTGACTATGTTTCCTATGGCCCATTGCTACAGAAAATTGTCGAAAAGCCCATTATAAGTCTATAATTAGAGAATATCCAGTTTTATTTTGAAAATTTAGATCTAGTGTGAAAAATGCATTATACTGTTTACCACCAATATGCCGCCAATTATTATCCCTGCAATACCTGCAATGATGCCAAAAAGCAGAAATTTTTTCTTGTCCAGGGTCTTGTTGTCCATATTTTTGCCAATCCCTTTGATCTATATTAAAACTAGTTACGAGTCAGAGTGTTCAAGACTGCAAGGGTGCCAAGAATTGCTTCTTCAAGTCTTACTGTTTCTGTTGCCTGGTCTGAAAAGAAATTGAGTACCTGGGACTTTGGAATGTTTCCAATTGTATTTCCTAGTATTTCATGGACTCCTTTTTTTGGAGAGCCAAAGACAAGCAGCAAGTGTTCGCGTGAGATCTCATCAAAATATTTTTGTGTCTTGTGGATTGGTTTTCCTTTTCGTGATGTAAATATCACGCTAGACCCCCAAGTGGTAAGAAACGTGCCTAGGTTTGACACTTCTTTGACGTCATACCCCCAATACTGTGAGATCTCTTCTTTTTCTACTTGCTTGACTGTCAATGCAGGATATCCTTCCTTGAATTTGACAATGATTCTTTTTCCATCATCATCTTTGCTGTAAAATGGAATCAGTTGCTCAAAGCCAACATTTACAAATTTTTTTCCTTTGTATTGTACTACAACACCATCTCGGACATCTCCTGTCTTGATCTTTTTTGGATCAGATGTTTGCACATGTGATGGAATCTTTAACGGACTAAGACTTCCTGCAAACTGGAACTCGTCACTAATTGGATAAAGTATTTTGCGCAAGTACTGCGGTGTTTCAAGATAGCGAAGAAGATTTCGAAGTAACGATCTGTCCCTATCAGAGCCGCTTTGCTCTTTGTAGAGATAAATTGTATTTACACGAAATATTGAACATGCTCTTGCAATTTGCGAAATCTTCATTGCCTTGTCAAGCGGAGTAGGCTCTTCAGAAAGTGAAGAATCTGGAATGGCTATTGAAACTTTCAATGTATGTCCTGATATGGTTGCGCTATAAAATATTAGATGCTACTTTGGTCTTTTGGCAATGTTTTCTTTTGCCTTGGCTGCATAATGCTCTATGTCTTTCTCACTTGTTCTTGTCAATTGCTTTGTTGCAATCGGGATTTGTGACATTTTGATATGTTTTGTACCTTCTTTTTCTTCGCTTACAAGATAGATTGATTCAATTGCCATTGCTGCTGCATCTTCAACTGACATGTCCTTTTTGTAATTCTTTTCTAGAAATTCTGTAACTTGATCTGCGCCTGCTCCAATTGCTACTGCGTCATATGAGATGTATGTTCCACTTGGGTCAGTTAGGTAAATCATGCTGCCACTCTTGTCGATTCCTGCAATGATAAGCGCAACACCAAATGGTCTTACACCCGCATACTGGGTATATTGTTGAGCCTGGTCTGCCAAGTGTTTTGCTACTGCTTCGACTTCAATTGGTTCGTCGTATATCATTCTGTTACTTTGTGAGAAAAATCTTGCATTGTCAACTTGTGAGCGTGCATCTGGAATATAGCCTGCTGCTGCAACTCCAATATGATCATCGACTTGGAATATTTTTTGTGTAACATCAGAATTTTGTAATTTTCGTGGTTTTTCTTCTACTGCAAGTATGATGCCATCCTTGCTTTTGATACCAATTGCAAGTGTACCTCTTCGTACTGTCTCTATAGCATATTCAACTTGGTAAAGTCTACCATCAGGAGAAAAGACTGTAATTGCTCTATCATAACCTGCTGCAGCTGGTAGCATTTCAAAATTCATCCTTTGAAGGTTTAATTTAAGTTTATACAACTTGAAATTGTGCATTTTGAGATCTCATTTCGTGGTCATGAAAATGTTAGATCACTTCATCCAAAATCAATTGAGATAACAACTGACACAGATCTTACAGTAAATGGAGATTGTATTGTCGGAGTTGGAGCAACATGTGGTTGTCATGGAATTCCAGATGAAATGAAAAAATTGTTGAAAAAACCTCAAACTGAAGTGACATGTACAATACTTGTAGGAGATCTCTCATTTGTAATCACAGGCAAGGGAAGTGAGAAACTCACCATGACAAATCCACACGATATTGTAATTAGGAAAAGCAATTTCACGTGTCCAAGGACACTATCAATTGGATGCGATACTGCATCAGATTCCATTCCGCGCAAAATGATAAAGGCATTGCAAGATCCAAAGACTGTTGGAATTTTTAGAATAGAAGTAAAGTGAGGAATTTATTTTTGCACAAGCAACTGGCCATTGTTTTCAAACACTTTGGCCATTGCCCTGTTGACAATTTCCATCACTATCTGGTCTTCATAATTTGATTCAGTGTTATTCTTTGAGCTTTTTTTCTTTATTTTCGAACCTGCATTTTCTGCAATGTTTTTTATCACTTTTTCAAGTTTTACTGTAGTGTCTGCAATTGTCTTTGAAAAATCTGTTTCAAAGTTTGCTGGAAGTTTTGCCCCCATCACTCTAACAGATGTGCCATAATATTTCATTACTGCGCCCCGTACTTCTTCCATTTTTACAATCTCAATTAGTCCTGCATTTTTTAGGACATCGAGATGATGACGTATTGTTGTGGTTGCTTTTTTGTATCCAATTTTATTTAGTTCTTCAACAATCTGGTCGGTTGCAAGTTGTTTGTGATACAAAATTTGTAGAATCTTTATTCTTGCAGTATCATCAAGGGCTTTGGCTTGGTCTGCGTTTGTACTAAGTATTTTGTTTATTTTTAGTTCTTTTTGTAGCAGTGTAGACATTTTACGACTTTACTTTTGTACTTGTCCTAAAAGATCAAGAGATCATATTTTTTTGTCCATTACGTAACTTTTTTTTATGTTCCAAATTTGGTAAATCCACAAGGATGTGTCTAGATACGATACCATACGTTATCAAATATACGGATACAAATCAGAGCGCTAGTATCAAATCAATAATGATGTTATAGATCTAGTACCATTACTAGAACAATTGTACCGGTACAAAAAATACCAAAAATTTTAAAAAATAAAAAATTTGGAAAAGATGTCAAGCTTTTGGGGTCAAATGGGCAAGCAGGGGCAGGAGATACAGATGGTTCCAATTAGAAATTCGAGTTAAAACTTGATTCCAGTTATCTTTTCGTACGCAATGATGTATCTTGATGACAGTTCATGACAGAGTTCATCAGAGAGACATGGTGCAACCGGTTCTTTTCCTGCAGCCCTAGCATCTTCAAACTTTTTTTGATATCCATTTGATGCAAGCCAGTCACGCAACAGTTGTTTGTCAAAACTTTCCTGAGTCTTTCCCACTTGGTATGTTTCCTTTGGCCATAGTCGATATTCATCAGGTCCGATGGAATCACCAAGTACGATATCATTTCCTATCTTGCCAAACTCTAGCTTCAAATCTGCCAAGACAAATCCTGCAGCATCTGCAGCTTTGAACATCTGCTGATAAATCTCAATTGATGTATGCTCTAGCCATTCGTATTCACTTTTGCTTACAAGATTTTTGTCAATTGCATCTTGCTTTGATATCGGGACATCATGTGTCTCAGATTTTGTGGTAGGATCAAAGATTGGAGTTGGCAGCTTTGCTGCAAGCTGTGGAATCGAGCCTTCTGGCAACTTGACTTGACCTTCTTTCCACCTCTGGACCAGGCTGCCATAAAAATATCCTCGTACAACACACTCGATTGGAATCATTTGCATTTTTTTTACCACGATCTTATCTTTTCCTTCTGTTCTTACGTAGTGATTTCTCGTGGGCAATTTTTTAAACCAAAATTCAGCAAACCTGCACAATACCTCTCCTTTTCGGGGTATAGGGGTTGGAAATTTTACATCAAATGCAGACACTCGGTCTGAGAACTGGAACAAGATATTACCGTCTGGTAGCTCGTAGATGTCTTTTACCTTACCAGAGCGTAAAAACTTCAAACAGGCGGTCATTGAACTGGCTTGGATTTAAACTGATATCAATGAGGGGTTCGAGCCAAGCAAATGATTTGCTTATTTTGTGTTCTTGCCTGCAAGTGCAGGAAGAGTAGTGGTTGAAAGGACATTGTGTACCATGCGAATCTTTTTTGTGATAATTTTATCCAATTCTGGTCTTGTAGGAGCCTGGACCTTGACAAATATGTCATATTGGCCAAATGTTCCTGTTGCTTCTTTTACTCCTTCAATTTTGAGAATGTCATTCATTACGTCCATTTCGTGTCCCATCTTGCTTTTCACCAAGACAAACGAGAGTTCCATGTTATTCCCCTTTGATTTCTGCCCTTGTTTTAAACATAGGCTTTATTCCCAAAGTAGAATAGTCGCCACTTGAACAAGTAAAGCACATGGAATCAGAATCCATGCCAACTGCGTCTGCAAGATTCTTTGCGTCATTGTAACCAAGAAAGTCAGCGCCGATAAGCTGTCGTACTTTTTCTGTAATCTCATCTTCAGTGTATTTTTTTCCATCTCCCATGTATGTTACAAGTTCATCTTGTGATGGAAAGTCAATTCCTGCATAACAAGGGTATTGAATTTGTGGAAATGTTATCACCATGCTTATCTTTTTTGCACCTGCTCTTCGCAAGGCCTTGATTATTGCCTTTGAACTTGTACCTCGAACAAGACTGTCATCAACAACAACTACGTGTTTTCCAGAGATGACCTGTGTAATTGGAATTATCCAGCGGTTGATTTCAACTCTATCTGCTTGATGTGGTTCTATGAAACTGCGCAATGGACCTTTTCTGCTGTATCTGTCTTTTAGTAATCCTTCTTCAAATGGTACTCCAAGCTCTTGGGCATACCCAAGTGCTGCAGGCCTTGCAGAATCAGGAACTGGAATTACAATATCAGCATCTTTAATTGCAAATTTTCTTGCAAGATATTGTCCAATTTTTTTTCTTGCAATGTAAATGTTAGAGCCTTCCATCACACTTGATGGATGTGCAAAATAGGTAAACTCAAATGAACAGTGGGCAGGTTTTTTTTCTTCTGAAAACATTTCAGATTCCAATCCAGCGCTGCTAATTTTTAGCAACTCGCCAGGTTTTACATCTCTGACAAGCTGTGCACCAACTGCAGAAAGTGCTGCAGATTCTGATGCTACAATGTACGTATTGTTATCTTTTCTATAGCCCAAGACCATTGGTCTGAATCCTTTAGGATCGCGTGCTGCATATACTGCATTGTCATCTGATACAAATGTAAAACAAAACGAGCCGACCATCTCATTTTTTAAAATTGATAATGCGTTTCCTAGCTTTCCATTATCAGCCATCAATGTAACAAGCCTCTGGGCTGCAATCAGTGTGTCACTGACATTTTGAGGAGTAAAGGTGCACCCTCCTACCATTCCTGTAAGTTCCTCTACGTTAGAAATTGTTCCATTATGGGCAACACACAGGTCTTTTACCTTGAGCGGCTGGGCGTTTTCTAGATTACTTTTACCCATTGTAGAATATCTGACATGGCCTATTGCTGCAGGAGATTCGTATTCACGTGTAACTTTATCAAATTCAGAGACTGCCGAAGATACCAGTCCTAGTTGCTTGTATGGCTGTTTTTTTGGTATGGCCACACCCCATGCTTCCTGGCCCCTATGCTGGAGTGCACGCAATGCATCAATTACCATAGGAATAACATTTGCGCCATCAAGACTAAAGATTCCAACTACACCACAGTTTTCCTTGACCTTAACCATGCGTTACCAGTCCCCCCAACGAGTTTAACCATTTTTCTTGTGCTTTATCAACCCTTACTCTAGCAAGAACACTGGATTTTTCTTTGAATATAATGTCCTTGCCTGAGAATTTACCAATACGTGCATGTGTAATTCCATTTTTCTTGAGAATGGTTAGTGTCTTTTTTTCATCTTGATGTTTTATTACAAGCAAAAATCTTGAATGTGATTCTGAAAATAGCAATTCATCAGAACTTAATTTCTCTGAAGGAACTTTTTCAAGAGATACAATACAGCCAAGTTTATTCATCATACAAAGTTTTGATACAGCAACTGCAAGGCCACCCTTGGAGCAATCATGTGCAACTTTGACAATGTCATGCTGTATAAGTTCCAATACAGAATCCTGTGTCGTCTTGGATGATTTCATGTCAACTGCAGGACATTTGCCGCCAACTAGTTCATGAATATATTCATAATATTCAGAACCTCCAAGCTCATCTTTTGTAACACCAAGCATGACAAGCATGTCACCTTCCTCAATTTTTTGTGGAACCAGTGGTTTTTTGTCAATTAAACCAAGTACACCAATTAGAGGAGTTGGTTTGATTGAACCTTCATCCGATTCATTGTACAAGCTAACTTTGCCTCCGACACATGGAATTTCAAAATATTTTGCATAATCAGTGATTGCCTGGACTGACTCTTTGAATGTCCAAAATATTTCAGGGTCTTCAGGATTTCCAAACTGGAGGTGGTCAACCATCCCTATCGGTTTTGCTCCCGTACAAACAACATTTCTGCATGCCTCATCAAAGCATCCGATAACACCGTCTCGTGGATTTACATAGCAATGTTTCGAGTTTCCATCAATTTTTGCAGCCAGAAACTTGCCGTTGTCAAGCCTTAGAACTGCACCGTCATTTCCTGGTTTTACAACTGTTCTGATTCCCACCTCATGATCATACTGGGTGTACACCCACTCTTTGCTTGCAATGTTTGGATTTGAGAGCATCCTCAAGAGTGTCTGGGAGAGATTCTGCGGCACTTTGGGTTTTTTTATTTTTTCAATGGTAATCAGGTATTTTGGTTTAGATGATGGCCTATCAAGAAGTGGCGCATTTGCAACTACTTGACTAGGAAGTTTTGCCACAGTATTCTTGTCCAATTTTACTTCCATCAGAGTGTCACTTTTAACTCGTCCAATGACAGAGTACGGAACTCGGAACTTGTTACATATTTTTTTTAGTGTATCAAGTTTTTTCAGATCAGTGATTACAAGCATTCGCTCTTGTGATTCAGATATCATTATTTCAGAAGGTGACATACTTTGCTCCCTCTTGTGGACAAGAGAAATGTCAAGCTCAATTCCCACACCCAGTGCATCTGCAGTCTCTGATATTGCGCAAGACAGTCCTCCACCACCCAGGTCTTTCATTGCCTTGATGCATTTTTGATTTCGTGCCTCCAAGATTACCTCGATTACTAGTTTTTCAATAAACGGATCAGGAATTTGTACCGCAGAACGGTTTTCTGATTCAAGTTTGTCAGATGCAAACTGTGAGCCGCCAACTCCATCACGTCCTGTTGAGCCGCCAATTAGAACAACATAATCGCCTTTTTCTGCCTTGTTTCTGATTAGATTTTCTTTTTTTCCAAATCCAATTGACGCTACATCAACTAGAGCATAATTTGTAAAACACTTGTCAAATTCAATCTCTCCACCAATTGTAGGAATTCCAAGACAGTTACCATAATCTGCAATTCCTCGTACTGCATTTTTGAAGAGCCATTGAGCATGATGATCTTTTTCTATATTTCCAAAACGCAATCCATCCAATAGTGCAATAGGTCGTGTCCCTGCAGACAAGATGTCTCGTATCACTCCACCAACTCCAGTTGCTGCACCGCCATACGGCTCTACTGCAGACGGGTGGTTGTGGCTTTCAATGTGTACTGTAACAACATAGCCATCGCCGACATCAAGGACACCAGAATCATAACCAGGACCTGATATCACTCGTTTTCCTTCTTTTGGCAATATTCGAAGATGTTTTTTAGATGACTTGTAGGAACAGTGCTCTGACCATTCTGCTGCAACAATTTGCAGCTCCAACGGGTTTGGTTTTCTTCCAATTTTTTTTTCTAGATATTCAGACTCTTGAGGAGTAAGGCTCATGCCGTTACGCCCAGTGTACTTAGGAGCGATTCAAAAATTAGTGATGCAGGTTTTGAATTATTTGGATTTATGATTTGTTCGGCAGACCTTTCTGGGTGTGGCATCATTCCTACAACATTTCCTTCCTTGTTGCATATTCCAGCAATATCAAGTGATGCTCCGTTAACCTCACTAGCATATGTAAACACAATTTGATTATTTTTCTTTAGCATGGCCAAAGTCTTGGCATCTGCATAGTATCTACCCTCACCATTTGCGATAGCAATTGGAATTCTCTGGTTTAGTTTGAGCTTGTTTGTAAACGGAGTCTTGTTGTTTTTGACAATTATCTCAGTCCACTTGCACATGAAATTAAGCGATGTATTTCTTAGCAATGCGCCCGGCAAAAGACCAGACTCGACTAGTATTTGAAAACCATTACACACTCCAAGAACTGGCATGCCTTTTTCAGCCATTTTTTTTACATCTTTTATGACTGGGCTGTGCGCTGCAATCACTCCTGCACGCAACCTATCACCATACGAGAACCCACCTGGCAACACTATGGCATCTACGTTCTTTGGCAGTTCGTCAGTATGCCACACTAGTTGAGATTCTAAATGAAAGACATCGGTCAAGACATGATGCATGTCACGATCGCAATTACTGCCAGGAAATACGATTATTGCAACCTTCACAGGTTACATTACTTTTTCAGATATATTAAATTGAATCGGGATTGTCTTGCCAGATGTGTTCTGATCGCATGTTGGGTACGATCAAAATTAAGACCCGTGTTCTTGTCCCATCATTTTATTATGGCAAACTTGGTTTTCAAGAATAATGCTAAGGCTTGGTTCACTTCCGCCTGTTACTACAGCTCTAGTTGTTGTCAACATCTTGATCTTTGCATATGGCACCCTTGGCAATACACAAAATGAGATGATCTCCCAGTACGGTTTTGTTCCAAACGGCCTGTTCAAGGACGGATATATCGGAGACAGCATTGTGAGAATGTTTACCTCAATGTTTATTCATGCAAATATTGCACATATTGGATTTAACATGTTTGCCCTTGCATACATGGGCGGATTTGCAGAGAGGTCAATAGGCAAGCCAAAGTATGTCGCACTATATCTTTTGGCAGGACTTGGCGGGGCGCTATTTGATGGAGTCATTTCATCATATGCGCTTGGAAACGGAGATTCAATACTAATTGGAGCGTCAGGGGCAATCTCTGGAATCATGGGAATCTCGGCAGCAATGGGAGACATACGAGGATACTATTGGTTTGCAATCCAAGTACTCTTTGTATTCATAGGCTCTTTTGCATCACTTTCAATAGCATTTGCAGCACATGTTGGCGGATTTATCACAGGACTTGGTGTGACAAAACTTTTGATCGAATCCGAGCGACGCAAGAGAAATCCATACCGAGGATTAACATAAAGTATAGTGTAACATGGTTTTCAAAATAGATCAATTCAGAAAAATGCCCTGATGTATTTTCAAGTTATTTTGTTTGCAAAAAAGAGTGGAATCGTTTTTATTCTAAATATTTGCAGATAATAGACATGGGTCTAGTTCGAGACATCATGGTTCGTACCGTGATTACTATCGAGCATGACAAGAATGCAAAAGATGTTGCATTGCTTTTTGCAGAAAAAGGAATTAGTTCACTTGTTGTAGTCAAGGACGGCAAGCCAATCGGGCTTGTTACCGAGAGAGATCTTGCTCGCAAAATCTCGACAACTGATAGAAAAAGTGCCGATGTTCCCTTGTCTGAGATAATGTCAGCCAACTTTAGGTGGGTAGAGCCAATGACCCAAATTGAAGACGCCGTACAAAAGATGCTAAACAAGAACGTACGAAGACTGCTGGTTTTAGACAATGACAATCTAGTTGGAATCATAACAGAGACAGACTTGGCAAAATACTTGCGAAGCAAACTGCTCATAGATGGTGCGCTAGATGATGTTACTGCCCTTAACAGAAAAGTTGTAAAAAGTTAGGCGCCTAGTGTCTCAACTGATACCTTACTTACAAGAGGATTGAATATTCTGAATTCATTGCATATTCCAAGTACAGTTTTTTCTGCAGATTCTTTGTTTTTTGCGTCTATTACGAATCTGAGCATCTTGGCAGAGCGCACCTTTTTGATGCTAGTTTTTTTGTCTTTTAAAATCAAGTCGTTAAGTATTGTGTCCCCTTCAGGATCTACAATTTCGGGTTTGTTTTCAATTATTACATTAACTCTAAAGGAAGGCATAAAATGCGTTTAGTTGCAATCAATTTAAGCTTTGAGAAAGGCCGTAAGAAAATGAAACCAACTTTTGATCCAATACAATACAAGATAACTGCCAAGGCAAACTGGAATGTTGTTGCTCCAGAATATCATTACAACTGGGCAGACAAGAAGATTGGACCATTCAAGTCTACTAGAGAGATTGTCAAGTTGGCAAATATTCAACCTAATGACAAGATACTAGATGTTGCCTGCGGTACAGGGGTTGTCTCAAAAGAGATTTCGCAGCATCTAGGTTCAAAAGGCCTCTTGGTTGGAATTGACCTGTCAAGAACGGCACTAGGCATTGCAAAGGGAACAATATCATTTCAGAATTCAAATTTTGTAGAGATGGATGCAGAAAATATTGGATTTCATTTCAAGTTTGATAAAGTTACATGTCAGTATGGTCTTATGTTTTTCCCAGATTCAAGTAAAGTGTTAAAATCAATTAGAAAGATCTTGAATCAAAATGGAATGCTAGTTGTGGCAGTGCATGGACTGGCAGAAGATGTGCCATATTTTAGTACAATAATGAAACCCATTTTAGAGCACATTCCAGATATCAGACCAGCCGGCACACCCACGGTACATAGATTTGGCAATCCCAAAGATCTAGAGTCAGAATTGTCAGGAGCAGGTTTTGAGAAGGTCACCGTTACAAGATATGATTTTGTCTATGAGCCAGGAACCTTTGAGGAATACTGGACAGATTACATGCACTCTACTGCAAATTCCATTCGAAGCAAAATAGAAAGTTACGGACAGGATATTATGGACAAGATAAAACATGATGCACAGAAAAATGCATTACGATATGAAAAAAATGGCAACCTGGTGTTTCCTTGGACTATACTAATCGCATCAGGAATTAATCACTAGATTATTTTATTCTGGTTGCGTACGATTTAAAATCAGAATCATACCAGATTGTCTGCGCTTCTTTTCCTTTCTCTGTAAATATGTTCAGTGCGATATGGGTAAGATTTTTTCCCTTTACAGCACCATGCCAGTGGAAAGTATTTTTTGGAATAAAGACTACGTCTCCTGTTGTAAGACTTGATTGTGAGAGTTTTGTTATCTTGACTGTATCATTTTTGATGTTTGCTTTTTTGTAAATCACAAGCATTCCAGTGCCTTTTGTGACCACAAGAATTTGCCCCCCTTGGTGATAATGGACTTTGGTTCTTGCACCGTTATTGAAATTTGCAAGATATGCCTTTTCTCCTTTTATTGGTAGTTTAACGGAGATGTCACTTAGCCAAGCATCTCCAACAAAATATCTTTTCTTACTTTTTACAAGTGACTTGTCAGGTTTTAATTTGAAAGTATTGATTTTTTTCATCTCAATTTATCTCCTACAGTCCACCAAACTCATAAGATGACGGAATAGATGACGGTACGTCTCCTGACACTAGAACAATCTCATCATGTGCAGACAATTGTATGGAACCATAGTTGTCATTTACTTCGGTTCCATTTACAAACACCTTGAGGTTCTTGTCACCATGAGTCAGTTCTTCAAATGTTGGTGATATTCCAGGTGTGTTATCCCAGACTTGGATAAACTGACCCAGAGTAAACGTAGTTTGTGTTGGGGATTCAATATGTATTACACCAGAGGTGTTATGAGTATGAAGCCAGTAGAGACACTCGTTTGGTTTGATGCCAATTCCTGCAGGAATTGTAACTTGCTTTGAATCAACAATAATGTCAAGGTGTGCATGAACATGAAAGACTGAGCCTTCCACAGGATCACATTGTACTCCCTGAATGATTCCAGTTGGAGATAGTGAAACAGCAGGAGGCTGGATAGTTGTGGGCGGAGTATCAGAATAGTACACCATCAAGACAATCACCACTGCAACAGCAGCTGTAATGCCTGTAACCTTGTATCGCGAAGATTGGGAAACCTTTGATTTTTCTTTAGAATTTTTTTCTTTGTGAGTCTCGATTTTATGCCGGGCCAGTTTATCAGAATTTTCAAATTTACTTCCACAGATGTTACATTTTTTTTCTGTGTCTGCCAATACCAAAACCAGCAGATTTGGATATAAATTTCGTTTGGATGATACCAGGTAGTAAGAACCAGATCAGATCATTTTGCAAGTTTGATAACATTTTAAACCACCTTCCCAAGTCCATAACCTAATGCCAACGTAGCTCAGCCTGGCTAGAGCATCTGACTTGTAATCAGAAGGTCGAGGGTCCAAATCCCTTCGTTGGCTTGATTAAATTCATCCAAATCCCTATTTGATCGTCCAATACCAATTTGAAATGAGATAAAAAGATCAGACAAGCCTTGAAAACATAAACAACGCAACTATGACTAGAACAATGCCAATTATCATCTTTAATTTTTCTACGTTTAATTTATTGGTAAATTTTGCACCCATGTAACCACCAATCATTGCAGCAGAGCCCATTACAGTCAAAGTGAGATAATCAACTTCGTTGTTAATTATGTGGCCTAACAATGCAAATGCCCCATTACGGTGGCAGATGCAAGATTAGTCCCTACAGCTACCTTTGGATCCATTTTCAATACTGAGATCATGACTGACATACGGATACTTCCCAACACTAGACCTACAAGACCTCCAAGAAAGCCTATTGTAAAACCGATTAAAGATTCAATAGGTACAGAATTTCTTTTTTTATTTTCTTGACTAGGATTAATTTTCTTTTGTAATCCTGAAAATATTACGTATGCTTCGTATGAAACAATTATTCCAATTGCAAGCAATAGCAAGTTTACAGGAACATGTTTTGTAATAAGTGAGCCAAGAAAACCACCAACTGCTCCCGTAGAAGCCATAACAAGGAAAGTTCTTCGATGTATGTTGTTTTGCCTAAAGTGTCTTATTGCAGCTGTAAAGGCACCAAGTATGCTTACTCCAATATTTGTTCCAGCGGCAACGCTTGCAGAGATCTCACTGCCCAAAACAAGTGGAAATCGAACAACTCCAAGAACTAATCCGACAAGGCCTCCAACAAAACCGATTGCAAGACCAAGAACAGCTAAAAGTACTAGAGAAAAAGAATCTGTCATTTATTGACCCCGTAATTTTTAGACGAGTATACTATTAATCAATAAAGAATTGGTTTAAAATTCAATAAGTTCTCTTTCAAACAGGACGAATTTCTCTGATTTTGGATTTCCTTTTACGTCAAACCATGAAAGTTCTATAGTTACTTTTCTGCCAGATATTTCATCCACTTTGATGCTCTCTGCTGCCCTCAGTGCCTTTTGCAATAATTTTTCATCCATGTTTTTTTCAAACAAGGCCGGTTTAATTTAGAGGTTGATGATATGCCAGACTGCAAGATCAGACGGTACCAGAATGCGCCACTTTATCCATCATAAATCTCAAGAATGCAGATAATGGTTTTTTCATCCAATGTTTTTTGTTCCATTCCAAGACGAGTCCCTCATAGAACTTCCATTCAGCCTCATCTTTGTTGAGATGAATTTTCATCATTTCCTCAAATTCTCTTGTATCCCAATCAACAGGGCACATTTTATCAGTCATTTGTACCAGTTTCCCGTCTTTCATCTGGAATGGGTATGACTTGCATACACCAGGTTTGAAATCATTTACAGTACAGCGAAAAATGTCTTTAGATTCAACAAGAAACATACATGCACCATTTTTTTGTTTTAGAGCCAGGTCCACTAGGCCTTCTTTTACCTTTATTCCTAGATCAAAATCCTTTGCTCCATAGATTTCAAGAAAGCTCTCAGGGTCTAGCCCCAGTCCTACTGAAAGCCTGTAAACATCATGTGCGTTGACAAATATCGTATACTCTTTGCAGCAATTTGTATGGCATGAAATGCATGGGAATTCTTTGGTGTTACCCTCTGTTGAAACAGTCAAGCTAGATTTTTCTTTTGCCCGGTTTTATTCTTATAGATGAAATGTTATAGTATAAAATTGACAAAAGTTAAGTAACGTAAATTGAATCAAAATCTAGTGGAAAAAGGATTCATCCTAATCAACTGCGAACTAGGTGCAGAAGATTACATAATAGAGGAACTCAAGACAATACCACAAGTAAAAAGTGCCCATGTCACATTTGGAGCCTATGACGTCATAGCAGAGATCCAGGCGGCAAACTCGCAAGAGTTTGATACAATACTGTCTCAAAAGATACGCTCACTGTCACAGGTGATGAGCACCATGACTCTAAAGGCCACTACGTGATTGCAAGAAAACATCTTTTCAGGAAACAAAAAGACGTACTGTAAACAATAGACCTTCAATTCATAGAAAATCACAGGATAAACTTAGCTTGTTCAAAGTGTCATTCCACATGCTCAAGTGTGTTTTGGTGGTAGTACCATGAAATGTCAGATTCATTCATGACAGTAGTCGATGACATAGACAGGCGAATACTAGAACTGTTGATGGAAAATGCAAGGATTCCAGCTCGCCAGATAGCCATCAAGCTAAGAAATGAAGGCCATGACATTCAAGATAGAGCAGTTGCCTACAGAGTAGGACGACTAGAGAAAAAAAAGATAATCAAAGGTTATGAGACAATTCTTAGACAATCACTTGTTGAAGACTTTGAGGCTCTCTATCTAAAATTCAAGGCAAGTAAATCATCAGATACAATCATTGACAAGGTTTGCAATTTTGTAAAGGATCTGCCAAATTGCTTGATGACTGCAACAGTGAGCGGAAACTGGAATCTTTTGATACTGACTGCAAAAGATGAACATGGCAAAAAGTGTGAAAGACAGATAATTGAGAAATTTTGTGAATACATTGAGGATTACAGGGTATGTAATTTGAGATTTGAATCAATTAATACGCTTAACATGCAGTCAGTCATGATATAACAAAATAAAATCATATTTGAGATTTAACAAAATAATTTTCCACATACCTCAGAGGTAAGAAAAACCACTACAATGTCAAATTCTTACGAGACAGATGTTCTATAAACCTCAAAGACAACAAGCAATCCTAAAAGACGGTCAAAATGATATTCGAGAAGATCTGAAATTGGAGAATATTTTGTGATTCATATGCCTGATGAAAAAATCCATCTCAAGATTGTTACCATTTATTCCTCTAAAATCACTGATAATGACCTTCAGAGTATGATAATTATACTAGTAAACTAGAGTGTAAACAGTTGGACAAAATCGAATATGAGGGCACAGTATGGGCAATAAACCACGGTTTGCCACAGCCTTTGCTTGATCATTGTATCAAAAAGCTAATAGATCACGGAGTAAAAAAAGAAGATATTCAGATCACAGATGCACCATCTGATGTTAAAGTTGGAACAATCGTAGTGGACGTTTATCCATATCACATTGAAGTGGGACGAGTGAGAACCACACGAAACGATTCCTACATAAGCGGTAGCATAATGATAATAGAACTAAAGGCAGACCCAGAAGGAAAATACATCGACTAGATTTTCAAATAGATTTATCTCGTATCAAATTCTGGCTTTGGTGTGAGACGAAAAAAGGCCCCTGGCAAAAGTCATACCATGCCAATAGCAATCGGTTCAGGAATAGCAATCATAGTAATTGTAATACTAGTCAATTATTATCTTGACCAGACTACTCTATCAGGTCAGAGATTTGGAGACCAACTGGCACAAATTCAAACAGATTTAAAAAATGAGACCCAGAATTTTGATGCAAACCTTACCCAGTACAAACACGGTCAGATTTCAAGAGACCAGATGCTACAGATAACTGATAATCACCTGCTAGCAATGAAGAACATACTTCCACGATATGACAATTTGAAAGCACCCGAGTTGTTCAAACCATCATTGCAGTTATTCAGATTGTCCACTGAGACCCAGATTGAAAGTGATGAGGCATTGCGAGAATGGGTTACAACAGGAGACAATGCCACAAGTGCAAAATCTGACCAGTTGTTACAACAATCATTCCAGTATGAGATGAATGCACTCCAGTCATATGAGAGTGCAAAAACTGGCGGCTCACAATAGGCCTTTTTGATTGGCAAAGTCTAGCAAACTCCCCAGATTGCCAAGTATCTCTTTTTTCTCAAGTGGGACAGGAGATGGAAAAATTATTCCAAGTGTGATACTTAGCATGTCATGGTCTGTGTGAGATACCAGAATTTTGTGGTGCTCTATCTCTTTTTCTGTCACCAAGTTTTTCCACGCCATTATTCTGGTGTAAACTTCTTGTAGTTGTTGTTCAAGATATGCCAAATTCATTTCCTTGCCATCTTCAAAGATATTAAACTTGACAAGAGGCAACATCAAATATCCACCTTTTATTGGATCGTGGTTTTTCAGCATTTCCTGTATTACTTGCTCTGCTTTCTCTGCTGGTTGGATATCACCATATTCTGGCGCAAAATATCCTACCAGAGTCTTGCGGGTATCATAGATCTTAAAATAAGCATCTTCGGTGTCTATAGTCCACATTGTATTATGCTGCTATCTTTTCTGCTACCTGATTTATTTTGAGCGTAGCAAGACACTTGCCGCAGAAATACTCTTTTCCAGTGTTAAAGATGGTAGGATTTTTGCATTTTGGACATTCCTTGTTTACTCGATTAACTTCAATTGGCATGATGGAACTCTTGGGTCAACTCTTCAAAAATACAGGTGGTCAAATTTAGTTTGCAAGTTCTCTAATTACATCAGATCTTGCACCAAGAATTGTAAAAATCAAACATTATAAACAATGCAAGGAAAATCTAGTTCGTGATTCCCCAGTCGACACGAAAGTTCATCGATAGCCTAATTGATTATTACATCAGTGAAGCCGCATCATACAAGCAACTGGCAAAGACATACTCTGATGAGGTTGAAGATGTGAACGCAAACGCGTTTGGAATCATAGTTGGCTGCATTTATTCGGCTTTTCTGCAAGCATATCAGAACCAAAAACTAAAGCCGCTGCTAGAAGATACACAAGAATTTACCCAGATGATCAAAGTAAGAGCAGCCCAGATAAAACGCGGCATACTTGATGCCAAGGTCTGACAGATTTTATGAAAAAAACAATCCCAGTACTTGTTTTGACTGTTTTATTTTCTTGGTCTGTTTTTGGAGTAGAGACTCCTGTTTTTGCAGCAGACCAGTTTTTACAAATGCCAATTCGAGTCCATCATGGCCCGACAATTTGTGCCATGGAACCACAACCAAATCCAAGTTTTCCAACACTTGGACAGCAATTATTCTCTGAAACAGAGTATGCAGTTCTTGACTGGAAGACAAAATTAAACCAGGGTCTTGGAAGACATCCAACCTGGAATATCACGTTAGTTGAAGTTCCAGTTTCCAAGCAAAACAGTTTCAACGATACAGAGTGTGATATTACAATCAAATATTTCCCAGAACCGCAGAAAAGTTCCAGCGGGTTTATTGCAACAGGAGTCACAATACCAAACTTTGAGACTGGCAAGACCAACATTGAGATTTATTATTTAGATATACAACCAAACTGGACCAAGGAAGAATGGACGGTAGGCAACCAAATGTATTACGAATACGTGGACAAACCGCAATACACAGGCCTTGTTGCCACAAGTACACAGCTTGATTCTACTATAAGGCATGAGATTGGTCACTCGTTTGGACTGGGGCATTACATTGTACCACAGAGTGAATTGAACAACATTATCAACGGGTTGGAAGACATGCCATCAATCATGATAGATACGGTTACAGTTCTCGGTGTAAAACACTATGATATCACACCACTTGACATTGCACAAGTCAAATCAATATACGGTGCGGGAGGATTTGACAATCAAGCACAAGAAAAAAATAATTATCAACGAGTTTATCAGCTTGGCACATCTAAACAATCCTACCAACCAGGCGATGAAATAACATTAAACGTCAACACCGATTCATTTGATGACAAGTCAACTGCAGAGATTCTTGTGATTGATTCAAACAATACCATGATTGATAATTTTGGAATCACAAAATCAAATTCTGCCATATCGCTAGGTAATGCATACAAGAATGGAAGTTATCTTGTCGAGCTGATCAATCCAATTACTGGAGACTGGGATTTTACAAGTTTTACTGTGGGAATGCCAAATTCACAGATAGCAAGCGTGAATCAAAATGAGCAGATATCGTCAACATCCATTCCAGCATGGATAAAAAACAATGCAGAATCATGGTCTAAAAATTTAATCCCAGATGAAGAATTTGCCAAAGGAATTGTATTTCTATCAAATCAAGGAATGATAAAAACACCACAAAGCAGTTCAGGTCAAAACAATACATTTCATGTACCAAATTGGGTCAAGACAAATGCAGGATTGTGGTCAACAGGAAAAATATCAGACCAAGAGTTTGTCAGCGGGCTCCAGTATCTGACAGACAATGGGATTATTTCATCCCAGAAATAGAAAACCCAGACACAAGACAAGATAATAGTTTGTGAAAAGTTAAATTGCAACATTTTCAACGATATCTCAATGTCAGAGCTAATCCACTATCAGATTCAGCAGCTAGTTGATAACGGCCAGACAGTCCAGCTGACACTTGTTGAAGATGTTCAAACAGAGCCAGTCTCACAAAAACAGTTGATGCTTGATGCCATAAACAAAAAGCTAGACCCAGAATTACGAGACCAAATTGCGCCATTTATCGAGGCAATACTCCAAGCCCAGCCGACAATTGCAATCAAGAGTTATGCCCAGACATCAATTACCATAGCCATGCCAAAACGAAGATATGAAAAAATGGGCAGTCCGGCGGTAGGCCAAAGGCTTGAAATTAACATAAGAAAGATCTAGACCAGTTTTTCAATTTCTGATACAGTACCAAGAGGTAGTGAGCATGTAAAGTCTCGACAGACATAGACTTGAGTTTTAGTATCAACAAATTCCTTGCCTGCAAAAAATTGCAGACTCTGCAGACTCGCAAGGTCTTCTTTTCTTGATATCATGACAAGAATTGCTTCAGGTATGAATTTTTTCAAAAGATAATTTCTGACATCAACATTTACGGGATTTATCAGTGTGATCTCCACAGGCTTTTGCAGGTATGTGTATATCGTATTTAGTAACTGTCCAAATCCAAATGGATTTTCTGCAGCCATTACTGCAAGTGATTCCATGACTTTGATGGACACATCAAGATATTTTTTTTCTTGTGTGAGATGATACAGTCTTAACATGATTCCTGCCGCTACAGAATTTCCAGAAGGCAGTGACAAGTCATAGATGTTTTTTGTTCTTATGATGAGTTTTTCGTGATTATCAGCAGTAAAGAAAAAGTTCTTTTGGCGTTCATCCCAGAAATGCTCAATTAAATAATTTGCATAATGTATCGCAAGGTCAAGGTATTTTTTTGATGGTGCAACTTCAAAGTAATCAAGCAGTGCATTTACAAAATATGCATAATCATCAAGATATGCCTTGAGCTTTGCCTGTCCATCCTTGTATGTATGAAGCAGTTCGCCATTCCTTGTCAGTTTTGATTCAATAAATCCAATACAGTTTTTGGCAGCATCAACAAAGTCTTGCTCACCCGTAACACGATACCCCTTGACAAATGCAGTAACCATGAGTGAGTTCCAGCTTGTCATGATTTTGTCATCCCTACCAGGTCGAACTCGCTTTGCCCTTACCGCATAGAGTTTTTCTTGTGATTGTTTTAGAATTTGTTTTATTTCTGATTCGCTCTTGCCAAAGTGAAATGCTATCGAGGATAGATTCATGCTATTGTACAGGATGGTGTGACCCTCAAAGTTTCCACCATCTGTTACATCATAATACAAACAGAAAATGTCTGCATCTTTTCCCAATATCTCTTGAATCTCTTTTTTCTTCCAGACATAGAATTTTCCCTCTTCCCCTTCAGAGTCTGCATCCTCTGCAGAGTAGAAGCCGCCTTCAGGTGAGGTCATCTGTCCTAGTACATATCGTAGTGTATCAGTAATGACCTCAAGATATCTTGGGTCTTTTGAAATCTGATATGCCTCCGCATAAACAGGAGGCAAGAGTGCATTGTCATAGAGCATCTTTTCAAAATGCGGTACCAGCCATCTAGAGTCGGTAGAATATCTATGAAATCCACCCCCGAGCTGATCGTACATTCCACCATTTGCCATCTTGGTTAAAGTCTTGAATGCAAATTCTTGGAACTTGGAAATTCCAGACAGTTTGGAATATCGTAGTACAAATGAAAGATTTGATGCATTTGGAAATTTTGGCGCCTGACCAAATCCACCATTTGTGGTATCAGCAATAGACAGCAAGTTCATTGCAGCCTCGTCAAGAATTGACCGTTCAAGATTAGAATCAAGTGCAATAGATTCTGTTTTTTGTAATGCGTTGACAAAATTTTCAGCAGCCTGCTCTACATTCCCTGGTTTTTCTTTCCAAGCCTGTGCAAGTTGTAATACGATGCTACCAAATCCTGGTCGTCCATAGTTATCAAGTGGTGGAAAATATGTTCCAACATAAAATGGTCTTTGATCAGGTGTCAGAAATACAGAAAGGGGCCAACCACCACTTCCGGTGTTTAGTTGACACACTTTTTGATAAATATCATCAATGTCAGGTCTTTCTTCCCTGTCTACTTTGATGTTGACAAAATTCTCATTCATTGCTTTAGCAATCTCTTCGTTTTCAAATGATTCATGAGCCATAACGTGACACCAGTGACAGGCACTATACCCCACACTGAGAAAGATGGGCTTGTTTTCTTTTTTTGCCTTGTCTAGTGCCTCTTCACCCCATGCATACCACTCTACAGGATTGTGAGCATGTTGTAAAAGATATGGGCTTGATTCCTTTACCAGATTGTTTGGCAATATACTTGATACAAGAAAATTACAGTATTTGTATTGATCTCTTTAACAGAAAGAATAATGTTACGTGTTTTGAGGCCGAATTAAAGTAATGAAATTTAGTACAGTTTTCCTTGTTTTGCTAGTTTCTGTGTTTGTCGCTACCACATCTGCTGAACAAGCATTTTCACAGCAAACTGGCACATGTAATCCACATACCATTTGTGCCCATCCCGGAGACATGTTAAAGTATGACATTGAAATAACAGGTGCAAACAGTTCCCAGACATATAATTTTGGAGCAATGCCTGATGCAAACAGCATCAATCTAATACAGAGTGAACAAGACAACAACAAAAATCAAGATACCACATTAATTCTTAATCTAAAGACGGGTTTTGTTCACAGTGCACAAGATGCCAATACAGTTCGTCCATTCCTTGAAGTGCTGGCATCACCAATTGATTACAACAAGTCAGATACTTCGGTGACACCAATTATAACAGATTTCAATGGATTCAAGAGAACTAGTCTTGTAGCATTTCATTCTACTGAAAACAGCACATCAAAAATCATATACGATATCGAGACAGGAATTTTGTTAGAAGAGCATTCCACGTCAATCATTCTAATCAACGGTAATCCCGAAGTTATCAATTTTTCAGACAAGCTGTCTGACACCAACATGATAAATTCAGACTCGAATTCCATCAGTGCTCAAAGTAGCATATCAATACCAAAGTGGGTCAAAAACACGGCCCAATCATGGTCACATGGTGACATACAAGATTCAGAATTTACAAACGCAATCCAGTATTTGATAACAAACGGCATGATGCACATACCACATGGTACATCAGGAGCTAGCTCCACTCAGCCAATTCCCGCATGGATAAAACAGAGCACTGGAATGTGGGCAGCAGGCCAGATTACAGACAATGAGTTTGTGCAAAGCATCCAGTGGCTAATTACAAAAGGCATAATCCAGATAGGAAACTAGCAAGTTAAATAAAACTAGGAAATGGTTCAGTTATGAATTGCAAGAAATGCCACCACACAAGTGATGCACATGTACCATCTGAAGAGAGCAGGTCACTTGTAAAATTTGGCAAGTGCATCATAAGGACTTGTACATGTTCACAATTTGTAGAGCCTATTGAAGAAATTGACGATGAGCTAGTCTAGATTTTATTTAGATGCCGTAGTTACCTGGAGATTTTCGGACAATGAAACGGATTTTGTGCTGTTTGTAGAGGTGTGGTTCGTAGTTGTCATGGTGTGATTTGACGGACTAGAGACAGTGGCATTTGCAGTCATGGATATTGCACTTGATACAATTCCTGTAGTCATGTTTGATTTTGTACCATTGCCAGTTGTAACAACACTTGTGTTAACAATCACCTTGCCAGTAGAATTGGTAGCAGTAGCGTTAACCTTCATTTTTCCAGTAGCATTTACTACAGTTGCATTAACTGGAGTTACAACAGTTGTACTAGATGCGGTTGTTTTAGTTGCATTTGCTGCAGTTGCGTTACTTGGGGCCGCAGTACTTGTAGTATTTTGTACTACAGGAGCTGGCGGTGGCGGAGGAATTAATTTTGCAGGTGTTGATGTTATCTGATTAATATTATTAGATTCTAGTGTAGGATCATATTTTGCACCCATCACCTGTTTTAGGTTGTCATCAAATGATGAAGTAAATGTAAGTATCTGGACTTGAGAATCTGCATTTGCAGAAGAATATCTTGAAGAATCATTCATTGCAGCACCAAGTGAAGAGTCTAATGTTTGAGGCGAAAGTCTTGCGCCAACTGGCATTCCAGTATTAAATGAGACAATATTGTAACCAGAGGTTGGAGTCATTGCATACACTTCAGCAAGAGAAACTGAATTTGTATTGTTTACAGTTGATGTATCAAATATCAAGACTTGTCCTTTTTGACCATTGTAATTTGGAGTATCTGCAGCTCGTAATTGTAATGCATCAGTAAAGTTTGCAGCACCACCCAAGAACATGATCTTTGCACCAACTGGTTGTGTATAATCAAATGCAACTACATTGTAACCATGTTTTGGAGTCATTGCAGTAATCTCTTGTTTTGCCATGATGTCACCTGAAAAATGATAGTTGCCGCCAATTTCCAATATTAGCAATCCAATGAGCACTAGGGATACTGAAATTACAATCAAAGAATAGCCGACTTTACGATAATTGTGAGGATTCTTGTCTTTTATAACAGGAGGTGAGCTGTTCGATGGCTCTGGCGAATGAGACATTTGTTTCCCAACAATTGGGGGCTGAATTTAATCTTTTATTGCAATGGTATAGAATACGATATTGTGACAGCGTCTACTTTTTGGCTTGGTCTACTTTGAAGATCTGTACCATCATCAGATCTAATGCTTTTTTGATGTGTTCAGACTCGTCAACTAGGTGTTTTTGATTTTCTGCAAGCGACCTTATTACACTTAGCAGAGATTTTTTCTCTCGATCAGTTGATGCTGCCTCTAGTGCGTTTATTTTGGATATCATGATATCAAGTTCTTTTTTGAGCTCTTGGCCGTGGGACTTGGTCTTATCCATAGAGTGGGTTTTTCACATCATGATATATCAACATATTAAAATCATGACCATACAAGAGATGATATCATGATTGAGGAAAAACTGACAGCGCTTGGCATTTTGCTTCCAACGCCACCAAAACCTGCAGGCTCGTACATTCCAGTTGTGAGAACAGGCAACTTGGTCTTTGTATCAGGACAGATACCAATGAAAGACGGGCAAGTACAATTCAAAGGACAAGTGCCAACAAGCATTACGGTGGAAGATGCGCAAAAGGCAGCCAAGCTATGCATCACAAATGTCTTGGCACAACTAAAAGCAGAACTTGGAACGCTAGACAAGATAACAAAAATTGTTCGTGTCTCCGGATTTGTAAACAGTTCTCCAGAATTTTATGAACATCCAAAAATAATTAATGCAGCATCAGACCTTTTGTTTGAAATCTTTGGAGAAAAAGGAAAACATACAAGAATTGCCCTAGGAGTTGCAAGCCTTCCTCTAAATTCCGCAGTAGAAATCGATTTGATTGCAGAAACTACTTGAGTTTTGCATTAAATTTTTTCAAAAATGTAATCATCTTGTCTTTTGGTATGACTGCACCACATGCCTTGTCATGTCCTCCACCAGAGCCACCAAGTTCTGTTGCCAACTGGTTTACAATTCTGCCAAGATGTATCTTGCATGATTTGGCACCTCTAACTGATACAGCATAGATTCCCTGTTCTTCTCGTAACTTGTATGACACACCAACTTCTTTTCCTGATAATCCTAGAACAAAGTTTACTGCCATGCTTGCACCAGAGTCTGTGACTTCCATGTAGGAAAGATTTTTCATCTTTTTCATATTGTCCTTGACTTTTTGTATTACACCAGAGATTCTTTCTGCCTGGATTCGTGCAAATTCAAATGTGTTGTTTATCTGGTGTGGATATTTTGAATCACTTAGTTCATCTACTAGATACAAAAGAAATTCGGGATCCTTTTGATGACTGGTAATTGTAAATGTAAGAACTGTAGCCTCTAGCAATACAAACTGTCTGTCAAATCTTTGCAATTGTGCTGCACCAATTGGTCTGTCTTCCATATAGTCAGTCACTGCAGCACATGCTGCAAGAAAAGAGCCATAATCTGACAATTTGGACTTGAATGCGTTGTACACCTGGACTGTGGTGCACTCGTTAATTGTGTGAATCAGTTTTACTTTTAATGCCTTGATCTTCTTTTTTATTGATTCTTCGATATCATGATGATCAATGTATGTAATTGCAACCTTGTTTTTTCTCAATGCCTTTAACAGTTCAACGAACTGGTCTTGGTTTGACTTGCTCAAGCCAAGGTCACATATGTACAGAGTCTTTAGTTTTTCATCACTTTTTAGAGCTTCAAGCTCATTCATCAATCCAGGATAATCAACTAGCTTTGTTTCTCCACCAAATGCTTTTCGAATTAGTGATGCAGAGCTTATACCATCAGCATCTTCTTTATGGGAAACACAGACAACTCTAGTTCTTGCCATGGATTATTCACGGGATAGGAGACCCTCATTTAAACTAAAAAACAGGCTTGGACTTTTTCAAGCTCATGTATGTTTTAAATTCCGCAACAAGTGTCTGGTGTCCCTTGACATCTTGTAGTACCACACAATACATGTCATAAAACGAGATTCCAAGCAACCTAGACTCGCGGTCAAGATCAGAAATCTCTTGTAGTACTCTAGGATCTTTTGTCTCTACCACAAAATTGTCCACCATACGGACAAATTCGTCATCCCATTGGCTCATATCTAAGAAAAACATGATAAATTTTGCTATAATTACCAAAGTTGTTAGATTAGACCAACTGCTTAATTTTTGATTTACAAATTAGTAATAATTTAATACATATTTTTTCCATTATAACCCGTGCAGACAAAGAATATTGGTCTTAGAAACATCGAGGTAGCAGATACCAAGATTTCTGCAATAGATGGCATAAATGGAAAACTCATCTATAGAGGCTATGATGTTTTAGACTTGGTAAAAAAATCAAACTTTGAGGAGACATCATGTCTTTTGCTCAATGATGATCTGCCAACTCAGGAAGTATTAACTTCATTTTCAGAAAAACTGGTGGCTACTCGTGAAATTCCAGAGGGTTTGGAAAAAACACTGAGAAGTATGCCCAAGACTGCAAACCCGATGGACGTTCTCCAGTCTACCGTATCAATGATGGCAGTGCATGATACAGAAAAAGTAGATGACAGGGTAACAAATTACAACAGGGCCATCAATCTGATTTCAAAGATTCCAATTATTGTAGCATGCTGGGACAGGATTAGAAGCAACAAGGAAATAATCCAGCCATCAAAAAAGCTAAATCATGCAGGCAATTTTCTGTACATGCTCACAGGAAAAGAGCCAGACACAGAGACTGCAAGAATTTTTGACATTTGCCTAATATTGCATGCAGAACATAGTTTTAACGCATCAACATTTGCAGCACGAGAGGTAGCATCAACGCGAGCAAACATGTATGCAGCAGTAAGTGCTGCAGTTGGCGCACTGAGCGGTGAATTACACGGAGGTGCAAACTTTCAGGTGATGAAGATGCTATTAGAGATTGGCGCTGAAGATAAAGTAGAACAATGGATAAAAAACAAATTGGAAAAAAGTCAAAAAATAATGGGTATGGGTCATGCAGTATACAAGACATTTGATCCAAGAGCCGAAGTTCTCCGTGAATTGTCAAGAAGACTAGCAGAAAAGACAGGACAGCCATGGTATGCCATCACAAAAAGAGTTGAAGAAGTAACAGAAGAAGAGATGAAAAAAATCAAGAGTTCAGATATTTTTCCAAATGTCGATCTATACAGCGCGTCAGTGTATTACATGCTAGGAATACCAATGGACCTTAACACGCCAATATTTGCAATATCACGTGTGTCAGGATGGACTGCTCATATCATAGAAGAGAAATTTGCAGAGGCAGCACCAAAGCCGATGCTTTACAGACCAAAAGCAGTCTATGTTGGAAAATATTGTGGACCATCAGGATGCGAATACGTATCAATTGAAAAACGTCTAGCACAAATCTAGTTTTTCATTTTAAAAAATACCAGTTTTAAAAATAATGTGATTTTATGATGTACCCAAATTATAGAAGAATCTCAGCATGTGCTTACATAGATTAGAAACACTATAGATGATGTTGGAAAACTCAATTAGAACAACAAACAACCGTGGCAGAAATTTGTCCACTCTGATGTTTCTAGTAATTTTAGTGGCGTCACTTGGAGTTACAGCAAATCAAGCATATGCAATGGGTCAAGCGCCGTCAACATGTTCCAATAGATATGACGGTACCATTACAGCAATGAAAATTACAGTTGGGCATAAAACGCTGGACCCAATAGCACAACCAGGAATAACATTTCACCTACAGAACAACAAGTCATACACAGTGACATTTACAATTCACACACCAAGCCAAAGTTCACAGAACAATACACAGGATGGTACTACATGGTATGACACAAGTGCTCCAGGATATCAACTTGGTACATGTGTCAGCAACACAAGTGCCAACCAAAATGTTACAGTCACCATGACTGAAAGTCATCCCGCAAACCTTGCTCCACAGACAACACAGAATGTAACATGGAATACCATGATACCCGGAAATATAGCATACAACGTAACATGGGTAAATCCTTAGCAAATAACGTTAAGGAAAATACTTTTTAATTTTTGTAAATTCAGAATCATTTACAAATTTTACACCAGGTCAAACTGTAAGAACATTCAAGAAATTTAAAATCAAAATGTTATACTAGTTTCTATTTGCAAGCCAGTCTTTTGCTTTAGAATCTACATCATGTCTGTGCAACACGTGAAAGACCATCTCATAAAATGTGATTCCTCGTTTTTGTGCTTCACCATCAATCCACTTCAGTCCCTCTGCAAGCTCTGGATCATATTCCGAGAAATCTACAAGCTCGTCGACCATATTTGTAAAGAAGGAATTTGCTTCTAACACGATTAGCAAGTTTTCATTTTTCTTATTCAGTAGTATACAGAAAATATATTGACATATTTAGTAAATATGTTGACATGGAACACATTTACTTTTTTGACGGTGATCAAAAAAAGATCTCCTGGACAATTGAAAACACTCAATCAAGATCAGAAGAGAGTAGAGTACATGCAGAATATTTTTACAACATTGTCACCCAAGAACAATCAAAATACATTGCACTGCATGTTGGAATTTTTTGGAGCATTGGCAGATACATAATTAAAAATGGTGATGTGATCAAAGTCATGCTAGATCAAAAATCAATGTTTGATCGTCTTGTAAAAAATCAACCAACTGATGATATTTTCATAGAAAGAAGAATTATTTTCATTGATCAGATAATCAAACAAAGAGATCTTGATGTCAGATATCAACTGATAGATCCAAGCGAAAACAAGTCAACCAAGTTGCTACTTTCGTAGCACAAGACCAACATCCATCAGGTTGGTTCCAGTAGGGCCAGTGAATACTAGTCCACCATATTTTTTGAAAAAGTTGTATGAATTGTTGTTATCAAGATATTGTTTTATTTTGTCTAGGTTCTGGCCAGACTGCCAAATTGCGCCAGCGCAGTTGGTTGTACCATCAATTCCATCAGTGCCAACTGATCCAATCACGACATCATCATTTTTCTTTGATAGATTAGTTGCACAATGCAAAACTAATTCTTGATTTCGTCCACCTTTTCCTTTACCAGTTACAACAACAGTGCTTTCACCACCAAATATCACACAACTCTTTTTATTTCCAGAAAATGTTTTAGATATCTTTGATCCAAGATCTTTCACATCCCCTGAAACACAATCAAGGATTTTAGTAGAATAACCAAGGGCTTTTGCACGCAGTTTCATGGCATTAAGACAATCTTTGTTTGTTGCAATGATGTGATTTTTTATTTTTTGTTTCTTTGGAGTTTCTTTGACTTTTCCTTTGACTCCAAGATCTATGTGATGCCACACATTTTTTGGAACAAGTTTCTCAAGACGATATTTTTGTAAGATCTTTTTTGCACCTGCAAATGTTGTGTTGTCATAGTATGTCATTCCAGATGCAATGCTTGAGAGATCATCACCTACAACATCTGACATGACAAGCGATACAGAGTCTGATCGTATGTGTTCTACCATCTTTCCTCCCTTTATCTTTGAGAGGTGTTTTCGTACACAGTTGATCTCATGTATACTTGCACCACATTTTAGCAAAAGACTAGTTGTTGCCTGCTTTTGCCCAAGCGTTATCCCATCAGGCATGCAAACAAGTGATGATGAGCCACCAGATATCAAAAATATGACAAGATCTCCAGATGTTGTCGTGTCAAGAAATTCCAAGATCTTTTTTGCTGCAACTAGGCTATTCTTGTTTGGGATTGGATGACCTGCACGGATTATCTTGAATTTTTTGTCCATTGTCTTGATATCACTAGGAACTACCAGTATTCCGCCATCAATACGAGTTAACAAGTCCATTGCACTTGCCATAGAATAAGCTGCCTTGCCTACTGCAACTACAAGGACGCGCTCATATCTTTTAAGATCAATTTTCATCCCAGGTAAAATCAATTTACCATTTCTCACAATTTTCTCAAGATGTTGTTTTGGATTTGCAGCCCCAAGACCTGCGTCAAGTATAGACAAGGCGTCATTTTTTGCAGAATTTGCCGATAACGGCTGGAAATTCCTAGTTAGCATTTATTGCAACTCGACAACAAATGAAATTCGGTCAATTTTGAGTCTTTTTGTTATCAGGTTCGGAAAACGTGTCCATTACCTTTGTTACACTTTTTTTATATATCCCAAGCTACAAGCCTTAGTGTGTCAAAGTCTAGAAATGGTGTAAAGGCATCACTATTTGGTGTACTTGGCGCTTTAGCAGTCATGACAATTCTTATGGTTCCAGCCTACGCAGACCCAATTGTAAAACCAACCAGCGCTGGAACATTAAACATTAGTTTTGAAACTGATCCTGCAACTCCAAATCCAGGAGACCAGACAGAGCTTAAGATCAGTTTTCTAAACAAACAAAATGCAGTCCAGCAACACATTGACTACAGGGTTTCCATGACGCAAGGAGGTAACGCAATATTTGGAACCCAAGTGACACACACTGCAGAAGGCGCAGTCAGCGTTCCTTTCCAGTTCCAATCAGCAGGAACATATCAAGTCACAATCACAGTTGTCGGAATATTATTCCAGCCCATCCCTCCAGAGACAGCAACTTTCACAGTTGTAGTAGGCGGCAGTTCAACAGTGCCAGAGTTTGGCCCAATAGCAGGAATGATTATCGCAATATCAATAACCAGTGTCATAATAATATCAAAAAAAGCCCAGCTTCACATTTAGACTGCAAAAAAGGCATAGTATAATAATTGTAGTAGGAGTAGTTTTTTCATGAATACAGTTCGAATGCCAAAGACAATTAATTTCGGTAAAGATGCTTTATCGGAAACACAATATCCAAAAAATGCTCTCGTTGTAACAACTGCACCACCGGATGTATCAGCCAAGTGGCTTGCAAGAATGAAGATTCAAGATTATATGTTATATGATAAAGTAGAACCAGAACCATCAATTGAAACAGTAAACAAGGTAATGGCAGAATTCAAGCCAAAGAATCCATCTGCAATAATTGGTCTTGGCGGAGGAAGCTCCCTTGATGTTGCAAAATATGCTGGAATGGAAATGAAGATTCCAAAGATACTCATTCCAACAACATTTGGAACAGGTGCAGAGATGACAACATACTGTGTACTAAAATTTGATGGCAAGAAAAAACTCTTGCAGGACGAGAGATTTCTTGCAGACATGGCAGTAATTGATGCTTATTTCATGGACGGCACTCCAGAAGCAATTGTGAAAAACTCTGTCTGTGATGCATGTGCACAAGCAACAGAAGGATATGACAGTAAGCGAGGAAATGAATTTACAAAAATGCTATGCAAATCAGCATTTGATGTGCTCTATGATGCAATAATGAACAACAAACCAGAAAACTATCCATTTGGATCAATGCTTT
The DNA here is from genome assembly GCA_028866655.1 of Nitrososphaerota archaeon. Lineage (GTDB taxonomy): Archaea > Thermoproteota > Nitrososphaeria > Nitrososphaerales > Nitrosopumilaceae > Nitrosotalea. The sequence goes on from JAGWHQ010000001.1 coordinate 61,552, forward strand.
CTGGCATTGGATTTGGAAATGCATCAACAACACTAGGACATGCACTCTCGTATGTGTTTTCAAACGAAGGTGTCCCACACGGATACTCGTTATCATCATGTACTACAGTTGCACACAGATTCAACAAGTCCATTTTCTATGATAGATTCAAAGAAGTCATTGAAAAACTAAAGTTTGACAAATTGACATTAAAGGCACCATTTGACGAGGCAGCAGACGTTGTCATGACAGACAAGGGTCACTTGGATCCAAACCCACTTCCAGTGACAAAACAAGATGTTGCCCAATTGTTAAAAGACATCGTAGACGGCAAACTCTAGTCTACTTTTTCTTCCGCTTTTTATAAATTCAAAACATCATTTCATTTTTAAAAAAAAGATATACTTGTCTCTAATCTACAATTATTATCATAATATTACTAAACTTAAATACACCCAATTTAAGACAATTGTGAAGGATTTCGGAAATGCTAAAGTTTGGAATTCAACAAGGACTCAACGTTGCAAGACTCGGGCTAAACGAGGATCAAATAATTACTGCCTGTGTTTTGGCAGACAAGACAGGTTATGATTCTATATGGTACATGGACCACAGCAATGTTCCACAGTGGGACAAGGCCACAGTAAATGATCCGTGGGTCATGCTTTCTGCAATTGCAGCAGTTACACAAAGAGTGGAACTTGGAACCTGTGTCACAGATGCAGTAAGACGACATCCATCAAACATTGCACTTGCATCAATTACACTGGATAGAGTATCACATGGAAGAGGAACTTTGGGCATTGGTGCAGGTGAAGCGCAAAACCTCAAGGAATTCAAAATCCAGTGGGATAAACCAGTGGGAAGATTTGAAGAACAATTACAAGTTATCAAACTACTTTACGAATCATCACCTTCTCACAGAGTCAATTTCAAGGGCGAATTTTATCAATTAGAAGAAGCATGTCTGCAAGCAAAGAGCATTCGCAAACCAGCACCACCAATTTACATGGCAGCAGGCGCACCAAGAACACTTGCACTATGTGGCAAGTATGGTGACGGATGGATTCCAATTGGCTATACACCAGAATTGTACGCAGAACATGTAAAATCAATCAAGACATCAATGAAAGAAAATGGAAGGACTGATGAGAACTTTAACTATGCAGTAGATATCGATGTATACTTTTCAGAAGATGCAGAGAGCGCATGGGCAAAGATGAAAAATGCAGTAAAAGTCAGTTTGTTCAAGCCAGAAATTCTCAAGGTTCACGGAATCCAAGATGTTGCAGGTTTTGATTTTAAGAAATACTTTACAGAATATTCCATGTCAAACCAAGAATGGATTGTAAAGATGAGAGAGGCAGCACAAACAATTCCAGACAATGTTGCACGTTCATCAATTGGAATGGGCACACCAGATGATATCATACCAGTCTTTGAAAAATTCATGAAGGCAGGTGTCAACCACTTTATTGTAAGATTCTGGGGTTCAGGATACTTTGGCTCAGTGGATAAATTTGCATCAACTGTAATGCCTTACTTTAAAGAACAGAACAACCCAAGAAAGTAGTTTTTCTTGCTCTAAAGATAACGAAATATCGTCATTCTTTCAGAATTTGGCAAGTCAGACACTAGAGCAAAATTAAAGAGCGGATATGATTTCTTGTACTCTTTCATAAAGCTCCAGGCAACATCATGTGTTTTAAATTCAAGCCTCATGCCATCTATCGAAGTTTCTACCCCGTAGACATCAAACACCTTGACCAAGTATTTCTGTGGCCTTCTATTTGGTTTGGCCTTCATTAGCCAAGCTATTGCAAATACAAAGACTGCCATCATAATTATCGCAGCACCAATTTCCCTGAAATACACTGCAAAAAATGACGGAATTGTATTACCAAACAGAGTGTAAACATAGTTTGCAAATGCCATTACAGAGCCAACTATCAAACCCGCAAACATACCAGGATAATGTGATCCTTTTAGCATACTCTACGTTGTAGCCACTTGCATTTATCTATTAAAACCATATGCAGAAATATCATCTCTGATAACAAGGATTTGTGCAACTATTAGGAAGGCTAGAGATCAAGTCAAAGGAAAAGATAATCGAGTTTCTAAACCAACAAGAAACAGGTAGAGTAGCAAGCATAGACAAGGATGGATTTCCTCAGATAATACCAATGAATTTTGTCTATGTAAATGACGTCATCTACATGCATTCTCATCCTAGAGGAGAGAAATTGGAAAACATCTCAAAGAATTCCAAAGTTGGCTTTGAAGTTGACCACAGTCTTGAATTTTTGCCATCATATTTTACATCACCAAATGATGCATCACAGGCAGACACACTGTACATCAGTGTAGTAATCAAGGGAAAGGCAAGCCTTGTTTCTGATCCAAAAGAAAAGACCAAGGCACTAAACGAATTGATGAAAAAATACCAGCCAGAGGGAGGATATGAAAAGTTGACACATGATATGGCTGTAGTAGAAGAGGTTGCAATAATCAAGGTCGTTCCAGTTACAATGCGAGGCAAATACAAGATAGGTCAGCACTGGGACAAGAAAACAAGACTAGAGATTGCAAAAAAAATACTAGAGCGCAACAGTCCAACTGCACAAGATACTGTAAAGAAGATGGGCATCACAAAGACAAAAGATGGCCTACAAATTTCTGAAGAGCACAGTTGGTAAGTATATCATAATTACCATTTGCTTTAAATTTGAAACAAGACCAATTTGTAATGTTTGCTAGAAAATCCAAGCTTTGAACTTGTTTCAGAATTTGCTCCAACAGGAGATCAACCTCTTGCGATTGAGCAACTAGTACAAGGAATACAAAAGAAAAAGGTACAAACTCTACTTGGAGTCACAGGCAGTGGCAAGACGTTCACAGTTGCAAATGCAATTGCCAAGACTGGAAAAAAGACACTTGTGATATCTCACAACAAGACACTTGCTGCCCAGCTTTACGCAGAACTAAAACAGTTTTTCCCAAATAACAATGTAGGATATTTTGTTTCATACTATGACTATTACCAACCTGAAAGCTACATAGCCCAAACAGACACCTATATAGAAAAAGATACCCAAATCAACGAAAAAATAGAAAAACTTCGTTTGGAGGCAACTGCGATGTTACTATCAGGAGAGCCTACAATTATCGTAGCTACTGTATCATGCATCTACTCTCTTGGCTCACCTAGCGAATGGGAAACAATGGCAATTACCATTGAAAAGGATGCAGAAATTGGAAGAGGCGTACTAATCAAAAAACTTGTCAATGCAAGATATGAAAGAAATGATATCGAACTTTTAGCAGGCAGATTTCGAATCAAGGGTGATACCATTGATGTCATTCCAGCATACTCTGATTCGGTTGTAAGGATTTCATTATTTGGAGATGAAGTTGAAAAGATATCAATCTGTGATCCAGTGTCATTAAAAGAAAAAAAACAAATTTCAAAGATCAAGATTTATCCAGCAAAACACTATCTTGTTGCAGCAGATGTAAGAAAGGTTGCAGTTCAGCGAATCAGAGACGAATTAAAACAAAGACTAACAGAATTGCCAGAACTTGAAAGACAGAGACTAGAGATGAGAACCAAGTATGACCTTGAGATGATAGAAGAGCTGGGGTATTGCTCTGGAATTGAAAACTATTCAAGACATTTTGATGGAAGAAAACCAGGCGAGCCCCCATTTTGTCTTCTAGATTTTTTCGGAGATGATTTTTTGCTTGTAATTGATGAATCCCATGTAACACTACCACAACTGCATGGCATGTACAATGGAGACCACACTAGAAAAAAATCTCTAATCGATTATGGTTTTAGATTAACTAGTGCGTTTGACAACCGGCCTCTAAGATTTGAAGAGTTTGAGCGATATATCAAAAATACAATATTTGTTTCTGCTACACCAAATGATTATGAAAAAAAACATAGCTTCCAAGTAGTAGAGCAGCTTATCAGACCAACAGGACTTGTTGACCCTACAACGGAAATAAGAAAGACAGAAAATCAGATGGACGACCTAATTTTAGAAATAAAAAAACGGACAGACAAGAACCAGCGTGTGCTAGTTACTACACTAACAAAGAGAATGGCAGAAGACTTGGCAGAATATCTCTCAAAACACCAGGTAAAGGTACGCTATCTTCATTCAGAGATTGAAAACTTGCAGAGAACGGAGATAATCAGGCAGCTCAGACTGGGCGAATTTGACGTCCTTGTTGGAATCAATCTGCTAAGAGAGGGCCTTGACATCCCAGAAGTTTCACTTGTAGCCATACTTGATGCAGACAAGGAAGGGTTTTTGAGAAATGTGACTAGCTTGATCCAAACATTTGGAAGGGCTGCAAGAAATGTAGATGGCGCCGTAATCATGTATGCAGATAAAAAAACTCAATCAATGGCACTTGCAATATCAGAGACAGATAGAAGAAGGAAAAAACAGATAGAATACAATCAAAAAATGGGAATTACTCCAACCAGTATCATAAAGGCAATCCCACAGCAGACAATTGTACTAGATGAAACAAAACACATGTCAAAGCATGATATACAGACCATGGCAATAGAGATAGAGGCAACTATGAAACGTTACGCAGAAGAACTTGACTTTGAGCATGCAATTGAATACCGTGATAAACTGACAAGGATACAAAAACAATTACGAAATGAATGACAAGCTAATAATCCGCGGTGCAAGGGAGCACAATCTAAAGAACATCAATGTCGACATTCCAAAGAATAAACTTGTAGTAATCACAGGACTGTCAGGATCTGGAAAATCAACACTTGCATTTGATACAATATATGCAGAAGGCCAGAGAAGATACGTAGAATCACTTTCAGCATATGCAAGACAATTTCTTGAAATGATGAACAAGCCCGATGTTGATTCAATTGAAGGATTGTCCCCTGCAATATCAATCCAGCAAAAGACTACAAGCAAGAATCCAAGGTCTACAGTTGGTACCATAACAGAAATTTATGATTATCTCAGATTATTGTATGCAAGAATTGGTACACCTCACTGCCCCAAGTGTTCAAGAAAGATATCAAACCAGTCAGTTGAATCAATTTGTGAATCAATTCTAAAAGAATCAGAAGGAAAAAAGATCTTGATCCTTGCATCACTGGTTAGGAGAAAAAAAGGAACTTATGAAAAATTATTTGAACAGGTAAAAAAACAAGGATATTCCAGAATTAGAGTCGATGGAGAAATTGTAGAGCTTGATGGAGAATTTCCAGTGCTTGACAAGCAAAAATGGCACAATATTGAGATTGTAGTAGACAGGGTCAAGGCATCATGGGAGGAAAAGAGTAGACTGTACGAATCCATCCAGACTGCTCTCAAGGCAGGCAAGGGAGACGTCATGGTTGTCGACACAGAGGAAAAGATATTTTCTCAAAATAACGCATGTCCGTTCTGTGGAATCTCAATAGGGGAACTAGAACCAAGAGGGTTTTCATTCAACTCACCATTTGGCGCATGTAAAACATGCCATGGTCTTGGAGTAAAGATGGAATTTGAACCTGATTTACTAATACCAGACAAGACAAAGTCGATTCTAGATGGAGCAATAGTTCCATGGTCAGGCAGGTTTTCATCATTTAGGAGACAGACCCTACGAGATGTTGGAAAAAAATACGGTTTTGATTTAATGACTCCAATCAACAAGATGAGTGCAAAACAACTTCAGGTAATCCTGTATGGGAGTGAAGAGGCAGTCAAGTTTTCTTATGAATCCCAGTCTACGGATTCCAGATGGGAGTATACCAATAATTTCCATGGTGTGATACCTAGTCTTCAGAAAAACTTTGCAGAAACTGATTCAGAATCAAAAAGAGAAGAGCTAAGCAAGTTCATGAGAGAGACGCCATGTAATTTGTGCAAGGGCAGAAGACTCAAGGATGAAGCATTATCAGTTTCAATAAACTCGCTTTCCATCATGGATGTCTGTGACTTGTCAATTGATTCGTGCTATGAATTTTTTACAAACCTCAAGTTAAGCGAGACTGAAAAATATATTGCAAAGTCCATCCTAAAAGAAGTACTATCAAGACTTGAATTTTTGAAAAATGTCGGACTGAATTATCTTACCCTTAATCGTGTTAGTTCTACATTGTCAGGTGGTGAAGCACAGAGAATTAGACTTGCAACACAAATAGGATCAAATCTCACAGGAGTTCTCTATGTTCTTGACGAACCAACAATTGGTCTACACCAAAGAGACAATGCAAAACTAATCAAGACTCTAACAAAACTTCGTGACCTTGGAAATACCATACTTGTTGTAGAGCACGACGAAGAAGTCATGCGAAGCTCAGACTGGATAATTGATCTTGGACCAGATGCAGGAGTACATGGAGGAAACGTAGTCTTTGAAGGAACAATAAATGATATTCTAAAAAGTGAAAAATCAGTTACTGGAAAATATCTCAAAAACCATGATGCAATAAAACTTGTAAAAACTAAACACCAACAAAAAGGTAGTTTAATTCTCAAAGGAGCATCAGAAAATAATCTCAAAAACATTGACGTTGAATTCCCACTAGGCATGATGGTCACAGTAACAGGAGTATCAGGATCTGGAAAATCAACACTTGTAAATGATATACTCTACAAGGCGTTAGCAGCAGACATCTACGGTTCAGTTGACAGGCCTGGAAGACACAAGAGCATATCAGGAATGGACGAGATTGATAAAGTCATAGGCATAGACCAGTCTCCAATAGGCAGAACTCCACGCTCAAATCCTGCTACATATATCGGTGCATTTACCCCAATTCGAGAATTATACGCAGGAACAGAACTCTCAAAGGAGAGAGGATATACACCAGGACAATTTTCATTCAACGTTGCAGACGGCAGGTGTTTTGCATGCGAAGGAGATGGTGTTAAAAAAATAGAGATGCAATTTCTATCAGATGTGTACGTAGTCTGTGATGAATGCAAAGGCAAACGTTACAATTCTGAAACACTTGCAATACATTACAAGGACAAGAACATATCAGACATTCTTGCAATGACAGTAGAAGAGGCACTGGAATTTTTTGTAAACATTCCTTCAATTCAGAGAAAATTGCAAACAGTGTCAGATGTTGGTCTAGGATACATCAAGCTTGGACAAGCTGCTACAACCTTGTCCGGCGGAGAAGCCCAACGTGTAAAACTTGCATCGGAGTTGTCAAAGCGTGACACAGGTAGAACAGTGTACATTTTAGACGAGCCAACAACAGGACTTCATTTTGCAGACGTTCAAAAATTGCTTGAAGTTCTAAACAGACTGGTAAATCTTGGAAATACAATAATCATAATAGAGCACAACATGGATGTAATCAAAAATTCTGATTGGATAATTGACTTGGGCCCAGAAGGTGGAGACGGTGGTGGAACAATTGTTGCTGCAGGTACACCAGAGCAAGTTGCACAAAACTCACGAAGTTACACTGGCCAGTACATAAAACGTATTTTAAAAAATGACTCTTGATATTTCAAAGGTATCAATTCCGTCACACCCTGGCATCTACATTATGAAAGATGAAACAGAAAAAATACTATACATCGGCAAGGCAAAAAATCTCAAAAATCGTGTCAAGTCATATTTTTTGAAAAACCAAAATTACAAAACACAAAAATTGGTAGAAAAAATTGCAGACATCGAATTTATTTTAACAGATAATGAAGAAGAGGCCTTTTTGTTAGAGGCAAACATGATCAAGCGTTACAGGCCACCGTACAATATAGAACTCAAGGACCAGCAAAGATACACCTACTTGAGAATCACAAATGAAGAATATCCTCGCCTCATGGTGGCACGAAGGACAAGAACAGGGCAATTCCTAGGTGGAGGCAAAATGTATGGTCCTTTTACGCATGGAAGCTCAAAGATGCTCTCAATTGGTCTTTTACGTAAGACATTCAAGATACGAATATGCAAGAGGCTTCCAAAAGAGGCATGTCTTGAATATCACCTTGGAAACTGCGAGGCCCCATGCCAGTTCAAGCAAGCCCAAGAAAATTATGGTAAGCACATCTCTGATCTTGAATCAATTCTAAAAGGCAAACAACGACTGGAAGATTTTGTCCAAAATTTAGAAAAAGAAATGAACAAAGCATCAGAGAACCGCCAGTATGAAAAAGCAAAAGAGATCCATGAAACACTGCAGCGACTATCCAATCTGCAAGTCAAGCAAAAAATGGAGTCTCCAAGGATAGGCTCTGATGAAGAATATTTTGGCATTAAAATAAAAGATCAGACTGCACATCTGATGAGTTTTCGTTTGTCAAACGGAGTAATAAAAGACAGGAACAAGTTTTCGTTTGATTTGGTAGGTGACAATACATTTTCTAGTTTTCTGTCCCAGTATTATTCTACAAATCCAATTCCAAGATATGTTATCACAAGTGAGATACCAGACAAAAAAGAAATACTAGAAGAAGTATTTGCACGCTCTGCAGGATTTTCTGTGCACATCATGGTGCCAACAAGTGGAAAACGACGCGAGATAATTGATCTTATAATGAGAAATATATCACTTGCAATAACAAAGGGTGCAGACCCTGCACTTGTCGAACTTCAAGAAAGGTTAGGACTGGAGAATATTCCAAGAACAATAGAATGTTTTGACATTTCAAACCATGGTGAAGATTATGCAGTAGGTTCCATGTCTTATATGGTTGATGGAAAACCTCACACATCAGGATATAGAAAATTCAAGATAAAGACAGTACAAGGACGAGATGATTTTGCAATGATAAATGAGATAGTCAAGAGACGATACCTAAGACTAAAGGAAGAGAAATCAAAGATGCCAGACTTGGTATTAATTGACGGTGGACGTGGACAGCTAAATGCAGCACTAGACGCTTTACGTGCAATCGGAGTAGACATACCATGTGTATCCCTTGCAAAAGAGAATGAGGAAGTTTACCAGCCACGAGTAAGCAAACCACTAGTCATGGCAAAAACCAATCCTGCACTAAAGGTCTTGCAGCATGCAAGAGACGAGGCACATAGGTTTGGAGTGGCATACAATAGAGCAATCCGCAAATTTACATGACATCAATACATTTTCCGGTATCCCTTGACTAGTTGTCCCACTTTAAATTCTAGGAGGTGTCAATAATATCAGGTGTTAAAGTGACAGGACAATACGTGCCATTTAATTTTGCAGAAAAAATGATTAAACAAAAAGGATCTGGATATCATGTCATTTTAGGTGTACTGGTGCTCATCATCGGTATTGGCATAGGTTTGGCAATTAACAATAATTCCATAACACTTGGCGCACTTGCCATAGGAATGGCATTGATAATTTCTTCATTTCTAATGATTATCAATCAATATGAAAGAGCAGTAATACTCAGACTAGGAAAGTATCAAAGACAAGTAGGTCCAGGCATCCAGACAAGACTGCCTTTTGCAGACAACATTCTAGTTGTGGACATACGAGAAAAAGTAAGTGAGTTCAAAGCTGAGAGGATGCTAACTAAGGATAATGTTCCAGTAACTATTGATGCAATACTTCGCTACAAAATAATTGATGCTCGTGCAAAAGATGCAATACTAAATGTAGAAAATTTTAACCAAATGATACAGCAAGTCTCTCAAACAACACTTCGTAATAACATTGGTTCATCACAATTCCAAGATGTATTATCAAAAAGAGAAGAGATCAACCAACATGTAAGAACCATAATTGCAACAGAAGCAAGCAATTGGGGAATTGAAGTAACAGGTGTAGAAATCCGCCAAGTAATAATTCCGCAAGAATTGGAATCTGCCATGTCAATGCAGGCACAAGCCGAGCGTGAAAAAAATGCCAGGGTCACATATGGAGAATCAGAGATATTGGTCGCGCAAAAATTTGAAGAGGCGGCAAGAGTATATGCAGACAATCCTGTAGCATATGCATTACGACAATCAAACATGTTATACGAGTCAATTAAAGTACAAGGAAACACAATTGTCATGATTCCATCAGAATCACTAAATGCAATGGGATTTGGAAATTTGGGAACAACCATAGCATATCTTGAGAGTACCAAAAAGGCAGTAGCAAATCAGAAATCAAAAGACGATAAAGATAAACAAGAAAAAATCTAACTCAAACATAATTGTCAATAGTACCCTCGCGTAGAGGTTGTGCATCATATCCCATTTTGACAAGGTCTGAGGCAAATTCGTCTACAAACCCGTGTACCGTGTATATTTTTTCAGGATTACATCTTTTTACCAAATCAATCAGTTCAGCATAATCACAATGATCACTTAGTGGAATGGAATAATCATGACCACGTGCAAAAGAAAACCTCGAAGATTGCGCCCATCCGCTAAAACCAATTGTTATTGCATCATACTTGGACTTCATGTGTTTTACAAAGGCATTCTTCCCACTCATGTTGGGTGCAATCATGAGCCAGGGTTTTTTCGCAAGAAGCCCTTGCGCTTCGGCTTCAGTATGCCCTATTGATTCATCAAGTGATACACCAAACTGCCTGTACAAATCATTGACTTTTTTTACAGAATCATGATAGTACGGCTGCCAATGTGAGAACAGGTAGGACAAGATCTGGGCTTTTCCAAGCTCGTACCCCAGCAAAATTACAGGTTTTCCCTTTCCATAAAGGTCGGAAATGATTTCATTTACTCGTTTTACGGTTTCATCAATTGTAGGAAATACATATTCTGGCATCCCAAATGTACATTCAGTGATTAACGTTTTGCATTTTGGAACAGTTGCACCTTTCATAAATCCTCGGTCTCGAATGGAAATATCACCCGTATAAAATACATCATCAAATAAGAGTCCCTTGGCTCCAAGTATGTGGCCTGCATCAATCATTGAAAAATTCTCATATTCTTCAACATAGTTTTCAATTGCATAACCTCGAAGTTTTGCAATCTCGCTTGTTTGCTTGGATGCAATGAGTATTCCATGTCCTTTCTGATTATGTAGGTGATCAAGATGTGCATGCGATACAAAGCTAATTCCATCCCCTGTTCCACGTTTTGGATCAAGATGAACTGCCTTGTTATCATACATTACTGCAATTCCATTTGATGTCATCTTTACCTTTGAAGTCAATTTGAAATTTTTGCCACCAGATTGGATATAAATTGCAAGATTAATCCAGCACAACATCTGGTATAACGGTTTAAACACCGATCTGTTGCTTTTTAATTAAAATTAGTAAAGTGTTTATTCACATCAGACCAAAATTAGACCATGCTAAATCTTGCCATCCTGATCTCAGGCAGAGGCAGTAACATGGAAAACATCCTAAAGGCTGTTAAAAAAAATAAAATTCCAATCAAACCAACGGTAGTAATTTCAAACAAGTCAGATGCCAAAGGACTTGGCATAGCCCAAAAGTTAGGAGTAAAAACAGAGATTGTGGAAAGCAACGGACTCAAGGGAGGAAACTGGGAGTATGACTCTAAACTTGTATCAGTCCTTGAAAAGTACAATGTGACGCCTCAAAATGGCCTCATCTGTCTTGCAGGATTTATGAGAATAATGAGTCCGGAATTTATCAGGCATTACAAGGGCAGAATACTGAACATACATCCTGCCATATTACCATCATTTCCAGGATTACATTCACAAAGACAGGCACTTGAATATGGAGTAAAATATTCAGGATGTACCGTCCACTTTGTAGACGAAGGTGTAGACACTGGGCCTATTATTTTACAATCAGTTGTAAAGATAAAGGAAGGAGATACAGAAGAAAGCATCTCCAAGAAAATTCTCAAACAAGAACATAAGATATACCCAAAGGCAGTAAAGCTCTTTGCCAAGGGGAAGATAAAGATAGTTGGAAGAAAGACTATAATTTCTTAGGTGTCAGGTCCACCAAAAAAATACATTACAACAAGTTCTTTTTTGTTTCCGTGAAACTTGTGTGGTACTTTTCTAGCTACAAAATATGACATGCCTTCTGAAATTGGATAATCTTTTCCATTGATTTGAAGAAATCCGTCACCTTTAACAACATAGTAGACTTCATCACTTTCATGCGGCTCTTGTGTATCTTCATCACCAAGCCCAAGTCGTAAAATCCCGGCTGCAATGTTTTCATTGTTTAGAAACGTGTGAAAGTATGTATCACTTTTTGTAATTTTTTCCACATATTCATTTGTATCAAACGCTATTTTCAATGACATTTTTACAACCGAGTTCTTAATGATTTTAACTAAATCCCTCCCCACATGGTAGATAAAATTTCCAAAGATTAAATATCCAAAAAATCATTCAAGGTTGTTTGACTGGACAGAAAATAGATGGTATTGCAGTAGCAACATCTGTTAAGGACAGAGTGCGATTAGCTGTAAAAGAACTGTCAGAGGACGGCATAGTACCATGCCTTGCAACAGTTCTAGTAGGTGACGATCCAGCTTCTGCCACATACGTAAAAAATAAGCAAAAGGCCTGTGCCGATGTGGGCATCATTACAAAAGACCACAAACTTCCTGCTTCGTTTTCTCAAAAAGAGATGAATTCCTTGATAAATCTACTAAACAATGATGAGACAGTTCATGGAATCCTAGTTCAACTCCCACTACCAAGTCAATTAGACGACTTTACAACAACTTCGAGGATATCACCCATAAAAGATGTGGATGGACTAACACCATACAACATCGGCCTTTTGACATCAGGTAGATCAATTCTCAAACCTTGCACTCCTTCTGGAATAATGGAGTTGTTTGAATATTACAAAATAGACCTAGAAGGAAAAAATGTGGTCATAATAAACCGAAGTAATCTAGTAGGAAAACCACTCTACAATCTCATGCTTGAAAAAAATGCCACTGTGACAACATGTCACTCTAGAACAAAGAATCTCAAAGAACATTGCCTTGGTGCAGATATCATAGTTACTGCAATAGGAGATAGATCAAAGTTCATCTTGACAGAAGACATGGTAAAAGAAGGTGCAGTGGTAATAGATGTTGGTACTGCAAGATTGGAAGGAAAACTAGTGGGCGATGTAGATTACGATAATGTCATCAAAAAGGCATCACATGTTACGCCAGTACCAGGCGGAGTAGGACCAATGACAATAGCGATGCTTTTAAAAAACACTGTAACAGCTGCATCAATTAGTAAAGAATTTGTCCAACCCAGTTGAAAAAGCAAGATTGCGCAAGCAGATGTTAGACGCTCGAGATGAACTCTCACTTGATTTTATAAAAATTGCAAGCAACAAGATCCGGGACAATCTAAGAAAGATTGACTTTTACAGACAGGCCCAGTCAATTGGCACGTATTATTCAATAGGAAGTGAGGTTCAGACACATGATCTGTTGCACGAGTTTTTCAGCCAAGGAAAAGAAGTTGCTCTACCAAGAGTCGATAAAAACGATATAGTCTTTAAAAAAATCTCTAGCGTATCAGATCTTGAGCTTGGTAATTTTTCAGTAATGGAGCCCAAGGAAAAATGTGAGACAATCAAAAAACTTGATGTTATCATAGTCCCAGCAATTGCACTCACTCGAGACGGATACAGACTAGGATATGGTTTTGGGTTCTATGACAGGTATCTGCACGGCAAAAAATCAAAGAAAATTGGCTTGACATATTCAAAACACGTACTAAAGTCGTTTCCTCAAGATGACCATGATGTAAAGATGGATTGTGTAGTGACAGAAGATTCTGTTATTTACGTCAAGTAAAAATAGAAATAATTCCATTTCACATGTGGAACTGATTCCATTCCAGGTTGTAAACAATGTAAAATGTTTTGTTGTGGCACATGTGGAATCATGGGTAAAATTATCACATGAATCACAATCACCATCCAATTATTGCAAAAATTACAGATATCACAATAACTGCTTTGCCCACTACATGACTACGTCAGCATTAATCTAAAGCTCTTTCTGGTGATTTACAAAGTCATTCTTTATTTATGCCACATGAGACCTTTTTTGCCAATGTCTGTTCTATAGTATTTTGAGGGCCAACTTATTTTTCCTACTCTCAAGTATACATTTGTAATTGCAGCCTCTAATGTTTCCCCAATTGCAGTTACGCCAAGCACTCTACCACCACTTGTCAGAATTTTTCCATTCTCATTTCTTGTTCCAGAATGAAAGACTTGGGAGTTTGGAGTGACATCATCAAGGCCAAGTATCTCTTCATCTTTAGGATATGACTCTGGATATCCTTTTGATGCAAGTATTACACACACTGCACTGTGTTTTTTCCAAGACATCAGAGGCAACGAAGACAGAGTGCCATCTATGCATGCTTGAATATACTCGAACAAGTCAGAATCCAAGCGCATCATTATTGGTTGACATTCAGGGTCTCCCATTCTTGCGTTAAACTCCAAGACATAGGGCTTGCCGTCTTTTAGCATTATTCCAGCATACAAAAATCCCTTGAATACAATTCCTTCTTTTTTCATGCATGAAATTGTTCTTTCAATAACATTTTTTTGAATTTCATTTGCAGTAGAATCATCAATTACAGGAGTCGGAGAATATGTTCCCATCCCACCAGTGTTTGGTCCCTTGTCACCATCATAGATTCTTTTGTGATCTTGACTTGTGGCCATCGAGTAGGCTGTGTTTCCATCAGAAAGCGCAATAAAAGAGGCCTCTACTCCATCAATTCGTTCTTCCAAGATAATTTTTGAGCCTGCACTGCCAAAATTTTTCTGGACAAGCATCTTGTTGATTGCATCAACTGCTTCAACAGAATCATTGCAAACAATCACACCTTTTCCAGCGGCAAGACCGTCTGCTTTTACAACTAGTGGATAATCAACAGATTTTGCAAATTCAATTGCTTTTGTAGGATCGTCAAAGACTTCAAATCGTGCAGTTAGGATATCGTTTCTTCTCATGAAATTTTTTGCCCAAATCTTGCTTGATTCAAGCTGTGCTGCGTTCTTTGTAGGACCAAATACCCTCAATCCCTTTTTTACAAACTCGTCAACTATGCCATTTGACAGAGGAACCTCAGGACCTACAACTGTAACACAGTTGTTCTCTTTAGCAAATTTGGCAAGGCCCTCAATATCATCAGATGATATATTCACATTATTTTGTGTGCCTCCGTTTCCAGGGGCAAAGTAAACTTTGTCCACTTTGGGACTCTGTGCAAGCTTCCAACCCATGGCATGCTCACGTCCGCCAGAACCCACAACCAAAACGTTGACCAACGCTTTCGGCTTGAATCATGAGGTATATAATCCAAAGATCGATTTTAGAAATATTCATTAAAGCACAAGACAGATGGATTTCATTGACTCAAGTAGATTCAACAAAATCAGTCTATCTTTTCACACATGGTAGAAGAGATTTGGAAACAGCTGCAACAGATGCACTTGTTGCAAACGGTTTTACAAAAGAAAAGATAGTTTCTGCAAAGGCAGACGCAGTAGGAAACATAGGTGATTACATGGCAATGCTTTGGATGCCACCGACTCCTGATCAAATAAAGATCCAAAAGATAACAAAGGTAGAACAAGTCAAGGCAGAAGGCATGATTGGACTCTGGAAAGGAGTCTCAAAAGAAGACTTGTTTACAATACCTCTAAAATAAACTGCAAATCATTTTTCCACATTTAGATTTATTTTTATTAAATCAAGTTACAGCATGTCTTGCACAAGTGCAGATATGAAACTCTCAAATTCAGAGTCTTGAAATTTTACCATTTCAACCTTGTCTTGTTTTATTGCAGATTCAACTGCTTGCAAGTGATAACATTTCCTTCCCTTTTCCATTGCATTATAGTAATAGTCTTCACATGAACAGTATTCCAGGTCAGAGTCAAGCCAGTGTTCATTATCTTTTCCAACTACTGTCCAAATCTTTCTGTTGCTTGGCTCAAACAAGTGAAGTTTCACACCATTTGATGATACAATGGAATCTACATTTCCAGACTCTTTCACAAGAATTTAATTGAAAAAAGAGAGGTATATCTTTGATGGTCAAGACAAGAATTGTTCCTTCACAACCAGCATTGATTTTAGAAGATACACAACGTTTTCTTGTTGTTACAGACTTGCATATCGGATTTGAGATTGGCATGATCTCAAATGACATAAACGTAAGACCAGAAGGCATGATTGAAGAAATCCATTCCACTCTTGATTCTCTGATAAAATCAGAAAAACCTGACAGCCTCATCATACTGGGCGATATCAAGTCAGGCATAGATTCCATCTCAAAGATAGAATGGCAAGCAGTGCCAATGTTTTTTGAGATTGGAAAGAGGATCAATACACTAGTTATTCCAGGGAATCATGATGGAAACTTGGCCAAATTGATTCCAGATTATGTATCCATGACTGGCCCATCAGGTCTAGTCATAGGAGACACATTACTGACACATGGTCATGTGATGCCATCTGAGAATTTTTCTCAGGTAGACAGAATAGTTATGGGTCATCTTCATCCAGTATATTTTCAAGAGGGTTCTGTACTTGATGGACAACGACTGTGGGTGTCAATCAAGACAAAAAAGCAAAATATTTTTCCATCAACCAAAGGAGATTTGGAGATAATAATTGTGCCATCTTTTAACAAATATTTTTACGCCACACACAAGCGATATCACAAAAAATCAATCTCACCAATACTTGAGAGAATCAGAAAAGATAATTCTGCAAAAATTGTGACACTGGATGGTTCCATAATTGGAGACGAGTCAATACTTGAAAATATAATCTAGTCCACTTTTTCGTATGACTCTAGCGGTTTTTTTGTAGTATCATTGTGTTGTAGCCATTCTAGTGTCTTTGCAAAAGAATCTGCAAGCTCTGTTGTTATCAGCACCGGAATTCCAAGCTCAACTGCCTTTCTTCTTATTTGATATTCATCATAAAGCATGCCAACATATTTTTCAAGTGTCGAAGTACTTGGTACATTTATGATAAAGTCAATCTTTTTCTCATATAGCAAATCTGCAATGTTTGGTTTTCTCTGAGGCTCACTGATTTTGTAGACAACTTCAACATCGCCTATTCTTTTATCTGACAAAAATTCTGCAGTGTGTTCAGTTGCAAGTAACTTGTATCCAAGACTTTTGAGTAACAATGCAGTCTGGAGTAGTTTTTCCTTGTTCTCAGAGCCACCTGCACTAATGAGCACCGAGCCTTGTTTTGGCAATGAATATCCAACAGATGTCAAGCCTTTTGCAAGTGCATCATAGAAACTATCTCCAAAGCAAGCAGCCTCTCCAGTAGATTGCATCTCTACTCCCAGTATGACATCAGCACCATCAAGTTGCATAAAGGAAAACTGGGGAACTTTTATTCCATAATGATGTATCTTGCGCCATCTGTCTTTTGCAACAATCGGCAATGGTTTTCCAAGCACTGCGCGTGCTGCCAGGTTGATAAGATTCATCCTGACAAATTTTGAGACAAATGGCATAGAGCGAGAGGCCCTGATGTTAAGTTCTATCACATAGACCTGGTCTTGGTTAATCAAAAACTGGAGGTTAAATGGTCCCTTGATTTTAAACGCAATTCCAACTTTTTTTGCATAGTCAAGTATAGTATCAACTACCTTGTTGTTCAGTGTCCAAGGCGGAATGCACATCATAGAATCACCAGAATGAACACCAGCACCTTCAATGTGTTCAATGACTGCACCAATGACCACATTTTTTCCATCTCCCACACCATCAACTTCGGCTTCAAGTGAGTTTAGCATGAATTTTGTTATGACAACAGGATAATCAGGGGAGACATTTGTTGCTTCGGCAAGATATTTTTTTAATTGTGTCTCAGACCAGACAACTTTCATCGCAGCCCCACTCAATACATAAGATGGTCTTACAAGAACTGGATAACCAACTTTGGTCGCAAATTTTTTGGCATCAACAAGACTTGAAAATGCTTGCCATGGTGGCTGTCTAATATTTAGCTCATCCAATACCTTGCTAAAGATTGAACGGTTCTCAGCTCTGTCAATGTCTTCAAATGATGTTCCGATTATTTTTATTCCGTTTTGTGCAAGTTTCGGAGTAAGGTTGTTTGCAGTCTGTCCTCCCACTGCTGTAACAATGCCATCTGGTTTTTCAAAATCTGCAATGTCTAGTACTCGCTCCAGTGTCAACTCTTCAAAGTATAGCCTATCACAGATATCATAATCAGTTGATACTGTTTCAGGGTTACAATTTATCACAGATACTTCTTTTACTCCATTTTCTTTTAGGCCCCACACCATGTTTACAGTACCCCAGTCAAACTCGACACTGCTTCCAATTCTATATGGACCTGCACCAAGCACTGCAATTTTTTGAGCGTCAGATGTTACCTCAAAATCATTGACTTTACCACCATAAGTTAGATACAGATAGTTTGTTTTTGCAGGCCATTCTGCTGCCAGGGTATCAATTCGCTTTACCACAGGCGTTATGCCTGCTGCTTTTCTTATTTTTCTAACCTCAAGATCTTCTTTTCCAACCAATCTTCCAATCTGTTTGTCAGAGAATCCAAGCTGCTTTGCTTCACGCAGTAACGTATCATCAAGTGTAGTAGATTCTTTGAGACGCTTTTCCATTTTTACAATATTTTCAATTTTTTCAATAAACCATGGGTCAATTACAGACAGTTTATAGATTTGCTCAATCGACATTCCCTGTCGGAGTGCTTCTGCTACATAGTACAAGACATGGTCATCAGATTTTTGTAGCTTGTTTTCAATCTCTTCGATGTCGTATTTTTTATCAGAATTACGGTTTGCAACTAGTCCATCATTTCCAATCTCAAGCATTCGGATTGCTTTTTGTAGAGACTCTTCAAAGCACCTGCCAACTCCCATGACTTCGCCAACTGATTTCATTGTTGGACCCAAGTTGCGATTTGCAAGCTCAAACTTGCTAAAGTCCCACCTTGGATGTTTACACACAATATAATCAAGAGACGGCTCAAAGCACGCAGTTGTAGTCTTGGTTATCCTGTTTACAAGTTCTGGCAAGGTATGACCCATGACAATTTTTGCAGCCATGTATGCTATAGGATACCCGGTTGCTTTGCTTGCAAGTGCAGAAGAGCGAGATAGTCTTGGATTCATTTCTATTGCAACATACTTGTCAGAATATGGATCTAATGCAAACTGGACATTGCATTCTCCAACAATTCCAACATGTTTTGCAGCACGAAGTGATGCAGAGCGCAGCATTTGGTATTCATAATTGTCTAGTGTTTGAGATGGTGCAACTACAATGTTATCACCAGTATGTACTCGCATTGATAGAACATTTTCCATGTTGCATATGATTACATTATTTCCAGTATAATCTGCCATGACTTCGTATTCAATTTGTTTCCAGTGTCCAATGTATTCTTCAATTAACACCTGTCCTACAAGGCTTGCATTAAGACCCCTTGTTACAATTTCATGGAGTTCAATTTCGTTGTGTGCAACTCCTCCACCTTTTCCTCCAAGAGTATATGCGACACGTATGATTACAGGATAACCAATATCTTTTGCAACTTTTTTTGCCTCTTCAAAGTTATAGACAGTCCTGCTTTTCAGTACAGGAACGTTGCATGCAATCATGGAATCCTTGAAGAGTTGTCTGTCTTCAGTTGCCTGGATTCCAGTTACTTGTGTTCCAAGTACCTTTACTCCATATTTTTTTAGAATATCAAGTTCAGCCAACTTTACTCCACAGTTGAGCGCGGTTTGGCCTCCAAAGCCAAGCATTAGACCATCAGGCCTCTCTGCTTCTATGATAGATTCTACATATTTTGGATTGACTGGAATAGAGTAAACCTTGTCTGCAAATCTTGTATCAGTCTGTATTGTTGCAATGTTTGGATTTACAAGAACACTCTTGATTCCTTCTTCCTGGATGGCTTTGAGGCATTGGCTACCGGAGTAGTCGAATTGACGGTCATTTTATGACTTTCGCCTGCTTCTCCGATTTTAATGGCCCCACTGCCAAGAACTAGAATCTTCTTTAACGACTCATCTTTTGGCATTGTCCTCCCCTATGAGTTTCTTGAGCTCTTCAAAAATAAACATGCAATCAAAAGGTCCAGGTGATGCTTCTGGATGAAATTGTACGGCAATTATTTTCTTTTGTTTGTGTTTTATTCCTTCTACTGTTTTATCATCAGTGTTTGTAAACCATAATTTAAAATCAGTATTTTTTAGCGAGTCAGGGTCTATGCAGTATCCATGATTTTGACTTGTCACATAGACTTGGTCATTGTCAAGATTAATACAAGACTTGTTTTGTCCGCGATGGCCATACTTTAGCTTGTATGTACTTGCACCACCTGCTAGTCCCAGTATCTGTGCACCAAGACAAATTCCAAGTGTTGGAATATTTTTCTCAATTGCTTGTTTTGCAGTAGTCATTGTTTCAGCACACTTGGTTGGATCACCCGGTCCATTTGAAAATATTATTCCCTTTGGATTGTATGCCATTATTTTTTCAAGCGAATAATTCCATGGAACTTTGATTACCTTGTATCCAAGACTTCGTACATTTCGTAGTATGGAATTTTTCACTCCAGTATCAATTACCACAATTGACTCGGTTCCAGAACCAAACGTCTGTGGTTCTTTTATTGATACAGTATTCATAAATTCCTCGTCGTTGTATTTTTTAGCAGACTCTAATTTCTTTTTGATTTCTGGCACGTTAATTGGAGTATCTGATACCACTAACGCTGCCATCATCACTCCACTTGTTCGAAGTTTTATTGTAAGTTCCCTTGTATCAATTCCTGAAATTCCAGGGATTTTTTCATTGTAAAGCCATTCATCCAGAGTCATGGACAGGTTCCAGTGGCTCGCAGTAAGGGATAATTCATGTACCACAAGACCTCGTGCCTGAATTATCTCAGACTCTAGATTCTTTCGTATGCCATCAGGGTCTTTTACGGCAGGGTCAGGAACACCATAATTTCCAACAAGAGGATAGGTAAGCGTCAGAATTTGGCCGCTGTAGGATGGATCGGTTAGTGCCTCCACATACCCAGTCATACCAGTATTGAATACTGCCTCACCAAACGCTACAGTAGAATATCCAAAACCCATCCCCTCAAAAACAGTCCCATCTTCTAAAATCAACATACCAAACTTGTTTGCATGTTTGGCTTTTTTTATTGGAATCCTTGAAACCCTCTGCATGTGGATTTTAATAGAGATTTAAATTTTATGGCGATCTAAAGCTCAAGTCTGCAAGAAAAATATGAAACTAGAGAAAAATAAATCTAGAGTGCTTTGAACTGCTCGGTCCATTTGTAGTATGCTCGTATCATTTCCATACTTACACTTGGTTTTCTTCTTGAAATTATTTCCTTAAAGTCTGCAGTTGTCAATACACGGGGTTGTGATTTTGGCTCACCCAATACTTCTTCTCCAAAGTGTGGTGAGTGGAATAAATCATTTACAACCATCAACTGGGCAGACTGGCAAATGTCTTTTACATCAGATGCACTGTATCCATCTGCCATCTTTGCAAGCTCCATTGATTTTACCTTATCATCTTTGTGTAATTGTGATGTATAGAGTTCAAAAAGACTCTCTCTTGCCTCAACAGATGGAAGGGATACATAGACTCTCTTGGTGAATCTTCTAAGAAATGGCCAGTCAAGACTCCATGGTTTGTTTGTAGCACCAATGACATAGAGTTTCAAATCTTTTCCTTTACCATTTATTCCGTCCATCTCAGTCAAGAATTGGTTTTTGACCCGAATCTCTCCACCAATCTCACTGTTACGGTTACCAAGAAGTGAATCCACTTCGTCAATGAATAATATTACTGGCAGTCCTTCTTTTTCTGCCAATCCTCTTGCCATCTGGAAGAGTTTGGAGACATTTTTCTCTGCTTCTCCTAGCCACTTGCTCATCATAGATGCTGCATCTACGTTGATAAAGTAACCATCAATCTCATTTGCAGTAGCTGCTGCAATGACTGTCTTTCCACATCCCGGAGGACCATAAAGCAAGATTCCTCTTGGCCATCCAAGTGGAAACAGGTCAGGCCTTTTTGCAGGATACACAATTGATTCTCGTAAAGCATTTTTAGCATCATCTAGACCAATAACTTCCTCCCATGTTACATTTGGTTTCTCTTTCATGATGAGCGAGTCCATCTCATTTTTAGTAAGAGACTGTTTTTGTTCTTCAGGAGTTGCCTTTGGATCTACTGCTGGTTCGAGTTCCACATTATTCATCTGTAAAGCCTTGATACGATTCTGGTATGCTGCAGTTCGTTCTTGGTATACGCGATTTAGTTTGTTTTCAGGATAAAGTTGGATTAGTTTTACAAGAGATTCAATTGCTCTCTGATAGTTTGCAATTGCCATTCCACGGGCGCCTTGGGAATCAAGTTTTATTGCTTCTGCCGCAAATTTGCTGGCACTGTTTTCTAATTCTTGCGGGGCTAGACTCATGGTATCATCAACTATATCTCGACTGCAGTTCTTTCAAGGTAATCACCGGTGTTAACTCGTCTAGAAGAATTTGTTAAATTAATTGCACCAACGCTTTGTTTTGGAATTTGGGCCTCTGCATACACCATTTTGGCAGGTGCTACAATTGGGTCCAGTGTATCTAAAAGCGATGGAATTTTGAAATCATCAATCTTGGTCTGGGACCCTTTTTCAAATACCAGATTTTCAATCATATCACCATGTAGTGTCTGAATCTGGGAAAGTGCAAACTCTGCAGACATGACCAAGTCTTCAAGCTCGTCTTTCATGCCATTAACAGAATTTGCAGCATGCAATACAATTCCAACAAATTCCTGCAAAAACGACTTTATCTCTTTTTTATCTTGATATTTTGTGAGTAAATATTCAGCAGCATGCATGATTTGCCTAATGTCTTTTAGTTCCTCAACAGAGAGGGTCTCAATAAAGACGTCATTTTCGTCCTTGTCTTTTTGAGATATCTTAAGTTCAACCTTGGAAGAAAGTGTTCGTATCTTATCCAGATGCTCAGTCAAGTTAGATTGACCATCACTCTTTGTGAAATGAAGCATGTCCCAAGCCTTACCAGAAATCTAGATTAGGGAACTGCTTGCATATTTTAGAGTCAGCGATTAATTTAGCTTCATCTAAGAGCCTGCTTGAGACTTCGTTTGCTTTGGCAAAGTCTAGAGTTGTACTTCCCAAGTGTGCTGCATCTATAATAATTCCGCCGAGTAACAGAGACAACTCACCCAACTGGAAATCCATTGCAGGCATTAATGCCAATAATTTGGACCTAATTGTTCTAACAATGGATATTGTAGGCGACAGGACAGTTGGTACATTTCCTAATCCGACTATACAGTCAAGGCTTCGTCTTATCTGCCTGAGAGATTCTATAGTGTATGAGAGTTCTTGTTCATATCTGACCTGTTTTTCAAGTGTGGCAAGCGATGCACAGTCAGCATCAAGTCTATTGTACAAGTCGATGTTATTTTTATTAACATCATGACGATGCTGTGTGAGAATATCAAGTAGACCGTCTACAATCTCTGTTGCATAGTCAATTCTTGGCTTTATCGTACTTGCACGTACGAGTTGGCTTTTGCTTTCCTGCTCTATTACCCATTTTGATTGATTTATCATCCCAGCATGGAACCTGACTTTGTACTTATACGGTGCTTGTTACATCATGGGGTGTCACTATGGTAACACAGGCGACAGATACAGCTTAGTATTTTTTCGAATCTTTGTTCAATGAATTTAGCTATTCAGCTTACCTTTCAACTTGATAATTCCACTCAATGGTCAAAGGTCAAGATCTAGCTGTAAGCCTTGAAGAGTTTGGGCTAAGCAAATACGAAGCTCAAGCCTATGTAACCCTCATCACAAAAGGTACAATCTCAGCAGGGGAGCTTGCATACTATTCCAACCTGCCAAGAACCAAGGTTTATCCAACGCTGCTAAAACTTGAACGAAAAAAGATAGCAATAATATCAAAAAGTAAACCAATCATGTGCACAGCCATTGCACCAGAAGATGCTTTTGATGAAATTATCCAAGAGCAGATTAATCGCGTAAATGCAATGAACAGCCTAATTACAAAATTAAAACAGCTAAGTGAGGATAGCAAAAAAGCAAGAGGCTCAGAAGAGCAACGATATTTCCACTTGACTGCAAATTATGTATTCAAACAACTACAAACAATGATTGAAGGCTCCAAGACATCAATCCATGTTGTAATTGATTCATGGGGCCTTAATTTATTGTCCCAGTGCAAAGAAGTTCTTCTCCATGCTTTACGAAAAGATATTGATATCAAAATGGTTATTCCAACAGGCCTTGTAGGCTCTGAAACATTCCATGGATTGCCAGCAGGAATCAAGATAAAGACATCAGACATTGCACAAAATATTTTCATTTTCGATGATTCTGAAATTCTTATGATAAATGCCAATAATGGAAAAGGTGCAATATTTCACTCAAATGATGTATTAGGGACAAATCAAGTCAAGTCATTTGATCAAATATGGAAAAACGGAATCAGAATTAGCAATCTAGGTGACATGACAAAAAGTGATGCTCAAGAGACACTAAAGGCAATCCAGTTGATAACACAAAATGGATTGGGTTATGTTTTAAATTCCATGATAAACTCAAAAAATAAAGCAGTGGACATTTTGAATTTTTTGAATAAAAACGGAATTGATCTTGAATCAAAGACATTCGATGAAATAATATCTTTGGTAGATTCTACACTTGACATAACATGTTCTGGTCATCTACGTTACGAACCTAACGCAAATCATTTTGTAATTGAATCCAAGCTCAACAGCGGTCATTCTATACCATGGGCATTATTGCTTGAAGGATATCTAAACAAAAAAGGAATCAAGACCAAGATGATTTACAATGACCACGTACACAGTGGTGAGCGAATTCACATCAAGGTGGATTCTAAAATCAGTGTGACTTCATAGACAATAGAAATCACATTACACGCACTATAAGACGCATACCTATATAGCATACCTACGTAGTTTATGAAAATATGACTAGCACAACAGTCAAAGCGTTAAGCGCTACAACTCTGTTTGCTCTAATTGCTACAGTGTTAGTGTCGAGTACACCAGCATATGCAATTAATGGACACGGTATATCGTATGGTCCAGAATTTGGAGGAGGAAGTCTTGTGCAATATTCAGATGGTCTGAAGATAAACGGAAATTCAATAGACATATCCAAATATTCACAAACAATTTCGACCCAAACACTATACGTAAATGATGTGTCAGATATCGTTTTGAAGATCTATCATCACGATGGACCACAAAATATCCAACATGTGATAGTATTCATGAATCTAAACGGTAACAACCCACAATCATACCAGAGCAATACAAGAATAGAATTCGATAAAACAAATGGCGTATCTGTAGTAGATCCAAACAACATATTCAAGAGCGTAACTGCAAAAGCTACTTACGACAAGACCTTCATGTATCTTGACTTTAAGGTAGTTCCAAAGACTACAATGAACACAACTGACTTGATAGTAAGAGCATGGGACCACAACTTGTCATCAGGACAGGTAGTACTTCTCAATGCAATCAAGATTGGGTACATACCGACAACATTTGCAAGTATTCCACAATAAACAGTCAAAATACAGATAAATCATTTTTATTTTTCATTTTTTAACGATTGTACCTTTATAATATGATGTAGTCCACTCCACCCTTGAATGTCGTTATCAACGGATTTTAATCCAAAAAAAATAGAGGAGGAAGTAAAAAACAACCTGTCACAGATTGATCTAGAAAAATTAATTTTTGAATCAAGCAACAAGACCAAGAAAACTGCATTCATAGAAGGACCACCCACCATGAATGGAACTCCACATGCTGGACATCTCCGTGGAAGAATAATGAAGGATTTGTGGTACAGATACATGACATTGCGAGGTTACAAGGTAATCTTCAATGCAGGATGGGATACACAAGGACTTCCCGTTGAATTGCAGGCAGAAAAAGAACTAGGAATATCAGGCGGCAAATCCCAGGTTATCGAGTCAATAGGAATTGAAAACATAGTTGCAGAATGCAAAAAAATTGTTTACAGATTTAATGAAAAATGGGTAGCACTAGACAAGGTTTTGGGCATGTCATTTAACCAACAAAAGGCATACTGGACATACAAAGACGAATACATTGAGAGAGAGTGGAAGTATCTCAAAAAGGCCCATGAGATTGGAATTCTCTCCGAGTCGTACAAGGTAGTTGCATATTGTCCTAGCTGCCAGACATCACTGAGTCATGCCGAAGTAAACCAAGGATATGATACTGTAACAGATCCATCCCTTTACTACAAAGTAAAACTACTCGATGAAGATCTTTATCTGATTGTCTGGACTACAATGCCATTTACTTTGGTTACAGACACAATGGTTGGTCTAAACCCAGATGAAAATTATGTTCATGTCAAAGTTGGAAATGAAACATGGCTTGTTGGAGAAAAAAGATTAGAAGAATTTGCAAAAGAAGCAAGAATTGAAGAGTATACAGTAACCAAGACTGTAAAGGGCTCTACCCTTGAAGGAAAAAAATACATCCATCCGCTATTGTCTGAAATTTCAGGACTGGAAGAATTTTCAAAATCACCCAAGTTTCATATTGCAGTTGCAGAAAATTTTGTTGACATTCAAACAGGAAGTGGTTTGGTTCACTTGTCTCCTGCAAACGGAGAAGAAGATTTTGAGATTGCATCAAAGAGAGCAATACCAATTTTTAATCCAATAAATGATGAAGCCAAATTCACAGAGCAGGCCGGAGTATATGCAGGATTGTTTGTAAGAGATGCTGATGAAAAAATAGTCAACTCCCTAAAAGAAAAAGGTGCACTGGTACGAATTGGCAAGATAAAACACCAATATCCATTGTGCTGGAGATCACAGCACAAGTTACTATGGCTTGCAAGAAGAGGCTTTTTCTATTTTCTAGATAGACTAGGTGACAAGGCAGTAAAAGCAGCAGAAAATGTCGAGTATTTCTTTGAGCCTCCAAGAAACAGGTTTTTGGAGATAATAAAAGACAAGCATCCCTGGTGCATCTCAAGGGAACGCATCTGGGGATGTCCTTTACCCATGTGGAACTGCAAAAACTGCAAACATACCAAGTGGTTCTTCTCAAGAGACGAGATAGTAAAAGCAGCATCTGATCTTCCAGATGGACCTAATTTTGAGTTACACAGACCATGGATAGATAATGTATCTATACCATGTGAAAAGTGTGGAAACAAGATGGAACGAGAACAATTTGTTTTGGATACATGGCACAACAGTGGTGCTGCACCATATGCATCACTATCTGATGCAGATTACAAGGAAAATATTCCAGCACTCTTTTTGACAGAAGGAATAGACCAGACAAGAGGATGGGCATACACATTACTAATTGAAAATGTAATTTTCAACAATGCACCAATTGCACCATTCAAGTCATTTTTGTTCCAAGGTCATGTGCTTGACAAAAACGGCAACAAGATGAGCAAGAGTAAAGGAAACGTAATGGATGCAATGGAATTGCTTGGAGAATATTCTGTTGATTTGATAAGATTGTATTTCATGTGGAAATCAAGTCCGATTGAGCCAATTAATTTTAGCACAGACGAGCTTGTATCAAGACCATACCAGATACTAAGCACTCTATATCATCTTCATTTGTATTTTAAACAAAATAGCGAATATGACAAGTATGATAAAACACACAACATACAGTGGGCAAAAGACAAGAACCTGCTAAAAGAGCCAGAGATTTGGGTTTTATCAAAACTTCAAAAACTAATTTTGTCCGTGACAGAATCACAAGACAAGTGCAGATTCCACGAGGCAGCAAGAGCAATTGATGACTATCTGATAAACTCAGTCAGCCAGGTATACATTCCAATCACACGTGAAGAACTATGGGCAGAAGATGACTCCCAAAAGGAACGAAGGTTTGCAATCTATGCAACTCTTTCAAAGATATTATTGACACTTGACATACTGTTGCATCCAATCTGTCCATTTACAACCCAATACCTGTATGGTACCATGTTTGTAGAGAAAAAGAACATACTGTTAGAGGACCACCCAGTTGCGCAATCTTCTCTTACAAATGACAAGGTAGAAGAGGCATTTGACTTGATGAAAGAATCAGTCTCTGTTTCTGCTGCAGCAAGAATGAAGGGCAAACTCAAGAGAAGATGGCCCCTTGACAAGGCAATAATTTGTGTCGAGCCAGGACAAAAGGAAAAATTAGAATCACTCTCAGAGTTGTTACTTTCCCAGCTCAATGTAGAAAAGTACGAGATTATCGAACTACAAAAATCAGATGGGTTAGAACTTGTATCAGACTTGATACAAAAACAAATTCCAATTGTTCCAAAGGTAGAACTTGAGAGAAAGAAGATAGGACCAAAAGCAAAACAAGACATGGGAAGACTGTTAGACAAGTTTGCACAGACAGACCCAAGTGTGATTGTAAACAATCTTTTGAAAAGCGATTCCCATACATTTGATCTTGGAGACAATAAAATCGAATTATTAAAAGAAGATTTCATTGTAGGATATTCTGAAAAAGAAGGATTTGCCATGTCAAACCGTGATTCCTTGATTGTATTTATCAGCACAACTAGAAACCGTGAGATGCTAGCAAAGGGCCTGATAAGAGACATTGCAAGAAGACTCCAAGTACTAAGAAAAGAGAGAGGATATACTCCAACTGATGTTTTAGAATCAGCATACATTTTGGGCCTTGATGAAGAATCATTAGAGATGGCAAAAGAAAAACAATCAGATCTTGCGTACCTGGTGAGAGTTAAAAAAATAACATTTGAAGACAGTGCGAAAAACTACAAGGATGAAGATTTGGATGGTCAAAAGATTCGAATCTCTGTTGAGTAGTGCTTCATCCATTGCATTAAATAATAAAAAAATACATCAGAACCCATGCCAAAACAGATAACCCTAGACGGTTGGCTCATATCACATCTTGCCATTTTGCTAAAAAAGGCATCATCGCATGTTGCAAAGACCAAGACCCCTCTAGTATTGTATAGAAATACGTTAGAAGAGGAGGAAGAGGCATACCAAGAGACAGTCTGCACCATTACAGAGGGCTACATCATAGTACAGGTAATCACATCGGGAGGAGGAGTAGTTCCAAGTTTTCAGCAGCAATTTGTCTTTACACTAGACGAGTTTCCAAGCTGGCTTATGCGAAAAAGCAAGGATTTGTTCTTACAATCTACAGATACTCTAGAAGAGCAATTCAGCTAGAACGCCCACACTAATTTCTATATCATAAAATTTCAATTTCATGATAATGAGGCTTAAAAATACCTTTATGAAAAATAAACATAGTTTTGGGGGCCGGACCAGGCAAGAGGGTGTCATTTGACACTCGGTACCGACCCCAAAACGTTTTCTGTATATCATAATGTGTTTACACTATGAAACCTTAGATGAGGTCGGCATTCTGGTATAATTACATTATGCAAAATATCAAACACAGTATTTGACTGTCAACAACAGATTTTGATCGAGTAAATTCATTTCACGCCAATTATCAAACTTCATTTTAGATCTTGACAACGTTGTTGATTCCTAGTTTGTGTAGAACCACAACATCAAACAGATTATAAAGACCATAAAAATGAAAAATCACAATGCGACTATTAGAGTATCAAGCAAAGTCTTTGTTTGCAGAGTACAACATTCCAATTCCAAATGGATTGACATCTACTGATATTACACAAGGCAGAAAAGATGCAGCAGTACTTGGATTTCCATTTGTAATCAAGGCACAGATGGCAGTAGGAGGAAGAGGCAAGGCTGGTGCAATCCAGAAATGCCAAAACGCAGACGAGTTTGAACTAAAATATCCAGATATCATGCAAAAAGTGGTCAAAGGCGAAAAGACCAAAGCAATCTTACTTGAAAAGATGGCAGATATCAAAAAAGAACTTTACATTTCACTATTTTTGAACCGAGGTAAAAGATGCTATACAATAATTGCATCAGGAGAAGGTGGTGTTGAAATTGAATCAGTTAAAAATCAGATAATTCGCGAAGTTGGACTGGGCAATGTTGATGCCAAGACTGCTGAAGATGTAGGAAAACAGATGGGACTAAAGGACAAACCATTAACCCAGTTTGTTGATATTTTACAAAAATTAGCAAAAATTACAATCGACAAAGAAGCAGAGCTTGCAGAGATCAATCCACTTGCAGTATTGGGAGACGAATCAGTTGTTGCACTTGATGGCAAGGTCATCATAGATGACAATGCGATGTTCAGACATGATGAATTACGTAAATTCCAAGAAGTCTCTGAACTTGAAGAGAGGGCAGAAAAGAGCGGATTTTCACTTGTAGAACTTGACGGAAACATCGCAGTAGTAGGAAACGGTGCAGGTTTGGTCATGTCCACACTTGACATGTTATCAGATAATGGTGGCAAGCCTGCTTGCTTTTTGGATGTTGGTGGCGGTGCAACCACTGAAACAGTATACGAAGCACTTACTTTGATTAGCAAAATGAAAAAGGTGAAAGGAATTCTAGTAAATCTTTACGGTGGAATTGTCAAGACTACAACAGTTGCAACAGCATTCATCAAGGCATATGAAGACAAAGTAATTGATCTTCCAGTCTTTGCAAGAATGTCTGGTGCAGAAGCAGACAAGTCAAAAGAAATGCTCAAGGGTTCAAGAACAAAAATGTTTGACACCATCGAAGAAGCAATAAATGCAGCAGTAATTGAGATGAATAAAAATGGTTGATCTTTTCGAATTATTAATTGGCAAAGAGGGTGACAAGGATTACAAGAAAAAGCCTGTCATAGTGCAAGGAATCACAGGCAAGTTTGGCGCATTCCATACACAACAGATGCTAGCATATGGAACAAACATTGTAGCAGGTGTAACACCAGGCAAGGGCGGACAAAAACAGGAAGGTGTCCCAATCTACGAAACAATGCAACAAGCAGTTGGTGCAACAGGTGCCAAGATTTCAATCATATTTGTTCCAGCAAAATTCTTCTTGTCTGCAGCAGTTGAAGCATTAGAATCTGGAATAAAATTACTAATTGCAATACCAGAACATGTCCCAGTAAAAGACGCAATGACAATTGTAGAATTGGCAAAGAAAAAAGATGCAATTGTTGTAGGTCCAAACACTCCAGGAATCATAATTCCCGGAATAATCAAGATTGGAATCATGCCAGCAATGCCTTTCAAGGAAGGAAGAATTGCAGTAATCTCTAGAAGTGGAACTTTGATGTACGAAGTCTCACATAATTTATCCATTGCAAACTTTGGTCAGAGCGTATGTTTTGGAATTGGTGGAGATCCAATCAACGGAACACCACTAATCCAAGCATTTGACACCATAAGAGACGGGGCAAACATTGACGGTATTGTTGTAGTAGGTGAAATTGGAGGAGATGCAGAAGAGATGCTTGCACAACATATCATTGACACTAAATTTGACAAACCAGTAGTTGCATACATTGCAGGGAGAGCTGCTCCAAAAGAAAAGAGAATGGGCCATGCAGGTGCAATCGTTTATGGAAACTATGGCTCTGCAGAATCAAAGGTATCCATGTATGCCAAGGCAAACGTACCAGTAGCCAAGAGACCTGCCGAAGTACCTATGCTTCTTGCAGGAAAGTTCGAAAAAGGTAGAATCAAATAGCAGGAAATTGGAGAAATAGAAAATGCCTATAACAGATCCACTGAAAAAATCAATAGCACAAAAGGCCAGACTTCACTTTAAAGTATGTTTTTCATGTGGAGCAAAAAATCCTATAAGCGCATCAAGATGTCGCAAGTGCCACAACATCTATCTTAGACTAAAGAACAGAACATTAGGAATTAAAAAGTAGTTAACAGTCTCCGCCGCATCCACAACTATCATCATGTGCCATTTTTAATGGATTTTTAGCATCATGTTTTGCTTTTTGATAGTGTGCCACGTTTAGAATTCTTTCAGATAGAACAGTGCTTGTTACGTGATTTGCGCCAAGCCACTTTTCAATATCATCAATTTTGTACATGTCACCATTTGATAGAACTTGGGCAAATGTATCTCGTATAAGATCATCTTGTTCCCTATCAAGTGTTCCGTTGCAATCAATTGATACCAAACGATGTAGTAAACCAAGTGACTTGTCTGAGAGCGGCATAAATTACCAAATGGAATATAGTATAAGAATTTTCCAAGATCTCTTGATATATGGGCAACTGTAATATTTTTTAGAAAAGACAAATGTTTGTTATCAATTTTAAAAATTACGACGAGATTGCAACCAGTACAAAGTCAACAAGATTGACAAAGAGTGCTGCCAAGATTGCAAAAAAACATGGTGTAAAAATTGTTGTTTGCCCTCCCCAGCACATGATGTCAGAGATGACTCATGTTTCAGCCAACGTGTTTGCTCAACATCTTGACAGTTCCAAGGCAGGCAGTACGACAGGCTTTGTTGTACCAGAGATTGTAAAAAAATCTCGAGTTGCAGGCTCTCTGATAAACCACAGTGAGCACAGGATACCGTCAAATGAAATCGAAGACATGGTAAACAGACTCAGAGAGTTGGGTATGACATCAATTGTATGTGTTCAAGATGTAAACGAAGCATGGATGTATTCAAAATTTAATCCAGATTATATTGCAATAGAGCCTCCAGAGCTAATAGGTAGTGGCAAGGCAGTCTCTAAAGAAAAACCAGAGGTCATAACAGAAGCAGTCAAGGCAGTAAAGAATGCAAACAACTCTACCCAGTTGCTATGTGGTGCAGGAATTGTTTCAGGAGAAGATGTGTACCAAGCATTAAAGCTTGGAGCAAAGGGAATACTTGTTGCAAGCGGCATTGTAAAAGCAATGGACTGGGAAAAAGCAATAGAAGAGTTTGCGTTGGCATTTACCAAAAAATAATTTAGATCTCTTGTTTTAAAATAGATTGATAAATACAGGTTCAGAGTTTTTATCACATGGTATTAGAAAACGAAATACTTGAAGAACTAAAAAAGATTAGAGAAGCTGTCACACCAAAACCTACACCTCCAGTTCCTGAACCAAAAGGAGTAATTGCAGAATTCAAAGAATTCATTGGCAAGGCAGGAGTTTTAGGACTAGCAATCGGTTTCATCATGGGAACCGTAATTGGCAGAGTAGTAACTGCCCTAGTGCAAGATCTCATCATGCCAATTCCTAGTGCATTCATAGAGGGAGGAGACTGGCGAACTGCTGTTGTCAACATCCCAGTAGGAAATGGAATAAAGTTTGGAATAGGAGACTTTGTAGGAGTTGTGATTGATTTTCTCATAATCTCAATTGTTATCTTTGTGATAGCAAAATTCGGACGTAAAGTAGGCCTCAAATAGGCTTTATCTAATTTTTTTATATTTTTATTACAAAAACATAAGGAGACTTGAAATATTGAATCAGGTCTTTATCTCTCAATGCTGCCAAGACTTGAATCAATTAAACAGGCAAGGATGAAGATAGGCCTGACCCAGCAAAAACTTGCATCACTTACAGGGGTTAGTACATCAATGATCAACCAAATTGAATCAGGAAGATGTCAGCCAAGTTATTCCACTGCAAGAAAAATATTTGAAATACTATGGTCTTTAGAGAGCCAATCATCAACCAAGGCAGGAGACATTTGTAGTAAAGAGATTGCCAAGCTCAAGGCAAACGATTCACTTCATGATGCAATAAAAAAAATGCAGGAACTTTCAATCAGCCAGATGCCAATATTTGAGGGCCAAGATGTGGTAGGTGTCATAACAGAAGACGGCATCGTAAAACACATTCTAGACAGTGACGAGACTGAACGAAAAAGGATCAAGATATCACAGATAATGGACCCGCGACCACCAGTTGTTGATTACAACACCCCAGTCAAGACGTTAGTGTCCCTGATAAGATACTCAAAGTGTGTTCTGGTATCAAAGCAAGGCAAGATAGTCGGGATAATTACTGCGTCAGACGCACTCAAGCTAGTTGACTAGATTAAAATTCAATTTTGTTCAGCATCACACTTAGGATTTTGGATGAGAGCACAGCTCTGCAAGTACTCCATGCAATGATTTTGGGTGCATGAATATTATTTTTGTTCCACGTGAGCCAGGTCTTATCTCACCAAGAAACCTAATTCCACACACTTTCATCCTGTCAACTTCTTTTTCAATTCCTTCTGTTTCAAGTGCTATATGATGTAGCCCCTCACCTTTTGTTGTCAAGAATTTTTTAATCGGACTTTCATCCTTTGTAGCCTCCATGAGTTCTATTCTAGAATTATTTAGATGAAGTATTGCAACACGAACTCCTTCTGATTCCACGGTTTCAAATTCAACTTCATGAACACCCAGTGCTTCTTTGTATTGTTTTACTGCGTCATCCAAGTTATTTACTGCAATTGCAACATGGTCTAGTCGCATCTTAGAATGTCTCCTTTGGCTGGTAAATTCCAAAGACTTCTCTGAATGTATTGCTTATCTCACCCAATGTAGCATAGTTGTTTACTGCATCCAAGATAAACGGCATGAGATTTTCATCCTTGTCTGCTGCGCTTTTCATTTTTTCTAGTGCATGCATTGCTTTAACATTATCACGAGTACTGCGTAGATCTTTGAGATTTGCAATTTGCTGTGTCTGTATGCTATCATCAATTTTCATGATATCTGGCTTGTCCTTTGTAGTATCAGTGAACTTGTTGACGCCAACTATAACTCGCTCTCCGCCATCAATCTCAGTCTTTAGTCGATAGGCATTTTGTCTAATCTCAGACTGGAAAAAGCCTCGCTCTATTCCAGCAAGTGAGCCTCCCATCCTGTCTATTTTCTTGAGATACTTGTTTGCCTCTGCTTCGATAGTATCAGTTAGATTCTCCACATAATACGAGCCAGCAAGAGGATCAACTGTCTTTGTAATTCCACTTTCATGGCCCACAATCTGCTGTGTTCGCAATGCAATCTTGACTGCTGCCTCTGTTGGCAAGGCAAGTGCCTCATCTTTTGAATTGGTATGCAACGACTGACATCCTCCAAGAACTGCAGCCATTGATTGTATTGCAACACGAACAATGTTATTGTCAGGCTGCTGGGCAGTGAGGGATTCTCCACTTGTCTGCACATGGAATTTTAACTGAATTGATCTCTTGTCTTTTGCATGGAATCTGTCTTTTAGTATCTTGGCATAGATTCTTCTTGCAGCACGGAATTTTGCAATCTCTTCCAAAAACTCACTGGTACAGCAAAAGAAGAATGAAAGTCTCGGTGCAAAGCTGTCAATTTTCAATCCCCTGTCAACACATGTCTCGATGTATTCTATTGCATTTGCAAGTGTAAACGCAACTTCTTGCACTGCATTACATCCGGCTTCTCTCATGTGATAACCCGATATTGATATTGGGTACCATTGGGGAACTTTTTTTGAGCAATATTCAATCATATCACCAATCAATCTCATCGACGGACGCGGTGGATAGATGTACGTGTTTCTTGCAATGTATTCTTTTAGGATATCATTTTGTGTAGTTCCTCGCAATTGTTTGCTGTCCACTCCTTGTTTTGCCCCTGTTGCGATATACAATGCAAGTAATGTAGATGCAGTAGAATTGATTGTCATCGAGGTGCTAACCTTGTCAAGTGGGATTCCATTAAAGCACTTCATCATGTCTTTGAGTGAAGTAATGGACACACCAACTTTGCCCACTTCACCTTCTGCATGGGAATCATCAGCATCATAGCCAATTTGTGTTGGCAAGTCAAATGCCATTGAAAGACCCGTCTGGCCCCTCTCAAGTAGATACTTGAATCTTTGATTTGTTTGCTCGGCAGTACCAAAACCAGTGTACTGTCTCATTGTCCAGAGTCTATCTCTGTACATTCCAGGATGTATCCCTCTTGTGTACGGATGTTTTCCTGGCTCCTCTGTCTTGCTTTTTGGTTTTACCTTTGAATCATAAAATCGTTTTACTGGAATATTAGAATCAGTCTTGATAGATTTTGTAGCTATGTCACACTAACCCCTTTGATATTTTATCTGCAGCTTCGAATGGATCGATTTTTCTTGATTGTACTTTTTTCAAATACGCAGCATACGATTTGCTTGAATCAAGCATGGTTGTCACTTTACTTTTGACATTATTTAAAACAATATCTCGCAGTTCCAGATCAAGTTTCAAGGCCTCCTCTTTTGCCTTGGTTTTTTGCCTTGATTTCATCAGATCTTCTAATTTTTTTGCAAACTCGACAACTCCCTTGTTTGATTTTGCCGATGCCATAAGCACGACTGGGTTTTTCTCAGACATGCCAATGAAATCTCGTACAGAGTCAAAGAGTTGATTCGAGCCAGGCAAGTCGCTCTTGTTTATCAGATAGATATCTCCAATCTCGGTCAGACCTGCCTTTATTGTCTGGATGCTATCTCCAGTATTTGGATTAAAAACAACAACTGTTACATCTACAACTTTTTGAATATCAACTTCAGTCTGTCCTGCCCCAACACTTTCAATTATTATCGGATCAAATCCTGCATACTCTAAAATTCTGATGCTGTTTCTAAGTGATGTAGATATAGCACCTGTTGCCCCCCTTGATGCCATACTCCGAATATACGTGCCAGAATCTGTTGATTCTGTCATTCGCACCCTGTCTCCAAGTATTGCACCACCGGTGATGTGACTTGTCGGGTCTATTGCAAGAACTGCAGTCTTGTAACCAAGTTTGTGTAGCTCGAGGCTTGTTCTATTTATCAAAGTGCTCTTACCTGCTCCTGCAGGTCCAGTGATACCAATCTTTATGGATTTTCCAGAATTTTTAAAGATCTTTTTTATTATGGCTTTTGCCTCTTTCTCATTATTTTCAACTACAGATATGGCCCGTGCAATTGCCCGTCGATTTCCTTTTTTTATCTCAGCCACAATATCCATAGAAAAGTCACATAAAGAATCAACAATAAATCTTCTTGTTACACCAAGGAATCAAGAGATCCCAGACTTGTGATCCCAAACAACTTGCATGTCAAAAACAAGCCTGTGCCTGAAAAGTGCTGCTTTTTGTTATGTCGGAAATAATTTAAACGCAGTTTAAAGTAAAATATCATGAAGTATTGGTACATCTACATAGGAGTAGGCATTGCAGCTGTCATAGTTGGATCTTTCCTTATCTTCCAATTAGAATTCAAGCGGGCAGACCAAAAATATGACATACCTCCATCTGTAGCAAACTTGCAGACTCCTACAAATGACATAGCCAAAACGGTGGCAGAAAAATCCCTCCTAATCAAGACAATTTTATCAAGTGGCGATTACCAGTATGAAGGCATATTTTACTCTGGGAACCACGGTGTGACGTTTGTAAACGTGGTGTATCAATCAGGCCATAATATCACAGGACCTCTCATTGTCACAGAGGATGCAAATTCAACTAAAATCCTTAGTGTTGAAATCCAACCCAAACATCATAAATGATACAGTGCAAGAAACTAGCACCTACAAAGAAGGCAAAATTTGAAAGAATGTAAAGACCACTTTCGTAAAGATAGTACACGGATTAAAAACATGTCCCGTACTATTTGTATTTGTACCGTATATCTTCATTTCATAATTGTGTGACACAAAATGTTATATGATACCACACTAATTTCTGGCATGCATGTAATTGACCATGACAATAAAGTGGCCTTTGCGACGTGTATTGAACTGGTATTGATGAAACATGGAAATACCAAGTATAATTCAGCTTTATCCAAGCTCCAAGCATTATACAATTGCGGGATTCAAGAATCACTTGATCATCCAGAATATTTGCAAGACGTATTCAAAGAGGTATACACCAAAGAGTACTACTCCATGATAGACGAAATCAAGATAGAATCAGAAAGACTAGTGGATATGGATGAATTCAAAGATAATTTTTTCAAAATCATGTCAAGATGATATTACAAGTTTGATAAAATCAGGGTTGTTCTGCGGCCTGCAGGGTATTTCCAGTATAGTTTGAGACAGGTATCACCGACAAGACATCACATGACCAAGCAGTGTCTGTTGATTGCGGGTTTTCATTCATACCTACTCGATAACAATATGTATCATTTCCATAGGACATGCATTCTTGTGTGGCATTTCCTTCAATTTGTGATTTTGTTAAAGTCAAGTTTGCATCTAAAATTGGCATTGTACCATTTTCTACAAATTTCTTACATTCCATAGAATATTGGTAAAATGAAGGAGTTGACAAGTAACTATACAGGCCTATTGTGGCCACAATCAAAGAGCCAGCAGCAATTGCAACCACTATGGCATACTTTTGTTTTCGTTTCTTTGCATCTTCAGCTGTTGCATGCTTGATGGACTCGGTATCAATATGTGTAACTTTGCCACAGTTTGAACAAAAAATCCCTTCCACTTCTGATTTTGAGAGTCTCTTATCACATTTGGGGCAATAGTACTTTGTCAAGTTATCATTCCATTTGTTTTCGACATTTCAAATAACTAGTAGAAATAGATACCGCATAATCAAAACAAGTACAGACTATATTATCCACGGTATGATATGTCGTTACGAAATAAAAAGAGTTTGAAAAAACATTACAATGAAAAAAATATTAGACCTAGATGAAACTAGAAAGGGGAGAGATACAAGTCATGACCATGAAAAGAGCCATAGAAATGCTAGAAAGACTAGCCAACAGTCCAAAAAAGAAAATATCTCACGAGGTACTAGCAAAGTTTGAGCAGGATTACAAGGATGGAAAGCCTGACACATTTAACAATCTCATAAAACTGCTCAGAGACAATGAAGGTTCAGACCGTGCATACATACAAGACATACTAGAAGAATTACAGCCAAGAAAGTACACCCAGCAAAAGAGAAAATAATTACCAAAAACATGTTTTCATCCAAGCCTATAGATTGAAAAAAGAGGATTAATTTTACCAAAAATCAGGCCATCGTGGTAACAATTAAGATCTTAGGATTTTGAATCTTTTTCAGCAGTTTTTACAGATTCCTTGAATGCATTTACATCATTAGATGATGACTTGCAACAAGAGCAAGATTTCAGTTTTGCAATCAGTTCTTTTAACATGACTACTAGGAGTTTTGTGTACATATAAGTCAGGAATTGTCAGAATTTTGTTGATTTTTCCAATTTAATTCGCATAACGAAGGATTATCGATTATAAGATCTTTGATACTGTATCCTTTAGATCAGTAGCTGCTTTCTTACCTTATCAATAATTTAAAAACGAAAAGCATTGTCAAATAAAGCTTTTAAAACAGAAAATTTACTTCAAAGTGTATGTCTCAAAAGGCCCAAACAAAGAGAATCAGGATTCTAGTTTCAAAACTAGGACTAGATGGCCATGACAGAGGGGCATTAGTACTATGCAGGGCATTTAGAGACGCAGGAATGGAAGTAATCTATTCAGGATTGTTTGCAACACCTGAAAGAATAGCCCAGATAGTTGAAGACGAAGATATCGACGTAGTTGCACTTAGTTTGTTAAACGGCGCGCATCTTACACTATTTCCCAGAGTTGCAAAGGCAATCAAGGACAAGGGAATCAATGATGTGTTAGTGATAGGTGGAGGAGTCATACCAGAAGATGATAAGCCAGACCTTGAAAAATCAGGAGTCTTAGGAAATTTTGGTCCAGGAACACCGCTTGCAGCAATAATTGATTTTATCCAGACAAATATTTCAAAGACAAGAAAATAATTCTCTATTCTGTAGAACCAGGCCACATCATCTTTCGCATGTTTCTGCCCACTGATTCTATTTGATGCTCATCAATTTCTTTCATGAATCTATCAAAAGAGTTTTTGCCATTCTTTTGATAATCAGAAACCCATTCTCGGTTGAATGTTCCGTCTTGAATCATCTTTAATGCTTTTTTCATCTTTTCTTTTACGTCTTTATCCATAACCATTGGACCTCTTGTCAGTCCACCATATCTTGCAGTCTCACTTACTCTACGGTACATTCCTGCAATTCCATATCGCTGGATCATGTCTACAATTAATTTTAGTTCGTGCAAGACTTCAAAGTATGCAATCTCTGGTTGATATCCTGCTTCAACTAGCGTCTCAAATGCTGCCATAACCATCGAGGCAGAACCACCACAAAGGTCAACTTGTTCTCCAAACCAGTCAGTTTCTACTTCTTCTTTGAATGTAGTTTCAATTACACCTGCCCTTGTACTTCCCAAACCTTTTGCAATGCCAAGCGTCCTGTCCCAAGCTTTCTTGGTATAGTCTTGGTATACTGCAACAATTGATGGAGTACCAAATCCTTGCTGGTATGTTTCACGTACCTTTGAGCCAGGACCTTTTGGTGCAACCATGATGATATCTACATCTTTTGGAGCTTGTATCCAACCCCAGTGAATTGCAGCTGCATGTGAAAATGAAAGTGCCTTGCCTGCCTTGAGATGTGGTCCAATCATTTCTTTGTAGACTGAAGCCTGGAGCATGTCTGGAATCAAAATGTGAATGATGTCAGCAGTCTGACAAGCCTGTGGTACTGACATTACCTTGTGTCCATCTTGTTGAGCCTTTTTCCAGCTGACACCAGACTCTTGTAAACCAACTATAACGTTAAGACCAGAATCTTTAAGATTATTTGCCTGTGCATGACCTTGTATTCCATAGCCAATTACTGCTATTGTTTGATTTTTGATTAGATCTAAATTAACATCTGCGTCTTTCCAACTTTTAGTCATACCTAACACTAAAAATCAAGGAAATAAAAACTTACGACTGGACCCAAAACTGTGCCTAGATAAAACTTGCACGAGAAAATCAGAGTGTGATCTCTTTTCCACAGACCACGCACTTGACAATTGTTTTCTCTAAAGATATTCTATCAAATTTTTTGGAACCGCACCCTGGACATATTGGGCAAGCCCTGACTTTATCCACATGATACAGTGGTACTATGCCAAGATATTACTTGTGTTATGATACCACAAGAAAATAGAGTTTATCTAAGAGATTTTTCAAATGTTACCAGTTTGAGCAGTTTCATAAATTTTTCATCAGATGACGAAGATACAAATCTAGAGTACTTGTACAATATCGGATTATCACATGCCAAGCGAGGCAATCCACGTGATGCAATATTTTATTTTGACAAGGTCTTGGATGTAGAGCCAAATCATTTTGATGCACTGGCAAACAAGGGAAATGCATTAGGAAAACTTGGAAGATATGACCAGGCAATTACATGCTATGATGTAATCCTCAAAGCCAAGCCAGAGCATACGGTATGTCTTATCAACAAGGGTCTTGCGCTACACTATCTCAAAAGATATGACCAGGCAATTACATGCTATGACAAAATTTTGAGCCTTGACCCAGACAATCCAAGTGTATCGTACCACAAGGCTTGCACAAGGTGTCTTCAAAATAAGAGTGAAGAGTCTTTAGCATTATTAGAAAAAGCAATACTGCTTGATTCAGAATATGCAAAAAAAGCCTCGATGGACAAGGATTTTTCAAGTCTTTATGATGATTTCCGATTCAAGGCCCTGATATCATAGAACGCCAATAGAAAAAAATACAGTAACAAAAATCATCAAAGTATGAATGTTGGAATCATAGGTACCGGCCTTCTTGGAAGCGCAATTGCAAGACGCATTGCAACAGAGCACAAGGTACACGTGTACAACAGGACAAGATCAAAGGCAGAACTATTAAAAAAATCAGGAATTCAAGTTGAAGACTCGCCAATGGCTTTGGCAAAAAAATGTGATATCATCATAACCATAGTTAAAGACGCTCAAGCGATAGAAGAGATATCATTTGGCAAAAATGGAATCATCCACGGAAAACACGATAGTCTAATAGTTGCAGACATGAGTACAATTAGTCCAATATCATCAAGAAAGATTGCTAAAAAATTTTCAGACAATGGAATTTCCATGATTGACACTCCAGTAATGGGAGGTCCAAGTTTTGCAGAAAAAGGCCAGATGGTACTAATGGTTGGCGGAAAAAAAGAGACCTATCAAAAATGCAAGCAAGTCTTGGACTTGATTGGAGAGAAAACATTTCATCTTGGAGAAAATGGTGCAGGTCATGCAATGAAGCTTGCAATGAATTCCCAGATAGCAATTCTTGCACTATCAATATCTGAGGGAATCATACTTGCAAAAAAATCAGGTCTTGACCCAATGACATTTCTTGAGGTGCTAAATTCCACATATTTCAAGACAGGAATGAGTGTAAACAAGGGACCCAAGATGGCAAAGGGTCAATTTGAGCCAAGCTTTTTTTTGAAAATGATGCAAAAGGATCTTGATGAGATAGACTATACTGCAAAAGAATTTGGTGCAAACATGCCCATGTCAAAGATTGCAAATCAAATCTACAAAAAAGCAATCAACGAGGGTTTGGGAGAGATGGACTATACTGCAATTCTTGCACATTTGGAACAGTCAAACTAGTCAAAGCTCTTCCGGAGGTTTTATCCTTCTAAAACTGAAAAAAATTCCAACATCATATGCAATCTTTAACACGCCTCCAACTACAAAGGGTGCAGAAAGTGAAAGTGTCGATATTATAATCCCAGTAAGCGATGGGCTAATTGCCTGAGATATGTTCCTCGAGGTATTTGTAAGAACTGCAGCATGCACCCTTTCATTTTCGTGTACGACACCCATCAGATATGACTGTCTGGTTGGCACATCCATCTGGGATAAGCTCATCCTTGCAAAGTACAGTGCCACTGCAATAGAAAGCGAGGGGGCAAATGCAAGAATGATCAACAAGACATTTGATGGAATGTGTGTAAAGACCATCGTATTTACCAGCCCTATCTTTGACGCGATTCTTGTAGAGGCCATGTAAGATATTGCAGTAAGCACTCCAGCAATTGCAAAGATATACGATAATGATGACAGGTCTGCACCAAACCTGGTGTAAAACCAGAACGAGATTATACTTTGAATCACAAAGCCCCCTCCAAAAGAATCAACTGCAAAGAGTGCAGACATTTTTGCAATAATGCCTTGTGATTTTTTAGAAACATGTTTCATCCCTAGTCCAGATTTTGGTGCATTCTCTTTTGCCTCAATATTTTTAGAGAGCACCAGATAAATTGCAAGAACTGCTACAGCACATGCTGCATAAACCAGAAACAATAACTTGATTGCACTGATTTGATCAATTCCATAGTTGTGCAATAGTGATGGTAGACCAGCTAGTAGAACACCTGCCGACAAGGCAAAAGTTCCAACTGCATTATAGATTGCAAATATTGAATTTCTTTTTTTTATATCATGTACAGTCTGCGGCAGCAGGGCTTGCTCTAGTGACAAGAATGCTCCAACTTCTGAGCCTGTGACGTTTATTGTTCCAATAAGGGCTGCAATGACTAGTGCTACATAGTTGTCTGTTACAAAAAATATTATAGATGAAATTATCATCAAGGCAGCATAAATTATCAGAGTCTTTCTTCGTCCTATTTTGTCAGCATACGCACTAGAAAAGAGATTGAAAAATACACTGTTGACAAGTGTAGCAGTTAGCACAAGTCCAATTAGAATATCATTGAAACCAATGAGATGTAAATAGATTGCAAGAATTACACTAAGAAACCCATATGAAAAAGTCCTGACAATTCTTGCTCCAAGCAAGAGTTTTCCATCCTGAGATATCCAGTGTAAATTCATTTACTTGCCGAGTTTTGCCTTGTTTGCCTCTATATCAGAGGCTTCGATTTTTTTAAACAGAGGCGAAGAGATACCAATCTTGTGACCTTCTTTTATGGCAAGCTCAGACATGGAATTCCACGGTGTTGCAGACACTAAACCATCCATGCCAACCTGTACCCATATTTTCTGGGATGATTCTGGCAAAAATGGGTAAAGCGATATTGCCAAACTACGGACAGCATTGACTGAAATCAATATACAATTGTTTGAACCTGCGCCACCTTTCCATGGTTCCTTTTTCTGGAAATATTGGTTAAAGTGTGCAGAAAATTCAATGATTTTTTTTAACGCCTTGTCAAGACTGTTGTCTTGCATCAGCACCGCAAGTTCACTTGAAAATTTGCTTATTTTTTCTTGTGCATCCTTGTCGCTTTGATCAAACTCTGTTGTACCCGGTACAACTCCTGCCATGCTTTTTTGTGTAAAACCAAGCGCCCTATTTACAAAGTTTCCAATGTTGCCAATCAATTCAGAGTTTATTCTTGATGCAAACTCTTCCCAGTCAAAATTAAGATCATCTTGGCTGTATGGAGTTATCAGTGCTAGATAAAATCTCAGATAATCTGCAGGATAAATTCCAAGAAAGTCTTTTAGGCCAATGTACCAATTTCGACTCTTTGATATTTTTTTAGACTGGAGCATGAGGTGGCCACGAGTTGGGATGTAATCAGGAAGTTTGAACTCGTTTCCAATTCCAATCCTCATTGCAGGCAAGAACAGATAGTGGTGATATACAATATCTTTTCCAATGAAATGGTAAATGTCAGCATCATTCCAGAAATCTTTTCCATTTATCCCCCTGTCATTTAAGAATTTTAATGCAGTTGAGATGTACGCCAAGTGGTTGTCAAACCACCCATAGAATACCTGTCCTGTTGTACTGGCAGGTATTGGGACACCCCAGTTCATATCTCGTGTGATATCCCAATCAACAAGGCCCTCTTTTATCCAGTTTTGCACATATTTTTTGACGTCTCGTTGAAGGTATGAATCAGCTTCCAACCATTTGTTCAAATCATCTGCAAAGTTTGTTAGTTTGAAAAAATAGTGTCTTGTTTTTTCTTTGGTAGGCGGGTTTTTGCATATTGAGCATTTTGGGTCCTCTATTTCTTCTGGCACTCTGCCACACTTTTCACACAAGTCAGAATACTGCTCTTCTGCCTTGCAGTATGGACATCGTCCAAGAACATATCTATCAGGCAAGAACTTT
Source organism: Nitrososphaerota archaeon (assembly GCA_028866655.1). Classification (GTDB taxonomy): domain Archaea; phylum Thermoproteota; class Nitrososphaeria; order Nitrososphaerales; family Nitrosopumilaceae; genus Nitrosotalea. The sequence continues at coordinate 106,429 of JAGWHQ010000001.1, forward strand.
TTGTCTATTGTACAATAAAATTGGATTATCTCTTTTTCATAGATATGTCCATTTTCTTGCAATTTTTTGAACACTTGCTGTACAAAGGATATGTTTTCAGGCGAGCTAGTCCTGTAAAAAAAATCAAACCCAATGCCAAATGATGTAAAGTCTTCAAGGTCTCGCTTGTTCCAGACCTTGACATACTCTTCTGGAGTCTTGTTCTCTTTTTCAGATTGGATTAAAATCGGCGTACCAAAATCATCAGATGCACAAAAATAATATGCCTCAGTTCCATTTACTTTGAGAAATCGTGTTGTTATATCAGCAGGAAGATAAGTAGATGCAACATGTCCAAGATGTATCTCACCATTTGCATATGGTAGTGCGCTAGTAATGATTGCCTTTTTCATTATCAGGATAAAGTTTGTGTGTGATTTAAGCTATGCCCAGCTCTGACCGTATTTTATTTGGGCTGCAGTTGGCTTGTCCATGTTTACATTCATTGCCTTGAGTGCATCTATTGCAATCTGGATATCAATCTCTTGTGGAACTGTAATCACGTTCTTTCCAATTTTTTTGTGATTCTTTGCAATGTATATCATGGATAGTAATTGGTTTGAAAATGATTGTGCCATAACTTCTGGAGGATGTCCTTCTGCTGCAACCAAGTTTGCAATCCTTCCCTTTCCAATCAGGTATACCTTCTTGTCATTTTTCAAGACACATTCGTCAAGATTTGGTCTTACTTCTCTTACAGATTTTGATTCAGTTAACAAGAATTTGGCATCAACTTCAACATCAAAGTGGCCTACGTTGCCCATGATTGCACCATCCCTCATTGTCAATATGTGCTCTTTTCGAATAATCCCAGTCTGTCCTGTTGCAGTGATAAATATCTCACCAGTCTTGGCAGCTTCAGCCATTGGAGCAACTTCAAAACCGTCCATGTGAGCCTCTAATGCTCGTACAGGATCAACTTCAGTAACACAAACTTTGGCACCCATTCCACGGCATCTTGATGCAACACCTCTTCCTACCCAGCCATACCCTGCAACAACAACACGTTTTCCTGCAATCAACAAGTTCATGGAACGCAGATAGCCATCAATTGTACTCTGGCCTGTTCCATATCGATTGTCAAACATGTGTTTTGTATATGCATCATTTACTGCAATTACTGGATATTTCAATTTCTTTTCTTTTGCAAGTGCCTTTAGCCTTATGACACCGGTTGTGGTCTCTTCAGTTCCACCCAATACATTCATTGAAGCAAATTTTTTGTTTCCATGTATCTTGCTGTGGCTGTCAGAACCATCATCAGTTAAAATCTGTGGCTTGTGGCTGAGCATCTGATCAATACACCAGTCATACTCTTCTGTAGTCTGGCCTGTCCATGCATAGATGTGAATTCCGTTTTCAGCCAAGAATGCTGCAATGTCATCCTGTGTTGAAAGAGGATTTGCAGCACATGCGCTTACATCTGCACCAAGTTCTTTTGCAGCCATAATCAAGACAGATGTCTCTTTTGTGATGTGCAGGCATATTCCTATGCGCAAGCCCTTGAGTGGTTGGGATTTTTTTAATCTAGATACAGTATTAGTTAGAATTTGCATGTGATCGCGAGCCCATTCATATGACATTTTTCCCTTTTCTGAAAGACTAGGATCTTTTACTTGGCTCATATCAAATCACAATTTCATGGGGTATAAAACAGTATCAGAAATGGCAATCTAAATATTGGATAGATTTGGTTTTACAAAACATGGCGTGGAAAAAAGTAGCAGAAAAAGATGCAGTTGCCCCAGGCAAGGGAAGAGAGTTTACTGTAGACGGTAAAAGAATTGCAATATTCAACCAAGACGGTTTTCATGCACTAGATTCAGTCTGTGTCCACCAAGATGGCTCACTTGCACCAGGCAAACTTGAAGGCGACATAGTAGAGTGCCCACTTCACTTTTGGCACTATAATATCAAGACTGGAGAATTGCAAGATTACATCAAGGGTGTAAAACTGCAAACATACAAGGTCGAAGTAAAAAAAGACGGAATTTACCTAGACGTTTGATAAGTTTAATTTCTTATAGACATTTTAAAAAACATTGAATCGCAAAATCATAGAAGAGATAGTCAAGAAAGATTATGATTCAATCCAAAACAACATTGGTAATTTTTTAAAACAAGAAACAGAACAAAGAAAATCTAATGGCCTAGTCTTTGGCCTAAGCGGTGGAATAGATTCTGCAGTAATTGCAGCACTATGCGCTAAATTTGTCAAGGAAAAAACACTTGCATTGATCATGCCAAACTCAAAGATTACCCCAAAGAGTGAAACCGAAGATGCAATCAAGATAGTTGATAGTTATGCAATAGAATACAAACTAATTGATATTGAATTTATCCACAAAGAGTACGCCAAGTACTTGGAATCAAATCCACTCTCGTTTGCAAATCTTGGAGCAAGAATACGGGCAAACATGTTATACTATTATGCAAACGCACGAAACTCTCTTGTGCTAGGCTCATCTGACAGGAGTGAGTTTCTGATTGGATATTTTACAAAATTCGGAGACGGTGCAGCTGACTTGCTTCCAATTGTATCGCTATACAAAACCCAGATACGCGAGCTTGCAAAGAGTCTAGGATTGTCACAAAATATCATCTCAAAACCAAGCGGTCCACATTTGTGGGAAGGTCATACTGCAGAAGCAGAGATTGGTCTAAACTATGAGGAAGTTGATTCCATACTACATTGTATTATTGACAAGGGTCTTGCAGTTGATGAGACAGCAAAGATTACAGAGGTACCAATCTCAGATGTAGACAAGATCTATAGAATGCACAAAAAAAGCGAACATAAAAGAGTCATGGCTACTCCATGCATGCTGTAAGGATGAAAGATTTTGAGAATTTTTGACACGTTATCGGTAGCAGAAAAAAATGTAGATACTACAAACTCTGTGAGAATTTACCTGTGTGGTGTTACAGTATATGACGAAAGTCACATAGGTCATGCAAGAACAATTATCGTATTTGACACACTACGAAGATATCTAGAATCAAAAGGAGTCAAGGTGAACCTTGTGCAAAATTTCACAGATGTTGATGATAAAATCATCAATCGTGCAATAAAAGAAAACACGTCAGCAGATATCATATCTACAAGATACATAAAAAATTATTTTAATGATTTTGATAAATTAAATGTAAAAAGAGCCGACCTGTACCCCAAGGCCACAGAACACATCGCAGACATGATTTCCCTGATTAGCGGTTTGATTGACAAGGGATTTGCATATGTATCCAAAAATGGAGTGTATTTTGCAGTTTTAAAATTCAAGGAATATGGAAAACTATCAAAGAAAAAAACAGATGAATTAATCTCAGGTGCACGAGTTGAAGTTGACGAGACAAAAAAAGATCCATTAGACTTTGCTCTCTGGAAATTTTCAGAGGATTCCCCCACATGGGACAGTCCATGGGGCAAGGGAAGACCTGGGTGGCACATTGAATGCTCTGCAATGAGTTTGAAATATCTTGGAAGTGATTTTGAGATTCACGGTGGAGGACGCGATCTAATATTTCCCCACCATGAAAATGAGATAGCCCAGTCAGAGTCTTTTTCCGGAGTCAACTTTGCCAAGATTTGGATGCATGTGGGAATGGTTACAATAAATGGAGAGAAAATGTCAAAGTCACTAGGAAATACAAAATCGATTGACCACGTTCTAAAGACATGGGGTCCAAACATAGTCAGACTGTTTTGCCTGTCAGGCCACTATACAAAACCAATTGATTATTCTGAAGAGATTCTCAAGGAGACCATAATAAAATGGCGCCAAGTGGAAAATTGCTATTTTGAGATGATTTTATCAGATGATTCCAAGGCAACAGAAGATTTGGACCAAATCAAAGATATTATGCAAGAATCAAAGACAGAGTTTGACAATGCACTAGATTCTGACTTTAATACACCACTTGCACTGTCGGCATTTTTCAAACTGGTAAAATACATCAATCAACTGGCATCATCAGAAAAGATTACAAGAAAAATATCAGACATGGTCTTTCCAACATTTCAAGCCATGTCATCAATTCTTGGCCTACAAATAGTCCAAGTCACAGAAGATGAAAAAAATCAAATCTCAAATCTAATCAAGCAGAGAAATGAATTACGTAGTCAGAAAAAATTCCAAGAAGCAGATGAGATCAGAAAACAAATTTCAGACATGAACATAACCTTGATTGATCACAAGACCAAGACACTCTGGATGAAACAAGAAAAAATAGGTATAGAAAACTAGGATTTTTTGGTTTGTGCACTGACTAACGATACAATATCTCGGTCTCGTAGCTGATAGTTCACAGGAAGTCTTACTCCATATCGTACATCTTTTGCATAGAGCAGACCTTTTGTAAGATCTGTGTGTATCTCTTTTGCAAGGTCTTCAACTGTTGCACCGTCTTTTAGCAAAAGCAAGTCAGGAAGAACTCGTCCCTTTTTGTCAGTAAAGTTTTCAGGATTTGCTACTGGATATATCGAATTCATCTTTAACAATTTGAATACTGTAACATTGATTGCAAACTGGACACCAGTTCTCATGTATTCTCCCAATATGCCTTGTGTGATAAAATCAAGTGCCTCTAGTTGTTTCTTAGTTAGTTGTTCCTTGTGTAAGATATCAAACTGTTCTGATCCTGGAACATATTTGATGAGGCCCTTTTTCTCTGCCTTTCTCAGCGAGAGCTCACTGTCTGTACTTGCAGGAATTACTATGGTATCAATGTACTTTTCCCGCAGTCTGTCAAAGTTCTTCTCAGCACCAGGAACATCAATCTTGTTGGCAACAATAAGTGTGGGCTTTGATATCTTTCGTAGATATGCCGCAAATTTTTTGCTGTCATGCATGTCAAAGTTTTCAAAGTGCTTGTCTTCAAGACCTGTTATCTTTAATGCCTCCTTGACATGTGCTTCCTTGACACCTATTCCACGAAACACATCAGTTATTGCAATAATTGGTTCTGTCTCAGATTGAATAAGTTTTGATATTTTATCACGGTTCCCTTCTAATAATTTAAGATACCACATGATGAGTTCTTCTTCAATATCAGATACATCAGCAATTGGGTCACCACTTCCAACTTCTGCGATTCGCCCTGCAGCATCAATGCTTCCCGATACATCAACAACATGCAATATTGCATCAGATTGTGTTGCCACTGAAAGAAATTGATTTCCTAGTCCTTTTCCGGCCCATGCATCTTTTATCAGTCCTGGAAGATCAATTAGCTCAATTGGAATAAACCTCCAGCCATCTGTGCATTTTGAGTTTTGAGGATTGTCCTTGATGTTAAACTCTGTATGGACACATGGTGTGATTGCATTTCCAAGGGCGCGCTCGGGTTTTTTTGTTGTAAATGGATAAGTTGAGACTTCGCCTCCTGCAAGTGTTGCGGCATTGAAAAAAGTGGTCTTACCAGTATTTGTCTTACCTAAAAGGCCAATCTTTATTGGCATGTCCTCATCTGATGTTGCTTGCTATTTATCTTTGCTGCAGATTACTCATCATGGCTGTGAGAATTTGTATTGCCAGACGAATTTTTTATCTCATCGGCATGCCACTTGATTTGTATTATCTCATCGTCTGTCAGAGCACCATTCCATTTTTCAAGCACGATTTTTAGAATTTGTGAGCCATTATACAGCAATCCCCAGTATGGATGGTGCTCTGCAGTTATTAGAGCAAGCTCTTCAACTTCTTCTAGCCCCGTTTTTGCAAGTCCCAGTCCATCAGAGCGCTCTCCATAGATTCGAATAATATTAGAATCAGGATCAGAGTTTATTTTCACCAAGACATTTTTTTGCTCAAAAGACTTGACCAAATCCAAGAGTGCTTTGTGAAATGCCTCAAAATCGTCTGACATGTCTTAGAACAACCTTTGATGTTCTGCAAGCATGCATCGATTAAAGACAACTAATGGTATTCCTGCTTTTCTTGCAACATCTTCTGCTTCAGAATTGTGTATTCCTTCTTGCAACCATATGACTTTAGGTTTTATCTTCACAGATTCTTCTACAACTGGCAAGACCTGATCAGAGGGTCGAAAGACATCAACCACATCCACGGTACTTGGAATATCAAGTAGTGTTGGATAACATTTTCTTCCAAGAATTTCTGTTGCAGTTGGATTTACAGGGATTACATTAAATCCATTATCAATCAAATATTTTGGAACATAGTATGCGGCCTTGTCCGGATTTTTTGACATGCCCACCACTGCAATATTTTTTAGAGAATAAATTTTTCGAATGTCGTCATCAGTGTAAGAATCTTTTTCCATGTTTTCTACATGTGTCATGCGGGCTTAATGTCTTGCGGAATAACCGATTTATAGGGCAATTGCAATAATGGTACCGTGGAACAAGAACCAAATGATGTGATAGTGCTTAGTGCAATAAGTCAGGGTGCAAAAAAGTTTGAAAAGATCTTGGGAAAGACAAAGATTGACAGTCAGGAATTGACCAGTCTGCTAGCACGCCTTGAAGAAAAAGGTTTTACCATAATAGTTGAAAAAAAAGGCTGGTTTGGCCCCAAGAAAGAAATCACACTAACTGAGAAGGGCAACAAGGAACTAGAAGAGAGAAGATTTGAATTACAACAAAACTGGGATCAAATGGTGACCATGTGGAAGAATGGCGATAAGCAAAAACTCGAACAGCACATGGAAGCAAACAAGTCAATTATGCCATCAATGATGTTCATGGGAATAATGGACATGATGATGTTTTCATCAATGATGGGTTTCATGGGCATGGCAATGACAAGTTTCATACCAGACCAGTACATTGATACCAGTCATGACATGAGTGGAGGACAAGATATGAGCGGTCACGATGCAGGCTCAGGACAAGACTTTAGCGGCGGGGATTTTCATGGTGACGGAGGACCAGGAGACATGGGCGGCTTTGACGTTAATTTCTAAAATCATACCTTTAAAGAATAGAAATTAAAAAACGGTTTTTATTTCCAACAAATGGAAATTATTTTTTGTTACTTGTATTGCATTGGCATTGAGGATGTCATGTTGTTCATAGTACCGTTCATTGTAGCCATGTTACCATTCATGGTACTATTTGTATGAAATGCAGAATCACCTGCAAGTGCAGCCATAACATCTTCTCCATGTGGAGCAGAACCAATTTTACCAGAACTTACTTTTTGTGACGCCCATATTGCATTTACCCATGCAGTGTGTTCACCAGGAACACATACATGATCACCGCAAACTACACTGTGGCCAAAGCTTGCAGTTGTGATGGTGTCAAATTTAGTACTTTGTGTCAGAGCATTAGCTTGTGGAACAAATACTGCGATGACTGATGTCAAAAGCACAGATGTTGTAAACAAAAGTAATGCCAATTTTTTAGACATGTTTTAGTTTGACGGGCGGGCATATAAAAGAATTATGATGAATTGATTCATTCGATAAAAAGAGATAGTGGTAAATCCACTAGAATTATTTCATACCATTCATGGTGTGCATGGTCATGTTGTTCATGTTCATACCATTTGTACCACTTGTACTTCCGATCATACCTGCTCTTTGTGACTGCCATAATGTGTTTATCCACTGTGCATGTTCACCTACTGCGCAAAGGTGGTTACCACATACTTTGCTAAAACCATGACTTGCTGTTAATGGAGTGTCGTTCAGTATTGAAAAGTCTCTTTGGATCAAAGCATTTGCTTGCGGTAAACTTGATACTAACACAGATGTCATCATAACAGATACAGTAAGCAAGAGTAATGCTATTTTGTTAGACATCGGTTTCGCTTCGCTTACGGCATATAAAAGATTTATGAATCAAAGATTAGTGCAAAATCCAAGATCAGCGCCATAAAGAAACAGATATCAATAATTCGTAAGATGGATTTGGCATGACAGCACAAATAGGCACAAAGAGTCCAGATCTCCAAGTATCAGAATGGATTCAAGGTTTACCAACTAACATTGACAAAGAAAAAGACAATGTCATTCTAATCGAGGTTTTTCAGGTCAATTGTCCCGGTTGCTTTATGTATGGAATTCCACAAGCAATTGACATTTACCAAAAATACAGAAAAGAAGGTGTTACAGTTTTAGGAATAGCAACAGCGTTTGAAGATTTTGATAAAAATACAGTAGAAAATTTAAGATTGTTACTCACAGAAGGTAAGGTGATAGGTGAGACCCTAAAGGCACTTGGCCAATACAATCAGCTAGTTGATGGAAACAAGATTCCATACAAGATACCGTTTCCAGTTGCAATGGACTTGCTCAAAAAAGAAGATGGTCCAATTAGCCAATCCAAGATAGATGAAATCATCCAAGCAAACGTTCCAGGTTATGAATCATATAGTCAAAGTCAGAAATTAGAAATAATTGAACGTGTTAAACAATATCTAAAGAGCAAGGAATATTCTGCATACATCTTTGACAAATTTGCACTGCGCGGTACACCATCAACAATATTAATTGACAAAAAAGGAATACTGCGAGATGTTGCATTTGGAACTAATGATTTTTTAGAAGAGAACATCAAAAAATTATTGAGTGAATGATTTTCATCAATTTAGAATGGCAATTGTTTTCACATGTACACGTCCTTTGATGAAACAACCTTTGACAAAATAATCACACTACTCAAGTCACACCAACCAGAATTTGTATCAGGAGAAAAACTTAGTCATACTCTATCTTTAAGCAGAGCTGCAGTTTGGAAAAATATCAAAAAATTACGATTACTAGGATACAAGATAGAATCAAAACCAAAGATAGGCTACAGATTACAAACACATACCAATCTTCTTTTACCATGGGAAATCTCAGATGGACTCCAGACAGACATTATTGGTAGAAAAATATATTATTTTGACAAGATTGATTCAACGCAAAATTTTGCATTAGAGCTTGCTCAAAAACCCCATGAAAACGGCTCTCTAGTCATAGCAGAGAGACAAACACATGGACGGGGTAGACTAAATCGACGATGGGCGTCACCAAAGGGAGGCATATGGATATCTATACTTTTAAAACCAAATTTCGAGTCGTCATATACATCACTATTTCCAATGGTCACATCTCTTGCTCTAGCAGTTTCAATTGAAAAGACTCTAAAGATAAAAACAGAGCTAAAGTGGCCAAATGACCTTACCATAAAAGGGAAAAAAATTGCAGGCATACTAATTGATGCATCCATAGAATCAAACAAGATAGATTACATCATAATTGGAATAGGAATTAATTTTAAAATTAAACCTGAGATAGTAACAAAATCAATCAAAAGTCAAAGAAATTACGGTATTACAACTTTGATAAAAAAAGATCAAAATGCAAATCCGATTGAGCTTGTACAGCAATTCCTGTTTGAACTTGAACAAAGCTATAACAGAGTAGTATCAGACTCCATCGGACAAATTAGAAAAGAATGGTCCAAGAGATCATCGACAATTGGAAAAAATATCACTGCAACTACAACTACGGGAATTCTAAAAGGCAAAGCAATAGGAATAGACAAGACAGGTGCATTACTCTTGTCAAACAAAGGCAAAGTACAACGCTTGTTGGCTGGAGATATCACTTACAAAAACTAGAACTTTACTTGTGAGAGATCACAATAAGACTGGCACCTATGAGAATTCCTGCCATTATCTCCATCCAGTGTGGAAGAAGCAGTCGTCTCACAATAGTTTCACCTGCTCCTTGTATCATATGACAACGGTTTGAAATTCGTTATAATAGTGTTTTATCAGCTAAAATCATTAAAACTCAGCTAATTTGTTTATTGGATCTGCAAACAGATCCATATTAGATGCTGCACCAATCTGCGCGCATTTTTAATAATTGCAAGATCTCAACTATGTGATGAATATTTGCTGGACAAACACAGATAATTTTGATGATGCCGAGATTGTCATCGTCGGAATTCCTGATGAATCAAAGTCTCATGCACTTCGCAAGGGAACATCAGAGGCACCACATAAGATAAGAGAAATTTCGTCAATAAGGGATACATACAAGAGAGGAGATGAGATATCTCTTGGCTTGCCACTTGGTGGAATTACAAAAAAAGTTTATGATTATGGAAACATAGAACGAACTCAGATCGAAGATGCAATAGACAAGATTGTTTCAAGTTCCAAGATTCCAATATCAATTGGAGGAGACCATTCAATATCAATTGAAATAATTAAATCGGTCTCAAAAAAATACGGCCCCTTGTCTCTAGTATACTTTGATGCACACCCAGATTTCATTAGTTCAATTCGTGGATACTATGGCTCGGTCTTCAACGATGTCTTGCCATACATCGATGTAAACACCAGCATCCAGATAGGAATCAGGACTCCTGAGAAAGAAGAAATCGACAATATTAAAAAATACGGTCTAAAGGTTATCACCCCATTTGACATCATTCGAGACGGTATACAAAAAACAGAAGAGACGATTCTAAATAAAATAGGCAAAAATGTGTACGTGTCACTTGACATGGATGCAATCGATCCAGCATTTGCACCCGGAGTTTCAGTTCCCGTTCCCCTAGGACTTGGAAATACCGAAATGACTTTGTTGCTCAAGTCTATTACAAAAAGAGGTATGTGTGGATTTGACATCATGGAGGTATGCCCCAACTATGACATCAAAGACAGAACATCGCATCTTGCATCAAGAATTATCGGTGAAACAATATCATCCATTGTATAATGCCACGCTAATACTTTTAACTGCCCCACAATTGTTAAAAAATAATGTTTTCCCATTTTACACTAGAGCAAGCAAACAAAATGCTTCCAAGCATAATAGAAAAATTCAACAATGTAGTTGCAATGAAAGACCAAGTTGTAAAAATACAATCTGACTTCGAAACAAATCCAAAATACATGGCAAACTTTAAGGATTCAATCATAAAAAAACAAGAACTCAATTCTGCAATAACTAGTTTTTACAAATCAATTGAAGATCTAGAAGCAACTGGTGTATCGATCAAAAGTATTGACCAAGGATTGATGGATTTTCCATCACTCATGTTCAACGAAGAGATATGGCTTTGCTGGAAACAGGGAGAGACTGAAATAAAATTCTGGCATGGAAAAGATGAAGGGTTTAACGGCAGAAAGCCCATAGAAAGTGTCGACTTGGAAAAACTACGTTAACAATCCAAGCATATATCAAAATAATCCATATTTGCAACAATATCATGCTAAAAGTTTGGCTTCGAGCTGTTAGGATAAGATTTCTTCTTGCATCAATCATTTCTGTATGTCTTGGTCTTGCAATAAATGGTTGGCAGAACAAGACAATTGATATCGGATTTGCAGCACTAACATTTGTAGGAGTAGCCGCACTGCATGCAAGTGTAGATTTACTCAATGATTATTGGGACTATAAACGACAGATAGACACAGATACAAAAAGAACAAAGTTCAGTGGCGGAACAGGAGTTCTACCAGAAGGACTACTCAAACCAAAACAGGTGTACCGAGCAGGTGTATTGATGTTGATACTAGGCTCTGCAGTTGGGGCATTTTTCATATTTGAAAGAGGAATAACAATAGCAGTGATTCTTGGATTTGCAATTGTTTCAATTTATTTTTATTCTACACGAATAGTAGATTCTGGCCTTGGCGAAATATTTGTCGCAATAAAGGGTTCCACGATAGTACTTGGCACATATTTTGTACAAAGTTCACACATAACACTAGAACCAGTTATTGCAGGAATTGTGTCAGGCATATTATCATCAACTGTTCTCTTTGTAAATTCATTTCCTGATTTTGATGCAGACAAGAAACACGGTAGAAAGACACTTGTTATAATACTTGGAAAACAAAAAGCCGCTGCTGCAGTATGGGTTTTTCCAAGTATTATTTATGGAATCATCGTGATTGCTGCCATACTGGGAATATTTCCAATGATATCTCTAATCACACTAGGAACAATCCCCATGGCAATAAAATCAGCAAAGTCATTGAAGAAAAATTATGAAAATGTAGAAGAACTTGTCCCAGTGATGCAAGGATTTGTCACATATAGCAGGATAACAGGTGCATTGTTTGTCATTTCGTTTCTAATTGATATTTTGTTAAAGATTCCACAGTAGGATTAAATCGTCCACATTCTAATCTAGACACATGATCCCAGGTCATGCAACACAAGAGGGTACCGCAGGTTTTGCAAAGAGGCAATCAAAGGTATCAAATAATCATTTCAAGCAATTTGCAGGCCTTACATTATCATCGGTTGGAATTGGGACATATCTTGGCAATCTAGATGATTCAACAGACGGTCTAGTCTCAAATGCAATAAAAACATCTGTCAAATCAGGAATTAACGTAATTGATACTGCAATCAATTACAGAGCACAAAAAGCAGAAAGGTCAGTTGGAAAAGCAATTGCAGAATTTGTACAATCAGGTGATGCAAGAAGAGAAGAGATCTTCATCAGTACAAAAAATGGATATGTTACAAACGATGGTGACATCAATGAAGAATTTTGGGTCAACATACAAAATACACTAGTAAAGCCAGGCGTGATAAAATCAGGAGATATCTCATCAGGGTATCACTGTATGACAGTACCATATCTTCAGGACCAACTAAATCGCAGCATGAAAAATCTTGGACTAGATTGCATAGACCTCATGTACATACATAATGCTGCAGAAGGTCAGCTTCAAGACATTTCAAAAGAAGAATTTGCAAAAAAACTAAAAGATGTTTTCGAGTTTTATGAAACTCAAAGAAAGAAGGGCACGATAAAATATTACGGAATGGCCACATGGGAGTGTTTCAGAGTTCCAGATAATCATGCACAATATCTTTCAATCATAGACATTGTAAATATTGCAAAGCAAGTTGGCGGACAAGACAATGGGTTTAGGTTTATCCAGTTGCCATACAACATGTATCTTGATCAAGCACTAACTCTAAAGAGTCAAAACTCCAACCAGAATACAATATTAGAATCATGCATGCAACTTGGCATAGGAGTATTTGCAAGTGTTCCACTCATGCAAGCCAAATTGCTTGCACCAAACATTTTGCCAGAGTTTGGAAATTTATCAAAGCCATCACATAGAGCAATGCAGTTTGTCAGGTCCACTCCAGGAATTATCGCTCCACTTGTAGGTCAAAAATCACAAGAACATGTGAAAGAAAATCTTGAATTTTTGGAAACTCCAGTTCTAAGTGAGACTGAATTTACAGATTTGGTAAAAAAATTGTCATCGTGATTACCAAATTTTCTTATTTGTAGACCCAAAACACCATCGGAAGCATATGGCATATTTTATAAGATCTTGTTTTCCATCAGAGCATGAAGAGAAGAAAATGGAACAAAATACAATAGATAATGTGTTGCTAGAGCGCTTTGAAAATGAGATATTGAGTAAGGTTCCACACCTAGAAAAGTCAGGTGGAACAACGGTTGTAAATTCAACACCCATGATCGACATTACGAAAGATCTGAAAGAGTGTGCAAAAAAAGAGTTTGGCCTAAATCTAGATGATAAAGACATTCAAGTTTTTGGCAAGTTTGATTCAAACTTGTTAGCAGGCTCTATCAAAGTAAGACCGGCAGTAAACATAATTCATGACGCCATTACCACAGGAAAACTTGCAAGTGGACAGACAATATTTGAAGCAACTTCAGGTAACTTTGGCATAGCACTAGGGCAGTTATCCAAAATTGGATTAGATGTAGTTGCCCTTGTTTCAAGAAAACTTCAGGAAGGAGTATTTGAAGAATTAAGAAATGAAAAAATTCGCATCATAAATTTGGACATGGATATATGTCCTGCTCCAGGAATGAAAGATAGTCCAAATGTTTTGGCAGCAAGAGCAACAGCTGCAAACATTAGATCACAATTATCTGAACTTGGTTTTGACCCAACTGTTTTTGACAATGCAAGTACGGAAGCACATGCTTTGTTAGCAAAACAAGACATCATAAACCTGGCAAAACTATTAGCAAAGATCTACAATTGTTTTTGTCCAGAACAGTATGATAATGAAATGAATGTTGACGTGCACAGAAAAGTTACAGCCGCAGAGATAGACCAGAAACTATATGAAAAAGGACAATCACTAGAAAACTTTAGAATTGCATGCACTTTTGGCACAGGTGGTACATCTGGAGGCCTAAGTAGATACGTGTCCGAAAAATATGGAAAAAAATCAGTACATGTAGTATTTCCACTTGGTGGACAAGATGTTGCAGGAATTAGAACAAAAGACAAAGCATCTGGTTTAAAGTTTTACGAGCCTGATCAATATGCAGGACAGCATGAAGTAGACTTTGAAGATGCAAAACGTTTGCTAAAGTTTTTTGTAGGCAAGGGCCACGACATGGGCGAAAGCAGTGCACTTGCACTATATGCAGTAATGCAAATGGCAAACTTTGGAGGTTTTGGAGGCAAGTTTGTTGTAATTGTTGCTGATGGAATACAAAAATACAAAAAGAATCTTGTAGATGTAGGAAAGAAACAAAGTCGTATTCAGGTTTCACTTCAAGAAGCAGTATCAAGTGTAGGCGACTATGATAAGGTAATTTGGGTTCATCCTCAATATACTCCACGTGAAGAAGGAATAGAGTTACTTGCACAAACTCTTGGCATTGATAAAAGCAAAGTCTTTGTGCCAAAAGCAAGAGATGTTGAAAGAATGCTTGCAACACAACAAATTCCAGACGAGTTGAATAAAGCTCTAGAAGGCTCTCGCAAATCATTACTTGTGTGTATGGCAGGATACACTTCTCTAAATGCAGTCAAAGTACTTGGAGGTAAAGGCATTGCAACTGAAAGTTTGACCGGAGGAATATCTGCACTTGCTCAAGGAAAAGGTAAACAAATGCCTGAAATCATACGGGTGGCCACAGAATAGACATGCACTCTGAGAAAATAGTTAGTTTTCAAAACAAGAACAAGGATTTGAATCAGTTAGCACAACAAATAGTAACAATGCTAGATGCGGACGGATACAAGACCCAGTTGACAACAAATTCCCCAATTGGAATAATAATCCAAGCACAGAAAGCAGGCATTCTTAGAGATATAATCACAGCAGATCGAGCATTTACAATAATGATTACTGGAAATCAAGACAACTTTGCAATACACATTGGAATAGGCAAGTGGGTGCAAAACATTGCTGTTGCAGTTGCAGAGACATTACTCTTGTCAGTATTGTTTCTAGCAATAGATATTCCAGAGATGTTGTGGACACGACATGTAGAAAATGAGATATTACAGAAAATAATCCAGTTAGTATAATCTAGTTTTTACCATCAAAATTATTATTTCAGACATGCAAAATGCATTTTAGGCATAATACAACCTAATTCCAAGTTATGAAGGTCGCATCTTTTTGTAGCCAGATCATGGTTTTAAGATGTAAGTTTTAAATACAAACGTCAGACGAGTCTCAATATGCCAGTTGATCCAGTATGTGGAATTGAACTAGATGAAAGTCTTGCCCTGGTTCATGAATATGAAGGCAAAAAATATTATTTTTGCTGCCATGGATGCAAGAGGATTTTTACTAGAAAGCCAAACAAGTGGAAGAAATCTAAATAGGAAAACTTCCACACATGCGACAAAAGTGGGAACCAGGTTTTAGAGAATAATTACAATTTGGACATTTAAAGTCAGACTTGCCCAGAGTGTGAGGCATGTCAAAGTACTTGCGGTATATTTCGTAATAGTATAACGATTCCTTGGAAGACAAGGTCACTTTTTCTTTTTCTGCACAATGTCTTGATTTGGCAGCAAATACAGAGTCAGTTATGACACCATCAAGAAAAGATGTCAGGCCACTTGTGCCAGAACCGTCCTGCATCGCAGATTTATCTCTCCAAGCAATTGATTTAGGTAGATCATTTTCAAAAGCCTTGCGAAGTATCCATTTTCCGTATTTTTTACCATTCTCTTCATGCACCTTGAGATCTGGTGCGATCTTTTTTACATACTCGGATACTGCATCATCCAAAAACGGAGTGTGCAATGTAATTCCAATTGATTTTGATATAGCCTTTGATGGAAAATGCATTACACTCCAAATACGTTCTAGATCTTTTTCAAGTTCCATCGGAGACATTTTCTTGAAGAAATTATATCCTGCAAAAAGCTCATCTGCCCCATCACCAGTCATAATGGATTGAAATCCATGTTCCTTTGCAGTCTTCATTGTAAGATATACAACAATATTATTTCTGATCTCAATTGGGTTGAACACCTCTAGTATTTTGATCGTATCTTCTGCAGCCAAAAGAAGGGAATTCACATCAGCAGTTATGACATCAAGTTTTAGACCATACAGTTTTGCCACAAGCTGAGCATGTACCAGATCTGTTGAAGGAAAATCTTTGGCAACCATTGCAAATGCTCTAGTTTCCTTGTTTACGCATGAAGCAAGAATTGAACTGTCAAGCCCTCCAGAGAGTGCGATAGAATCACACTTGTGGTTTTGTACAGATTTAGTTACAAGAGTATTGATCTTTTGTAAAATTTCTTCCAATTAACAGATCTTTTCACACCCTCTAAAAAAAGTCATCATGAAAAATATGACTAGGTTTAAATATTTTATA
This sequence comes from Nitrososphaerota archaeon, assembly GCA_028866655.1. GTDB lineage: Archaea > Thermoproteota > Nitrososphaeria > Nitrososphaerales > Nitrosopumilaceae > Nitrosotalea. The sequence goes on from JAGWHQ010000001.1 coordinate 123,032, forward strand.
ACAACATTTTTGCATATGCTTCTCCCGTCAGAGATAGAAACCAAGACTCTCATACCCGCACTCAGAGCAATACTTGCAAAAAAACTGATTGAAGAACACAAGATAAGAGAAGAAGAGGTTTCAAAATTATTGGGAGTGACCCAGGCAGCTATTAGCAATTACGTAAGGGGGACAAGGGGCGATCCAGTCTTGATAAACAAGTTATTATCCGTAAAAGAAGTATCAGATATGATAAACGACATTTCAAACAATCTTGCATCAAAGATGGCATACACCCCAGCAAGTCTTTCAAAGTTCATTGGTCTTTGCAATTACATCAAGTCAAGCTTGTTGATATGTGACATTCATCACAAACTTGAATCAAACATAGATGAGGCAGTCTGTAAAGAATGTGAAAACATGCTCTTGAAAGGACCAGGTAGTTCTTTCTAGTTTGTTTTTGTTACAGTAATTTTAATAATGGATACCAGCGGTCTATCTTTTTCTTCTTCACTATCTACAACAATATCAACAATTTTTGAATTTCCCTTCATCATGTTTTCAGTCACAATGTTTGCAACTGCTACTGCAGTAGGTATTGCCTGACCACGAGCTAAAAGCGTGACTGTCTTGTATTTTACAAGTTCAGATAAAAGATCGAGTGCACATGGTACAATATCTTGTTGATAAATTGTTATTGTACGGCCTTCAGGATTGGCAGGATCATTTAACTGGATTTTTTCTACACCGCTCAACAAAACTCTACCACCACCATTTATGCATTCTATTAAAGTCTTATCGACCAATCATCCATTAGTCGAAAAGATCGATTGGAATATTTTGAAAGTCGCCGTTTGGTAAAACTCGTCTAATTGTAATTGGAATAACACGTTTTTCAAGTTCAGCATATGCAAGATCAAGTGATGTTGCAACATCTTTTGGTACAGATATGAACGGGGGTGCGCCAAGAGACAATTGTAGTGCACGTGCACCAAGTATTCTTGCTTTCTCGAATCTTGTGAGTGTTGGAGGACCAATCATTACTTTGCCCTTGCCTGTAGTTTCATACTCTACTACTTCATGTACTGGATCAATGTCAATAATTTCACGAGCATCAATTATCTTTCGCAATCTCTCTTGTTCTGCAATCTCTTCTGCACTAAGCTCTTTCTTGCCTTTCTTGCCAGGCTTGACCTCTTCCTCTTCTTCAGATTGAGCTTCAGTTGTTTCAACTACAATAGGAGCTATTGGTTCTTCTTCTTCTACTGGCTGAACCTCTTCGGTATCTACACTTACTTCCTCAGGTTCATCCGACATTGAGAACTTGGATAAAGAAACGTTATATATTCATAATCCTTGTCCTCAAAAGTGAGTGCAGGCTCTGTTTCCAAGCTTGATTTTGCTCTATCTTTGAAAGGCAAGGTAACTCTTAATTTAGAATTAAAGCGTCACTTGGCCCCAAAAACAGTTGGTGGTATAGCTCGATCAATTCCAATTGAAGGCAATGCCCACATGATGGGAAACAGCATAGCATATGTTGATACAAACATCAAGACAGGTGGAGAAAAACTCAAAACCCAATTCAAAAAGGGAGACGTGGGATTTCTTGCTGCAAATGGTTCCATCTGTTTTTTCATAGAAGATACAACTGGTGCAAAACCAATGACGCTAGTGGGAAAGATAACCGAAAATATCGAATCGTTGAAAAACGTAAAACCCGGAGATATATTTTCAATAACTCAAGCTGGGACGTAAACGTGGTGTCCACTATAGCCACCAATTCTTTTTACAGCACCTTTCTTAAGCAGAGTTTGCAATAATGCATTTGCTGCAGAGATCTTGACATTTGTTTGTCTTGATAATTCTTGAACTGTAAAGACTTTGGCACCCTTGATAAAGTTCATTGCCTGTCCTTCATCAATTATTACAGATATGTTAGTTCGTGGCTTTTGATCTTTTCTATCTCCCTTCTTCTGTCCTTCCTTCTTTGTAGCCTCGGCAGTCTGTGATTTTTCTGCCTGTGCTGGAGATTGTTTTTTACCGCCGCCCATGTGGAATTCTTTTCCCCCCCTATTTATAAACGAACAAAAAATTTGAGAAATTCTAAATACTACAAAAAGATGCTTTGTATCATGGGCCTAGATGTCATTGAAGAAAAGAACCTAAACGATGTGATAACATATGCCCTTGACTATCCAACAATGGTCATATCAGAGGCAAAGACTTGGCCAATCACAAACATGGAAGATTTTGCCACAGGCCTCTATGTTGGACACATTGGCGGAGTATTCTTTGACGGATTCTTGAAGAGAAACAAGAGATTTCTTGATTCAGAAGAATATACAGACTTTCATACAATAATAACCAAAAGATCTACTGAAATCAAATTAAAAATCCAGGCTCACCTGCACAAGAAATAACTTTATCCATTTATCCTTGTATATTGTGAGAATTCCCAGATGAAATTTTCCCTTATTGCTGACACTCTAGGCTATATGGAAAATACAACAAAGAGACTAGAGCTTACACAACATCTTGTGGATTTGTTTAAAATTACACCACCAGATATTATATCAAAAGTCATCTACCTTTTGCAAGGAAAACTAAGGCCTGACCACGAGGGAGTAGAGATTGGCATTGCAGAAAAAATTGCAATCAAAGCACTATCAAAATCATCGGCAATATCAATCAAAAAAATAGAAGACGAATACAGAGATACAGGTGATTTTGGTCAAGTTGCTTCAAAGATACTAGAGCAGAAAACCCAGACAACTTTTCTGAGCCAAAACATCACAGTTGAACGAGTCTACGATACACTATACAAAATTGCAGAGCTTAAAGGAGCAAGATCACAAGATATGAAGATGAAATACATCTCTAGTCTTCTAAATGATGCAACTCCAACAGAAGGAGGATTTATTGCAAAAATAATAACATCAAATCTCAGACTAGGAATTGCAGATTATACAATACTTGATGCATTAGCTGTGGCATACACTGGTTCTAAAGAAAACAGGCCTGCACTAGAACATGCTTATAATGTTTGCAGTGATTTAGGCAAGGTAGCCAAGTCAGTTGCAGAAAATGGATTAGAATCACTAAAAGATTTCCAAGTTACAATATTTAGTCCAATTCGCCCAATGCTTGCTGAAAGAGTAAAGAGTCCACAAGAGGCGCATGAAAAAATGGGTGCAGAATTTGTATCAGAATACAAATTAGATGGAGAAAGAGTTCAAGTACACAGACAAGGAGAAAAAATTATCCTATATTCTCGCAGTCTTGAAAACATTACAAATTACTATCCAGACATTGTTGAAAATATAGGCAAGGCATTAAAACCGGAAGAGGTAATACTAGAGGCCGAAGTTGTTGCGATGAACGATGACACTGGCGAGTTTTTACCGTTTCAAGAGCTAATGCATAGAAGACGCAAGTACAAGATTGCTCAAGCTGTTCAAGAATACCCAATCACTGTAAACTTTTTTGATATTTTATCAATGGACGGAAAAAGTTGTTTGGATCTGCCATACATTCAAAGAAGAAAGTTACTAGAAAAAAATGTAATTGAAGATTCTTTTGCTAAAGTAATGCCAATGGTATTTGTGAAATCAGATAGTGAGGTAGAAGACAGTTTAGAAAATGCGATAAATTCAGGATGCGAAGGAATAATGCTAAAACAGTTGGATTCTCCATATAGAGCAGGTGCAAGAGCAAACAATTGGCTCAAACTCAAGCGAGAGTACAGAAATGAACTTGGTGACAGTATTGACCTGGTTGTAGTTGGAGCATTTTATGGAAGGGGAAGAAGAACTGGGAGATATGGTGCCCTACTCTTGTCTGCATATGATGACAAGTCAGACACATTTCCTAGCATATGCAAGGTAGGTACAGGATTTACCGATGATAGTCTTGACCAGTTTTATCAAATTCTCTCAGATAAAATTACAGTCAAAAAAGACCCAAGAATTGAGAGCGGTCTTGAAGCAGATGTCTGGTTTGAGCCTGAAGTTGTAATAGAAATTGTAGCATCAGAGATAACACTGAGCCCAATACACAAAGTTGCCATGGATAAAATAAGAAAAGGCAGTGGACTTGCACTTAGATTTCCCAAGTTTACAGGAAAGATACGATTTGAAAAAACATCAGAGAATGCAACCAATATTGATGAAATAATAACTTTGTACAACAGCCAAAAACGTGTTGTCCAAGATGAAAAATAAGTTAGAGAAAATTTTTCTTTCCCAATTGGATTTACGCAAGGATTATTAGCTGCAAACCTAGTTTAAAATCTCTAGATGTATAGCGGAGAACTTGAAGTTCAGGCAAAGAGAAAGGCCTTGGCCGTTTTACAAGACGAAATAAACAGAATTCTCAACGCAGTCAGAGATCTATCAATTCTGCCAGGTTTGATAATCAAGGCAGACAAGTCTGAAATAAAACAACTACTAGAGAGAATAAAAAATACTGAAGATGAAGTAGAAGCTCTACGTAGAAAAATAACAAGAGAGATTTCAGATGTTGGTGGTCTGATGATGAACCGAGAGAACCTTCTGAACTCGGCATATACAATGGATGAAATCGCAGGCTATATCACCGGCATTGCCTTTAAACTCTCAAACATCAAGGCAACCACACTCAAAAAGGAAAAACTTGACAAGGATCTCACAGAACTAGTGGAGTTGGCAGTAGACCAGATTCACAAGATAAATGAGATAATTCGAGCCCTTGCAAGCAACAATAGTACAGTTGCAATCGACTTGGCTCACGAGGCACAAAAGATAGAGAGACAAGTAGATGACAAGTACAGGGCATTGAGTATCAGGGTTCTTGATGAGACTGCCACAACAAAAGAACTGTTGTTACTCAAAGATGTGGTAGAGGGAATAGAGGAAATGTCAGACAAGGTACTGCAAGTATCAGATTCATTCATTTTGCTGGCTCTGAGTCTCTAAAATTGAAGATATTCTTTTTTCCTTTTTTTGACATGTGTAAACACTAAAATCAATTGTTAGAATAGAACTTGTATGAAAGGCGAGTTGCTTGAAAATAGAATAATAATTTGGAATATTGCAGACTCTAAAGCGCTTTTTGTTGAAGGATATTATGGAAAGCCAATTGGCATGGCAAAGCCAAAACCTGATGACATAAACGTGCCACTCATTTTGGACTTGATTGAAGGATATTATCTACAAGAAAAATCAAAGATCAAAGTACATCAATTAAAAAAACCAGTGGCACAAAAAGAGCTGTTAGATATTTGCAGGAAAGAATATCACAATTTTGATAAAAAATATTCTGTCTACAAGGACTTTCGTGACAAGGGATACATTGTAAATCCTGGAATCAAGTTTGGCTGCGATTTTGCAGTATACCAAAAAGGACCAGGAATTGATCACGCTCCATACTTGCTTCAGGTGTACAATTCTACTGATACAATATCTGCAACAAGTGTAGTGTTGGCTGGAAGACTTGCGACAACTGTAAGAAAGCAATTCATCTTTGCAATTCCAAAGGGAGACAAAGTTGACTGTCTGGCTTTGGATTGGTGGAGAGCCTGATTATTTTTTTATGTTAAGAGCAATCCGGTCATAGACTGCAAACAATTCCTTTGTCATGGAAAAGTTGCTGCCATCCATCCACTTGCCATAAATTCGTATTCCAGCTTTTGTTGGTTCCACAACAATTTGTGCGTCATGATATGACAGTTTTGTCATCATGTTATTCAGAGTAGTATCAGCATTTAGTGCATCAGCCAAAGATCCTCCAATCCACTTGACTCCAGTCACTTTCTTTGAGCCAAAATGTCCTTTTGTCTGCAATTGTGGCCTAGCAAGAAAATCTTCCTCCGGAATATTACGATGTGATTTTACAATAAAGTGTGCTTGATATCTATCTTGAGCCCCCCATGAAATTGGATTTAGATCTTGTGTCATTTTTTATCCCTTTTGAATTATCTGTACCACGTCAATGTTAGTACCCTTGAGTGCAATGGTACCATGGTTTGTCACCATAGAAGAGGTACTACTGAAATATTTTGAATAGCAATTTTCTTTTTCTACTTCATCGGTATCGATTTCCTTTGCTTCTGCATCAACTCCAATTTCTTTCAAAGCATGTGAAAACTCTACATTTTTGTTTACAGGATGAAAAGTATCAGATTCTGAATCATGCATGATGTGGGTTTTATCCAGCCCACAAATAAATATGTCTGTGAACCTTTTCGTGAAATCATGGATCTAAACACTTCCCCAGGTTTCAGATTTATCACTACAAGCATAATCGAATAAATAGTACAGAATCATCAAAATGAATACCCGTGTTAAAATTTCAAAATAAGATCATAGTAATTACAGGAAGTGGAACTGGCATAGGAAAGGCAATAGCCATGAAATTTGCTGAAAATGGTGCAAACATTGTCATTTTAGGAAGAAGAAAAGAACCCCTAGAAGAAGCAGCAAAAGAACTCGAACAAGTAATTTCTTCAGTAAAGAGTAATTCGTTTGTAAAAATCTTTCCAGGTGTTGATGTAAGCGATGAGGAAGGAGTCTCAAAGATGTTCGAAGATCTCAAAAAATCACATGGTGCAGTTGATATTGTAGTAAATAATGCAGGAGTCTCAGGACCTGTTACTTGTTTTGCAAATTCTCCAATCTCTGAATTTAAGAGCACAGTTGGAATTCACCTCACAGGTACATTTTGGACATCATCTCAAGCAATCAAGACAATGAAGCCAGGTTCCAAGATAGTTACAATATCCACATTCTTTACAGAAGAGCGACCATACGAACAAAGACCATACAGGTTTAGAAGTCCATACACTGCATCCCAAGGAGCAAAGAATAGACTTGCAGAGGCCATGTCATGGGAAATTACGGACAAGAAAATCATATCAATTGCAACAAATCCAGGACCTGTCCATTCTGACCGAATTTACAAAACAGTATATCCAAAAGCAGCAGCAGAATTTATGAGAGTAAGCGGTTTTGAAAACATCACACCTGAAGAAGTTGAATCAGTAAACAATGACATACTCCCATTGCTTGGAGAAGATGAAAAAACAGTAAAAGAAGGAATTGTAAAAGCAGCAGCTAAACTTGCAAAATTAAAATCAATTACATCAGAATCAGACATAGAAAAACTTGGCAATACGATTTCTGCACTGCTTGCAAAGATACAACAGATTGCAGAAAAAGTCCAGAACAATACAAGCAAGATGATTGCAGATGAACAATTTCTTACACAACAACAAGTTGCAGAAACAGTTCTGATGCTAAGTGATGACAACATTGCACAGATTCTAAATGGTAAGGTAATACCTGGTGACCGTGTATTTTATCCAGTCAAGCCACATATCGCGTGTTCCATACCAGAAGTACAACCAAACTTTAGTTCTAAAATAACAGTATTTGCCCTTGATGCAACAGACGAATCAGATGTAGTAAGAGCAGAACACTTGGCACAAAAAATAGAGAGTGCAGGAGGAAAGACAGTGATATTGATTTCAAAGACTAGTCCCAAAGTTGCAGAAGAAAGACTGGCAAAGTTCCATTCTCACGTGATGGACATAACAAGCCAAGAAAACGTAAAAAGAATGTTAAACACTGCAACACAAAAAGTTGGGCCAATTGGCAATGTAATCTACATGACAGGTAAGGTTCCCCAAGTAGGCAAGCTAGTTGACTTGGCAAGAAAAGACTGGGACAGTCTAGTTGACAAGTTCATAAACACTCCAGCCATTTTCATGCAGGAATCACTTGGCATATTTGTTCCAGGAGGAGCAAAGAATCCACCACTTTTCAAGGGCAAGGATGGCAACATGATAATCATAGGACCTGACATGCCAGCAGGGGGCAAGACAACTGGTGCAGACAGGGCAAGAGTTGAAGTATTCAGGGGCGCCCTCAGACCATTTGCGACAACTGTGAACCAAGAGCTAAGTGATGTATTAAAATCAAAACTTCGAATGTACTTGGTGCTCCCAGGAAGTGTAGAAGGTACAGAATCAAGCAATGACAACATCATGAAAGCAATCAATTATCTTACATCTGGAAAATCAATAAGCAATGCAGAAATAATTTACTATCCAGACGAAACAAGATCCTGATGAAAAGGTTTTCAGAACTAAATGTCGGAGACAAGTTTTATTCAGAATGCACCATATCTTCTACAGAACTTGATGCATATCTTTTGTTTTCAGGAATTAAAAACATCATTTATGAAAACACCAAATCAAGTCAGGAAAAAAAGATGGTCTCAGGCAGAGCCATACTTTCAAAGATGGAAGGAGAATTTACAAGGCTAGAAGAGATGTATGGTAACCTCTTAATCTTCTATGGAATTGATGGAGACTCTGACTGGAACAACAGACAGACAAGATTTCTAAAACCCCTACATACAGGAGACAAATTAAAGATAAAATTCACAATATCTGAAAAACGTGAGATCAATGATGAATTTGGCTTGATTGGAATAGATTTTGAAGGAAAGGATGAAGATGGAAAAACAATGGTAATTTCAAAAAGAAATCTTTATCAAATTAAAAAGGACCCACCAGTGCATCAGTAACAAGTTTAGCAGCAGTGATGCCAAGTACGATTATCACAAATAGACGAAGTCTTTGTTCATTAACACGTGTAGATAATTTACTTCCAACTATTCCTCCTACAAATGAACCAATTGAGAGCATTCCTGCCTCATAATAATTAGGATGGCCAAGTGCAGAGTGTACTATCATGCCAGAAGCAGCTACAAACATCAAGATAAACTGCGATGTAGGAGCAGCAAGTTTCATGGATAACCCAATTGCGACCACCATCAATGGTACAAAGACAGCGCCACCTCCAATTCCAAACAAGCTAGAGATTACACCAGCAAAGAAACTTGCACCAACTGCAAAAACCATCATCTGCTTTGATAGGTTGTACTCTCTTGATTCCATTTTCCTCCTCAGGTAAATGTATACACCTGATGACACCAATACAGCTCCAAATAGCAACTTGAATAATGGTACTGATATATCGTCTGAGATGTATGCACCAAGTATTGTGCCAGGAATTGCAAAAAGTGCAAGTTTCATTCCAAGAGAATACATGATTCTTTTTTGCTTGGCATATGAAACAGTAGATGCCACAGAGTTGCTAAATGCTGCAAAGAGACTATCGCTTGCAGCAAGTGTTGGGACAAATCCAGAAAGTGTAAGCACCGGCACCATTACGAATCCACCCCCAAGTCCTATCATGGATCCTATTACACCAGCTACAAAACCAAGTGGCAAGAGCCACAAATATTCAAGCAATTATAACACCAAAATCTATTTTCTACGGATTAAAGAGTCACGTCAACCTTCGTAAACCAAGGTGAATTAATTACTTGGCAACCAGTAACTTCCACAGATAGCCACCATCGTTTGTAGTAAGTTCAATCTCAAAATGCTTGTTTCCAAGAGCTACAGTATGCGTAGTACTGTTTGGTTGTTTTCCATTGACATGAAATGCTCGCAATGCATCAACCATGTCAGAAAGAGTGGAATACCCACCAGGATTTTGTGGTGACCAACATTGGCAGATAGTACTGTTTAGTACAACTCCAAAGACCGTCTTTACATTAGCATAGTCACTCATTGTTGGATCCAGTTCCAGTGCAACAACTACAAGACCTGGTACGTCAGGTGAACCAACCATATCAATATCACCAAGAGTTCCCATCTTGTCTTTGAGTACAGTAGATGTACAGTGTGTTACAAGTGCCTGTTTTTGTGGATCGTTAATGAAATCACAGTATTGTTTGATATCACTTGGACTGCTCAGCGTAATTGGGTTTGTCATGTTGATGTGATGCAACGCTAGATTAGATTTTAGATCAGAATTTTCTTCTTCGTATGAAAAATCAAGAAATGCAACTTGGTTTGAAGTACCCCCTTGACTTGTCATTGGAATAACAAATTGAATAACAGCTATAGCAATTGCAACTAAAACTACACCCGATATTGCCAGGTATAGATACTTTTTTGGTACCACGTGATAATTTTTCTCCATTGCTTTAATAAAGCAATCTCAGAAATCGTCAATCTTAATTAATGCCAAAATGTGTCTTGTGAATATTGCGAATAATACTATCGGGCTTTGGAGTCGTAGGACAGAGCTTTGCAAAACTTTTGCTTTCTAGATCAGAGGACCTGTATGCAAAACATGGACTAAAGCCAAGAATAGTAGGTGTCTTTGACTCTAAAGGTTCTGCAGCATCGTCTGCAGGACTTGACTTGAATAGATTACTAGAAGTGAAGAAAAAATATGGAAACATACGAAAATATCATAACAAGGAAAAAGATGCAAATGGTCTTGACATGATAAACGGCATGGATGCTGAAGTTTTGATAGAAACTACTCCAAGTAATTATAAGGATGCAGAGCCTGGCATGTCACACATAGTAAGTGCAATGAAAAAAGGACTACATGTCATTACTGTAAACAAGGGACCTCTTGCACTTGCGTTTCCATCATTGATTGAGCTTGCAACATACAACCAAGTCCAGCTGAAATTCAGCGGCACGGTAGGAGGCGGAACTCCAATCTTGGATTATGCGAAAAATAGTCTGCGTGGAGAGAGGATAGTCTCATTTCAAGGAATACTAAATGGTACTACAAACTACATCCTCACAAACATGGCAACAGGTCTTACATTCAAAGCAGCACTTGTAGATGCCAAGAAAAAAGGGTATGTAGAGGCAGACGAGTCATTGGATATAGATGGTTTTGATGCAGCGGCTAAGCTTGTCATACTTGCCAACTGGATAATGGACATGAAAGTTACAATAAAAGACATCAAAAGAATAGGAATTAGAGACGTTACAACTGGAGACATAAAAAAGGCAGCAGCACATGATTGTGCGGTAAAACTGATTGCATCATGTAATAGAGAGTTAGTCGTGTCGCCAAGAGAGATATCACTTGATGACCCAATGTGTGTCAACGGAACCCTCAATGCCATAACGTTTAGCTCGGAGCATTCCGGCCAGCAGACAATAATAGGTCGCGGTGCAGGAGGTATCGAAACTGCCAGTTCAATTTTAAGAGATTTGTTAGATATCAAACAGGAAATGTCAAGAATTGAAATCGCATAACCTATCAAAGAGTGATATATCTGTCATCATTGACAAGATGACCACTCAGTGGCATATCGAACTGTCAAAATCAAAGACTTTGATATTGCATGAGATTGATAATGATACAAATCTGATAACAGGAGACAGCATAACAGCAATACAAATTGGCGAATCATATCTTCCATTTCTTTCAGAGACTGTACTACTAGAGAAATTTCCAAAAGCAATTGTTGATGCAGGTGCAATCAAGTTTGTTTGTAATGGAGCAAATGTAATGCGACCAGGAATTAAGAAATTTACAGAATTTCAAAAAGACGACATTATCTGTATAGTCGATGAAGTGCACAACAAGTTTCTTGCAGTTGGAAAGGCATTGATATCAAGTGCCGAAATGTCAAACATAACAAAAGGTGAGGTTGTAAAAAATTTGCATTATATTTCTGACAAGTATTGGGAAGCTGCAAAGATTGTCAAGAAATAACTTTAGTTTGCGGTAAATTCTCTTGTTCCGTTCTTGTCGACAACAAGCACATCTATTCCATCTCCACTTGCATTGTCTCTCATTATTGCAGACTTGATGGATTTTACTGCCAAGGTTACAGCATCCTTTTCGCTCATCTTTGGTTTAAATTCTTGATCCAAGACTCCAAGTGCCATCTCTGCACCAGTACCAACAGAAGCATAATCATCAGGTAAGACTGAGCCCAATGGGTCCAGTGTGTAAATTACTGCATCACCATCAACGCCTCCAACTATAACCTGAGTCAAGAGAGGATAGTAACGTCGTTCATACATCATAGTAGACATCATCTTGGCTACTGAATTTGGAGGAATTTCACGTTTGATTTCCATCTTTCGTATCTTTGTCATGGCCCTCATCTGCATTGCCAAGACTTGCATGTCTGCAACCATTCCAGCACAGCATGCACCGACAAAATCAGTAATCTTGAATGTCTTTTTTGTATTCTTGCTTACTACAAAATTGCCATAAGAGATTCTTCTCTCACTTGCCATGACGACACCGCCGTCAAATGTAATACCAACTGCAGTAGCTCCTGGCATGTACATGTAAGCCATGATTGAATTGCAAAATGAGCACAATAAAGGCCTTTCTGTGCAGTCTATCACGGATCAGTAGGATAGAGGCAAGAAACCACTAGTTCCAAATTCAGAGAAATGATCTTGTAGTAAATCTACTGGGATGCGAAATTTCGAATTATCTTGCACATGCACTTTGTTGTTTTTTTAAGTAGATCAATTCTTGCAAATTCATTTGGTGAGTGGATCCTAGAAAATATGTATGTGCTCCCTATTGCAATACATGGAGAGTGTAAGAACTTTACAAACGAAAACATTGGTCCTGTTCCTGCAGAGGAGACACTAAGAATAGATTTTCCAAATGATTCATCTGCTGCCTTTTTTACAGTTTTAACGAAAGGATCAGATAGTGCAGTCCTTGCAGCTGCTTCACCATGAATCAATGTAACTTTGATATCTCCAAACCCATTTTGTTTTAGATGATTTTTCAAACGAAGAAGTTGTTTTTTAGGATCCATCTTTGGAATTAACCTAAAATCAATTTTGACTAAAGCCTTTGATGGCAGGACAGTTTTTGCGCCAGGACCTTCATAACCTGATGTAAATCCTGCAATGTTACAGGTCGGTTCTCCTACTAGGGCTTTTTTTATTGCAATACCTTTTTTGTTATCAACAAATTTTTTTATTCCATATTCTTTTTTAAATGAAACTTCATCAAATGGTTCTGATGCAATTATTTTGAGATCCTCTCTTGTGAATTTATCAACTTCTTTGTACCAGTTTTTTATCAATACTGTGCCATCAATGCCACGAAGTGTTTTTAATGCCTCAACAAGCCTCCATGCAGGATTTTCTATTATTACTGCAAGACTTGAATGCGCATCACGAATTGATTCTACTTTGGACAATTCCACATAAAGCAATCCCTTCATTCCAAGACTGATTACTGGTCTGTCTTGTTCATCAACATAGCCAAACTCCCAGATTACTGCATTACAGGATAGTTTTTCTTGGTATTTTTTTAGGTAATCCTCAATGTGTACACTTCCAATCTCTTCTTCTCCCTCAATGAAAAATTTGATGTTACATGGCACATCCCCGGTTGTTTTCAAAAAGGATTCAACTGCCTTTATTCTTGTAATTAACTCCCCCTTGTCATCAGCCGAACCTCTGCCAAAGATTTTGTTCCCAATTATTTTTCCGCTAAATGGCTTGTCATCCCATAGATCAAGCGGCTCTTCAGGCTGTACATCATAATGGTTGTAAAACAACAATGTCTTTTTGGAATTTTGTTTTGACTTGACTTCTCCATATATTACAGGTGGAACTCCTTTTTTGGTATAAAGTAGTTCTGCACGTATTCCCGACTTTTTCATCATTTGGACAATCAGTCTTGAGCACTCTTCTAGTCCCAGATTTTTTGCAGAGACACTTGGCTGTCTGATTAGTTTTTGCAGGTCTGATAGAAGACTTGGAAAATTCTTGTCAACGTAATTTTCTTGCATGATTTATTTCACTTTATCAAATGGTTTCATTGAAAACGGTATAAAATCCAACAGATCAGTTGCCACAATATGCAATCCATGTTTTTTTTGAGCCAAATATCCTGCCTTGCCATTTAGAAATACAGCAGAAGATGCTGCCTGGACTGGATCTTTATTTTTAGCAAACATTGCTGCAACAACACCTGACAAGACATCTCCCGTTCCACCAACAGTCATAGCCGCAATGTTTTTTGGATTCAAGTATGTTTGCTTGCCATCAGATACAATGTCTGTTGGCCCCTTGAGCAATACTATTACACCATTTTCTTTTGCATATTTTTCAACTAGTCCAATACGTGGTTTTATCGCATCAGGAGGAAGCTCACCAAATAATCTTTGAAATTCCCCTGCATGAGGAGTAACTATCACTTTCCTGTCCCTAATCTCTGGAAGAATTTCAGGTACTAGAGAACTTGCATCAAGTGATAGTCTAACAGCTCTATCAAGAAGAGAACGGACAAGAATCTTTAATGCTTCACGGTCTTGGATTCCAAGACCCATTCCTATCGTAGCAGAATCCAGATTTTTTGGTATTATCCCAAGTAATTTTTGAACAGAGCCACGAGTCAGCTTTACATCAACTAGTGGTATAACAATCAGATTTGGCGAGAATGCTCGTGTTGCCATTACATTGATCTTGGGTACACAGGTGTATACCAAGTCAGAACCTGCGCGTAGTGCTGCAAGAGACGACAGGATGGGAGCGCCATGATAAAGATAATTTCCACCAAGAACTAGGACTTTTCCATTGTCTCCTTTTCTTGATACAGCCTTGCGGGATGGTATGAAACTTTTAACAATCTGAGATTGGAGAATTTTTGCCAACAGTCGTTTTATTTTTTAAGAGATGATAAACTTTCGTCTTCAGAGGAATCAATTTCTTCAGATTCAACATCTGGTTGCTCTACAGGTAACAACACTTTACGCAAGCTTGCTGGCGTGATAACTTTACGTGCAAATGCAACATATGTTGTATGCCCTATTGCTCTAAACGAATGTCTTGTCTTACCATCTCTTGCTTCTATTGTTCTTACAATTTGCTCGGTGCATTCAATGTCAAAGAAATCATTTTGACGTAATGCTGCAGCAAGTTTTTCAAGTTGGTTCATCGTAGGACATATTGCAACAAATGCGCCGCTTCCCTTGAGCATTTTTCTTGCTTGAGGTACTACCACCCATGGATCTCCAAGATCAACTATTACCACATCTGCATCCTTTTGAGGCATCTTTTTTGCAGTCTTGAGATCAAGTTTTGTCATAGTGACATATTTTGAAACACCCGCCTTTTCGATGTTTTTTCTTGCAATTGCCATAAAGTTTTCATCTACATCATACGTATAGACATGGCCCTTTGGTTTGACAAGGCTTGCAAGAAAAGTTGTAAACGAGCCACTTCCAGTTCCAATTTCTACTATTTTGTATCCACTCTGCAATCCTATTCGTGCTGCAATGTATCCCAAATCTTTAGGATATACAATCTGAGTACTGCGTTGGCTCTTCATTACATAATCATAGATAGTAGGCTCTAGTGCAAAAATTATCTTTCCCTTGTTTGTTTTTATTGCAGTACCAAACGGTTTTCCTATCACTTTCTTGTGGTCTATGATTCCGACATGGGTGTGGAATTTTTGTTTTGGCGCAACTTTCATTAACCATTTTTTACTATCATTATAAAAAAACAACACATTATCGTTCTGCTTTATTTTCTTCAACAATTCAACCTGATCAGGTGTGGATAAATATCTTGACCCTAAAAATTTTCATGTGCCAGACTAGATTTTATTTTCCTTCGCTTGTCTTTGGTTTTCCTTTTAGTACCCTACCAGATATGATAGATGCTATCCACAATCCCACTCCAGTCCAAACCAATTCCTTGTGAACGGTAAACATTCCCAAGGTTGTAGAAACAAGTCCAACTGCTGCAAATATCACAGGAATTGTTGCTTTTTTTGTAGGCAATTTGATCTCACATCCTTTCTGGGGCATCAATGCCCAAAAGTTGTAATGCTTTTGCAAGGGTCTCTTTGAAAGAATAAACGAGGCAGAGTCTAGCATTGATGACATCATCAGAGTTTGCTGTCAAGACTTTGACATGTTCATAGAAAGTATTGAATGATACTGCAAGATGATAACAGTACTTGGCAATTATTTTAGGTGATAAATTCTTTGCAGAATCTTCCACGTGAAGGTCAAACTCGCCAATGACTTTGACCATGTCTTTTTCATATATAGTATCCATGATACCAAGACTTGCCTCAAAGTTTGGACTCTTTCCAGCTTTTTCCAATATCCTCATTGCACGTGCATATGCATATTGGATGTAAGGCCCAGTGTCTCCTTCCAAACTTAGGGATTCTGTCAGATCAAATGTAATTACCTTGTCAAGGTCTTGTTTTATCATTGCATAACGTAATGCTCCAATTGCTACCTGTTCTGATATTTTTACAAGACTCATTTCATCGAACTCTGGATTTCTTTTCTTTGCCTCATCAAATGTTCTCCCACTCAAGATGTCAAGTACATAATCTGCGCTAACATAGATTCCCTTTCTGCCAGACATTTGTACAGATTTTCCTCCAGTATCAAGATCAAGTGTTTTTGCAGTATCAGGACTGAGTGTAACAGACTCGTATCCCAAGTGAACATATGAATCAGGTTTTGATTTGAACTCTGACATTATCTTTGTTATAATATTTTGAAGCCTTGACTGCCTAGAATCAATAACGGTAATTACACGATCTCCTGTGAAATGCATCGCAGTATCCTTAGAGTCAAGCGTAGTCTGCCACAAGACACGTCCAGTCTTTTGCACTGCATAATGTTTGTAATAAAATGGATCATCCAAGATTCCAAGTTTCCATGCTGCATATGGAATATCTTTTGCAATATACGTAGCAGTTCCGTTGCTTCTAACCAAGACTTTGTCTTCTTCGGATTCAGCCTTTATGACCCAGCATCCAGCATTTTTCCCTTCTTGTTCTAGAGTGGTTATGCCCATTGATTTCATCTTTTCAAATGCAACTTGCCACAATTTCGAGTGCACAATCTGAGATTCAAAATTAAGACAGTCATATGTGACACCAAGACGCCAGCATGTTTTGAGTTGCTCTTCAAGAACACGTCTTGTTATTTCATCTCCAAACTTTGCAATCTCTGATGTTCCCTCTTCGAGTTCTTGAAGCACGTGTGAACGTAGATCTGCAAGAGCATTGTCGGTCTCATATCTTTCAGTTGTTTTTACATACACTACATCACCGCAATAGTGATCAAATTTTTGATCCTCTGGAGGCTTGTCAGAATATCCCCCATACTTGAAGCCAACAATGATATCTGCAACTTGAAGTCCAGAGTCATCCACATAATTTAGAACGCTGACATCGTATGATGCCTTGTGTAAAATCCTAGCAACAGTATCTCCAATTATTATATTTCGGACATGTCCAATATGCAGAGCCTTGTTTGGATTGACACTAGTATGTTCTATTACCATCTTGGAATTTTTTCCAAGATCAACAGAACCGTAATTTGCGCGAAGTGACGAGTGTATCACTTGTGGTACAAGCAGCGAATAGTTTGCAACAAAATTCAGATAACCTGACGCATGTACAGAAACTTCTGATACATATTCACCAAGACTTTTTTTGTATTCATCTGCAAGTGATTGTGAAACATCGGATGGTCTTTTCTTTAATGCCTTTGCAAGCAAAAATCCTACATTGCAACTCACATCCCCAAACTCTGGTCTTGCGGCCTCTGATACATCAAACTCTGTTTCAGGATAACCAAGTGCATTACAGGCTTTTTTTACACCGAGTCTGATTTCATCATAGACTAGTCGTAGTGTCATGATATCATCATTCTGCCAATAATTGTAGCTGTACTGCTTCTAATGCTTCAATCATGCCATCACCTTCATGCCCTGGAACTGACATGGTTGCTTGGGACTGGACATCTTTTGGGGCATTTCCAAGTGCTACGCTTGTTCCGGCCAACTTGAAGAGCGGCACATCAGTTTCACTATCCCCAATTGCAATTACATCTTCTTGTGTTGCCGAAAACATGTTCATTACTTCAAGGAATCCACTTGCCTTGTTTACACCCTTGGAATTTATGTGATATGCATATTGACTATCTGTCAAAGTTACATCGAGATTATTATCAGCAAAAAGTTTCTTTCCAACATTTACATCAAAATTTCTCTCAAGTACCACTTCTGTTATCCTTGGAAAGACTGGTTTTTCTATTGCTTCAGGAATTTTTGTTTTGAGAAACTCAAATGCATTAAGACATTTTTGTTTGTTACCAATCAATTTGTGTTCATTAGGTCCTGAAGTTATAATACCACCGTTTTCACCTACTGCAATTCTTGTAGTTCCACCAAATACCGATAACACGTAGGCTTCAACAGAAGATCTTCCAGTTACATAAATGACCTTGTGTCCAAGTTTTACAAGATATCGTAGTGCACCAAGTGCATCAAGATCAACTCGTCCTCCCTTGTTGTCAGTAATGGTACCATCAATATCTATTGCAAAGATTTTAGGTTTCATCAAAATCACGTATAATGTGGGTCATAATAACTGCTATCTAAAATAGTTTAATTCCGTAAAACTAACATGGTAAGAAAAGGTCTAATTACAGAAATTTTTAGCAAAGCCTTGTACAGTGATAATCCCAAATCATATCTTGTAGGATACATCGACCGTAGAATAACAAAAGAGACAACACTTGAAGAATTTTTGAAACTATCAGAAAATTTTGAATTGATCCCTGCAACAAGAATTGTATACATCAAAAAAGAAAATAATATTTTATATTCCAAAAGTAAGATCCCTTGAAGAATTGGAAAATAAGGTAGTGCTATTAGTGGGTAGATTTTGTTCTAGTTTGTGCTAATTGATTTTCTAAAACCCATACTTGAAAATCCGTTTTTTGTAAAATATGGACTAGCTGGTCTTTTTCTTAATGCAGTCTTTGCGTCAATAGTACCATTTCCCATAGTAGTTACATCAACTGCTTTGCTCTTGAACGGCCAGAATCCAGCGATGGTGTTTATTGTCTTGTCAATTGGCTCTGTAATAGGCGGACTTTTTACATATTATATCGGATACGACGGTGGTAAAGTTTACAAGATTTTAAAGAAAACTCACCGAGAAGAAGAACATCAGAAGAGTGGAGCATGGATAAACAAGTATGGATGGAGCATAATTTTTGCTCTGAGTTGGGTTCCGATACTGACCGAAATTGTCACAGTAATTGCAGGAGTGAAAAAATACAATTTCAAAAAGTTTGCCATATCAATGAGTATTGCAAGAGTAGCTAGTGCGTTTGCCATGGTTTATTTTGGAAACATGTTCTTGCAGTCAATCAAGGCATAAAAAAATCACGTCTAGGTACAAGTAGTAAGATTTTATTCGGCACAATAGTATCAATTGTGAAGATGGGAATTCCAGAAAAAATCCAGGCTATCAAAGACGAGATGTCAAAGACTCAGATAAACAAGGCAACTGAACATCACGTTGGTCTTCTCAAGGCAAAGCTTGCCAAACTCAAAAGAGAACAAGAGGATGTAAAATCAAGATCAAGTGGGAGCTCTGCAGGTTTTGATGTCAAAAGAACAGGTGATGCAACAGTTGTATTCATCGGATTACCAAGTGTTGGAAAATCAACACTACTCAATAGGATGACTGGAGCAAAATCAACAGTAGGTGCATTTCAATTCACAACAACAACTGTAGTTCCTGGAATGATGGAACATCGGGGTGCCAGAATTCAGATACTTGATTTACCAGGAATCATCAAGGGTGCATCAACTGGCAAGGGTCTTGGAAAAAGAGTTTTAGCAGTTGCAAAAAGTGCCGACTTGGTATTGATAATTCTTGACGTATTCCAGCCATATCATGAAGATGTCATAAGGACTGAGCTTGGAAACATCGGGATTCGACTTGACCAAAAGCCTCCAGACATAGTAATTGAAAAAACAGGAGATGGTGGAATCTCAGTTAGTCAGCAGGTCCCACTCACAAAGATGTCAATAAGTTTACTAAAAGACATACTTCGATTGTACGGGATGACTAATGGTAGAGTTTTGATTCGAGAGGATGTTGATGCAGACCAGCTAACAGATTTCATCTCAGGTAACAAGTTTTACGTCCAATCTCTCACAATAATGAACAAAATTGATCTTGTAAACCAAGGATTTGTAAACGAATTACAACAAAAGTCAAAGTCAAAATTTGTTCCAATTTCTGCAGATTCTGATATCAATATAACTGCGCTCAAGGACACCATATTTGAGAAATTAGATTTTATTCGAATTTACATGAGACCAAAAGGTGGGGAGACAGATTTCAAAGAACCATTGATTACAAGAAACAACTCGACGGTGTTGGACATATGCAATAAGCTACACCGTGACCTCAAAAAAGATTTTAGGTATGCGTTAGTGTGGGGCAAGAGTGTAAAGTTTGGAGGACAACGAGTCAGCATAAATCATGTGCTAAAAGATGAAGATGTGCTTACAATAGTCAAAGCAAAATAGCAAAAACTCTTTTGTATCAAAAATATTTTTGTTGTATCATGGAAGAAGCTGAATATAGATGGTGCAAGAAATGTTTTACAAAAACAAAACAAGAAATTATTTTCATGCCAAACATGGCAACATACAAGAGAAGAAGACAATACAAATGCACAGAGTGTGGACAAACATCATGGTTGCAAGGAAGAAGACCATCTGCAGAATCAGTTTACTAAATTTTTTATTAAAAAATTAATTTTTTATGAAAAAAATTGTGTCTAATTACTGATGAATTAGTGTAACTTTCTTAAGTTTCACAATAGAAAAACCAGTAAATTCAACAATGGTGCAATGGCAAAACGATCAACACGAGCTGTTAAAAAAAGATCAGCTCCAAAGAGAAGATCAGCTGCAAAGCGATCCGCTCCAAAGAGAAGATCTGCTCCTAAGCGAAGTGCTCCAAAGAGAAGATCAGCTGCAAAGCGATCCGCTCCAAAGAGAAGATCTGCTCCTAAGCGAAGTGCTCCAAAGAGAAGATCAGCTTCAAGAAAAGCAAAAAAAACAGCTTCAAAAAGACGAAGATAAAATTTTAAACAGATTATCGCTTCTAGTAGGCGATAATTTGTAATATTTTAGCTAAACATTTGACCTGGTGGAGATGACGATTTGTTTTTTACTGCATCAGGTTCTACGAAAAATTTTCTTTCATTAGGAATGATAGATAGCTTCAGCGATGCATTGACTGCATAATGTGGTGTGCCATCAGGGTTTTTGTGATTTAATGCAATCCCAACCCTATCAAGATCAACTTTTACTTTGACCATTGTTCCATCTTCTAGCTTGAAAGTAACATGTTCGTCACCAACTCTTTGATGATCTAACATCTTGAATTCTATTTTTTCTTTGAGTGTACTCATATCATTTGAAAATAGATTTGAGTTATTTGAATATTAGTAAAGAAAACTCATTAATTTTATTTGCTGTTCTGTTGTCAAAACATTTTTCGAAGACAGAATCTCAAGTAATTGAGTTATAAGAGCACGTTCTTGTTCTGAAAATCCAGTAGGACCCTTGTCACCTGGTGGGCCTGGTGGACCTCTTGGACCTTGTTCTCCAGGAATTCCTTGTTGACCCTGAGTACCTTGCGGACCCTTGTCTCCAGAAGGACCTTGTTGACCTGTTAATCCCTTGTCGCCTTGTGGACCTTGTACACCTTGGGTGCCCTTGTCACCTGGTGGGCCTTGAGGTCCTTGTGGACCAGGCGGTCCTGGAACTCCTTGAACTCCCGGAGGACCCTTGTCACCCGGAGTACCTTGCGGACCTGTTGTACCTTTTTCACCTTGTGGACCTTGAATTCCTTGCGGACCCGGAGGACCAGCAGGACCAGAAGTACCACGCGGGCCTTGATCACCAGTTGCACCAGGCAATCCTCTTGGGCCCTTGTCACCTTGTGGACCAGGAATTCCTGTAAGACCTTTTTCTCCGGCAGGACCTTGTGGACCCTGTGGACCTTTTTCTCCAGGCGGACCCTGTGGACCAGTTAGACCCTTGTCTCCTTGAGGTCCTTGTGGACCGGACAAACCCTTGTCACCTGGAACACCAAGTGGACCTTTTGGACCTTGTTCTCCTGGCGGACCAATAATTCCTTTATCACCTGTAGGTCCAGGAGGACCAGTTGGTCCTTTTTCTCCAAGTGGGCCAATTTCACCTGTTAATCCCTTGTCACCCTTGTCACCTTTATCGCCTTTATCTCCACGTTCTCCTTTTTCACCTTCGTCACCACGCGGACCCTTGTCTCCCTGTGGACCTTTGTCACCTGTAATTCCTTTATCACCAATTGGACCCTTGTCACCTCGGTCTCCTTTGTCACCTGGAGGTCCTTGTGGGCCCTTTTCTCCATATGGACCTGGAGGACCCGGTGGTCCCTTGTCACCAGTAATTCCTTTATCACCAATTGGACCCTTGTCACCTCGGTCTCCTTTGTCACCTTGAGGTCCTTGTGGGCCCTTGTCACCTTTTTCTCCAGCAGGACCAAGTGGACCTTTGTCACCTTGTATACCCATAGGACCTGGAGGACCTGATACACCAGGCTGACCCATCGGTCCTGGCTGACCCATTGGACCTGGAGGACCCATCATACCAGATGGACCACGAGAACCTCGTTCACTTGTAAAATGCTCTACGATTTGTTTCGGTCTTGTATCAGAATCAGTTTTTGTATGTCGAGTTGTTACTTCTGGTTCCGGTGTTGGCTCGACATAGTCAGAGCCTGTTCTTGGAACATCAATTGGAAAACTTGAATGAGCCGATGAAAACTGGTCAATTACAACAACCCAGAGTACCCCTCTTTGAAATACAGATGGCGGTAATGGATTTTTTGCAGAGCCTAACACTTGGGTGAATTTTTTGTCTTTAACTCTAAGATGAAAATTATCCTTCCACAAAGTATGGAAACTTCGTTTTTTTACATCATCAGCAGACGGCGAAGCATCACAGAGTGCAATCTGTACCTCAAATACACCAGATGGAATCTTAAACGGAGATTCCCCCGAGACCTCCAAAGTATTATCTTTTGATGACATATTCTACGTCTAATTCCTAAGTATTTTTGTATTTTCAATATGATATAAAGCCCATTTGTGAATTTTTAGACACTTGGAAATCTGTTTTCTACCTTTCATTGCTGCCTGATTTTCAAACTAATCTATTTATCTACGGCTAATCCACATTTTGTTGACCGTGAAGAAACTATTCGGAGATAAAAAGGAAGAGCATGATACTGAGATCAAGCCAGTAGAATCAACCAATACCAAACTAACAGATGCCAATTATAACAGAAACAAGCTCTACAAGAAAGGAATCTCTCTCATGGCAGATGAGAAGATGGACGAGGCTGCAAGAGCCTTTGAAGATGCATTACGAATTGACCCAAATCACATTGAATCACTTCTAAAACTAGGATACACCCGTTTTCACATGAATGACCTCTCAAGTGCAATGGATGCCTATAACAAAGTCCATGAAATCGATGTGACAAATGCAGAGGCCTGGAACTTGAAAGGTCTGATTTTCTATAGACAGAAAAATTATGAGAAGGCACTAGACAGTGTAGAAAAATCAATTGATTCTGATGCAAAGGACGGAATGTCTTGGTATAACAAAGCATGTTATCATTCTTTGTTAAATCACATACCAGAATCAATTGAGGCATTAAAACGTGCAATTGAGATAGATGTCAAAAATGCCAAAAAAGCAGTAAAGGACAAGGACTTTGAAAACATCAGGGCAGATGATGGATATAGAAGAATTATCGAAGTTGTAGTACTTGAATCAGTAAGACAAGGATATCGCAAGGTTGGACAAATTGTATGGACAACAATGGTTGGCAAGCTAGAAGTTGAAGATGCTGCAAGAAAATTAATTGAAAAAGGATTACTGATCAAGAATGAAAAAAGTTTAGGATTACAAAAAGTAGAAGAATATGAAATTGTTCCAGAACTTGCCGAAAAGATTGGTGTTGAAAAGAAAACTTTCTTTGGAACTACAAAGAAATCCCATCCAATTGTCATACAAAATCTCAAGGAAATAAACGAGGCAGTCCATGCTGCCAAGACATCAATTGAGAAAGGAGATGTAAATGAAATTATTTCAAATCTGGATGTATTCATAGAACCATCAAAGAAAGGCGGTCAGATGATTGAATACTTTTTTGAAGAACATAGAGACATTAGACTCTACAAGGTAAGATTGACTGACAAGGGTTCAGATTATCTCCAGGTAAACAAACAAAAAATAATTGATTTGTTTGACAATATTGAAATGATGATAACCAAGAAACTTCGTGCTGAAACTGCCGGACAGTCCTGATAATTTATTCTGCTGACAAGTCCCAATAGTTTGCATCCTTTTGCTGTTCTATTGGTTTTTCAAGAGACTTCCATTCTTTGAAGGATCTGACATAGAGTTTTACATTTTGCATTCCAAGTGACTTTAACGCATAGTAACCCAGTCCTGAGAGAGTACCTACACTTCCACAATAGGTTATGATTTCTGAATCTGGGCGGATGTTCCTGTTTTGAATCATTCTCCTCAGATCTTCTTTTGGTCGTAGTATGTTTTGTCCTGATGCAAGCATCCTATATGGAATATTGATTGCGCCAGGAATGTGCTGTTCTAGATAATTGAGTCGCTCCCTATTGT
This sequence comes from Nitrososphaerota archaeon, assembly GCA_028866655.1. GTDB lineage: Archaea > Thermoproteota > Nitrososphaeria > Nitrososphaerales > Nitrosopumilaceae > Nitrosotalea. The sequence continues at coordinate 147,411 of JAGWHQ010000001.1, forward strand.
CTACTAGAATTGCACCCTTTTCTTTGGCAGGTACAAGATAATCAGCAGTTGCAAGAATTTGCGGTTTCAACTTTAATGAATGGTTTGTTTTTACAAGATTCGGAGTTTGTGAATTTACTTCAAGGCCTAGCTTTTTCCAAGTACTGTATGTAACATCAAGTAGAGAGACATCCTCGTGACCAATGTATTCAAGTGTCCATGCAATTCTTGATGCCAGTGCACCAAATGTATCATCATATACAACAACTGGTGTCTCGTCTGAAATTCCAAATGACTGGGCATACTGGAGAACTTTATCTGGGCTGTCATCTGCAAGAAGGCTTGCAAGTGGGAGATTTATTGCATCAGGTATGTGGCCTTGTTTGTAATCTTCTTCTTTTCGAATATCTAAAACCTTGACACTCTTGTCTCGGATTTCAGAACGTAGTTTGTCTGCGTCAACTGTAACACGAGTGGTTTTTTCTTTGCTCAAGCCGCACATTCGCCCCTTCCTGTCTTGGTGTGATAGCTTCCGTCACTTCCATAATCTGCGTAAAAGTCGCCATCAGTATCCTTTGTAGGAGCTGCAACAACTGGCTTGAGTAACTCTTTGATATCATCAATTGATTTTACATTTGGACCTCCATTTCCTTGTATCACTCGACGCATCCACAAGTCAAGTGTCTCGCCTTGTTTTTTGTCAGACTTGAAGATCTCAACTATTTTCAAAATGGTTTGAATTACTCTTTTTGCTGGAACTTTTGTACAAGTATGTCCAAGTGTCGTATCCTCATCAGACCTTCCGCCAAGTGACATGGTATACAATGGATACATGTCTTTTCCAAGTCTGCCACCACCGCCATAGAATCCAATTGTGGCAATCTCATGTTGGCCACAAGAGTTTGGGCAACCACTTATCTTGATTGTGGAATTTCTTAGATCGTCATCTTCGTCAATTTTTAATTCAATGAATTTCCTCTGGACCTCTTTTGCTAGTCTATGTGAATTTGTAAGTGCCAAATTACACGAAGTTGTACCAGAACAGCCAACAACAGATGCCATTGTGAGTGCTCCAGGATTTGCAAGACCCACTTCTAACAGTTTAGAGTAAACTCGTGGCAAGTCTTCATTTCTGACCCACCGAAATACCATGTCTTGTGTAAAACCGTTTCGTATTTGGCCATCCGCTGTAAACTCTCGGGCCATCTCTGCAATAGCACGAAGCTGTGTTGATGTAACATCACCTGATTCTAGTGTAAGAAATACGCAACTAAATCCCGGTTGCTTTTGCTTGAATGTGTTTGATTTTACCCATCTTGAATATCCTTGTGGGACAGACGGCATTTCAGAATTGATAGATATCTTCCTCATTGGCTCTTCTGTCTTGTCAACTTCAAGTTTTACCAGAACAGACAAGAGCATCTTTATCATTGCCCTCTCTTTTAGTACCAAATTTTGGAATTTCTCCCACCCCATCTCGTTTACAAGATAACGCATTCTTGCTCGAGCCATGTTGTCCCTGTTTCCTAGTCTATCAAAAATTCTAATCACTGCAACAATGGTATACAACAATTGATCTTCAGATGTGAATTGCTCCAACTGGTGGCCAACAAATGACTGGGCCCCCAATCCCCCACCTAGAAATACTTTGAATCCTTTTTGTAGTTTTCCATTTACTTCACCCTGTTGTGGAATCAATCCAATGTCTACCATTCTTGCCATGCCATGTTTTTCACAGCATGTGAAATTGATCTTGAACTTTCTTGGAAGTGATTGACACAATGGATTTCGTAAAAGGAATTTAGTTGCAGCAACTGCATAAGGAGTTGGGTCAAAGACCTCGTCTGGACAGACACCTGCCAATGGACTACACATTATACTTCTAACGGAATTTCCACATGCTTCCCGTGTTGTCATGCCAGATTCTGCAAGACCCCTTAGAACTTCAGATACATCTTCTAATGCAACCCAATGTAATTGGAAATTTTGTCTGGTGGATACGTGTGCACTACCTATTGAGAACTGCTCACTTAGGTCTGCAATCTTTTCTAGTTGTTCAGAGTAAACTTCACCTGCTGGAAGTTTTAGTCTTATCATGCTATAATCATCACTCATTCTGCTGCCATAGGCTCCATGTTGTAGCCTAAATCTTCGAAAATCATCAGGATGAAGTTTTCCTTGTCGGTATAATTTTACTAGCTCTGAAAATCTTTCTGCCTCTTCTAGTCTTCCCCAGTTTACCTTGTGTTTTGGTGCATTGTCTGGTTTTGACTGGCTAACGCTGGTATTACTCAATTATCGTAGCTTGTCTTCAGAAAGCATATAAATTTTGTATTATGGGAATTTTCGCTAGATTTGGTACAATTATGGCAAAAGTTGCATATTTTGCATGCAACTTGTACAAGGAAAATTGGTATTTGTAAAGAACCAGAAAAGAGTTAAATGCTCACCGGCAAGAAAAAAATGTCGTGTCAGACAAGATCAGTATTGCCCTAGTTGGAGCAGGCAATGTATCAAATACCATTGTAAAAGGCTTGGAGTTTTACAAAAACTCAACTGAAGGTCTATGGCATCCCAAAATTGGAGGAATTTCATTAAACGATATTACAGTTGTTGCAATATATGACATCGATGCATCAAAGGTTGGAAAAACCATTTCAAGCATAGTAAATTCCAAGTCAGATTTTGGAGGCCTTGTAATCCAGCCAGGAATTGCAGAAGATGTTGCGCCACCACACATTTCAAAAAATGGTCAGGTAAAATCATCAAGTTATGACGAGTTTGTAAACTCCCTTAAAAAATCAAAACCAGATTTTCTTGTAAATGTCATATCATCAGGAATGGAAAAAAGCAGTGAAAAATATGCCAAGGCCGCACTTGATGCAGGATGCTCTTTCTTTAATGCAACAGCTGCCAAGACATGTACAGACCAGACAAGAAAAGAATTCCAGTCAAAAGGACTTGTCATACTTGGAGACGACCTTATGAGTCAGTTTGGAGGTACTGCATTTCATAGAGGCATGATAGATTTCATGGCAAGCAGGGGAATTTACCTAAAAAAAGCATACCAACTTGATGTTGGTGGCAACCAAGACACCCAGAATACAATGGCAGAGGAGACAAGAGAAAGAAAGAGACTCATCAAGACAGAATCCATTGCAATAGAATCACCAGTTCCTTTCATGTCAACTGCAGGTACTACAGAATATGCAGAACAACTCGGGGATTCCAGAGTAAGCTATTACTGGATGGAGGCAAAGGGCTTTTTGGGTTCCCCAGTTGAACTGGATTTATCCCTTAGAACAAACGATAGTACAAACGGCTGCAATGTTATCGTTGATTCAATCAGGGCTGCAAAAAAAGCAATCATAACCAAGGATTATGCTAAGACAGATATTATTTCCGCATACGCGTTCAAGAATCCTCCAAAGAAGATGCACATCAGAGAATGCATCAAAGCCTTTGAAGATGCGTTTACAAACTGAGCAAACTATTAATGTGCAAAATATGGAATAATTTTTCATGCAGAAAGCAACCCTTAGTGACGAAGCACCAAAGATTTTTGCAGATTTAAGAGAAGTAGAGATTACAAGAGCAATAGCAAATGAATTTCATTCAGTATTAATAGATAGATCAGACAGTGATGTGATTATAATCGGTGCAGGTCCTGCAGGACTTACTGCAAGCAGAGAATTATCAAAAATGGGATTCAAGGTACTGGTAATTGAGCAGAATAACTATCTAGGCGGAGGTTATTGGCTAGGAGGATATATGATGAATCCAGTAACAGTACGAGCTCCAGCACAAAAAATATGGGACGAGCTTGGAATTCCATACAAAACAATTTCAGAAGGTCTCTATCTAACACCAGGACCACATGCAGTGTCAAAATTGATTGCTGCAGCATGTGATGCAGGAGTCAAGTTTTTGCAGTTAACCAAGTTTGATGACCTAGTTTTGAAGAATGGTCGCGTCTCAGGAGTTGTGGTAAACTGGATGCCAGTATCTGCACTTCCAAGAAACATAACATGTGTAGACCCAATTGCTCTAGAAGCTAAAATGGTAATTGACGCATCAGGTCATGATTCGGTCGCAGTAAAAAGACTGGTGGATAGAAAGTTGGTAGAATGGAAAGGAATGGATCCAATGTGGATAGATGATGGTGAAAACCGAGTCGTATACAAGACAGGTGAACTATATCCAGGTCTGGTCATTTCTGGTATGTCTGTAACGGAAACATATGGACTGGCAAGAATGGGTCCAACATATGGCTCTATGCTACTATCAGGCAAAAGGGCAGCAGAAGTAACAGCTGCAAAACTAAGAGAACTAAGAAGATAAATCAATTAGTTTTCAAAAGTACTTGATGAAAATATCTAAAATTTTTCTCTATGACGAATCGTCAGTTCCTGAAATAAAGATAAACGACCTTGCCAAATTCTTGGAGGAGATATTATGTATACCAGTGGAAACACGAAAAAATTTCTTTTCTCATTTCAAGTCAGATAAAAATACAGCATACAATCTGGCATCATCACGGGTTTTCAATCCATACATTCCATTTGAAAAACATGTCCCAACAGAAGAAGAGATTAATTTTGAAGAAGAATCATTTGGAAACCACTCCAACTTTAATATTGTATTGTATGATGGTTTTGAAATACAAAAAATTATACAAAATATAATTCCAGAAGAGGAACTATCAGATGGAATGTTTCACCTTGTCTTTACCACAAGATTAGGGTGTACATACGATTATGATGATTATAGATACCATGGCAGAGCAGTTATTTGTTCAAATCCATCCATCATCTCAACTACTGGAATAATAGAAGCACCTGCCAAGCCCCGTGAATATTATCTCAGCATACACCAGACCATATCGCAAGGCCTCAATATTGACGCGTTAAAGGAACAATTTCAAGGCAAGTTTCTAGAATACCATGATAATAATCTCGGTCAAGTAGTACGAGGATATGCACTCCAAGCAATTTTCTATCACATTACAGCAGATCCATTTTGCAATTCCAAGGAATGTATCTTGTATAATGCACATTGGCAAGAAGATCTAATCCATTCCCAGATGCAATCAGGAAAACTGTGTGGACATCATCAGAAAATTCTTGAGACGATCATCAAGCCTGAATAATTTAAATATGAACTTGAACGAGTTTGACTTGTGCAAGCAGAAGTAAGATCAGATAATAAAAAACCAGAAATAAGAAAAAAGTTCGACGTATTAATTATTGGCGCAGGTCCTGCAGGATATACTGCGGCCATCTACACATCACGTGCAAAACGTGAGACACTCATAATTTCAGGAATTCTTCCAGGCGGCCAGTTAATGCTTACAACAGAGGTTGAGAATTTCCCAGGCTTTGCAAAAGGAATCATGGGCCCAGAACTAATGACAACCATGAGAGAGCAGGCAGAAAGAATGGGAACTACAATAATTGATGATGAAGTAGTAAATGTTGATTTTAGACACAAACCGTTTAAGATATTGACATACTCTGAAGAGTATGAAGCAGATGCAGTAATTATTGCAACAGGTGCAACCCCAAGAAAGATTGGTGCAAAAGGAGAACAGGAATTCAGTGCCCGAGGAGTATCATATTGTGCAACATGTGATGGACCATTTTTTAAAAATCAAGAGATTGTGGTAGCAGGTGGAGGAGATTCAGCCATGGAAGAAGCAATTTTCCTTACCAAGTTTGCAAATAAGGTTCATGTCATACATAGAAAAGACAAGCTTCGTGCAAGCAAAGTTATGCAGGATAGAGCATTTGGAAATCAAAAGATTCAGTTCCATTGGAATACAGTAATTGAAGAGATAAAGGGAAATCAAAAAGTCAACCAGATTACGATAAAAGATACCACAACAAACAATGTAAACACGCTAGAAGTTGGTGGGATATTTGTTGCAATTGGACACGAGCCAAATACAAAATTATTCCAAGGACAGATTGACTTTGACGCAAACGGTTACATTGCATTAAAAAATCACACCCAGACAAACATAGAAGGAGTATTTGCAGCAGGAGATGTACACGACCACAGATATAGACAGGCAATTACAGCAGCTGCATTTGGTTGCATGGCTGCAATTGATGTAGACAAGTATCTCGCAGAGCGCAAATAATTAAAAAAATCTCAAGAATAGATCATGTATAATCAAAACTAAGAGATTTCACATTCTGATCAAGAATAACGATAAATATTTGCTAATAGTATTATTTTCATGGGATTTTTAAACAAAGTTAAAGATGTATCTCAGAAAGGTTATGAAAAGGGTGTTGACCTTGGAAAAAAAGGCATTGAGAAAGGAGCAGAACTAGGAACTAAAGGATATGACAGTGCTAAAGAATCTGCAAAAAAAGGTCACGAAAAAGCCAAAAGAAAATAACAGTCAATTCTCACAAGACTCTAACCATTTAATTTGACAACGAGATGGTCGAGTATAATTATCATCCATTAACATGAAATGGTCTAAGCATAATTCTTCCAAATACAATAATAGTGATTAATGCAATCATGAGCAAAATCAGCCCACTAGGAAATTCAGGTACTGTATGAATCACATTTGACATGTTAGTAATTTGTGGCAATTGATTTCCAGTCAAATTTTGACTGGCTGTATTAACAGTGGAGACATTTTGGGATGCCATTCTAGTACCAATGATTTGAACAGATTGGGTGCCCTGTAAGAATGGTATTGTCAAGGTTCTTTCGCTTGCAGTTACTTGTTTCTGGTGCGGTTGAACTTGTACACCATCAACTAGTACGCCAAACAAATCATCAGTGCCATCATTTGCTTTAGAGTCAATCAAAGATCTTGGAAGTGAAAGTGTGATAGATCCATAATTAGTGGATTGTATAGATACAACCAGCATGAAATTTGATGGATTGACATACATGTTAACCACAGAACCTCCGCTAATTGTATATGGTACATCAAAGGTTTGACGACCAGGAATTTGTATTTGAAATACGTCGTTGATTGGAGCAGTTGTTGCCATGTATGAAAAAGTTGTTTGAGTTGGAATTGTAGAACCATACTGAACTAGTACGGTATAAACACCACCTGATTTCCACATGGAACCTGATATCTCAATGGCATCAGTGTAAGAACCATCTAAAGCAACAGTGACCTGTGTTGTCTTGATTTGATTACTATAGGGATCTAAAATGTTGATCGTCAAAGTACTTCCCGGTACAACAGTTTTGACTGTACCAGAAATTACAATCGTGTCACCAAAGATATAGAATGGTTTGTCAGTTGCCACCGTGATACTAGAGTTTGCAAGAACCCGATGTGCAAAAACAGGTTCTGACAATACCAGAATTCCAAATACAACCAATAATGCAAAAAGCATACAATGGCTATTGAAGAACTTTTTCAAAGTGTGGTTGAGCAAAAGTTACAGGACATGATAGATAAACCTTGTAATTATTCTCTAATTTTTGATATGTATTTTGAATTTGCCAGTGCGGAATCATATTCACTTTCTGTAAGTATTTTTTGTTGAGTATAGAGGCTCTTGAACTTTCTTCCATCATCTGCAAATATTCCAACTACACAACCACTTGAGATGTCATACTTTTTCATTGCAGTGTATACAGTAGCAGAAGATGGACTGACAAGCATCTTTTCTTTTTGCAGTATCTCTTTTACAGATGCAAATGCCTCTTCGTTTGTGATAGTTACCCAGTCATCAACTACTTGTTCACGCCTGATAAACAAGTCTGGTTTTGAAGATTCTTCAAAGTTTCTCAAACCCTGAATCAAGTGATTTTGTTGTGGTTGGACTGCAATTACCTTGATGTTTGGATTTTTCTCTTTTAGATATGCACCAATTCCTGTAATGGTGCCGCCTGTTCCAACACCTGTGAAAAAGTGGGTTATCTTTCCTTGTGTCTGTTCCCATATTTCAGGCCCTGTTCCCTTGTAGTGACCCATGAAATTTGCCTCGTTTGCATATTGGTTTGGAGAATAATACTTGTCAGGCCTTGCAGATGCAATAGACCTTGCAAGTGCAATGCTTTGATCAGTACCTGCACCAACCTTTGGACACAAGTCATCTGTTGTTTGATATAGTGTAGCGCCAAGTGATTCAATTATTTTTTTAGTTTCATCGCTTGCCTTTTCGGGGATTACAATTTCAACCTTGTATCCAAGAACTTTTGCAATTCCCGCAAGCGCAATTCCAGTGTTACCAGAAGTTGGCTCGATGATTATCGTGTGTCCTCTTTTGATAAGACCTTGTTCTTCTGCCATCTTGACCATCCAGTATGCAGCCCTGTCCTTTACAGAGCCAAACGGATTGTAAAACTCTAGTTTAGCATAAAATTCAGCATTATTTTTTGAAAGTGATTCCAGTTTTACAATCGGCGTGCCACCAATTTTTATTGGCATACTGACATCTTCTAGTGTTTCAGCCAAGGAATTATTTCACCTTCTTAATTGTAAATTCTAAATCCTTGTCTGTTTTTTTTATACCAATTAATTGATGACCAGTTCTATTGACCCATCTTGTGATATCTTCCTCAGATGCAGGATCGTCTGCCGTTATTTTTAGAATATTCCCTACTGCCATTCTTTCTATCTCTATCTTTGTTCTAAAGACAGGCTCTGGACAGAACATGCCTCGTACATCAATTGTTTTAGTTGGAGTTGATTCTGAAATATCGGCCACCTGTAAGCCAAAAAGTGCTCACGCAATATTAAAATCTATTCATAAATGCAAGAAAATCAGATCATTTTAGAATCATTGGCAGAATTGCTCTCAGGTTTCTCTCATACAAAACTGTATGATCCTGGTCTTTGAAGTTTATCTTGTTTGAAAGTTTTGTAATCAAACGTACTGCAACTTTGTATGCAGTTGTCCATACGATACTATTTGGATTTGACTCAAAAGCATTGATTAAAAATTTGCATACCCCTGTTAGATGTGGATGATTTTCTTCAAAGTATATGATGATATCCTCTTTAGAATTTTCAATCTTGTACAGTGCATGTTCTATCATTTCCCGGCTTGTAATGTAACCCGTGTCCCCTACTGTTACTTTACCATGTCGTAATGCATACAAGATGTCATCAAGGTTGTTTTCAGAATCAATCATGTTCGTACACCTTCCAAGTGTAGATGCAACGTGTGAATCGCTTCCTGCCACCTCTATGAGGTTTAATGCTTTTGCAAAATGATATGCTCTAAGATTAGAATATCTATCCACATTGTTGCTGTTAAAGACCTCAATTAGATCACACAGGGCAGCCCTTTCTCGCAATCCATTGCTTAGTCCAAAGGGATGCGGTGCACAAGATACTGCACCTTGTGATTTTACGATATCCAGTATCTCTTCAAGACTATTTCCTGTCTTCACTGTTTGATTTAGACCAAATGCAAGTACATGTATTCCTTGATCAGTTGTTATCTCTTCTCCCGGATATACTCTAATCTTTTTGTATTTTTCATGATTTTGTTGACACTCTAAAAGAGAACTGTAGCCATTCAGTGTATTATGATTTGTAATGAAAAATGCATCAAGACCTGTCTCATGTGCTTTATCTAGTTGTTGCATAACTGTAACTCCGCAATCATATGGAGTTTCTTTAGGCCCAAGCTGAAAGTTTGAAAATTCATTATGACAATGCAGTTCAATTTTTAATCCTGCCAATGTTTATCGAATCCACCTGTTAATGCATATAATCTTTGTTTCTGGAATTTTTGCTCATCGGAACAGATCAAGTGATTTGACGCGCAGTAGATCTTGAAGAGTTCCATTTTTTTTATCAAAGGCATAGTTGCGTACAATTGCAATCGGTGTGTAAAGTGTTTTTCCTCGAACCAGCTCTGTTGCAGAACAAATTTCATCGGCAATTGCAATTGCGGTAACCCGAAGAACTCGCTTGAAATTATCTTGTATTCCTTCATAGTCAATTATAGGAGATATCCCAGACACTCCTATTGCAACATCAGTCTGGCCTTCTCGAAACGGTCTTCCAAATGTATCAGAAATTATGACTGCTACATTTTTTCCAGCCTTTGTCTTGATACGTTTTCTGAGTCTCTGAGCAGAGTCATCGGAATCTTTTGGAAGAAGTGTAGCAAACCCTTTTTCCATGTTACTCTCATCAATGCCTGCATTTGCACAGACAAGACCATGTCGTGTTTGAGATATGATGATGCCATTTTTCATTCGAATTATTCTTTTTGTTTCATCAAGAATCAGTTGTACTATCCTCGGATCCTTTTTGTATGCACTTGCAATCCCTGTTGCAAGAAGTGTCGGTTTTACTTTGGACAGTTCGATTTTTTGTCCCTCTTGTTTTGAGATTATCTTTTGTGTAAAAACAAGGATGTCACCTTCCTTGAGTTCCCTGCCAGCCTTTGTCTTGAGTAAAATTTCAATCAGATCATCTCCAGATTCTATATCAGACGGTATCTTGACAGGAATAATTTGCATAGACATGCAATCAGGTTGGTTTTTTACTGCTTAAAATGATATCTTGTTTAGGCAAACGTCTGCAACGGTATCTTCAGACCATAGTGCTTGTTGATTAACCCTATAATCTTTGAGAGATCCTTTTCTTCAAGTGTTACAGTTGCAAGCTCTTTTACCATATCTTGAGCCCTAAATGCAATACCAAGACCGCAGATATTAAACAGTTTAACATCATTTGCTCCATCTACTACTACAACAATATTTTCTTTTTTTTCTTTCCATTCATTTATTTTTATATTTGCAGATTTTGCCTTGTCAGAGTCTACATCAATTGTTACACCATCAAGTTTTCCATCCTTGAATAGTAATTCATTTGAGAAAACATAGTCAAGGTTTAGTTCATCTTTTAGTCTATCAGTCATTAGTGTAAATCCTCCAGATACAGCCATTATTTTCCATCCTGCTGCTTTTAATGCCCTGCAAGCCTCTTTTGCACCAGTCATTATTTTTAGCGAGTCGGATACTTCTTTGCACGTATCATAATCGATTCCCCTGAGAAGATCAATTCTTCTTCGCAATCCTTCTTCCCAGTTTATCTTTCCTTCAATTCCCTGTCTTGTGATTGCCCAGATTTCATCTTGCTTGTCAATTTTCTCGGCAAGTATTGGAAGAAATTCTGCATCAAGTAATACACCTTCAACATCAAAGATTGCTAACATCAGTTTCTTCTTTCAACCATAAATCAGATTATATAATCTTAAGCGATTGTCAGATCTTTTTACCACTAGTAATATATTCAAGGTTCTCAAGCTGGAGAATATGGCAGAGCTTCCTCACAAATACGAAGTACCAGTGAAAGTTGTTCCAAAAGCTATCAAGTTGTCAGATCAAACAAAAGAAGAACTCAAGTCGTCTGGCATGATGGATGACAAGGGGAAACTCAAACTAAAAGGAGTTAGCCCGAAGATGCTCAAACGCATGAAAGAAGAAGCAGTGGACTGTCCTGTTGTGAAAAGCGAACTTCCATTTATCCAATGTTTTGTATGTCCTAATTTCCAGAGCAGAGTGTCAGGTCAAGTACTCTGCAAAGGCGATCCACTCTAAAAACCAGAAAAGCTCATTAGTGTAACTAAAAGAAAGACTGGAATTGAGTAAAGAGATAGGAATTACAGCAAAGAAGAATGAAAATTTTAGTGAGTGGTATACACAAGTAGTACTAAAAGCACATCTTGCAGACTATGCCCCAGTAAAAGGCCTCATCGTTCTCAGACCTTATGGATATTCAATATGGGAGTCATTAAAGTCGTCACTTGACCAAAAGCTAAAGGCAACAGGCCATGAGAATGGTTTTCTTCCAGTTCTGATACCAGAGTCATTACTAAGCAAAGAATCTGATCACTTTGCAGGATTTACACCCGAGGTATTCTGGGTCACCCATTCAGGTGAAACAGAAATTGGTGACAAGCTTGCACTGAGACCAACCTCTGAGGCACTTGCATATTCAATGTATTCAAAATGGATAAAAAGTTGGAGAGACCTACCACTCAAGATTAATTTCTGGAACACTGCATTAAGAGCAGAGATCAAGGCAACAAAACCATTTCTGAGAACATCTGAATTTTTATGGCAAGAAGGCCATACTGTTCACACTACAAAAGAAGAAGCAGAACAAGAGGTTACAGCAATACTTGAAATGTATAAAAAAACAGTTGAAGAAGAACTTGCAATTCCCGTGCTGACTGGCAAAAAAAGTGAAAAAGAGAAATTTGTTGGTGCAGTATACACCACAACAATGGAATCCATCATGCCAGACGGCAAGGCACTCCAGATGGGAACATCACACTTTTTGGGACAAAACTTTTCCAAGCCATTTGATGTCAAATTCTTGGACAAACAAAATGTAGAGACGTTTGCATGGCAGACATCATGGGGAGTTTCATGGCGTCTAATTGGAGCGTTAATCATGATTCATGGAGATGACAAAGGATTGGTTCTGCCACCACGAGTTGCGCCAATACAGGTAGTCATTGTACCAATTTATTATTCACCACAAGACATGGAACTTGTTCTAAGCAAAGCATCAGAGATAAAGCAAGTCTTGGCAAAACACAATCTTCGTGTGCATATGGATATTAGAGACGAAGTTACGCCAGGATACAAGTTTCATGATTGGGAGATGAAAGGTGTTCCTTTACGAATAGAGATAGGTCCAAAAGACATAGCAAAAGGTAAGATGGTTCTTGTCCGCAGAGACAGCCTCAAAAAAATCGATCTTGCATTTGAAGATACAGAGAGTGGAATTCTGGGCATGCTAGATGAGATACAACGGAGCCTCTTTGAGAATGCCAAGAATTTGTTAAAAGAAAAGACATTAGAAGTTACAGATTTGGACGAGTTCAAGGCAGAGATGGAAAAGGGTGCATTTCTTTATTCTCCATGGTGTGGACAGACAAAATGTGAAGAGGTGATAAAAGAATCAACGGGTGCAGATATCAGAGTAATCCCATTTGATGCAAAGACACAAGATTCCAAGTGCATTATATGCAAAAATCAGACCACCATACATGCAATCTTTGCAAGAAGTTATTAGCAATGAATCATAGGTATAATGACAGTCTGGTGTTATATTATACCAAGAAGGTAATGTAGCCAATGTCAGGATCAAACCCTTATCGTGACAGGATTTACATAATCAAAGACATCATTCTCACACTGGTTCAATATGGAGAACTCAATCAGACAGCTCTTGTTAGCTTTTGTGGTCTGAATTTAAAAAAACACAAATCAATACTTGATGAATTGGAAAAAAATAATTTAATTCAAAGTGAAGAAAGACACCTTGGAAAACGCATCATAACAATATACAAGCCAGCACAGGAAGGAATAGAGTTTTGTAAAACAATCTTGGAGCCTTATGAGAGTTTATTTCCAAGAAAGAAGAATGATCAGACTAAAAACGAGTTCTAGTCAGAATCCAAGCCGTATTTTGATGCAATTTTTTTATCAATATCATCTTTTTGTTGGAGATATTCCCGGTATTTTTTATTCCATGATTTCAGTGTCTTATATTGCCTAATTCCAGTTATCATCCATCCCACAGATATTGCAATTATTAACCCAAGTAGTATGCTCAGTGCCACACCAAAGTCATATTCATTGTCAAGTACAATGAAAAAGTTTTTGTGAGTTAACAAGAATATCGAAAGTCCAATTGCAAAAGGTGCCAAGATAAAGCCGGAGATTGACACTCCAAGAAGAATTCTGCGTAATTCAAGAATTTTATTTATGAAATTATCCATTAAATCAAGTACATCAAAGCGAGAATGTTGTGTTTTGTCTTCGCTCATATTGATTTGGCCATTTCCTGTTTAAAGTTGACAGACTTTTTAAAAAGTATTTTGACAGTCAATTTTATGGATCCACAGTAAACGTGCCATTCATTTCTGGATGTATCTTGGAATAATATGAATAGGTACCAATCTTGTCTGCAACAAAGTTTATGGTTTGAGCCTCAAAATACTTCAAGTGTCTAGTATGTACATTAAATGCATCAATGTTTAGATCCTGGTCTGAACCTGTATCCTTGTCTTCATTTATCACATGTAATGCAACCAGTGTTCCTTGCGCAATGTGAATTGCAGGATCAGTGTTTGTACTAGAGATTGATTTCTTTCCAGTTTTAGTAGACTGCTCATCATAATAATATCCTTGGTCATTGTGAGTTGCAAGTATGTAAACATTAGAAGCTGTTGCAAATACTGGATGATTTTCATTTACTGGAACTGATGAAGTCCAGAGATAATATACACCACCTGCAACAGCTAGAGCAATAACTGCAACAGTAATTATCAGACCTTTTGTAATTGGACTACTAGATTTGGCCTTGTTCTTTTGCTTTTTTCCCACTATAAAACCAGTAAATTCTGTGTATATTTAGGTAATGATTACCAAAGTTTAGCAAAAGATAATACTAAAAAATTAGATTCGATAACGCAACAATGCACAAGGAACAATTGATAGTAAAATATAATATTTTGAGATACAAAGTGGGGGCAGAGATTTCAGCATGAGAAAACTAGAGATCATACTTGTTGCAATAACCATAGTTCTTGCTGCCACGGTTACATTACAATTTACAAATGGAAAAATGCTATATGATGCATCACAGGGTGCAGCCCAAGGACCACCAGGCCCTCAGGGTCCACCTGGTCCACAAGGGCCCCCGGGGCCAGCAGGAACGGGGTCAACTCTTGAGGAACAAGATTCGATCTTCACACAGATTTACAAAAATACTGAGAATTCCGTAGTACAGATAACAAGCAAGGTCTCAACAGTAGACAATAATTTCATAATCAATGGTCAACCACTTTCAAGCCAGTCTACAAGACTTGGATCAGGTTTTGTATATGATACAGAGGGAAGAATAATTACAAACAATCACGTGGTAGAAGGATCAAAGATAGTAAATGTTTCATTTGTGGACGGCAACACCTATACTGCCAAAGTGGTAGGAACTGACCCAGGAAATGATATTGCAGTAATACAGATAATAGACAATTTTTCTGACGAGCGGCTTGTTCCACTAACTCTTACAAACTCGTCAAATCTTAATGTCGGGCAGCAGGTAATTGCCATAGGCAATCCATTTGGACTAAGTGATACAATGACTACTGGGATTATTAGCCAGATTGGAAGACTGCTTCCAGATGAGAGTTCCGCAGGATTTTCAATACCAGATGTGATACAAGTTGATGCTGCAATAAACCCAGGAAACTCTGGTGGTCCTCTGCTAGACCTTAATGGCAAAGTAGTAGGAATGAATACTGCAATCAGTACCAGTACAGGAGACTTTGCAGGAGTGGGATTTGCAGTACCTGCAGATGCAATAACTAGAATAGCCCCAGTCTTGATCAAAAATGGAACATATACTCACCCATACCTTGGCATATCAGGAAGAAGCCTCGACCCCGATGTAGCACTTGCAAATGGATTGGCAAGAAACTTCAAGGGAGTAATAATTGAAAGCACCATCAAGGGTGGGCCTGCAGATAAAGCAGGAATAATTCCTGCCACACCAGATCAGAACAACATCCCTCACGGCGGAGATATCATAACAGCAATAGATGGACAGCAGGTCAGGACAATTTATGATGTCATAGCATACCTTGACGACAAGAAAAATGTAGGAGAAAAGGTAGTTTTGACAGTATACAGACAAGGAAAATCAGTTGATGTAACAGCTACACTTGGTTCAAGACCAGACCAGACTCCTAGCTAGTCAAAAACATTTTTTGTTGTTTTAAAATTCCACATCTTGTCAGTTGCTTTTTTTATTCCAATTCTGGGACCCGATAGAATATCAGATTTTTTTATTTCAAATCCATCAGTGATGTACAGACTTGATTTTTTTGTCAAATCTTCGCCATATTCTTTTTTTGTTATCA
Organism: Nitrososphaerota archaeon; assembly: GCA_028866655.1. Taxonomy (GTDB): domain Archaea; phylum Thermoproteota; class Nitrososphaeria; order Nitrososphaerales; family Nitrosopumilaceae; genus Nitrosotalea. The sequence continues at coordinate 163,280 of JAGWHQ010000001.1, forward strand.
TCAATGCCTGAGTAAGCTTGGCAGGACCATTTGTCAAATTGGATACATCATCAGTCTTGCGTTGCCTTGACATGAGATCCAGTCCTTGTTTGGGTACAAGAGATCTGAGTAATACCGCACCTGCTTCAAAATCTGGACTTTTAGCCACAGCATTTACGCAATAATGCATTCCATATGTAAAATAGACATAGGCTTGTCCAACAGGTCCAAACATTGCCTTGTTTCGGCCAGTCAGCCCACCAAAAGTATGGCTTGCAGGATCATCTTTGTATCGATAGGCTTCAGTTTCTATAATTATTCCAGATATTGTATTTCCATTAATTTTTCTAACAAGTATCTTTCCAAGCAGGTCTTTTGCAACATCAACTGTATCCCTAGCATAAAATGAGCGTGCAAGTACCTTCATTGTGAAATTTCTAGGTCCAAACCCTTTCTTAATTTATCCAATGATTTTGCAAGCAATACAAAGTCGTCCTTGAGAACCTGTTTGAGACCAGGATTGTATATCACAGCAGCTGGATGCACAGTAACAAAATAAAATTGACCACTACTTTTTACAATCTTGCCACGATTTTTTGTTATTTCACTACCATCAAGTAATGAGCGATATGCAGTGTTTCCAAGTATGCAAATGATTTTTGGTTTTATGATTTCAATTTCTTCGGATAGATATGGCCTACATGCAATCCGCTCTTCTGTCAGTGGCTGTCTATTATCAGGCGGTCGGCATTTTACTACATTTGTTATGTAGACATTTTCTCGCTCAAATCCTGCATATGCAAGTGCCTCAGAGAGAATCTGTCCGGCAGTTCCAACAAACGGTTGTCCTTTTAGATCTTCATTTCGTCCAGGGGCTTCTCCTACAAAGATAACATCAGAGTTTTTGTTTCCATTTCCAGGTACGGCGTTTGTTCTTGATTTTGAAAGACTACAGTTAACACAAGAGGTTACCCTATTTTTTACATCATCTAGTTTATCAGACATGTTATGTTGCCACGCTTTTTACAATCGACTTGCCACGTATATGTGGACCGCCATTTCCCATCCTCATAATTTGCATTGGATCGCCTTTTCCACAGTTTCCGATTGGCCTTACCTGAAAATCTTTCCCTCTTGCATCAATAGATTCGAAAAACTCTGGAGAATTTCCCATAACAATCACATCTCGTAATAATTCACCGAGTTCTCCATTCTCAATTTTTTGTGCATACTGGCATGAGATACTCCAATTGTATCTCATCATGTCTATTGAAGGAATTTTCATATTAGATATCAAAAAGCCATTTTTTACATCTTTTATCATCTCTGCAGGATCCCAATTTCCAGGTGTAATGCATGTACATGCCATCCTCACAAGAGGCATGAACGAATACCCAGTTGCCCTCATTGATGAATTGGGTTCTGTATCAAATAGTGATGCGGTCTCTCGACTTTGCATGTGATTACACAGTACTCCATCTTCTACCAACATTTTTCTTGTTGCAGGAACACCTTCATCATCGTACTTGTACCATCCAAGACTGGATTGGATGGTAGGATCATCAATTACGTTTAGCTCAGAGGAGCCAATCTTTGTCCCAAGTTTTCCTGCCCACCATGCACCACCGGCCCATGCCATTTCTTTTCCAAGAACTCTGTCAGCTTCAGATGGGTGTCCAAGAATTTCATGTGAAAGAAGTGCAACAAAATCAGGGTTCATTACCACGGCGGCTTTTTCCTCTTTTACAGTCTTGGCATCAAGTAGCGCATCAGCTTTTTCAGATATGGATTTTGATACAACCAGTATGTCATTTTTTCCAGTCACCATCTCTAATCCACCCCTTCCTCCTTCAGTAGTATTGACAGACTCGGTCAATCCAGAATAACGCGCTGTTGCTGACAAGTTTGCCATAACATCATCAAAGTCTTGGGTGATTTTTGATCCTTCACTGTTTATGAAATACTTGTGAAACTTGTCATGATGCATTGATACAGATGATTTTATTATTCTTTTTTTGTCACGAATTATCTTGTCAGACTCTAAACCAAGTTTCATCATCTCTTCCATATTTGGCTCGACTAGTACTGGGAATTGTATATCATCAGTAAAAGAGCGAATGTCTGCCAGTTTTATCATATGTTTTTTATAATCTGAATAATATCTAGCTGCTTTGACTGTGTCAACAATGTTTTGTTGTATTATATCAAACGATTTTGGTGCAGAGACAGAGTAGAATCCCCATGCACCATTTACTAGGACACGTATTCCAAGACCAGAATCTCTTGATGAAACAAAGTTTTCAACCTCACCATTTTCAATTACAAATCCTTCAGTCTTAACAGATTCGGCCCTTACATCACAATATTGAGAACCCACATCAAGTGCAATTTTGATTGCTTTTTCAGCATAATCTTCAAGCGACATGAATCATCCTATATTGGCGTTCTACTAGTTTCTTCTACCTTTGAAAGAGTAAATGAGAAGGTAGTGCCTTTTGACATGACACTTTGCATCCATATGGTACCCCCATGCGCTTCCACAATTCCCTTACATATTGACAAGCCCAAGCCACTCCCACCCTTTTCTCTCGTACTTGTAGTATCAGCTTGGTAGAATTTTTTGAATATCTTGTCGCTTGCATCAGGCGGTATGCCTTTACCATTATCTTTTACTGAAACCACAACATCGTGTTCTCTTTCTTCAAGTTGTACCTCCACCGTACCAGTCTTTGGAGCAGTTGCCTTGAGACTGTTTTTTATTAAATTGGTTAACACTTGAGATATTCTATCATCATCATAATATGCATAGATGTCTTTTTTTGGAGCATAGCTAAGCGTGATCCCATCAATGATTGCTTGTGGTTGCATTCCAATGATTGTTTTTTCCACAGTTTTCTGGAGATTATTTTTCTCTTTTTTAATTCTAAGCTGCCCAAGCTCTAATTTTTGTGCATCAAGCAAATCCGAGATTAACTGTAATAACGTGGTTGCGCTAGAGCTGATAATTTTCAGTCTTTCCTTTTGAGTAGTGTTTAGCGGTCCAAGGTGTTCGCCTAATAATATATCAGAATACCCTTGAATTGGCACAAGAGGAGTTTTTAGTTCATGCGTAACCATTGCAAGGAATTCATCTTTTGCAATCTCAATTTTCTTTGACTCTTCGTCTTTTTTCTGGATTGTCAAAGACATGGAGTTAAACGTCTCTGCAAGTTCTCCGACCTCATCTTTTGCAGAGTAGTTTATTTTTTCTCCGTAAATTCCTTCTTTGATACTACTGATTGCAGATATCAATGTCCCAAGAGGCATCAATGATTTTCTGATGGACAAAACAACTATGACAAATATGATAATATCTGCAACGATGAACAATTGTACTATCACAACTTTATCATGTAATTGAGAGTCCACCATTCCGTTCCACTGGTCTACAAAACTAGAGGTTGCATTTAGCAACACATTTCTTTGAGAATTTAATTGTGATAGTGCAGCTCCAAAGTCTTTTGATAGTAGCGTATTTGATTCAACGTATGCCAATTTCAGATTGACAGATTCCCAGAGAGGATCAAGTTGTCTTATAGAATCAGAATTCTCTCGTGGAATTGCAGGTAGCGTTTCAGGAGTTATACCATATACGGCATATTGCGGATTATCCAGTGGCAAGCCCTCCAATTTTTTTAGATCAGCATCAAATAGTAGACGGTCTTTTGTTAGTGATGAAGTGACATTTCCTCCTTCACCAATTGAATACAATAATGTTTTTTCACCAATGTCTTTTGCGACATTTACCATTTCAAGTGCAATTATTTTTTGCCTATTGTAATTTCTATCTAGAGGGGTTAGATCATTTTCAACACCATTAGTTAATGAAATAAGATCGCCATTTTTGCCAAGTACATATGTTAATCCATCTCTTACTTTTGGATCAAAGATGGTCTCTTGTTTTATCTTTTCAGCATCTGCTTTGTATGGAATCCACGCATCTCCAACTTGTTGATATGCAGGGGCTAATTCAGATGGAACTGCAACCACATTGAGACCGCCGATATTTCCTCCCACTCCAAGTCGAGCATAAGTGTCATCAAAATCAGTTACTTGTTGTTCCAAAGTTGCCCTATCACCTTCATTACCACTTGCAATAGAGTTTGCAACACTACCAATTCTTTCGACTATAACCTTGAGATCACTTGCAGAGCTAATAGAATGTAAAATATCCTGATTTTGTTCTGATGTAAATATCAAGAGATAAAAATTAATAGCAGAGACCCCAATTATCACACCCAGTAAAAGATATGTCTTTAGAGTGAGCTTCACAAGAAAAAAAATGACATTGGCGGGTATAAAAGTTAGTATAAAAGATATGTAGTAAGTAGTTAAAATGTCAGACGAGTTTCTCAGGATGGCAAGACAAGAGATCCAGTCAGAGATAGACAACTTGAAAAAAATCTTGCTTTCCTGCACAAATGACGAACAACTCTATGAAGAATCTGACAACATTGAGAAGCACATGCACAAGATAAAGGGCCTGGCTCCCATGATGGAACAAGGAAAAATGGGCGAGTTTGCCAAAATAAGCGACATGCTGGTAAAATATATTTCAAGTCACGGCGTATTGGATGGTTCACATGACATCATCTTAGATGCAATAAAGAAAATGGCTAGCCTTTTTGATGGACAGACAAATATCAATATAGATGATTTTAAAAAACATGTCAAAAGTAGATACCCCGGCATTTTTGAATTGTAAACTACACTTGTAATTATATAGTGCAAACTCGAACGAACTATCATGTCAAGTGTCATGATAGTAGATGACTCGGATGCCATCAGAATGGTCCTAAAAGACATACTAGTCATAGGCAAACACAACTTGGTTGCAGAACTTTCAAGTGGCATAGGAGTCTTGGAAGAATATGTAAGAATAAAACCTGACATGGTGTTGCTCGATATGGCAATGCCAAAAAAAGATGGTCTTACAGTTCTCAAGGAAATTATTTCATACAATCCAAAAGCCAAGATCATAATGATTTCGGCAAGTGACAATCAGGAAACGGTCAGAGAATGCATCAATGCAGGTGCTAGATCATATGTTTTAAAACCATTTAATTTCCACGAAGTACTAGACATAATTGATCGTGTTTCAAAATCATAGATCAGATAACTGATATCCGACGCTTGTAACCCATTTTGCTTTTTCTAACGGAAATCTATTGTTGCATTTTATGCACAGAAGATCATGTGATGGATCTGAGAATTTATCTCCACAGTCATTGCATATGTAATAATTGTCCATTATCTTGTAATCTACTCCTAGAATTTTTATTTCCTTGTGACATTTTGGACATTTGTTTTCCTTGTAAGAATTTTCAACTGAGACATTTCCACACTTGAAATGTTCAATTAGTTTTCCTTGTACAAAATTTGTTCCATTACAGGCAGGACATGAAAAGTTGGGAAGAATGCGCATAGAATCACACTGTATGCAAGAGACTTCTTTCATATCTGTAATCTTTGTTATCTTTTTTTCATTTTCAAGTTGTGATAGATATTTTTTGGCCAGATCACCAGATAATTCAGAATACTCGACAAGCCTAGCAAAACTTATCCGAGGAGATGATTTTAGATGAAGCATTATTTTCTCAAGATCATCAGAAGGCTTTTCTTCTAGAATATCTTTTTCTTTTTCCAAGGTTTCAAAGACATTTTTTAGATTATCAAATCTGATGGGTTTTTCAATATACAGATAAGCACCGCCCCTTAGTGCATTTTTTATCTGTTCATCAGATTTTGAGTCTGCTGTTTCAAGAATTATTTTTGCACTAGGACGAATATTGAAGATGCCAGTCATGATCTCATTTGCATTCATATCAGGAAGATGAAAATCCAAAAGAACGATCGGTTGTTTACCCGCACTTTCAAGATCAGAGAATAACTGTATGCCCGCTCTTCCAGTATCACATGTCTTGATATTTTCGTATCCTAATTTTTTTAGAAAATCTCGTAAAAGAAGAGTCGTTGCCACACTGTCTTCAATTATAAGGACATCATTTTTGTCGTGCATTGATTGATTTTGTATCAGGCTGTGTCATTTTTAAATACAGTTATGATTAAAAGGTACGAAAAATGAGTACACCTGTGGAAAAATTCGTAGTAGATACTAGCATCATAATAGATGGTGAGATCACTAAATTAATTGAAACAGGCACTATGATAAACTGCGAGATAATAATACCTGTTGCAGTTTTAGATGAATTACAATCTCAGGCATCTCAACATAAAGACCATGGTTTTGTGGGATTGGAGCAGATCAAAAAGATTCGTGAATTGGCAGACAAGAACAACATTGTCCTCAAATTTGAGGGCGAGCGACCAAGCATGGACGACATTAGACTTGCAAGGCATGGTAGAATTGATGCAATAATAAAAGACATTGCAAAAAAGAATGGGGCTACATTTTATACTGCAGATTATGTGCAGGCATTAGTAGCACAAGCCGAAGGAGTAAAGACAAGCTATTCAAAACCTCAGATCAAAATTTCAGACTTGGAGTTTGAGAAATATTTCGACTCTCAAACAATGAGCATCCATCTCAAGGATGGAACATTTCCACTTGCAAAGCGTGGCAAGCCAGGATCATTTTCCCTAGCACCAGTAGGGGAGACATTATTGACAAAGGAATACTTGGAAGGAATTACTAGTGAAATTTTGGAAGCATCAAGAGCTACACAACTTGGCATAATTGAAATATCAAAATCAGGCGCACTTGTAATCCAATACAAAGATTACAGAGTGGTTGTAACACATTCTCCATTTTCAAACAGTTATGAAATTACAATAACACATCCAATAGTAAAGATGTCACTAGAGCAATATACTGTTTCTGAAAAACTGATGCAACGCTTGTCTGAAAAAGCAGAAGGCATATTGATATCAGGCTCTCCCGGGTCTGGCAAGAGTACACTTGCATCAAGCCTTGCAAATTATTATTCTACAAAAGGCAAGATTGTAAAGACATTTGAATCTCCAAGAGATTTGCAGGTAGACAAGCAGGTAACACAATATACACATCTTGAGGGAAGTTTTGAAAATGCTGCAGACATTTTGCTTCTTGTAAGACCTGATTATACAATATTTGACGAAGTCAGAAGATATCAAGATTTTAGAGTATTTTCAGATCTCAGACTGGCAGGAGTAGGCATGATTGGAGTGGTTCATGCACATGCACCACTTGATGCAATTCAGCGATTCATTGGAAAAGTTGAACTTGGAATGATTCCTCATATTTTGGATACAGTAGTCTTTGTAAAAGCCGGTCAAATATCCAAAGTGTACGAGTTGGAGTTTAAGGTAAAGGTGCCAACAGGAATGACAGAACAAGATTTGGCAAGACCAGTAATTGAAATTCGCAACTTTGAGGATCATAACTTGGAATATGAAATTTACACATATGGTGATGAAAATATTGTAATCCCAATAACCAAAGAAAGTAAAAGTGGTGGCATTGAAAAATTGGCAGAATCAAAGATAAAAGACACAATACGAAGATTTGATCCTAATGCAGAGATTGAAATTTTGTCAAACAACAGCATACGAGTGCGAGTTGATAAGGAAACCATACCAGCAATAATTGGCAGAGGCGGAGTAACAATAAATGAACTTGAAAAGACATTGGGAGTTCACATTGATGTAGAACCAAAAGAGAGAGGGTCTTCAAGAGGTGGTGAATGGTTTGAAATGTCAGAATCTGGAAATAACTTTGTTTTAGAAGTGGACATTTCAAAATCTGGCATGGACGCAGAAATTTATGTCAACAACCAAAACCTTACATCCACACGAGTGGGAAAGAATGGTAGAATAATAATTCCAAAAAAATCTACTGCTGGAAAAAGACTGATTGGAGCTGTAATGTCAAAAGATGATATCAGAATATCTGTTCATGATTAATTATTCAAAATTCTCTAAAATTTTTGGATTTGCTTTTAGAAACGTGACAAACTTGCGCAGCTGCTTTATTGTTTGGGGGTTTAGGTGATGCTCTATTCCTTCTACATCTTGATTTGCGATTTCATGATTGATTCCAAGCATCCTGAAGAACTCTAGTAAGGTACCATGTTTTTGGCGTACCGCATCTGCCAAGGTAGCACCCTTTTGTGTTAGATTTATTCCGCGGTATTTTTCATATTCTAGATATCCCCCTTCTGCAAGCTTTTGAAGCATCTTTGTGACAGACGGAGCACTTACTGTGAGATATCTTGAGATATCAAGCGTATTTGCATACCCCTTCAGCTCTACAAGTTCAGATATGACCTCAAGATAGTCCTCTATCCTAGAATAGTCAGTTTTTGCCGATTTATGTGCCTCTTTTATGGATTCTAACCTCTCAGCACGTTTTTCCTTCATGTTTTTGATGGTTACACATGAAATCATATAACCTAATCTCTTGATCAGAAATGTTCACCTAGTTGTGATTGATCTTTTGCATGGATTGTTAACTAGGTTTTCAAAAATGAGGGATGCATGGATGAGGGAGTTAGGCAGGGTATTGATAAAATAAAGAAAGTAAGTGATTCCCTCCACAGAAGGGCTAGAATTTATTCTGAGCTTGGAAAGATAGACGATAGGGGAACTGCCCGTGCTTTAGGTTCACTACAAAGAGCATCGGCACCAGGAAAGAAAATAACAAAGATAGGATTTATTTTTCTTCTTTCGCCAGACCCAATTAGCACACCCATTGGAATCCCAATGATAATTGCAGGAAAATATCTAGAAAAAGTATACAACGGTGCAACCATCAAAGATGTTGGTCAAGAGACAAAGAACTTTTTCAGTGATTATTCCAACCTAAAAGACAAGATGCGCTGATATCACTATTTTTTGCATTAGTTTTTAACTGGATATTAGTCACAGGTTTTTTGTGGCAACAAGGGCCCAAGTTTTAATTCCGATTGCAATTGCAGCAGTGATAATCGGTATTGTCGGTGTACTTACAATTCCTGCAGATTCCAAGCTTGAAGAAGTCAAGTTTCCAATGGGTACAATCAAGATTGATGACAAGGTGTTAACAGTCCAGATTGCAGAAACAGATGCGCAGAAGGTGAGGGGTCTGATGTTTCAAAACGAACTTCCAGACGACCAAGGGATGATCTTTGTGTTCAGCCAAGCCCAAGTTGTACCAATATGGATGTTAAACATGCAGTTTCCACTTGACATCATTTGGTTTGATTCAAACGGAAATGTAATTCATATTGAGAAAAATGTCCAGCCATGCAAGTCTGCACTTGAAACTGCCACATGTACTGTTCAGAATGCAGACGGCAAGATGGCAAAATATGTTTTAGAAGTGACAGGTGGGTTTACTGACAAGTTCCACATTACTGAAAGCTCCAAGATGCAGATAATTTCAATTTAGGGCTTTCCAAGAGCATATTGCAATTCTGCAAGCGCAGACTTTACTTCATCCACAGATGCCTCATCTTCCAGTGTACTGACATCACCAATTTTTTCATCTTGAGCGATTGCTTTGAGCAGCCTTCGCATTATCTTGCCACTCCTAGTCTTTGGAAGTTTTTTGACAAAAAACAGTTGATCTGGTGTTGCGACTGAACCTACTGTTTTTCGTATGTGCCGTATGAGATCTTCTTTTAGCTGCTGAGTTGCAGTGACTCCATCTTTTAGAACTAGAAATGCAATGATTGACTCTCCCTTGACCTCATGTGGTATTCCACACACCGCAGATTCTGCCACCATACCATGAGATACAAAACCACTTTCAATTTCAGCAGTACCGAGTCTATGCCCTGCAACCTTGAGCACATCATCTGCCCTGCCAAGCATCCAGATGTATCCGTCATTATCCATCTTTGCGTAATCGCCAGCATAGTACATGTTTTTGTATTTTGACCAGTAGACTGCCTTGTACTTTTCATCATCACCCCACAATGTAAGGAGCATTCCAGGCCACGGGTTTTCAACTACAAGATATCCCTTAGAACCAGGCGATACTTTTTTCCCAGCGTTATCAACAATAGATATACAAACACCAGGAACTGGTCTTGTTGCAGAACCAGGTTTGAGCGGAATTGTTTCAATTCCAGGAAGTGGAGATATCATTGCTGCTCCTGTTTCCGTCTGCCACCAGGTGTCAATGATTGGACACTTTTCCTTGCCAATTGTTTTGAAGTACCATTTCCAGACCTGTGGGTTGATAGGTTCTCCTACAGTTCCAAGCAATCGCAAGCTTGTCAAGTCGTTAGAATTTGGGATGTCATCACCTGACTTCATAAACATTCGAAGTGCGGTAGGTGTAGTATACAAAATCGTGACACGGTACCGTGCAATAATTTCCCACATCCTAGCAGAGTTGGGATAATCAAGTGCTCCCTCATACATCACCTGTGTTGCACCATGCATTAGAGGTCCGTAAACCACATAGCTGTGTCCTGTAACCCAGCCAATGTCGGCAGTACAAAAATAAACATCAGAATCACAAATATCAAAGATCCACTTGAATGTGGCAAAGACATGAGTAAGATATCCTCCCGTGCCATGTAGAACACCTTTTGGTTTCCCTGTTGTTCCGGACGTATACAAAATGTAAAGAGGATGTGCACTGTCAAGCATTTCTGCATCACAAGACGACTCCATGGAATCTACAAACTCGCCCCATTTCCTGTCCCTTGCAGTGTATGTAACTCGGTTTCCAACATGCTCTAATATGATTACATTTTTGACAAAATCAAGATCTGCAATTGCATCATCTACAACATCTTTTAGTTTGATTATTGTTCCACGTCTTCTTCCACCATCGGCTGTAATTATAACACTTGATTTAGAATCAACGACCCTGTCTCGAATTGATTGCGCGCTAAACCCTGAAAATATCACTGTATGAATTGCGCCTATTCGTGCACATGCAAGCAGTGAAACTATTAGTTCAGGCACCATTGGGAGATATACTGTTACCCTGTCTCCTTTTTTTACCCCAAGTTTTTTTAGTGCATTTGCAAGTTTTGATACCTGAGAAAGCAGGTCTTGATAGGTTAGCACTCGTTGGGAGCCATCTTCTCCTTCCCAGAGTATTGCCTTTTTGTCAGGGTTTTTTCGTACCGTTACGTCAAGTGCGTTGTATGATGCATTAGTTTTTCCCCCAACAAACCATTTTGCAAACGGAGGATTCCATTCAAGTGCAGTGTGCCATTGCTCAGACCAGAAAAGATTCTTGGCTTGGGACTCCCAGAACTTGACGCCATCTTGATTTGCCAGAGTCCTTGTCTTGGCATCATTGTTTCCAAGGCCGATATCATAGAAATCCAATACAAATTAGTAATTTGCATGTCAAAAAAAAGGTTCGCTCAAATGGATTGGGAGCGAATCCTTCAACCCGTCAGACTAGGATGACGATATACGTTTAAGCCAATCGGAATCTTCAGGAACTTCATCACCATCGGCTCCAATTGCTACAGGCTTTGCTGTTGGTACAGTGGGAATACTAGAACCAACACCAATGTCAGAAGATATTGGAGTCTTTGGCTGTGAAGGAGAAGGACTTTCTACCTTTCCAAGATATGAAATGGCTGCTGAATGAACGTCCTGCTTTGGACTTTCTACACGTTCCCCACTTTCAACCGTTAGATCGTTGATGCGACTCTGGATGCTTGTTATCTCTGCCTTTTCATGTTCGATGTGCTCTATGATTTCAACCGTATGAGTCTTGACCAAATCAAACTTGGCATCAGATATCTCATTGCTCTTGTTTTGCAATTTTGCATCAAATCGTAGCATCCGAATTGACTTTAATTGCCCGTCAAGTTCTCCGAGTCTTTTATCAAGTTTTTCTCTGATCTGTCTCTCGGTCTCATCGAGAGTTAACAATTTCATCTTGTATTTTTCGTGGATCAGTTCAGCATCTTCTTTCATGTCATCGTTTTCAGATACGATATCCATCAGGGCTCGTATACGACGCATGGTCAATCCTTTTTCTCGCAACAGTCTCTGGGCGTCTAATCTCCATCTAGGGATAAAGATTACATATTGTCCCTGAATCACCAGTTGCTCGAATGCTATCTGCCTTAGTCCCTCAGAACCACAATCAACACCGACGGTTTGTACACTTCCATCTATGTCAGTTATGGTGCCTATTACTTTGCCGACATAGGTGCCATACATGTCCTTTACTTGCTTGCCGATAAATTCGATCTCTTCCTTGCTCATTAGGTAGGTGTTTTAAATTTCATATAATCAGCAACGTGTTAACAAGCTTTTCAATTTTGGTAAGATCATTTTAGCTAATGATCATGGAAAAATGTGAAAAATGCGTAATTTTATAATCACTTGTCTAGTAATGGTACGATAATGATTACAAAGGAAGAGCTAGATCAGATATTGCACTTTGTCTCCAAACGATGGGTTGACATGAGCAGGGATGAAAAAAATAAAGCGTTTGAAAACATGCCAACTGACTTTTGGATGAATTCCATGGGCGGCACTGCAGGTCCAGGAAAATGGGTAACGACTTTGATGTATACGGAAGATCCACAAGAAGCCGAATCCTTCAAGGAAGTATTATTGCGATGGCAAGCAAAACACAATGCACCAAAATTGGGGCCATCAGATCTGATCCAGATTGGAAAGAAGTAGTTATTATCTACAGTTGGTTTGAACGATAATGTTGTCATCAGAGTTTTCAGGTTCTGAAAAAGAAATTCTTTTAAAACATTTTTCAAATGTTGACGATTCAGTATTTGCAATAACCAGTCCAAGACAGGTAGACCGTGGTGCTCTGATGTCAAGATACAGTAGAACTGACAAGAGCATGCGCAAGATCTTCTTGGACGAGTTTGCTCAAAATGAAAATCGTGGTGAAGAATTTTACGACAAGGTTTTGCTTGAATATGGAGACGACTCGGTTGCAGAGCTTGGTGAAGCACAGATTGCAATTGAAGGTCTATCAAACATTGCAGTAAAAAAAATCGAAGACCGCAGAATTGGTTTATCATATCTTGAAAAATCTTCACGATATGTAGCATGGGATAAAAAAGTAAATGACCAGTTCAAGTTTTACCGTGAAGGTAACATTATGAATTCCAAGTTTGCAGACAAGTACTTGGAAGCATGTAACTTGGACTTTGAAGTATATTCAAGAAACATCCAGCCTGCAATCAGATACATGGCAGAAAAAGAACCAATAGAGAAGCAACAGTTTCGAAATTCTAGCGGAGAAGACGTACTGTATTCCAAACTTGCAAACGAAGATGAGGTCAAGTCCGCAACTAGAATCTATAATGCAACAATTCGTGCCAAGGCACTAGACATTCTCAGAGGAATACTTCCTGCATCTACTCTGACAAATGTTGGTATAACAGGAAATGGAAGGGCGTTTGAGTACTTGCTTACCATACTGTACTCATCAGGACTAGAAGAAGAGAAGACTCTAGCGTGCAAGATTCAGAGAGAGCTTAACACCACCATCAAATCATTTGTAAGAAGAGCAGATGATGTCCACGGAAAAGCATTGCAGAAATATTTGTCAGACATCAAGGAAAAATCATCATCACTTGGAAAAAAACATCTAAAGAAAAAGAAAAAAGCAAATCACTTGGCAGACCTGGTTGACTGGCAAGAAGAGAAAAAAGCAGAGGATAAAATAATTTCTGCAATACTGTACGAGCAATCAGGAGGAGCATCATACCGAGAGATACTAAAACAGGTCAAGAAAATAAAAATGTCCGAGAGGAAAAAAATAATCAAGACATTTGCAAGTTTAAGAAGTAATAGAAGACAGAGACCACCACGCGCATTTGAGATGACAGAGTATACATTTGATTTTCTGACAAATTTTGGAATGTTTAGAGACTTTCATAGACATCGTGTGCTCACACTAGAGCGACAGTTGCTTGCAGCAAACCATGGTTACTTTATGCCAAACGAGATAGAACAACTTGGAATGAAAAAGGACTTTGATGATTGCATGTACAAGTCAAAGGAAGTTTGGAATTCCATGAAATCAAATATGCCAGAGCAGGCCCAATACGTTGTAAACTTTGCATACAATTACCCATATTTTATGAAACTAAATTTGCGTGAAGCAACACATTTGGTAGAGCTTAGAACTGTTCCACAGGGACATCAAGATTATAGAAAAGTTGCACAAGAAATGTTCAAGGCAATTAAAAAAGCCCATCCAAATCTGTCCAACATCATCAAGTTTGCAGACATGAAATCATACAGCCTTGAGCGACTAGAGGCAGAAAAAAGAATCGAAGAAAAACGTAAGAAACTCGGCTAGAGACAAACGATATTTCAGGTCTAACAGACTATCTATAGCCAAGATTTGTCTAATTATTAAATATCAGGGACACCATACCAATAGCATGAATTGCGGATGCGGAAAAGATGACAAGTGTGTATCCCCAGACTGTAATTGTGCCGTTACCGGAATATGTACGTGTGGGTCATCATGTCATTGCAGTGCAAATAGAAAATAGAAAAATGTGGTGTAAAACACCACACATTAGTTTTAAGATCTACATACAAAATTATTTTTAATCGTTGAAACAATCGATTGATGTCTACAGACATCCACTTTAGATTTTACAGACACTTGTTCAAACATTCTTGTTCACAGTGGTTAATTATTGAATAAATCGTGGAATTTTTTTCACTAGATGAGATAACGAGAATCTCCCAGGACCTAACACTATGACAGTTAATAGAATTACAAATGCAAGCAATTCTAATTCTAGTCCATTTTTTCCAGAAAATGATTGAAGTTTTTTCAGCCATACCATAACGGTGAGCATCTCTATTGCAAGAAGACTTGCAGTTATTCTTGTTAACACTCCAACTATGAGAAGAACACCTCCAATCAATTCCAGCAATCCAATCAATAATGCCATTTCTGAAGGAAGACCAATACTTGAGAAAAATCCTGAAGAGCTGCTATCAAATTTTCCAATACTGTGAACAATAAACATAACACCTACTGCAATTCGTAATCCAAAGTGGCTCAGATCATGAAACAGATGTGTTCTAAGAGAAGCTTCTACCATATTCAAATCACCTTTGAATATAATGCATATTATTTGTTTATACCACTTGCTAAGATAATTACTTGAAAACTCAGCTACTTTTTCCAAATAATGAGTTCATGTCTGCAAAAGATTTGATTTGACCAGTGATCTCTTTTTTATTGCAAGATAATCAGGAAGTTTGAAAATTCTTCAATGTTGATATTAATTTGAGATTTCTTCCAGTTAATGCACCAACACCTAACATCATTATCAAGTCTACAACAAGCGTCATTTCAATATCAACGGGACTCAGATTTTTTTGAATAGTAAAGGAAGGAGTAAGATAGAGAGAACCAAGAAAAACATATCCCAGCACAAATCTTGAGACTAGTCCTGCTATCCAAATCACATATGGAACATGTCCTCCCTTTGCATGAATTTTACCATCATCTGCCTTCCAGACTACAATAGACTTGTCAACGTGTCTGTGTGAGAGATATGTTGCACATATCAGAATACCTACGTATGCAAAGACATACCAAGTGGAAACTCCTGCCTGAAATGAGCTAAATACAGCAAATATGCTAATAGCAAAATAAGATATCATTGAGAAAATTATTTTATTTTTGCCAACAGGTCCTCCTGACATTATTTTCTTAAACCTGAAAATTAGCACAGCAACAATCATTACAACAAATATCAGAATCTGAGAATCCATCGTCGTCACATCACCGAAATTAGAACCATTAGACTCGACAGGTTTTTCCTATTTTGATAGTTTAATCATTTCTTTCTTGCACTAGATGTTTAATTATCAAGTGGTAACAGGATGTGAATTTCAGATCCTTTGCCGATTCCTTCAGATTCTGCCCATATCTTTCCACCATGTGCCTCGACTATTCCCTTGCATACAACAAGACCCAACCCAGAACCG
>JAGWHQ010000020.1 GCA_028866655.1 Nitrososphaerota archaeon
CGTAAGACAAAGGGTGGCAGCAGAAGACTGCTTTGATAGAACAGCAGTGTATGCCCCAAGGTTCGCCGAGGGGCGAGCTGGCTGTTACTAACAACCCAATACATCAGTCAGTCATAATACATAGAGACTATACACGACAAAATCATACGTCATATCTTTTAATTTTCTACACACATTTGAAAAATCAGTCAGTGTAAACTATGGAGCGATCTTTTTTTATTACGGGTCATACTAATATAGTAAGGAAATTGAGTAGCGTAGAAAAAGTCCAGATACACTGTGACTGTGGTATCTGTGGTCATTATATGGAACAGGAATGCATCGAAAAGGAATGCAAATGCTGTTTTAACTTTCATGTAAGGTCTGGACCCAAGTCCAATTCTAATGGAAAACGAAACTAGAATTTTTTTGTATTTTTTAACCTAGTGCGAACTATATAGGTATAACAAATAATTTCTACGCAAAATATTTTATCTTTGAAATCCTGTTTTGATGTCGTGAATGATACTGATTCAGGATGGACGTATTATGGACGAAGCAGACGCCTAACAGGAAAGAGTCATTTCTTGTTGTCACAGACTACACAATCAATTTGTCATCTGTATACGTTTACTGCTGATGATATGAAGCGCATCAAAATAACTAACATGAATAATTTGTTCAAGAGTCAACTGTGTAAGAGATGTCTTGATGTTTTAGCTACTAGAGCCATGTCTCACTAGAATAATCTGAATCATGTTTCATGTCATCACCATCTTTTAATTTGGTTCTGCGTTGTATGTTTACAGGAAAATGTCTGGTATCATAACTCAATTTCTTGATGCAAAATACATCAATCTTGAAACATACAGAAATGATCAAGCAGTAAAAACTCCTGTCTGGTTTGTAATTGATAACGGAACAATCTATGTTGCAACACCTGCTACTGCTGGCAAAGTCAAGCGGATAAACTCCAACAAACATGTTCGCATTGTTCCATGTGATATGAAAGGAAATCCAAAAGGAGAATGGATTGATGGTACAGCATATTTTGCAAACGAATCTGAATCAACACAGGCAATAAAACTTCGCAAGAAAAAATATGGCCTTATGGCAAAATTGATAGGACTTGCGGTATACAGAAAGGGAACGCCGACAATTGTTGGCATCAAGGTTTAATTTTGTATATTGAGATTTTGAGTTTTTCAAATAAACCGAGCTAGTTCTTTAATAATTTAAAGAGAATCTAGTATCAAATGATGGTAATACCAAAAGACAGTCAATCAGAACTTGAAAGAAAAAAGAGTCTCATTGATACTCTATACCATCATTCTGACTTGTCAGTTGAATCAATATCATATCAGGCAGATATGAGCATAAAACAAGTTCAGGGCATTATAGATAAAATAAGAAAAAAAGAGGCACTTGAAGTTCTAGTAGAGCACAGCAAAACACCTGTAGAGAAGATAATGACAAAAATAGTTGTCAGCCTAGACTCTAGCAAGACAATTTATGATGCATCTGTTCTCATGGCAAAAAGAAAGGTAGGCTCTCTTGTGGTAACCTCCAAAGGAAAACCGTTTGGTATTGTCACAAAAGGCGATCTTGTTAAAGGCATCAGTACTGGGATGTCATTCAAGGATATATCCCTAGAAGAGTTTGCCACAAGGCCACTTATTTATGCATCATCTAGTCAGACAATTGAGCAAGTTGCAGACCTTATGATTAAAAACAAGATACGAAAACTTCCTGTGATACAGCAAGGCAAAATAGTTGGAATTGTAACTGTGACAGATCTTGCACTGTTTCTCTCGCCAACAAGAAGGCCTGGCTTGACTGACTCGATATTTCATGTCATCACAAGAGAGAATGCTAGAAAAAAATAACTGTTTGATTTTGATGTATTTGAAATTATTCTAGAGCAAATTCTATGAGATTATCAACTTGAGAAATGCTGCAAAAACTGGGTTTATTGGAGACTGGTCCAGCATTGTTTGTTTTGTTGCAGGACTTGAATTGATGGGTGTACCCATGGTTAGTGTTGCAGTTGAAAATTCTATTGGAACCGTGTATGACCTGTCATTGTAATTGACTGTAAATGACTTGTCTCTTGGTGCATTATCTAGAGTTACAATTTCTGCCATGCCGTTTGCATCATAATCTCCAAATATTCCTACATTTGGTTGGAGTTCTAGAACAGTAAGCGGTATGGAAAATTCATTGATTGATAAAGTTCTATAAAATCCATCACTGCCTTTTGTTATCTTTTGTATTCCGTTTGGATTTAGTGTGGCAACTACTACTCCCTGTGGCTCTGGATTTTGAGTTAATCTGCCATTATGGTTGAACATCATTGCACTCAGGTTACCGCTTAGGTTTTGCATTGCAATGGTACCATCAGCATCCTCGTTTCCACTTCTATCAAATGCTTGATAGTATACAGTATTGTTTGTCATTGATGTTCCCCATGTCCATGAATCCTCCTCGGTTGGATCAATATTGAGTTGAGGATCAATCAAGTCTCCATGTACCTGTGCACCTTGTGGCCAAGTTTGTCTGTTGCTCACAATTCCAATTAGACTTGAAGGAATTCTATCAAAATCAAGTTCAACAGATTGAACTCCAGTGCCTCCTGCATTGTATTGGATTGTAACTTTTGTTGTAGTTCCAAAATCATATAGCTGAATTATTGGCCATGCATCAATGAGCGCCTGATTGTTTGATTGCTGTCCTATTTGACCCACTCTTGGTGTATTGGTATTCAATGTTTTATTTTCTCTTACAACATGATCTAGTAAATTCGATGATGCGCCTGTGATGCTAGATACTGTATGATCAACAATTCCGGTGCATGTTGCAGATATTGTAGTCTGTGGACTTTGGGTTCCATCAACTGATCCTGGTGCACTCCGTGCAATTGCAATTCCATTTGTCTCTGAAAAATCAACACCTGTTGCAACTTTGGCACTTGTCGGAGAACAGAATTTTCCAAAATCAAGACCCTTGCCAGATGTACTTATCTGTGTCGAGTCTGCAATTTGGGCCTGTTTACTGTCTGCAAAATATGCATACCAGTTTCCGTCAGTTGCCTGAGCCATTCGTAATTTTTTTCCATTGACTGTAACATCTGGTTCACCATATGCTTGGTCTAGTCTGTCTATGTTAGGATCAGTTATGATTACTTGAATTACTTGTGGGCCTGCAAAATAGTTTTGAAAAAATGAATTCTCTGCAGATACAAAGAGATTTGGATTGGAAGAAATGTGTTGTGTAGGTTCGTACTGTGGAAGCAATGGCTCCATTGCATTAGCTTGTAAGGGCATATTTTCTAAACATAGTATGGTTAACAAGAATAGTGCAACTGATATCTTGTATTCTTGTGAGGTACACTTGTAAAATCCACGTGATGTTGTCATCTAATCAAACCCTTGTGGTATAACGGGTACTAGAATTTGTTTAGTTTTAACTATTTCCATGTGCAAAAATATCCGGGATACATCTTTATGAAATTCATACTGTAATATCTTGATGAGACAAAACAATGTTTGTCTAACCAAGAGTGTGTTATATCAAAGTGTTTTTGTGTACGGTATACCATAATTGATAATAATCCTGCCAGTCTAGGCATCGTGTACAATAAATGCAAAAAACGAATGGTAATTTGAACAACAATTATGTTTTAGGAAGCACGTCTGATGAAATTCAAAGACTCAAGATCCAGTCTGCTCTGTTTGAATCTCTGACTAGGGACTCTTTGGTAAAAGGAGGAATCAAGAAAGGGATGAAATGCTGTGATGTCGGATGTGGCCCTGGTGAAGTTACACGAATGATGGGTGATATGGTTGGAACAAGCGGTAAAGCAGTAGGATTTGACATTAATGAAAATTATATCAAATATTGCAAGGCATCTACAAAACAAAAAAATGTTTCATATGTATGTGATAATATAATGACGTCTAAAAATTTACCAGCTGAAACTTTTGACATGGTATATTCTAGATTCATGTTTGTACATCTGAGTAATCCAGTAAATGCCTTGCAACACATGGTTAGACTTGCAAAAAAAGGCGGCACAGTTATAGTCCAAGAACTTGACCATGCTCCAGATTCTTGGCTGTCTTATCCAAAACGAAAGAGTGTCAACACTTTGAGAAAAATGTATGTAAAACTTGTAAAACACGCTGGTGGAGATCCTTATTCTGGCAGAAAACTGTACAAAATGTTCGTCAATCAGCATCTTGATAGCGCTATCGAGTCATATTCTCCTTGTCTTGTGATGGGTCGTGAACCTTTCAACTCTCTTGGATGGAAGATTGCTCAGAGTCTGCAACCTCAAATTCTATCTCTTGGTCTAATGGGAAAAAAAGAATTCGATGACATGGTAACTGATCTAAAAGACATGTCACAAGACCAGCATAGCTTTGTACTCTATGCACGACTTTTTAGTGTAATAGGGAAAAAACAGTCTAGATAATATGACACTGATAGAAACAAGTAACGGAAAAATTAACATAATGAAATATTCCTCACCGATGCCCTCTGATAAAATTGTATTATGTATACACGGATTTTGTTGTGACGCAAGAATATTTGATTATCTTGGAAAGACCTTATCAAATAATGGCTTTAATGTCTACAGTATTGATTTACCTGGTCATGGAAAATCATATGGAGAAAAAGGTGATCTTGACTTTGACAAGTGTCTAGAATCCATACATGAGTTGGTTACAAAATTAAAAGGCACTTCAAAACTATTCATTTTAGCTCATAGTATGGGATGTACACATGCACTTTGGTATGCCCACACTTTTAAAAAATCCATTGATGGTCTAATTTTATTTGCGCCCTATGTGAGAATGCCTAGCATAAAGAAAAGAAGTGAGGTTGAACCAAGCAACTCTCTTTTTCTATATTTTCTGTTGCGTAAAATGTTGACACCCACAACTAAAATCTTGATAACAAAAGAACTGCCTAACTTTTTAAAAATTGGCGGCATAGAAATTGAACAAATGTTAAATGATAAATCTCTTAATTTTTATTATACGTACAGATACATTGTCGATGTTCTAGCACTTCGAAATACAAAGATCTCTGCTTTGACTGATGTTGACGTACCATTGTTGATTCTTCATGGAAAAAAAGATAGAAATGTTTTCTCTGAAGTAGGTGTGCAATTCTGTGATCTAGCAAAAAGTGTTGATAAAAAAATAAATGTCTTGGACTGTGATCACTGGTTTAATCATTGCATGTTTTATAGTCAAGATGATAATCGATATTCTGAAGAGTCTAGAGAACAAATAACAAATTTGGTGAAAGACTGGATATCATCACATTGACCTATCATGTGATATCAAATATGCCAACAATAAAATTTGAAAATTACTTGATGAAATTACCTATTTTAAAAAAATGAATTTTTGTCATGTTTGATTCAAACATAATTTTGTTTGTTCATTCAACTTGATGTATCTTGTTTGTACTGTGCGGAATTGTATGACATCTTTGTTTGCGGTCATTTGATGATGTAAATTACAAATCTGTAAAAATTTACATAATTTCCTATAATTGTGATATATTTTTCATCTTTTGTAATGAATTATCCAAAAAGTTATAATCTAGCATGTATTTATCCAAATATGGAGAATATATGTCAATTCGTCGATGTAAAATGTGAACATTTGGTGCTATGACATGGCTCTAGTACATAGACAAATTGAATCTGACTTGGGATTGAAAATGCTGACACAATGCCGCATGTCTTTTTCTATAATAAAATCAAGAACGCTTGTCTATGTTTTTGTTCTTGCTGCACTTGGAACCTTTTTTGTTGAATCTGGAACAAAAGTCCCGGATCTCTTTGTACTTGCACGACTATCTCTGTCAGTATATTTTCTTGCACTTGCAACTTATCTGTATAATGATCTCACTGATTATGATGTTGATGAAGTAAATAATCGACATACTGCTAGTTCAAAAAGATCTTCGTATTTGCAAACTCTGTATCATACGATAGGTTTCTTTGCAGTCTCGATTTTGCTAGCGTTTTCAATAAATGTACAAACTGGATTTATTTCTCTAGGTTTTCTTGCATTGGCAATTTTATATTCACATCCTAAAACTCATCTAAAAGATAGATTCGTGTTAAAAACTGTGACAACTGCTGCTGGGGGAAGTCTTGCGGCATTGATGGGTTGTTTTGCATCTGATGCCTTTTCATATCTTGGAATTATTTCATCATTGATCTCATTCATGTTTTGGTTTACACTCGGTCCATTAGGTGATGTTAGTGACATCAACGGTGATAAAGCAAATGGTAGACGTACATTTCCAATAGTTCTTGGTGTTGATAATACATTTCGTATAATGCACATTGTTGTAATTTCTATAATATCATTAATAGTTGCAATCTACTGTCTGCATAACATAAACACACTTGGTTTGATTCTAAGTATCAGTGCTTGTCTCTTTGTGTCGTATACCATAATCCGGGTTTCAAAAAACTATCAAGAGAAAAAAATTATCAAACAAACTAGAACCACTCTTAGATATAGCTTATTTTTGATTCAAATCATGTTTGTTTTAGGATTTGTCTTGGATAATATGCTATTTTCTGCGTAAAATCTTGATTTAGGATCTTTTTGTCACTAGTTGTGGCGGGTTATCCTTTGCTTTTGACCATAATGTGTCAAAGAGTTTGTGGAATTGATTCACTAGATGATCATCAGTTGCAAAAACTGCCATCTTGAATTTATTTGGACTGTAACCATCTACGATTTCCAATCCGACATGTTTGTTATCTACAATCAAAACGCAAAATGGAACTTCAACATATTTACGCTGCATTGGTGTTGGGTAATATGGATTTGAAACTACATCTATTCTCTCTTTGAGATTTTTGTCATTTGATTTCATTGGTCCAGCTTTTTCAAAGAAACCTCTTACCAAGTTTACATCTGCTAATACCTTGACAGTTACCCCTTGGTTTGCTTTCTTTATCATTGTGTTTATTATGATGTCGTTAGTAAATCTCGAAATCAGGATAATTTCTTTTTCTGCAAATTCCATAATTTCTAAAACCTTTGTAACCATGTCTTCCATAGACCATGTTACCATTGAAATTTTTGTAGTGGACTCTTGCAAATCAGAGCTTATCTGTGGTTGTACTTTTGCCATAAACTCCATGATGTCGCTATCGTTGAATTTTGAATCTGCTTTTAGAACATCGACCATCTGCAAGTATTTTGAATTCTTGATCTGGTTTGTTAATCCTATGATATGTTTTTGATAAACTATTTTACCAAATGCTGTTTGCATGTATGATTCATTTTGTTTGGTAACTAGTCCCAAGTCAACTAGTTGTTTTAGTCTTGTATAGTATTGTTTTTTGGTAAGGCCTATTTTTACAGGTGTATCAAGTTCTGACTTGATTCCTTCATTTGCCATGAGGAAAATTGTCAAAGCATCATTCTTTGATAATACTGATAATACTTCGGTTAATTGTGCTAAAAGTTTAGAACTATCATCTGAGGTCAAGGCAGAACTTGGATTTTCTCCCATTTGTTTTTCAGTAACAGTCTTCATGGATTTCTATGTACTAGACATCATGAGGGCTTTATATCAATTTTGGTGAATTTCATCTATGTTTTCCCATTATGTGTATGTAAAATACTCGATTGATGTGTAAACCATGATGTTTCTAATTTAGTTCTCTATAAATAGAGAAATTTGATATAAAAATACCTTAAATAGGTAATATACCCTTTGAAGCAAGTGGAAAGTAATAGGCGTTTGAAGACTGTACTGGTAATAGATGACAATCCTGATGTTCTATCTTTATTTGTAGAACTCTTGGAGTTGAAAAAATTTCAAGTTGTTGGGACAGGACGCAATGGCAAAGAAGCTGTTGCACAATTTGAAAAACTAAAGCCTGACATTACATTTCTAGACGTAGTTATGCCAAATACTGATGGGCTCTACGCATTAGATCTTATCCGCGAAATTAATCCAGATGCCGTGGTGGTTATGATTACAACAGATCTCTCCCAGGATACTGCAAAGCGACTAACAGATCTCAAGGCTACTGCTGTAGTATACAAGCCATTTGATATCAATGACTTGGTAAAAATTGTAGATGAAATTGAAGCTGATGTAAAATCTGGCAAAGTCAGGTTCTTCAACTAAACGTGCTATCGGATTTGCGATCTAAATAAAATCTGACAGTTGTAATATTTTCTTTATACATTTTCCAAATTTGGTAAACTTGGTTCTTGATAATTATCCCTTGTTGACACTTGGTCTAATGTAATTAGTAGCAAGTTTTAAAAAACGTGAATTATTTTATTCATATGGGGAGAGCAGTTGAGTTCGGAACTATCACTTGATGAAATGTGGGAAAAAATAGAAGCGTATGGTATAGACAGAAAATTGCTAGAATCTACAAATCCTAGTAATGAATTGCTATTCCAATTGTATACTGCAGTAATCCGAGTCAATGAAAAAGTAGATGCTATAAACAGCAGTCCAAAAACTCTGGTAGAATCTTAAATTAATCCTGTTTCTGCTGTCTAGTCTTGCCTTCTAGGAATTGTCTTGTTTTTCAAGCTCAGAGCAGAGTTTCTTGTAATCACTTATGGTCTCATTTGCAAGCAGAAATGCTCTATTGATGGTTTCCTGGGCCATCTCAAATCTCATGGTCTTTTCTACTAGGTATGAAGGATCCTTTGGGTCAAGGCCTGTATCTTCCCAAATTCTTCCTACTTGTCCTATCTGTTTTTGCAATTTGGCTTCATTTTTGCCTATTTTCTCCTTTATCTTTTTGACTAGTATGTCGTCTATCATCTTTATTCCTACAAGGTGGGTATGTGACACTCGGTTAAAAATCAGTTATTTTGACGCCTTGGCGTTTGCTTGATTGTCAAATATTTGACCAAGCCTAGTAAAATTAGTGAATCTTTTCTTTAAATAGAAATTTGGCAAATTACCAAAATGCCGTATGAAGAAGTCTATTTTCAAAGACTAAGAGAAGAAAATCCTGAAGAATACAACAAAGTTACCATAATTAAAACAAAATCAACGTAAATGGTGTATATGCAGGATTTTTCTTGTATTTCTTTGTAAATGTAATGTCTTCTCAGATTTTTAAATAATAAAACAAGTTTTGATGATTTGAATTTTTACTATGGTGAATCTGAGACGGGTTTTACCACTGTGACATTTTGATCATCTGTCACTGTTACCATTTTTGTACCATCTGGTGGAGAAAACATTTCTTTCTCGCCTGCATTCAAAATTGGTAATGTATCCGCCTTGGTTCCATAATCTATCTTGACATTTGTCAAAGGTGAAGAGCCTGTATTTTCTACATAAACACGGACCGTGTTTCCTACTCCCATGACCATGTCAGTTCTTGGTTCTACCGACAAAGAATATTGTTCTGTTGCCGGATGGAATGCAAAAAGAACAACAATGACTGCAACAACTGCTGCAGCTCCTCCGCCTATTGCACCATAAACTATTGGCTTTACCATGTTATTTTCAAACTAACGCCATTTTGCAGGTAATTTAAGTATGATGTCATTTTTTTATTTCTACACTGTTGCAAGAAATGTCTAGTTTTTTTTGAAAGACTGGGTTTGATAAAAACAAGATGTTCTAGTGATCTGACCAAGTTTATCACATGTTTGCATTTTTGATAGTTTATCTACCCAAGTTTTGTATAATATAACCATGAAAGCCAAGTTCAAGACCACATGTTCCGAGTGCAATGCACCTATCAAGTCTGGTGAAGAGATTGCAAAAAACCCTACAGGCAAATGGGTCCACAAGTATTGTACTGCAGAATCTGAAGAGTTACCCTGAGCGGTATTATGCAGATCTTTTTGAGATGTAATCTAGTACTTTTCTTGCATTCTCTTCTGGAGGAATAATTGTATTCAAAGTAAGGTGTTCTATCTTGACAGGCTCGCGGATTGCCTTCATTTTTTGATATACTTCGACTGTAGCATCAGAATAGTCGTTTTTGCGAAACCCTAATCTTGATAGGGTAACATCTTCTTGGCAAACACATTCTATTACGTGAAATTGATTGTCTGCCAATCCCAGTTTATCTTTCACTTCTGTCCTTGACTGTTCCCTGTTAAATGTGGCATCAAGTATGCAATTTGTTCCTGCATCTGTAAGATTTTTTGCGGCAGTAACCATTGCATCAAAGACTTGTCTTTGTTCTGTTTGTGAATATGTTGGATTTGGAAACAATTCTTTTCTGATTTTATCTGTAGACAAGACATGACCTTTGACAAGCGGTGCAAGATTTTTTGCAAGTGTAGTTTTTCCAACTCCTGGCAGGCCACAGATTATGATTAGCAATTGTATTGTATCACAACACATCTGTTTTTAGATATTTGTCATGGTACATTGGAAAAAATAAAATAAAAAATGGTTAACCCAAAGCTCTTGAATGTTTGTGGGTGTGAGGTCTCTCTCCTGGAAACTTTCTTCTCATGTGACCAGATGGTCTTGAATAAAGCAACTCCAAAAACCATGCTTCGTGTTCTATCTCCTCTCTTAGGATGTCTTTTGCAACATCATAAGTGGCAGGATCCTTTCCATGTGTCATCATGCAAACTTTGTTCCAGTTGACAATTGCACCTTGTTCTGCCTTGAGACATTTCTCCAAAATCTCCTTGGTGTCTATTGGATTTGTTGGTAGTTGCAAAAATTCACAACCTGACATTTTGATGAAATCTTGTGCTTCTAGTGGAAGTTTTCCGCCAAGCTCATAGATTCTAGACAGACAAGACTCAAAATGACTAAGGTCTTCTAATCTTGCATCTTCAATTATTCCCTTGAGTGCCTCTCCTTCCATCCCGACACAGTGGGCTCTAAGATTTGTGAAGTAATAGTATGCCGTAAACTCTACTGATGCATTGTAAACTAGGGCCTTGATTAGCTCCTTTACATTTACACCATTTTGTTCTAGGACTTTTACTCCTACTACGTTTGGTTCTTTAACCATGGCTGCGTTCAAGTTTGTTTGAAATATAAGCAAATCGATGTGGATATCGCCAAGCTTTATATCATTAGTATACTGATGATTAGTACTCTAAGCATGATTAAATATGATTTTGAAAATAGCATGGGTTTTGTCGTAAATGCCACTGCCAAAGCACTTCAAAAGTCCTTTGACCTTGAGTTGAGAAAAAATGCAGGTGTTTCACTTAGTCAATGGCGTGTAGTTGGAGCACTTGTCATACAGCCAGGTCTCACACAAAAAGAAATTGCAGACAAGGTGGGAATTGAAGGTGCTACACTTGTTCCAGTAATTGACAAGATGGAAAAAGAAGGATTGCTAAAAAGAAAGCCAGACTCTGATGACAGGCGGGTAAACCGAATTTATCTTACACAAAAAGCAGATTCTTTATGGGAAAAAATGACTGAATGTGCACTTCGAATACGAAAGTCTTCGCTAAAAAATATCTCTGAAGATGACATCCAGGCAACACTTGAAACGCTTCGCAAGATATCAAAAAATCTTGTGATGTTCTCTGATCTTGACAAGACAGTAATCACTGTGAAAAAAAATAGGATGACCTAAGATTGAGTGTTTCAAGATCAACTGATAGTATTTCTGAAAAAATTTCTCCATCTGCATGGAAGACACTTGCAATACTTAGCCTGATTGCTACAATGGTCATGTATGCAGAAACAATGTTGGTTCCTGCGATTCCTGACTTGATAAAAGATTTTCACATATCATATGGAATGTCATCATGGATTCTTACTGCATATCTAATTGCAGGTGCAATCATGACTCCGATTGCTGGAAAACTCTCTGACATCTATGGAAGAAAAAAAATGCTTCTTGTTATCATGGGAGTATATGCAGTAGGGGTGTCACTTGGTGGATTTGTCACAGACATTTACCAGATGCTTGCAATTCGTATACTCCAGGGAATTGGCATGTCCATGTTTCCTATTGCATTTGGTATAATCAGAGAATTATTCCCTAGAAGCAAGATGGCAATAGGACAGGGTGTGATAACATCCATGTTTGCAGCAGGGGCAGTGATTGGCCTTGTTGCAGGTGGTCACTTGATACAAAACTATGGCTGGAATGCAACATTTTTCTCAATAATACCTGTGGTGGCTTTGCTGCTAGTCGTGATTGCGCGTTTTATACACGTGGACGAGTCACATGTTCCAACAGAAAAAGAAAGACGCAGTCCTAAAAATAAGATAGACATTCAAGGCGCAATCACGTTGACCATATCCATTAGTGCATTTTTGATGGCACTGACCATGGTAGAAAATGGAGATACATCCAACTTGTTTTCAGTACTGGGTATTGCTACAATTGGTCTTGTCTACTTGATACTGTTTGGAATAATTGAAAAAAGGTCAAGCTCACCACTTGTGAATGCAAAGATTCTTGCAAACAAGATAATCTTGCCATCAAATATCATGATAATGATTGTAGGTATGTCCATGTTTATGGTATTTCAGACAATTCCAGTTCTTGTTCGCAGTCCATTACCATTGGGATTTGGAGAAAATCCATTGATGACAAGTAATGTTCAACTTCCATTTGCACTTGTATTGTTAATCTTTGGACCAACATCTGGTTTTATTGTAGCAAAGCTTGGTTCCACAAAACCAATCATTGTTGGAAGCATAATCAGTACAATTGGGTTTGCAGATTTGTATCTTAACCACTCGACAGAACTGCTAGTTTCTATCAACCTTGCAATCTTGTCAACTGGATTATCCCTTACAAATGTAGGTGCAATGAATGTGATAATGCTTGCAACACCAAAACAAGACATGGGTGTATCACTTGGCATGAGTACTCTGATAAGAATAGTTGGTGCATCTTTGGGTCCTGCAATGGCTGCCATGTACATGCAGACTCACAAGACAACACTTGCAGGAATATCAGGAGCGTTTCCTACTGCGGATTCATACAATCTCATATTTCTTACTGCTACCCTGATATCTTGTGTGTCAATAGCAATAGCATTTGCCTTGAGACGGCAACTTGGAAGATCTCAGATTGCAGTGTAATTGTTCTAGTAGTGAAATACTGTATCGCCGATGGTCTTTTTCCAGTCTGCCCTGATTCCTGACCTGCCCTTTAATTTTTCAACATAGTTAAACGCAGACAGGCCAGCAGTTGCACCACCCGAGCATGCTGCTATGATCTGCTTGTATGGTATGCTTGTTGCGTCCCCTGCTGCAAATATTGCAGGGTGCGATGTCTTGCCATCTGGTGTTATCTCTATCTCGCTTTTTGTGTTTATCGTGACTAGATGTTTTATGAAATCAAGGTTAATTTTCGAGCCCATCTCTATGAATAATCCATCAACGTTTACAACTTTTTCCTGACCTGAATTGTCTACTATGGTAATTGACTGGAGACTGTTTCCACCAGATAATGCCTTGACAGAAGACTGGGGAACAAGCTCAATGTTTTCTTTTTTTTCAATTGATGCAATCATTTCCTTGTCTCCTCCCAATGCACCGCCTTTATAGATCAAGTAAATCTTTGATGCCATTCTTGAAAGCAAGATGCCTGATTCCAAAAGATATGCACCAACACCAATGACTGCAGTTGTTCTTCCTTGGTAAAATGGCGCATCACACTTGGTGCAATAGTGTACTCCTTTATTTACAAAATTGGATTCATTTTCTACTCCAAGATTATTTGGAACCTTGCCTGGTGATAACACCAAAGATTTTGTCTTGTATTCTGAACGTGTTGTCTTGATGCTAAGACCTGACTCTGTCTCTTCCACTCGTTCCACAGTATCGTAAATCATCTCTCCTCCAAACATTAGAAATTGATTTTCAAGTGTTCTTGCTAATAATGGTCCACTTGACATTATTGTTCCTGGATAATTTTCTAGTTTTGGAATAAGATTTAGCTGTCCTCCCAAGTCCTTTGAAATCAATAGACATGAGACTTTTTGCCTTGCTACGAATATTCCTGCAGAAAGTCCAGCAGGTCCTCCTCCTATTATGATTACTTCGTACTCTTGGGCCATTAGTTTACAGCAACAAGTGTGGTGATGTTGTTTATCCCTTCAATTTTATGTAAATCGACATCAATTGCTGTCTTGATCTCTTGCATATTGTTTGACTCTAAAATCACTAGAACATCGTATATTCCATAAATTGTTTTCACTGATTTTGCTATTGGGATTTTTTTTGCAGTCTCGATTATGTTCTTTTGTTGTTTATAATCGACATTTAGTAGGACAAATGCCTCGTTCACAGGCTAGTATGATTGTCATATCTTAAAAGGATTTTCTGGGGAACAATCACGTAATGTTTTTTGCAGCAACCTTGTCTTTCAAGGCCTCTAATTCCTTTTTTGTGTTCTCAAACTCTTCTTTTGTTCTTGTCAGTGCCACTTTGACTATCTCTAGTTCTTTTTTGGCGTCTTCATATTTTGCATTCAATGCTGCCGTAACTGCTCCTGCTGCCTCGATAATTTTTCTAGTATCGCTTGCTTTTCCAACTGTTGAAAGTTCAGTCTCTATGAACTCTAGTTCTTTTTTGGATAACGTTATCTCTTTTCTCTTTGTTTCATGTTGTTCCTTTAGAGATTCAATCTCTTTTGCTTCTTTTTCTTTCAGGGATGTAATTTCGTCTAATTCGCGTCTTACGGTACTTATGCTAGACCTGATTGATTCAAGCTCTGTTACTGCAGAGTTTCTTTCATAATGTATCCTTGACAACTCTTCTTGTGCATCGTTTATCTGTCGTCTAATGTTTTCTGCCTCGTTTCTAGAATACTGTGATCTTACCAATTCTAATTCTTCTTTTGAAGATTTTATCTGGTCTAGTATGGAATTTTGTTCTGCTCTAGTTGACTTAATTTCGGCTCTTGTTGATTCCACTTCATTCTGTATGGTCTTTGCCTCTAATGATATCGCATCAAGTGCAGTCTTTGCTTTTTCCAATTCATGTGTATATGATTCAAGTGTAACTGCTGCATCCTCTATCTCTTTTCTAAGATCTCTAATCTCAGGTGATATACGCTCTTCTCTTGGGGGTGATACAACTTCCTCTTGTTTGATATCTTCATTGCTCGCCTGCTCTTTTTTTGCTCGTCCAAAAAGCCCCATGGAATTAACTTGACGCAAGGTAAGAAAAGTATTCCTTTTACAAGTTAGGTTCGCTTTTTGACAAATGCAAGATAAAACCCTAGTCCGCCGATGGCAAATCCAAGTATTATGAGTATCATGCCTCCAACTAGGTCTTTTGTGTAATATCTTGGTGCAAAAAAGAATATGAGCACTCCAATTGCAATCAGTATTACTCCGCTGCCCTTTGGTCTGTTGTGTTCGCTGTGTGCCATGGTATTACAAGTACTCGGAAATTGTGGATGCTATCTTTTTTCTTCCAATGTCAATTATTAGAGGACCAATCTTTGGACCCCTGTCTGATGCAAGTATGATTTGGTATAACATCTTGAACAAGTCCTTTGGCTGCATTCCCTTGTCTTTTGCAATCTGGTAAATGGTATTTTGCAGGTCTGCGGGTTCTGGGTCTTGTGATAAGATGCTTACCAACTGGGCAAGCACTTGACGCGAAGTGTCATCTAACTGGATCTCAACCTTTGTTGGAATGTCATGATCGTCTGCATAATTTCCTGCCAGTATGATTAATTCTTCGATTTCCGGACTGGATTCTTTTATGGTTCCATATTCGAGTAGTTTTTTTGTAACAAGTGGAATTCTGTTTTCTCGAAATATTTTACAGAGCTGGATGAGTAGACGATAGTTGACATATGGTCTTTGCATCTTTGATGGGTTTAGCAAATTGACATACTCGTATAGTCCCTTTGATCTTACCACCTTGGTTTCATTGTCTAGTTTTATTTTTCCAAAATAGATATTCTCAAGTTCATTATATTCATCCATCAGTGCAGGTATGTCATCAATTCCTACTTCGCGAGCACCTGTGATTCTCTTGTAGAGTAAAAGCAAAATTGTCTTTGGTGTGCCATATCGAAGCCAGGCCTGTGATGTCAAGACATTTCCAAGTGACTTTGATATCTTTTTTCCTCCCTTATCAAGAAACATTTCGTATTTTACATGGGTTGGTGCTGGAAAGTTGAGAATATTCTCAGATACCCAGTCATTTACCTTGACTGAATCCATGATGTCTTTTCCATATGCCTCAAATCTGATATCAAATGCACTCCATCTTGCTGCAAACTCTACTTTCCATGGCAACTTGCCCAAGTCTTTTGTGATGTCTGCAATACCTTCATGACCACATCCTTTTACTGGTTTTGAGCCAATTGTTGCATCAGAGCATCTGTACTTGATCTTTTTCTCATCTACAAGATACTCGTATGCAACTGCCGTGTACAGTCTTCCACAGTTTGCACAGACTGGGAAATATGGCACAACTTCCTGGTATTTTTCCTGGCCTACCATCTCTGCAATCTGTTCGCCAATTTTTTTACTGTTGATTAAAATTGTATGAATCTGATCTTTTAGCAATCCATTTTTGTAAGTGTCTACACCTCGCTGGAACTTGTACTTGATTCCAAGCTTGTCAAGACCATCTAATAGTATACTGCTCATGTGTAATCCGTAAGAGTCATGGCATCCAAACGGGTCTGGGATAAACGAGACTGGTTTTCCAATGTGCTCCTTTAAAGACTCGGGCAATCCTTCTGGAATTTTGCGCAGGCCATCTAGATCATCAGAATATGCAATAAGTTCAGATTTGTAACCAAAATTTTCTAGTGCCATCTTGACACCATATGCCCTTACTGCGTCACCTAGACTTCCAATGTGTGGTATTCCTGATGCGCCAAGGCCACTTTCAACTCTGAGCAGATCTGTCTTTCTTCCAAGTGCCTTTTCTCTTTGCAGCAGCTCATCTGCAAGTTTGTCAATCCATGTTCCTCTGCCGATTATCTGCTGTTCTTCTTCCATTATTTCAAATCCTTTGACATGTATGGTCCAAGCTGGGTGTAACCAATCTTTCTATAATATTCTCTTGTGCCAACTGCGCTGATTACTAGCAATCTTTTTGCGTCAAACTCTTCTGATGAAATCTTTTCTGCCTCATTCATCAGGTTCTTGCCAAGGCCCAAGTGCTGGATGCTGTCATTTTCTCTTTCTCCAAGTTTTAATGATTTTCCATAAACGTGTAGCTCTCTAACTATGCATGTGTTTTCTGTGACCTCGCTTCTATGTGCCATTGCACTTGGTTTTCGCAGTCTCAAAAATCCAAATATTTTATCATTAGAATCGTCATATGACAAAAAGACCTCGTTACCACCTGAAGAGTCATAATTTTCTCTGTGCATCTTGATATCATCCATGTTAATTGTTGTACCCTCTGAGAGTCCTGCCTCTCTGCACCTGATGCACTTGCAAGAAATGTTTTGCTTCTTTAGGTTTTGCTGCACTATCTGCCTTAGGTTTCCAAGTTTTGGTCCTGCAAGTATCTGGTCTGATGATATCTCTCTTTGAACCCTCATTATTCTTGTCCATCTTGGAATTATTTTCTTAATCTCTGTGAGTACTCGAACCATCTCGTCATCAGAATATGGCGTAAAGTTTCCTTGCTTGTATGTTGCATAAAGAGGAGTATCCTCTAAAACTAGAGTTGGATAGATCTTGAGCATGTCAGGTCTTAGCTCCGGGTCTGCAAACAATTTCTGAAAGTCTTGTATGTCTTGCTCGGGGGTCATGGATGGAAGGCCTGGCATCATGTGTGCAACTATCTTGTATCCTGAATCTTTTGATATCTGGAATGACTCTGTGACATCGTGATAAGTGTGTCCCCTGTTTACAATCTCGTATACTTTCTCATGAAGGCTCTGCACTCCAATCTCAACTCGTGTTACTCCGTAATCTAGCATCCAGTCTACATGCTCTTTTTTGCAATAGTCTGGTTTGGTCTCTATTGTAAATCCTACATTTCTGAAATTTGCCTTTTCATTATTCTTTTTGGCAGATTCCAAATCTTGTGAGTCAAATCCGTTTAATGCATCATAACATGATTTTATAAAATCAACCTGGTAACTTTTTGGCATGAAAAGAAATGTTCCGCCAACTATGACAAGTTCTAGTTTTGTGGAATCATGTCCATATGCAATCAAGTGCTCTAGTTTATCAAGAATTTGCCTTTTTGGATCGTAACTGTTTAAAATTGCATTCTGAGTAGAAGGTTCCCTTCCTGTGTAGCTGTTGGGAGAATTGTATTCGATTCCACCTGGACAATAACTGCATCTTCCATGCGGACATGCATATGGTTTTGGCATTAGCGCAATTACTGCAACACCTGATGCTGTCTTGACAGGTTTTCGTATCAACGCCTTTTGCAGTTTGATGTACTCTGCCCCTGTGACAAATGCAAGTATTTCATAATTTCTTGGAATTCGTTCCAGTGCGTATTTTATGCAAATTCGCTTGACCTCTTTTTTTACATCCTTGTCGGTAGGACTGGGAATTGCAAGAAGACTGGTGCAAATTTCTTTGCATGCATCCTCAAATGTTACTTCAGCTCTTTGCACGCCTTGTTTGAACTAATTTGGGTATTAAATCCTAATCTGGTTTATGCTATCTTTAGCTTGTCGATATAGACGCCCTTTTTCTCTATGATTTTACCAATCTGACCAGATACAAATCCATGTTTTTTGAATATCTTGGAAATCTTTTCTGCCTCACTACTTGGCGCAACCAGACAGAATCCTATTCCCATGTTAAACGTCTTGTACATCTCTTCTCTTTTTATGCCCTGGTCTTGAATTTGCTGGAATATCTGGGGCGCATCTGGGATGTCATCAAGTAGAAATCCTGTCTTTTTTAGCCTCAAAAGTTTGGTGAATGCACCGCCTGTTATGTGTGCAAGACCATGAATCTTACATTCCTTGATTGCCTGCAAGACTGGTTTTACGTATATCTCAGTTGGTGCAAGTAGTGCATCTCCCAAGACTCCGACACCCTTTATTTTGTCTCGTATGGAATATTTTGGAAATAATGCCTTGCGTGCAAGAGAGTATCCGTTTGAGTGAAGACCACTGCTACTTACTCCAATGATAATATCTCCTGTCTTTATTTTATCACCTAGAATCATGTCGCTTTTTTTGAGAATTCCTACGACCATTCCTGCCAGATCAAATGAAAAGTTTTTTCCCGCAATTAAATCTGGAAGTATTGCAGTCTCTCCTCCGACGATTGGGACTTCAGCCTCTTTTGCACCAGTGACTAGACCCTTTACTATCTGATTGAATATTTTTTGATCATTTTTGTTTGCTGCGATATAATCTACAAAAGATATTGGAACTGCACCCGTACAGATTATGTCATTTACATTCATTGCAACACAGTCAATTCCAATAGTGTCATATTTTTTCATCATCTGTGCAATTATTACTTTTGTTCCAACTCCATCAGTATGGGTTGCAAGCAGTGTACCTCCTGGTATCTCTACAATTCCTGCATAGTGACCAAAGCCAGACATTGTCTTTGCTTTCTTTTGCAATCTATGAGTTGATGCAATTAGGTTTCCAATGCTCTGCTGGCTCTGCTTTATTTTTTGAATATCAATTCCTGCATCCTTGTAGGTTATTGTCAACGGATCTTTAACTCAATTTGATTAGAATAAAAGAATTATGAAATCAGTTGTTTTTTTGCATGAATAGATCCAACATAACTCCTCCCTTGTCTGTTATGGAGTATACCATGTTTGATCCCCTTGGCTCTTTTTTGATAAAGTTGTATGATGTGCATAGGTGCAGGTAGTTCAGAAAAGACCTCTTCATGCGTATGTTTGATTTTACATACAGTTCTGAGAAAGTCATTGGGTTGCACCGCAGTTGGTAGAGTAACTTTAGGATAGATATGGTGCTAAAGTCCCTTGCCCTTGTCTTTACGGCGTCAAGCACCTGCTCGTCTCGCTTTATGATAAAGTCTGAAAAGTGGTCTGCCACCTCGACTGATATGTAGGTCATTCTTGACTTCATGTTACGGTACTTATACCGTACTATACCTTATTAATTCTAGCTAGGTGGATTTTTTGAGCTTGGCGCTAGCTTTTTTGAACAAATTCCATTTGTTTTTATTCTAGACGGATACAATTTCTTTATGCACAGCGCATTTGTTTTGATAAATGCAGAACTTGGAAAGGAACTCGATATTGTAAACGAGATAAAAAAATTTCCATATGTAAAAGAAGTCTATCCTGTGTATGGCGTATATGATGTATTGATGGTATTAGAGTCTGAATCAATGGAGACATTGAGGGAGACAATAACAACACAGGTAAGAAAACTGGAAGGAATCAAATCAACTCTTACTATGATTATAGTAAAAGATTAGGAAATATCATCGCCACAAATAATAGCACTATATCTACAAGAATGGTTCATTGGCGGATAACCTCTTGTTTCTGTTTGGATGGCTGGGCGAGCTTGTCTTTGCAAGCTGGCTCTTGTCATCTGGTGCAGAACATCTTGCAGAAAGATGGGGTGGAAGATTTGTTGGAAGGACATTGCTTAGCATTGCAACAACATTGCCTGAGATAGGAATTGTTGTAGCAGCTGCAAAGGATGGCTCGTATGGTACTGCAATTGGTTCTGCACTTGGAAGCAACTTGTTCATGATGACACTGGGTCTTGCAATCATGTTGATAATTGCAACAACTAGACTATCAAAATATCCGCAAAAATTCATTGATGTTAAAGAGTTCAAGCTTGACAAAATATTTCTTGTAATAACAGCTGTTGTTGGTGCCTTGTTATTCCTTGATGGTTATACTGCAATTGACGGAATAATATTTGCTGGATTGTTTTCCACATATCTCTTGCTTGCTTTCAGAGAGATGAAAAAGGAAAAGCAAGCCTCGCTTGGGAAAAACTTGCATGATACCCCAAATGCCCAGCCAAAAAAACACTTTGCAAGGGCAATGGTTCTTTTTGTTGCAGGAACTGTTGGGATATTTGTAGGGGCTGAGCCATTTGTGCATGCTTTGGAAGGTGTCTCAGTTGACCTTGGGGTATCTGTTGTAGTACTTGCAGTAATTGTCAGTCCAATTGCAGGTGAAATGCCTGAAAAAATATCCCTGATACTTTTGGCAAGAAAGGGTGCAAATGGGGCATCTATTGCAGTTGCAAATGTTCTGGGTTCCAAGATCTTGAATAATACGCTACTTCTCTCTGTTGCAATCTTTGCTGCAATGAGTTACCAGGGTTTGACTGTCAAGATTGCAAACACGCAACTACTTGAAAACCAAATGATTCTTGTCACTGCAATTACAATAATTGCCTTGATTCCAATGTTCAAAAATAAACTTGGCCTACGTTCTGGTGTGATGTTGCTTGTCTTGTATGCAATAGGAATTGGCATGCAGTTTGTCTTGCCTGACCTTTAGAGTGGCGATACTTGGATTGAATCTGCCCTAACAGTTGGAGTTATTGCAGGAATAGCGCCCCACTGGAGAATGTTTTTTGAATCATTTCCTATTGCTGAAATGTTTTGCAGTAGCGTCTTGAGGTTGTGAACTATTCTTACAGACTTGGCAGGACTTGGCACTCCGTTTTCAATTATTTTTATTCCGCTTCGTGCAGTGCAGGAAAAGTCTCCCTGCTCTGGGTTTACCGGATATGTGTACCAAAGCCTGCCAACTAAGATGCCTTTTTTTGTGTTTTTTACAATCTCGTCTTTTGTAAAATCTCCATTTATCACTTTGATATTGTGGCTAAGTGGAACTGGTATTGGCATTGCTTGTCTTCCCATTGGTGAGCCAGGCCTTGCTGCATTTCCACTGGATACCTTGCCATTTTTGAATGCCTCAAAAGAGTCCGAGTATAATCCTGAGAGAATACCAGATTTTATAAAAAACTGGGGTACAGTTGAGGTTCCCTCATCGTCAAATGACTTGCTGCCAATTCCATCTGGGCTGTGGGGGTCGTCGGATAATGTAAAATTCTCAGTTGAGACCTTTTCTCCCATCTTGTCTGCAAAACAACTTCGTTTTTCAGAATATGTCTTTAGACCACAGTTTGCAGAAAAGACAAATGCCAACAGCTCTCCAAATGCATACGGCTCAAATATGATATCATACGAGTCCTGTTCGATTTTTTTTGGGTTGACTGATCCTACACACATTTCACGCGAATCATTGCCAATTGTATGTGCAGAAAAATTATCCAGTGTTCTTGCGCAAGATGCACCGATTCCGCTGACAGGAAGGCCTCCAGTTTGGGATTCTGTATTGATTGTTCCAGATATGAATGTCGCATCATCAGAGCAGTCAACTCCATTTGTGTTCATGATGTGAAACTTTTCTGAGACAATATTTAGCGAGCCTGATATTCTGGTGACATCCTTGTGAGTTGAAGCGTTTATCATTTCATTTGCCATGTCTGCTGCAACAGATCCTGGCATGTTTTCTAGTCTTGGGTCATGTGTCTTTTCCACTTTGTGGAACTTTGATGGATATGGCAATGTCTTCCA
>JAGWHQ010000021.1 GCA_028866655.1 Nitrososphaerota archaeon
AGCCTTACACCACAGTTGATATCATATCCTACACCTCCTGGGCTTATCATGCCTTCTTCGGCATCCATAGCAGCTACTCCACCAACAGGAAACCCATAACCTTCATGACCATCTGGAAGAACCACAACGTGTTTGAGAACTCCAGGGATTGTGGATACATTTACTGCTTGCTGAATTGTTCTGTCTGTAAGCATTTTTTGCAATAATTTTTCATCAGCGTAAATTGTTACTGGAACTTTCATACCTTTTGACGGATCAGCCTCTATACGATATTCCATTTCACGTATTTTCTTTGGAATTAGTGATGACATTGCTTTCTGCGAAAAAAGGCATTCGGACACAATTTAAATCATGAGTATACGATCAGACAATCATTTAATCAACTTGGCAGTATGCCGATACAAATCATGCAATGTCTTTCCGTCAAGTAAAACAGCATCATCTGGTTTATCATCATTGATTTTGTTTTCGGGGTTATTTTTTTCTAGTTTTTTATCCGAGTCCATAGATTTGATTTGTTCGCAAGTATAGAAAAAAGTGTCGATCTCAATCCAAATTCATACAAGTAGATTTATTTTCCTTGATCAACTGATCCCAAACATGCCAATTCTTCCAATAGATAGTGGCCGTTATGGTACTGATGAAATGAAGGAGATTTTTGACGATCAGAAAAAGATAACGTATCAGCTAGATATTGAAGCGGCAGTTGCCTTGTCTCAGTCAGAGATAAGGATGATTCCAAAGGATGCAGCTTTGAACATATCAAAGATGGCAAGATCTGGCAAGATTTCAATAAAAAGAGTAAAACAATTAGAGGCAAAAAGTGATCATGATACGGCAGCATTAGTAGAAGCTCTCAGTGAAATTTGCAAACCTTCTGCAAAACCTTGGATACACTATGGTTTGACAAGTAATGATCTAGTTGATACAAGCAATTCATTGCAGATTCGTGATACTTTACGAATCATAGAGCCAAAGGTTGCAAAACTAGCTATCATTTTAGCAAACCAGGCAATCAAGTACAAGGGATTACCAGCAGTAGGTAGAACTCATGGTCAACATGCAAGCATCATTTCATTTGGTTTAAAATTTGCAAACTGGTCACTTGAAATGTCAAAACATGTAGAAAGAATTGAAGAGATTAAGAAAAGAATCTTGATTTGTAAGACACTTGGTGTTGTTGGAACTGGTTCTCTTATGGGTGCAAAAGCTTTGGAGGTACAAAAAAGAGTAGCACAAAAGCTTGAACTGTACCCTGCAGATGTAACAACCCAGATAGTTGCACGTGAAAGATATGCAGAATTCATCTTTTACATGGCTTTGGTTGGATCTACACTTGAAAAAATTGCCATAGAGATCCGCAATCTCCAAAGAACTGAGATTGGCGAGGTTGCAGAGTCTTTCAAGAAAGGTCAGATGGGAAGTAGTGCAGTTCCAGTAAAGAGAAATCCTGTAAAGAGTGAACGTGTTACATCACTTTCAAGATTATTACGCAGTCAGATACCAGTGGCGTTTGAGAACATATCATTATGGCATGAAAGAGACTTGTCAAATTCTGCAAATGAGCGATTTATCATTCCAACAAGTTCCATTTTACTCGACGAGATGCTTGAAACCATGACAAGAATCATTAGTTCATTATTTGTAAATGAGGACATGATAAGACAAAATCTAGAAATAACAAGAGGTCAGATATTTGCAGAATTTGTCCTTGATGCATTAATACAGAAAGGAGTTCCAAGATTTGAGGCATATCGAGACATACAACGAGTAGCATTTGCATCCTCAGAAGACGGAACAGAATTTAGAGAAGCAATAAAAAATGACGTGGCATTTTCGTCTCATCTAACTGGTGAAGAAATAGACAAAATTTTCATTCCTGAAAACCACCTTGGTGCATCATTGGATATAATCAAGAATGTATCAAGCAAGGTCAAAAATTCATGTTCCAAGTTTTCTTGACTTTCAACAGATTTTTGTGAATCAAAGAACCATACTGCATTGCTTTTTTGAGCTTTAATGCAGACTCTTCTGGAACCCCAATCGATACTGCAAGTTTTCTAACAAGATGTTTTCTGACCAAGTCATCCTTGTCTTTTATTTTATATTCCAACGGAATGGCTTTTGCAAATTCTATAAACTCTTTGGATAAAAACGGCTGGACAATATTGACACCAAATTCAGATGCAATTTGATTTACTGCCTTCATCATTCTTGTTTCATTTAGTATCTTGTCTTCTATCATACCAAGCACAGCATCTTGTCCTTCCAGAATTGAATCCCTGTATGCATTATACCCACAGAATAGCTCATCAATTCCATTAGCAGTCATCACCTTGGTAACTTTGTGTTTTTGTGCAAGTTTTGCTACATAGTAAAATGCAATACAATTTTCGTTCCAAGACAAGTTATCTACATTGATTTCATCCCAGATCTTTTTGGCAACATTAGAAAATGTTGCCTCAGAGATTATTTCCACTTCATGATTCATGCCAAGCACTTTTGCCATTCTTTTTGAAAATTCTACATCATGTGAATCCTCAAAACCCATTGTGAAAAGCAGTACATCATAACCCAAGTCTTGGCAAATTTTTGCCAAAAGACAACTATCAACACCGCCAGAAAATGATATTCCCATTTTTCCAGAGTCTTTGACACTTTCAATTGCTTGAACCATTTGTGTATGCAATTCTCTTTCAAGTTCTGACAGTACAGGTACCATTTTCACAATAGACTCATTTTGAGAGTTAAATATAGGATTCTGTAAAAAGTTGTAAGAGAATGTTCAAACTAACTGAAGAACAGATCAAAGCAGAATTGCAGGGGTTACAAGGATGGAGTGTGGCAAATGGAAAACTACACAAAGACTTTGTATTTGACGATTTTATCGAAGCATTTGGTTTTATGTGCAAGGCAGCAATACACATTGAAAAAATGAATCATCATCCAGAATGGTTCAATGTCTACAACAAGATTTCAGTAGACTTGGTGACTCATGATGCGGGCGGAATAACACAAAATGATGTATCCCTTGCAAGAACTCTGAATTCACTAAAGTAAGTACTGCCATGACACCTGTACAGAATTTATATACGGATTGAGCAGAATTTTTCAAATGTCAACAGGTTCTACAATTTTGGATTCAGATTTCAAGTACATTGATGGTAAAGGAAATCTTTTGAAAAGTAGGACTGAGCTTTCAATAGCACAAATGCTGGAATTTTTACAAATGGAATATCAGTATGATTATCCCATAACCCTAAAAAATGGAAAAAAGATAAACGTTGATTTCAAGACAGACAAGGGGCTAATCGAAGTAATAGATACTGAAATAGATATTGCAAAATACAAAGAACTCAAGGCAGAATTGTCTGATGTCAAGATAATTGCATTAGGCCATCCAAAATTTGCAGCAAGATTATCAGAGCTACAAGACATAATCCTCTACAAGACTCAGGAGGTACAGACAGGCTCTATATTCATGGAGGATCCTTCATTTGCATTTGATTATGCACACATATTGCCTCTGGTTGAAAAATGTTCTATTCTACACGGTCATACATCATCAGTTACAGTAGAACTAGTAGGAGAAATGAAGAACAACTTGTTGATGGACTTTGGAGAAGCAAAGAAGATAATCAAGGAAGTTATCTCAGTTTTAGATCACAAATTTTTCATTAATGAAAGATACCTCATGAAAGAAGACGACCAACACTATAACATTGGATTTGACGGTCCAAAAGGAAGATTCAATCTCCAAGTTCCAAAGAATACAACTTATCTCTTAAAGGGTGAGGCAACTGTTGAAAACTTGTCCACAGAATTAATCAAACTACTTGTTCCAAAGATGCCAAAAAATATTGAAGCTGTTGGTGTCTACATTTACGAGGGCTATAACAAAGGAGCCCACATTATATCACAAATTTCAAAGATCTAGACATGGAACCAACTATCAAGGAAACTGCATGGAATCCTGAGATTGAAAAACAAATTTTAAAACAATGGGAAGAGTCTCATATTTACGATTTCAAACCAGAGGGAGACGTGTTTGTAATTGACACTCCTCCACCTTATCCATCTGGAAGACCATGGCACATTGGCGCTGCATCACACTATGCTCAGATAGACATGATTGCAAGAACAGCAAGAATGTTTGGAAAAAAAGTTCTATTCCCAATAGGAATTGACAGAAACGGTCTTCCTGTTGAGATGTACACTGAGAAAAAACATGGAATTAGGATGCATGAGACAGATAGAGGAGAATTTCTCAAGCTTTGTGCAACAGCACTAGATGATTTGGAGGCAGAGATGATACAAATCATGAAGAGTCTTGGCCTTAGTGGCAATTTTGCAGAATACTATAGAACAGATTCTGAGAAATATCGTACCCTAACTCAATCTACATTCATCGACATGTGGAAGAGAGAACAAATCTATCTTGCAAACAGACCCAACAACTACGATTGGGTTACAGGTACCACCATAGCAGATGCTGAAATTATCTATGAAGATATTCCCACCAAGCTAGTCCACATGAAGTTTAAGGTAAAGGAACTAGACAAAACAATAATCATTGCAAGTACTAGACCAGAGCTTCTATGTGCATGTCAAACAGTGATTGTCAACCCAGAGGATGAACGATATACAGATGTAATTGGGAAAAAAGTCATCATCCCTCTGATAAACAGGGAAGTAGAGATAAAGCCACACCCTTCTGCTGAAAAAGAATTTGGTTCTGGAGCAGTGATGGTCTGCAGCTATGGTGATCAAAATGATGTTGCATTATTTAGAGATCTCAAGCTAGAAGAGATTGCTGTAGTAGGAATGAATGGTAGAATGAAAGAGGTTGCAGGACCATATGCAGGTCTAAAGGTAAAACAAGCAAGAGAAAAAATAATTGAAGATTTACAAAACCAAGGCCTAGTAGAAAAAATAGATAACATTAACCATCGAACTCCCATATCCGAGAGAAGCAAAACCGCAATTGAAATTATTTCCATGGAAGAATATTATCTGAAACAAAAAGATTCAGTTGACAAAATAAGAGAACTTGGTTCAAAAATTGATTTTCATCCTGCAATGCACAAGCAGATCTTGATGAACTGGCTGGAATCAATATCAATTGATTGGCCAATCTCAAGAAGAAGATTCTATGGTACAGAGATACCCATATGGTATTGTAAAAAGTGCAACGAGCCACACGTACCAGAACCTGGAAAATACTATAGACCATGGAAAGACCCCAGTCCAATATCAAACTGTACCAAGTGTGGTTTTACGGAATTTGTAGGTGAACAACGTACATTTGACACCTGGATGGACTCGAGTGTATCACCTCTGTATATTACAAAATACAAACAAGATGAAGAATTTTTCAAAAAAACATATCCTACTACCATAAGACCCCAATCAAAAGACATTGTCCGCACATGGCTATACTATACCATATTACGATGTGAACAACTCACTGGCAAGACGCCATGGAGTGATGCATGGATAATGGGATATGGTGTAGACGAACATGGTGCAAAAATGAGTAAAAGTAAGGGTAATGTAATTGATCCACTTCCAATAATACAAAAATTTGGTGCAGATACATTCAGGTTCTGGAGTGCAAGCGAAATTAATCTAGGATACGATTTTAGATGTTCTGAGCAAAAAATAGAGACAACTAGGAAATTTTTAAGCAAACTTTGGAATGTTTCAAGATTTCTTTCCGGATTTCCAGTGATAGAATCTGGAAAACTAAGTCCTTCTGATAAATGGATACTCTCTGAGCTTGACAAGGTAATTGCAGAATGCAAGAAGGGATACAAGGAGTACAATTTCTTTATACCTGCCACTGCATTAAGAGAATTCATCTGGAATCTTTTTGCTGCACACTATATTGAGATGGTAAAGGGAAGAGCATACAGTTCAGGATTTACAGAAGAAGAACGAGATGGAGCAATATTTACACTTCACAAGGTATTATCTTCAGTTTTGACACTGCTTGCTCCAATTACACCATTTATCACAGACTATCTATGGCAGAATCTTTATTCTAAAAATACTATACATCATGAAAAATTTGCAGAGCCTGAAGGTCATGAAGACTGGACAAAGCATACAAAAGAAATAACTGAATTTAATTCCGAAGTATGGAACAAGAAAAAAAGTATGAATCTATCACTAAAAGATACTGTAGAGATTACAATTCCAACAAGCTTGGAACTCTTTGCAAAAGATCTCAAAGCCATGCATAACATCGTCTAGAAAAAAGAATTCAAATTAGAACTTAAATAATATACAGTATACCTTCTGCACATGCCACGAATTACACATTTTGATATCCCTTCTGACAACCCAGAGAGGGCTCAAAAATTCTATCAAGAAGTATTTGAATGGAAATTTGAGAAATGGGACGGTCCAATGGAATATTGGATGATAAAAACTGGAGATGATAGCAAA
This sequence comes from Nitrososphaerota archaeon, assembly GCA_028866655.1. Classification (GTDB taxonomy): domain Archaea; phylum Thermoproteota; class Nitrososphaeria; order Nitrososphaerales; family Nitrosopumilaceae; genus Nitrosotalea. The sequence continues at coordinate 6,451 of JAGWHQ010000021.1, forward strand.
CCAGGAATTAATGGTGGTATGGCAAGAAGGATGCCAGGACAGATAGGCATGACAAATACAATCGAGGTTCCCTCCCTTGATGAATATACAAGGAAGATCCAATCAAGTGGTGGCCAAGTGCTAATACCAAAAATGCCAATTCCAAGTGTAGGATATTTTGCAACATGCATGGATACAGAGGGAAATATTTTTGGAATTATCCAATTGGATCAAAGTGCAAAATAACAAAAGTTTTTTCTGTAAATAGAATAAAGATTTGATGAAATTGTCTATTTGTCAGGCCAATTTTACTAACAACTTGGCAACATTGGCGCCAATCTTTTTTACTTGGTCTTCTTGTTTTTTGTCGCGTAGTGTTCCATCAGCATTGAATACTTCATGTGCTTTTGCTACGGCAATCTGATCTGGGATTACAATGACACTAATATTTTCAAGAATTGCACGTACGTGAACCAATCCACGAAGACCTCCAAGGGCTCCAGGAGATGCACTCATTATTCCTGCAACCCTGCCCTTGAAACAAGCCAAAGGTTCTTCACCTTCAACTGGTCTAGATACCCAATCAATCGTATTTTTTAGAACACCTGAGATAGAACTGTTGTATTCGGGTGATGAAATTAGAAAGCCCTGATGCAATAACATCAAGTCCTTTAGCTTGCGTGCATTAGACGGAAGTCCTTGCTGTTGTTCCAGATCCCCATCGTAAAGCGGCATAGTATAATCTCGAAGATCAATTACAGTGACATCTACACTGTTTTCTATTGCACCAGCTGCTGCAATTTTGACTAGTTTTTTATTAAACGAATCAACACGTGTGCTTCCAGCAAATGCAAGAATTTTGAGTTTTGTCAATTACAATTTTACATGATTCATAGTTTAACAAGTTTTCTTTTGTGTTATCGTATGTACGTTTGAGGCGTTCTTTAAATAATAATTTTATCTTTCACAAAGAGTTGAAGGCTGTAATCATCAGAAAACATGGAGGGCCAGAGGTCTTGTCGTATGAAGAAACTCCAGATCCTGTTCCCCAAAAAGGACATGTGTTAGTCAAAGTGAATTATTGTGCAGTCAATCACTTGGACATTTGGGTAAGAAATGGAATTTCTGGTAAGACAGTACAATTCCCACACATTCTTGGTTGCGATGTTAGTGGAACTCTGATAGATAGATTTGGAGGTTTCAAGAAAGGCGACAAGGTCATCATATATCCCGCAATTGACAGTAATGTTTCACGAGTATCTTTTGGAATCATTGGCGGATTTGGAAAATACAAAGGAGGTTATGCCGAAATCATTCAAGTTCCAAAAAAGAACATAATAAAAAAACCAGACTGGTTCTCAGACCAAGAGGCTGCCTCAATCAATGTCTCATATCTCACAGCTTGGAACATGTTAGAAAAATCAAGATGTAAAAAAGATGACATTGTTTTGGTGTGGGGTGCAAACAGTGGAGTGGGTTCTGCTGCAATTTTGCTTGCAAAAGCAAAAGGTTTGAAGATCATCACCATTGCATCAGACAAGAACAAAGCTATGTTTGCAAAAAAACTTGGAGCAGATTTTGTCATAGATAGAAACATCAAAGATGTAACATCCGAGGTTCTAAAATTTACAAATCAAGTAGGAGTAGATGCAGTAATTGATCATGTAGGAGCAAAGACATGGCCCGTAAGCCTTGAAGTACTAAAAGTAAAGGGAAGAATGGTTGCATGTGGAACCACAACAGGAGGAGAAGCAATAGTAAACATTAGATCGTTGTACAGCAAAGAGGCTCAGATAATTGGAGTATATCTAGGATCAAAGTCACAGCTTGTTGCATTACACAAGTTTATGAAATTAAAAAAGATCAGACCTGTGATTGACAGCGTATTTGATTTGAAAGATGTGAAAAAAGCACATCAGAGAATGGAAGAAAGCAACCAGTTTGGAAAAATGTTGTTACAAATATCTAACTAACAAATTTTCTGCATTCACAATCAAGAACAAGACAGGTTTCATTGTGTCTGATGTGATCGTCTAGTCCATGGCCACAGTTGACATTTTTACATGTATACCTACTTTTTTCCCGCTCCACCACCTTGCGGGCAATTTGATTTGCTTTATCTTTTGAATAGCCCTTTTTGTCAATGTAATAGTGTACCACCCTATTGTAGAGTTCGTTAGGATCAAAAGTATGGCTCATTGATAGAAAATAACGTCATCCAAACTATTAGTTCTTTAGTTGGCCTGGGCTTCTCTTTCACGCAATATATTCAAAGCAGAACCTGCTTGGAACCATTGTATCTGAAAGACATTATACGAATGCTTGAGTGCAATCTCATCTTTTGTCCCGTTTGCATGGTTTAGTATACATTTGATATTTTTTCCAGGTTGCATTTGAGATAAATCAAGTATGCTTATTTTATCAGTCTCCTGAACTTTATCATAATCAGATGAATTAACAAAGGTGAGTGCAAGTACTCCTTGTTTTTTTAGATTGGTTTCATGTATACGTGCAAAACTTCGTGCAATAACTGCAGCACACCCAAGATATCGTGGTGACATGGCAGCATGTTCCCGGCTACTTCCTTCCCCGTAATTGTTATCACCTATTACAACCCACTTGAGACCTTTCTCTTTGTATTGTCTTGCTATAACTGGAAACGATTCTGTGTTTCCATTTAGTTCGTTCTTTCCTTTGCCAACATCATTTGTAAATGCATTTACTGCACCAAGGAATATGTTATCACTGATTTTATCAATATGTCCACGCAATGATAACCATGCACCTGCTGGTGAGATGTGATCTGTTGTGCATTTGCCTTTTGCCTTTAGCAAAAGTGGCAAGTCTACAAAATCTTTACCATCCCATTTTGTAAATGGTGCCAACTTTTGTAATCTTCCACTTGAAGGATTTATGACAACTTCAACATCATCAGGATTTGTAGCAGGTGGGACATAGATTTGTCCTATATTTGAAAATCCTTTTGTCGGAACCTCTGGTGCTTTTTTCGGTGGTTCTAACTTGAACTCTTTTCCATCAGATCCTTTTAGAGTATCTTTTAGAGGGTTAAACGATAATCTCCCACCAAGAGCAAGGGCTACAATCAACTCAGGACTACCCATAAAGGCCATTGTCTCTCGCCTACCATCGTTACGTCCAGGGAAATTTCGGTTAAATGAAGTAACAATAGTATTTGGTTCTCCGGGTTTTATCTCAGGTCTATTCCATTGTCCAATACACGGCCCACAAGCATTAGCTAGTACAGTTGCACCAATCTCATTTAGAATATGCATCTGCCCATCTCGTTCAATTGTTGCTCTGATTTGTTCTGAACCAGGAGTTACAAGAAGAGGAATCTTGACATTCATTCCATGAGATTTTGCTTGTTCTGCAATAGATGCAGCTCTTGTCATGTCTTCATAAGATGAATTTGTACAACTACCAATAAGAGCTACAGAGATACTATCAAGATACTTGTTTTTCATTACATCTTCTGCAAGTGCAGATATTGGTCTTGCAAGATCTGGTGTGTGAGGACCTGCAATGTATGGTTCTAGTGTAGATAGATCAATTTCTATTACTTTATCAAAATATTTTTCTGGATTTTGTTCAACCTCAGGATCTGCAACAAGAATGTCTTTGTGAGCATTTGCAAGATCTGCAATCTGCCCACGATTAGTTGATTTTAGATAAACTTCCATTCTTTCATCATATGGAAATACTGAACATGTTGCTCCAATTTCTGCACCCATGTTTGTTATGGTTGCTTTTCCAGTACAACTAATTGATTTGGTACCAGGACCAAAGTATTCTACAATGGCGTTTGTTCCGCCAGATACTGTAAGCTTCCATGCCACATACAATATGATATCTTTTGGAGCAACCCATCCATTTAGCTCACCCTTTAGGTGTATACCAATTCTTTTTGGATACAAGAGTTCCCATGGAAATCCTGCCATCACTTCTGTTGCATCCAGTCCTCCCACTCCAACAGCAAGCATGCCTAGTCCACCTGCATTTGGTGTATGAGAATCAGTTCCAATCATTAGTCCACCAGGGAAGGCATAATTTTCTAATACAACTTGATGAATAATTCCTGCACCAGGCTTCCAGAATCCTATTCCATATTTTCTTGAAGATGATTCAAGAAATTTGTATACTTCACTATTTTCATCGAGTGCAACTTTAATGTCTACATCTCCATTAACTTTGGCCCTAATGAGATGGTCACAGTGAACAGTTGTTGGAAGTGTACTTCGCTTGAGACCTGATTGCATGAATTGTAAAATCACCATTTGTCCTGTAACATCTTGTAATGCAACTCTATCTGGCCTTAGAAGCGAATAGCTTTTGCCAGATTCTAGATCTTTTGCACTTTCAATATCATCAAGATGGCCAACAAGAATTTTTTCAGTCAAAGTAAGTGGTCTGTTGACTAGTTTTCTATATTTTGAAATGTTATCTTCAATTTTTTTGTAAACTTTGGAAACCAGTTCAGGAGTTGTCTCTATTTCCATTACAACATACAACTAACCTGAATTTAATATAAACGGTATTCTAGTTCTTCTTTTTAATCAGACTTACAAAGTATTTGTGAAGAGAAATGTCTCCTGTAAGCTCAGGATGAAATGCAGTACCTATGATGTTTCCTTGTTTTACTGCAATTATTTTTTCATTAAACTTTGACAGTATTTCCACATCTTTTCCTGCTTCTACAATAGACGGTGCACGAATAAACACACCTGGAAACTTGAAGAGTCCGATTTTATCCATCGATATCTCAGATTCAAATGAATCTTTTTGTCTGCCAAAGGTATTTCGTTCTATTTTGACATCAAGAAAATCCAACAATGGTTGATCCATTTCACCAACCACTCTGTCTTTTGCCTTTTTTGAGAGTACTATCATTCCTGCACATATTCCAAATACAGGCATTCCACTTGCAATTTTTTCTTTAATTTTTTTCAATGATCCATTCACTAGAGAAAGTGTACCTATCACAGTGCTTTCCCCACCTGGTATTACCAATCCATCAAGATCAGATATTTGTTCAGGAGTTTTAACTTCAGTCACGATACCTTCCATACCTAGTTCTTCAATTGCCATCTTTGTAGCAAGAACATTCTCTGCAACATCTCCCTGAACTGCCAAAATTCCTATGTTAATGCCGCTCATGCTGTACTACCACGTTCTTGCATTCGAAGCTCAAGATTCTTTGTATCTAATCCCAACATGGATTGTCTCTCATCAATCATTTTTTGTGCTTCTTTTACCTTATCTGGATCTTCCCAGAAAGTTGTTGCCAAAACTATTGCTTGTGCTCTCTCTTTTGCATCATCAGCTTTGAATATTCCAGATCCTACAAACACCCCATCACAACCCAAAGTCATAAGATATGCAGCATCTGCTGGAGTTGAAATTCCTCCCGCTGCAAAATTAACAACTGGTAATCTACCCAAACTTGCAGTCTCTTCCACAAGCGAGTAGGAAACTTTCAATTCTCTTGCAACACTTATCAAATCTTGTTCATCACCAGCATCATAAATTGATTTTATGCGTCTCAATTCGGTGTTTACATTTTTAATATGAATAACTGCTTCTGCAACATTACCAGTACCAGGCTCTCCTTTTGTTCTAATCATTGCTGCACCTTCTTCTATTCTTCTAAGAGCCTCACCGAGATTTCGTGCACCATTTACAAATGGACTTGTGAAATCCCATTTCCATATGTGGTGATTTTCATCTGCAGGGGTTAGAACTTCGGATTCATCTATCATGTCCACATTTGTTTCTTGTAGAACCATTGCCTCGTATACATGACCTATCCTACATTTTGCCATGACAGGAATTGTTACAGAATCCATAATCTCTTGAATAATTCTAATGCTTGCAGTTCTTGCAACACCGCCAGCTTTTCTAACATCAGATGGGAGTTTATCCAAAACCATCACTGCAACTGCACCAGCATCTTCTGCAATCTGGGCCTGTTCAACAGTAGTAACATCCATTACAACTCCATTTTTTAGCATGTGAGCAAAACCACGCTTTAGAGTAGAAGTTCCTCGTGTAGTACCAAATGATCCTACCTTTTCCTTTACTACTCCTTTGGTATTACCCAAATCACCAGAAAGCGGAATCATGAGATTTGATCGCTTCTTAGGCTATTTATTTTGTTATTTCCGTAATCACGGAATCCATGTTATTTTGGACCTGAGTTATCAGCGGAGGAATGAATTCCTGAGTAGAATTCTGGTCAGGCCATTGGACAGTGATCGACTTGCCATCTAGTGTGACTTGCATCTCATATTTTTCATACTCGTTTAGATCACTTTTTACTGCATACGATGTTGTCGGAATATCCATAAATCCAGTCTCTTTTATCAGTGCAGTTAGTCTTTTGACCTCATCTTTTGATATTTGATATTGTTTATCAGGCTCAGAATAACCATTTTTTGTGAGACTGTAGATAGTTTGACCATCATTTGAGATTGATAAGACCTCTGCTGTGTCAGCACCAATGCTTTGTGTAAGACCAAATGATATTTTTTTGAGGTGCTCTTTGGTGTATTGTATTGATATAACATCATCAGAATTTACTGCAACATTTGGAATTTCAGGTCGAAGAAGGGTTGGAACCACAATGAAAAGAGCTGCAAGAACTGGAATTGCTCCCAATATTATGATTATAGGACGAACCAAGTTTTACTCCCCAAGTTACTCAGATCTGAGTTTTGTACATGGTTTATCAAAAGACAAAAATCATAATTGATAGTTTTCTTACAGTCCAACGCTCAAAAAGAGTACAATGGCACCAATAAATCTTCAGAAGTCAAGTAAATTAAAATTCAAGTGCATTTATGTTCATTACGTGGGGTCGTAGCCTAGCCTGGTATGGCGACAGTTTAGATCACATGATCACCGCTAAGGGCTCCAGTGGTTTCACAAGCTTCACTGACGCAAGGATGATGTACAGTTTGGAGCTGTAGTGACCCGTGTGTCGCCGGTTCAATTCCGGTCGGCCCCACCATCCGATCTCTATTTGACCTAACAGTTATAAGGAAAAAGACACTTAGTAATGATACTAGGGAGAGTGGGGATTTGAATTTTAGAATATTAAAAATGCATAGCGGTGGACTGAATTGAGTAGAGGTAATTTCCCAACATTTGGAGCCTCTAAAACTGGAACTTTTGTTTCCACCCTGAAAAACTATAATCTGCCTCCTTTCATTTTAGAAAAAATTGCTGCAGACTGTAAATCAGATCTGGTCAGAAAAGGCAGAATTGAAGAACGTTTGCAAAGCATGAATGATTCCGCCCTTGAACTTTTACACAAGGTTTTCGTTGATTGTCATGAAGATTCCGCTGGCACTTATGCCAACTATCGATTTTTCGCATACATCTCGAGCATGTTTCACAAGTGTGAAATTTTATTGAATGAAAAAATTCCAGGCCAATCAGGCAAGGTCTACAAGGTACCCATTGCAGTCAAAAACAACGGCATGTACATTGCAGTTGGTTTCAACAAATCTTCAGGCGGCCCAACAACAAAAAGAGAGGCTGTAAAGTTTTATGAAATGGTTGACGATATCAAGAAAGGAGAGCATGGAAATCAGCTCTCAGAAGGAGTTTTCGGATCCTCTGTCGGATTTGACGGGGAAGCACTTGTTACATTAGAAAAACTAAGTACAACAAGAAAGAAAGATCCACAAAATAAAATAGATTTCAAGACAGCTAGTTTCCAAGATAGAATATACTCTGTCACAAAGTGCTAGTTCTTCTTTTTAGCAGGACAGAATTTTAGGTGTACTTGTTTTTCCACAGTGAGTGTAGTTTCATTTTCATGAAATAATTTCATACTACAATCAGGACAAATGAATTCTGGCATAAAAAAACTCCAAGGCACTTACTTATAGTCTTTTAGGGTAAAATAGAAAACTAGGATAATATACTATAACCGTAAACTGGAAGTATCTATAGTTGCAAAGAGTGCATCTTTTTCTGTTTGTTTGTAATCTGTATCATAGTGCTCAAAGGGTAACGATGCAAAGAGATGTTTGTCCCAAATATCATGAACTAGTTCCTTGTAGTTTTTGTATCCTTTTTTCCTTAGAAACTCATGTGCAAGTTCATGGGAAACCTTTGGACAGTTAGTCTCCATTAGAAATGTCACATCGTCTTTTTTCGGACTTTTGGTCCAGAGAACCATGCCGAAATTCTCTGCAAAATACCCTTCACAAGTACAATCAGTCCAGAGCGGCCTTGAATAACTCAGATAAAAATGAAAAATATCTCTTCCCCTATCTGCATGGTCATCAAGCAATGTAGGAGTATCAATAATTCTCAAGCGTCCACCAGACCTTACAACCATCTCATCTACTTGAATGTCAACATTTTGCGAGAAGGTCTTTTCAATCCAAGCCTTGTAAAAGTGTGCCATTTTTGTAATGTATTCAAACTCCCATTTCCTATTGTCCATATCTTCTTCTTTTACCAAGAAAATGAAATGAATAATCATGTAATCAAAAAATCATGGCACGATTAAAAGTTCTTTGCATAAAAAATTAAGATACCCTATCAAGTAGGGTTCAAAAATATGGGTAAGATTTCTCCGTAGAGACTTAGCTTTGACCTTCGATTCCCATCAGGGTTAGAGTTGATCGAATCTTCTCTATTTTACGAATTTTCCAAGTGATTATTTCTCTTAATGCTTCTACTGTTGGAGATTCAATCTTGGCCAGTATATCGTAGGCCCCGAAGGTACCGTGAACTTCTTTGACTCCGTTAATTGCTTTTAGCTGTGAGATGATAGATTCTTCAGAGCCAAGTTCACAATTTATTAGCACATATGCAGTTGCCATAGTATACCTATACAACGCAAATATATCAATAGATCTGTTTTCTTGCATAAATCAAAAATCATATCATTGTTGAAAATAGAACCGCTTTTCTGCATAAAATCTACAGAATTCTTTTGATTGTAGACATTTTTAGAAGATTTAAGAAAAAAGAATGTTCCCCGGTTCTGACTCACATAGAGTCATTGGTACGATTAGCCTTAATCCTCATCTTGTTCTATTACCGGGGTGCCCTGTAGCACGGCTGGGTGGACCAAAAATCATATTTCATCATCCCAGTCCGTCTGCGTGCATTAGGGGCGATGTCGTTATTTTCTAGTCAAATATTAATCCAGTGAGTTTCATTTCAAATCCAGATACAGACGTTCTCAATTTGAAATTGTCAGCAATGGTATGATCAACTTCCCCTATAGTTCCAAGTTTCTTGCCAGACACAATGATACTGCCAGTTCGTCCATCAACAAACATGGGCTCCTTTTGTGGAATCGTATCACATGAAAGATTAAAACCAGTTTTGAGAAGAGATTGAAGAGTAGATTTTACTTCTGTAAAGTTTGCATCCTTGTGTGCATCAAGACAAGCAAGATGAATTACTTCTCGAATCGAAGAATTCTTTTCAAATACCGTTCCAATTTCAAAGATCTTTTGAGGATATGACTCGTGAACATTTCTTGATAGAACTTCCATCATCCCAGGAAGAAGTAGGTCACGAAGAATTATGTGCTCTTGGCTTTTGGAATCTGCAACAGATATCATTTTAGAGGAATCACGACTAGTTTTTTCATACAAAATTTCTTTTCCAGTCAACTCAAAGTTCATCACTTCAGTATACCCAAGACCAACCATGAGTGAGCGAATAGTTTCAAGCGATTTTGTGATATCATTTCTTTGTCCTGCAGATACTGATTCAGGCATTGTAGGTACAAGGTTTTGAATTCCATATCCAAGTGCTATCTCTTCGACTAGGTCCATCACTCCAAAAATATCTGTCCTATATCTTGGAATGGTACAAACAATTTTTTTTCCTTTCATTTTTGCATCTAGTCTACTTTTTTTCAGGGATTTTATCATAAGAGAATCAGATATGTTAATTCCAAGTGTCTTGTTCACTAGATCAGATTCAAGTATCAAATCTCGCGGTTTTAATGATGCAGTAGAATTGTTTGCTCCAGTTATTTTTACTGAAAAGAGTTGAAAGCCTGCCATCTGTAAAGCATTTGCAAGAACTGCAAGTACTCCCTCTGCAGCATTTTTATCAGTTGCAGTGACTTCTACAAGCAAATTCCTAGCCTTATTGTTCATTTCTGTAAACTTTCCATTAATTATCGGTGGAAAAGATACTGTATTTCCAGCAGAATCAATTATGATTGGTACCTTGTCTTTTCCTGCCAAGATGTTACCATATTTTTTTCCTGTTTCTGTTTTTTCAAGTATTTCTGTAACTGTCATTGATACATCAGATTCTAGAGGAACAAAACTATGGTTTTTTGCCATGATAGTATAACGTAATGGAAATTTTATCTTGTCAAGATCATGAATTCCAATGGATACTTTTTTTCTTCTTCTGCCTAGTCCGTTGTGAAGATCTTCTTGCATTGTAATTATTTGCCTTATTGTTTCATCATTTAGAATGCCATTTCTTGCCTCAATTGCTGTAACATACGGTCTCACCTTGGAAACAGACACATCAGCTTTTATCATATTTTTCCCAGTCTTGATTTTCAACTTGGGCATTCCAAGTTTTATTTCAAGCAGTCCTTGAAGACCTGTAATGATACCATAATCAGTAGAATAGTCAGGTCTGTTTGGACTGTATTCTACATTTATGTGATCGTCAGTCTCCTCTTCAATATCTAATCCAATAAATGGCAAAGTGTCTACAATCTTTGTTTTTGGAATTTTCTTTCCCAGAATCTTGTTGATTCTGTCAAAATATAACGTGACTACGGGCATTTTGGCACACTCCTTAACCAACCAAACTTGTTTTCATACAGATCACGTACATCCTCAAGACCAAACTTGAGCATTGCAATTCGCTCTATTCCTCCACCCCAAGCAAGTACAGGGTTTTTGATTCCTAATGGTTTTGTTACTTCTGGCCTGAACATTCCCATTCCAAACAACTCGACCCATTTTCCAAGTTTCTCATTGTATATCATAGATTGTAATGATGGTTCTGTATATGGGAAAAATGTAGGCCAGAACTTTATCTTTTTTATTCCCATCTTGTGATAGAATTCTGTCTGCAGGCCCATTAGATTTCGTAGTGTGACATTTTTGCCTGTTACAACCCCTTCAACTTGATGAAATTCTGCCAAGTGTTTGTAACTTAGTTTTTCATTTCGAAATACCCTACCTATTGAAAATAATCTGGCCTCATCATATTTTTGGTCTGCAAGAGCACGAATTGTTACACATGTAGTATGTGTTCGAAGAACAAGCCTCTTTGCTTCCTGACTTTGCCATTCATAATTCCAGCCCTTTTTGTGCTCTTGTGAGATTTTTTTTATCTGATCAGGTTTTGCGACTGTACCTGCGGTAAGATCTTTTAGGTAAAATGTATCCTGCATTTCTCTTGCAGGGTGATCCTGTGGTGTAAACAAGGCATCAAAATTCCAAAAGCTAGACTGGACATTGTCTCCAATTATTTCAGAAAATCCCAGTCCAACAAATATCTCTCGCACTTCGTCAATGACATCTCGTAATGGATGACTACGTGCAGCAAATACAGGCGGAGCAGAAGCTTGTACATCTATTGCCCTTGCAACTTTAACTTCAGAATCAGATCCAGTCTCTGAGATATTTGTGAAATCAATTTCAACAGGTACAGTTTTGGACATCTCCAGTCCTTGTTCTGTAAGACCAACCAGGACAGACTTTTTTGAAGATAAGGCAACAAACTCGGGTCTTTTTTTCAAAGACTCTAGTGCATCCTTGTCTTCAAATTCATCTGCAGATACTCCTGTAGGAATTTTAGATATGATTTTGATAATTTTCTCTTCAGAAGTAACATCATGATATCCCTTTAGCATGATTCTATTTTCATGAATTTCAATCCAACCATTCTTCTTTGCATTTGCAATAGCAGGACCAAATTCATTTTTTAAATAATTTTTTGCACTATCAAGTTCACAAGAATATCCATCTAGTGACTTTAGATGATTTACTAATTGTCGTTCTGGCAATCCCTTTTGCAGCGCCTCACTACCTCTCTTGCCTAGTGTTACAACAGTTTTTTCTGATTCAGTGACACTGGCTAGATTTTTGAACTTGAGCCATTCAATTCCACGTCTTATCTGGTCTAGAGAAAGTTTTGTGATACCAGCAAGTTCTTCTGGTGTCAAGTTTTTCTTTTCGGCCAGAGTCTTGAGAATTTTTTGCTCAATTGGATGCAGAACTTGAGACATTATCACAAAAAGCCAAAAAGACTTTTTAAAGTATGCTTTTTGTGGTTTAAAAAACTTGATAGGTGATGAGGATGCTGGACAATAACCATCCTATACTGTTTGGGTACATCAATCATTGAGTTCAACGTGGTGTCATTTGTTGGAATTATTTAGTCGGTCAGAGGCCCTTGAGGGTTTGTTCACTTGGTTCAGTTCCCCCATAATGCTGTAAAAATAATATTATGTAGTTATTGTCCAAGTAACGCTGACAGTATCTCCTGTTTGCAAGGTTATTGGAGTGATAGTAGTTTCTGCAATGATCAATGGTCCAGCTGTTACTGCAGAAGCAGTACCGCTTGAAAGTGCAAGACCATTAATAGTCATAGCCTGTCCTGAATTATTGGTCAATACTGGAGTAGTCTCTGAGAATTGACATGTGCCAGAAGATGGTGCTGTACCGTCATTTGTTACAGAACATACAGTTGCCCGATTAGTCTCTACAAATCTATCAGTACTATCAAAAGTTCCAGCACCTGTCAAATTTTGATTATTTGCTGCAGTACTAACTGTTGCAATATATCCTCCAGACTGATATTGTGCAGGAGATGAGCCAAATTTTACAATACATCTCTGGTTTGGAGATGAACCGTTTAGGTTTCCAGATATTGCACCTCCTCCCGATGGAGATGAACAATCAGAAGCAGTAGGTTCGTTAGAGTTATTTGTTCCATGGATAAATTGTACCCAATATGTAGCAGCTGCAACATTTGGAATAGCTGGACTGACACCCGTTATTTGTGATGTGCATCTATTTTGTTCTATACAATACCAGATAGCACCATCAGTGGTAATAATATTATGCGTTTTTTGTTCTGTAACTAGATTTCCATTTTTATCATGAACAGTAACCGTTACGACATCCATTGGAATCGGTCCATCCAATACATTTCCCATAGCAAGAGACTGTATACTATTATCGTGAATTACTTTTGTAAACCCAAATTCAGCAATGCCAAACGTGACTAGACATCCAATGACCATACCTACTGATAGTACTACCTTATTCCGCACGGTTTTAGTCAATAGATCTTGTAAATAAACACTATGTAATAGAAAGTGAACAAATTGGTAATTTTGTATTCATTACGGAATTATTTTAGTTAAATTAACTGTGTTTTTCACCTATTGCAACATCATCATTTACCTGAATCTGATGATAATGCCCTTCTAACTGTTTTGGAGGCTGAGTTTCAGTTTCAGTAAAGTAAACTCCAAACCCAATTGCCATCACAGCAATTCCTATTGCAATAATCATGTATGATCTATTCAAACTTTTCAAAATAAATTTCAGTCCCTTCGATATTAAGATGTCGCAAACGCATAGGAATTGTAAAACACCTATCGTGATGTTGGTGGGACAGGAAGTATCTCTACTGGCCTGTAAGTTATCTTGAACGGAACATTATCCATGGTATGGGTCTGGGGTGTAAGATCTACCTGAGAGTCGATCTCAACATTCCATGTTCCAACTATAGGATCTACTGATGTAATTGAGAATCTTTCAAGTGTATCGTTTATTCCAGAATATCTAACTCTGTAGATTTGATCTCCAATAGTAATGCTCTTTATTTGTCCAGGTGCATTCAACGTAGAGTCTTTTACAAGACATTGATCCGAGACACCTATTACACATGTTCCGTCAGGTGCAGTTACTTTGTATCTCATGGTACC
>JAGWHQ010000022.1 GCA_028866655.1 Nitrososphaerota archaeon
TTGTACTTGTCCTTGGCTTCAACTAGTTGCAATGGATAAGTAGTAGACGGAATTGTAGTTCCGTTTATTGTTCCCTGAATCATTATATTGTAAGTTCCAATCTGGGACGGAATTATAGCGGCGGTATACAATCCAGGTGTGTCATCGCTTGGATCTAAAGTGAGTGTTTTTGTCTGTCCTCCATATTGTATGATTACCGTCATGTTGTCAAGAGCAGTGTTAGATATAGGCGGTGCAGAATCGCTTGCTCCATTGTAGACAAAGACATCTATTTTGTTTGTATCACCAACAAGCGGCGGTTCATTATCCCACCCAATTTTTACCGATACATTTTGAAATGTTTTTAGAATATGAGCTTCTGCAGGATGGACCAAGTATGGGGAAATTACAAGGAGTGTCAAAGCGAGTACTGGTATTACGAAAAATCTAGTCTTCATAAGCACTCACAATTTATCAAGGAAAGTTGTACTTGTCCTTGGCTTCAACTAGTTGCAATGGATAAGTAGTAGACGGAATTGTAGTTCCGTTTATTGTTCCCTGAATCATTATATTGTAAGTTCCAATCTGGGACGGAATTATAGCGGCGGTATACAATCCAGGTGTGTCATCGCTTGGATCTAAAGTGAGTGTTTTTGTCTGTCCTCCATATTGTATGATTACCGTCATGTTGTCAAGAGCAGTGTTAGATATAGGCGGTGCAGAATCGCTTGCTCCATTGTAGACAAAGACATCTATTTTGTTTGTATCACCAACAAGCGGCGGTTCATTATCCCACCCAATTTTTACCGATACATTTTGAAATGTTTTTAGAATATGAGCTTCTGCAGGATGAACTACAAGTGGTACTATTGTCACCACAGCTATAACAAGAATTACTGGAAGGATCAACTTGCTAGTTTTCATATATTGATTCTGAAAACATGTAATGATAATTATCTTATATAGATTCTGGTACAAAAGAAGAAGACGTACCACATGGTCTGTTTTGTAGTTGTACCACAATTGTATTAAATTTTAAATGTTGATGAAAGATGGGATAATAGTACGATGAAAAATAAAAAGAAGAAATTATCAAACATGTCATCGTCCAAAATAATTCTAGTAATCGTTGTAGCGTTGTCTGTTCTAGTCATATCTCCAAACATTCCCAAATCATATGCACATGCATTTGTAACCTACAGTAGCCCTGCACCATTTACGTCACTAAATACACCGCCATCACAAATTGAAATGGATTTTGTTGATCCCATCGACATGCGTTATAGTTCAATAAAGGTTTTAGACTCTAACGGAAAAGCTGTACAAAACAATGATTGGCATACCATCACACCTGATCACGAAAAAACAGTTGTAACATTACCGCCAGACATTCCAAATGGAATTTACACAGTATATACCAAAGTCCTTGATGCGTCGGATGGACATACAACAACAAATGCTTTTGTTTTTGCCATTGGAGAGCCCATACCACAAAATCTCTTGAACACAAAAGAGAATGTTAGTTTCTCAGACATTGTAGCAATTCCTCATGCACTAGCAAGATATCCATCGCTTGTTGGGCAAATCATTGTAGCAGGAGCTGCTTTCTCCTCACTCTGGTTATGGAAACCCGTTTCTAGAATTTCAGGACTAAGAGATACAGTAGAATCAACTCGTGTCAAGATTGACAAGAGCATGGCCAAGATTGTGTTGATTGGTTCGATAATTATTTTGGGTGGAGATGCCGCAATGATTGCAGCCGAGGCCAGTGCAATAAATGCGGGGTTTCTAGATACGTTAAACACAGCCTTTGGAAACTTGTGGCTCATCAGACTAGTATTTTCTTTGGCATTGTTTGGTATTGCTTTTATTGTATACATTAAACAAAAAAAATCAAACACAGTATTACCAAAGAGTCAGGTTGCAGTCCTATTTGGAATTGGCATAGCAATACTTGCAACTACTACTTTGATCAGTCACAGCGCAGCGAGCGGTAAGATATTACCACCAATATTTGACTTTGCGCACAATGTAGTAGCTTCGCTTTGGATTGGAAGCATAATATATCTTGCATTTGTCATGATGCCAAAACTAAAGGAGATGCAAGACAGAGGTGCAAGTTTGTCTGTTCTGTCCATCATAATTCCACGATTTTCTACAATAGTTGTTGCACTTCTTGGAATAGTTGTAATCACAGGACCATCTCTTTTGTATTCACTTGAAAATAATCTTTCAATAACTCTTGGATCAATATACGGAGAAATACTCATCATAAAACTATCATTGGCTGGAGTAATGATTGGGCTTGGTGCTCTCAACCAGAGAATCATTCAGAAAAAAGATATCAGCATAACACACTTCTCTCCTTCAGGCGTACAAAACGGAATCCTTGCAGTTGATCATGCTTCAGAGGACAACAAGAGTCACAAAGCAAAATCTATTCTACTAAAGTTTGATAAGAGCATAAAAATCGAGGCAATAATAGGCTTAATCCTCATTGTTACAATAGCATTACTTGTCGATTCTGGAACTCCAAGTATTCAATATCAAAATGAACTAGCACAACAGCAACAACAAATTCCACATATTTTCGCTTTTTCCACACCGCTGGATTCACTCCAGAATCAATTTACAGAGACAAGAGTCACCGATAATGGGAACATAGTCTTAACCATGGATCCATACTATGCTGGAAAGAATAATGTCACCATCTCATTTTTAGATCATAACAACAAGCCAATCAACATAAACTCCACAGACATAACGCTAAATCAAGTGGACAAAGGCATAGGTCCCCTAGTCATCGATAACGCCCAAGAAATATCACCAGGAGTATTTTCTGTAAATACAGCAGCCTTTGCAATAGCTGGCCACTGGCAAGCACAGGTAGAAGGAGTAACAACACAAACTGGTGCACTTAATGTTGTTACAACTTTTGACGACTTGTACATCAAACCAAATTTGGGCCAATTACAAGCCAATATCACAGAATACAAAATTCCAGACAAGACTGCATTACCATTATACCCAATCTATGATGGCATCAGAAATGTTGTATGGGTTGGAGACTCTGCAATAAACAGTGGAAGAATATGGGAGTTTGATCTAAGCTCAAAACAATATACAGAACATAAAATCAATGGAACGAACATCATAACTTTATCAGTCATTGATTTCAACAACAATATTTGGTATATTGATCCAATCTCAAAAATTTTAGGATATTATCAACCAGACAGCGGTAAGAACCAACAATATCCAATTCCAAACAATGGAATTGTTTCAGGTATTACCATAGATGGTTCAGATAATCCATGGTTGACAGTATCAAATACCGGAGAGGTTTTAAAATTTGATGCGGCAACAAAGACATTTCATTCAATTAATTTGTCATCAGATTCTATACCTCTTGGAATTTCCATAGACCAATCATCTGGTCAAATATGGATAGCAGAAAGCGGTACTGGAAAAATTGCAGATATTGACCCAGCACAAAGTTACAAAGTCACCGAATATACTCCATTTAACAGCACTCTTGCAAGCCCTACTGCAATCTACTACGACCCTGTGACCGGCAAAGTTTTCGTCTCAGAGCACGATGGTAAAGCTGTATCAGCCTTTGATCCATTAATAAAAACATTCCAAAGATATGATACAGATGCTAATGGACTACCTTTTGGAATGACCTTTGATTCAAATCATGATCTGTGGGTAGCTCAGCATACTTTAGACAAAATTGCAGTGATAGATCCAAGAACTGGTAATACCAATGAATTTGACATTCCCACCAAATCATCTTTTACTCAATGGATGACAGCTGATTCTCGGGGGGACATAATATTTGCAGAACAACGTGGAAATGCACTTGGAATACTCACTAGCAGTATAACACCAGGATTTATTGAAAATACCGGACAAAAAATCACCACTTTAGGAGTGCCGCTTGGATTTAGTTATGCAGATTTAGCGGGCCCTGCAATGGCAGTAGGTTTGGTAGCTGTTGCCATCATATATTCCAAAAATACAATAGACTTTAGAAATTATGAAAGACTGGTAAGAAAAAATTACCAATCTCAATAATGTATAGTCATCATCAGAACTTGGTTTAAAATTCGAAATAAATTACAATGAATTTCAATTAATATTCATTCGTAAATTAGATCTGAATGATATCGCAATTATAGAAACTATTGATACAACTAATGCAATGGATGCAAACGGACCAAACTCTGGAACAAATGTTGTGCTCTTTGAGAAGACAACAGTATGGTTTCCACTTTGACCTTGTTCTTCCTGCCACACCATATACACAGTGTTGTTTAGCAGTGCCATTTCACTTTCATATGACTCACTTTTTGAATGGCTTAGATTTACAGGGCTTTCAAACGTTGTTCCCCCATCAGTGCTTTTAGTAATCAAGATATCAAATTTCCCATATGAGCTATCTGCCCAGCTCACATAGATATTTCCATCCGATGCAATTTTTGGCCATCCTGAAGGGCCAAGGTTGTTACTTAGATTTATTGGCTGATCAAAAGTATCCCCGTTATTGGTACTCTTTGCAAAAAAGACATCATAGTTTATGCCAGTCATAGTCTGAGTCCATGTTACATAGACATTGTTTTTCCACACTGTAATCTGCGGATATCCCGAATCTCCTTTGAGATTACTAATATCAATGGGTTTTTCAAATGTCATTCCGCCATCAGCACTTTTTGTAAAAAATATATCATAATTTCCAGAAGTGTTGTCCATCCATACTGCATATACATTATTTCCAGATACTACAACTTCGGGCGTTCCAGATTGCCCTGCAGTTGTGCTTATGTCAATGGGCACATGAAATGAAGCCCCTGAATCACTGCTTTTACTTAGAAACACCTCATAATCTCCCTTGCTATTATCCTCCCATAGCAGATAGACATTACTTGCATCTGCAGACAGTTTTGGAATTCCAGAATTTCCCATATTGTGTGTCACATGTAACGGAGCGCCAAATGAATTTCCTTGATCATTACTTTTTGTAAATATTATATTAGTTGAATTATCTGCAGACTTTTCAATCCAAGATGAATAGACATTATTCCCAGACAATGCCACTTGAGGAAATGCAGAAAGTTGTGAACCATCACTTAATTGAAGTGGTTTTTCAAAACTAGTACCGCCATCAAGACTTCGTGTCATCAATATGTTCGAAGTGCCCGAGAGTGCTGATTGCCATACCACGTAAATGTGAGTACCATTTTCTGCAAATTGTGGGTAGCTTGATTGCCCATTTGTGGTTGCAGACAAGTTTACAGGATTATCAAATGTATATCCACCGTCAGTGCTTTTTGAAAATAAGACATTAGACTTTCCAGAGTCTGTCTCAGTCCAAATTACAAAAACCCCATCATTTGAAACCAACAGGGATGGCAACTCAGAATCACCAGAAACAGAACTAATACTAGTAGCATTTGTAAATCCTGGCGACTCTACTTGTGCAAAGACAGGTCCAATTCCGGCAAACATCGATAAACTCAAAATTATAGCGATTAAGATTTTCATACAGTCATCACAATTTGCCAGTATAATACAGTAATCATGTAAGACAGAATTATGTCACATCTACCTTGTCGACTATGAGATTTAATTCCACATGTTCTTTTGTGTTTACGGCATTTGTGAGATGCGTAATCAGTGTTATATGATGAGTGGTGTCATCAACTGTTAACCTAGTTTTAATCAGAATCGGTTTGAAATCAGTATTTGGACCAAGCATAAGTTTTGGAATTTCTGCTGAAATTGACATGTCTGGTATGATTGCTCTGATTTTGTAGGCCATGGTATCTGTAAAGTATACACCCCCTCTAGTAGTTGGTTTTCTCACAGGAATTGTAGACTTGGTAATAGATATTTGTCGAATAGAATACAGTTTTTCTTCGACGTGTAGTGTACAGGGTATGTTTTGCATTTCAGATAATTTTACTACCAGATCCTCGTTTTCCATCATTTACAGTATATTTTAAAAAAATCAACTACTAATAATCTTCTGTTTGATGTCATGACGATACTTTTACAAGATCAATTCCACGGTCAGTATCTGTGCAGAATCATGAAATTGAAGCAACATGGCACTATCACAACGGTACAAAACATCCAAACGGAATGTTGCTCAACAGGTTTCATGTGTATCATCCATCTCATAGACCCACACCTTACAAAATTTACAAGAATGTATCACAAATTGATCTTCCATTAAATAAAACTCCAATAGGCATCTCCACACTTGATGCAATCTCAGCAGAAAATATTGACAATCACATCATTCCTGATCTTGATATACTTGGCAGAATTTTGTATTTTTCATCAGGCATTACAAAAAAAATAAAATTCCAAGGATTAGGAGAGATGGAATTTCGCGCAGCTTCTTGTACCGGTGCGCTATACCACATTGAGATTTACCTCATCTGTTCTGACATTCCAGGACTTGGTGCAGGAGTGTACCACTTTGATCCAAAACATATGAAACTAGATGTAATACGCCTGGGAGATTTTAGAAAATTTGTATCACAATCCACTGCAGATGAACCGTTTACAAACCAGGCTCCAGCAATTTTGGTTTTCACAGACGTATTTTCCAGAAATTCTATAAAATATCAATCACGTGAATATAGGCATGCATTTTGGGATAGTGGAACAATTCTTGCAAATACAATTGCCATCACATCTGCCCACAAGATTCCCTCAAAGATAATCACAGGTTTTGCTGATTCCAAGATATGTGAGCTACTGGGGTTAGATATCAACAAAGAAGCACCCATCGTAATCGTACCCATAGGACAGACAATGCAAGACATGTCAATTTGTCCTACCATGCAAGAAATCAACATTGAGGCGATTTCATCTGACTATGAGATAGAATATCCAGAGATTAATGCCATGCATGAAGCATCCTGCCTTTTGACTGAGACAGAGGTAAAATCATGGAGACATCAAATCACGTTAGAAAGAAAACAGTCCAATAAACTCATTCCACTTGGAAAAAATATCACGACTTGCGAATCTTTAGAAAATACAATAATTAGACGTGGTTCTACAAGAAAGTTTTCACTAGAGTCCATAACATTTGATCAGCTGTCAACCATACTCAATAAAACAACATCAAAGATAAATTCAGATTTTACAAGCATGGAATCATTATCTGACATTTACATCATTGTAAATGCAGTGGACGGACTAGAATCTGGTTCATATTATTTTGTAAAAGAAAAAAATGCGCTAGAACAATTGCGTAAAGGCAATTTCAGACATGCATCAGGAAATCTTGGATTAGACCAAGATCTACCATATGACGCAAGTGTTACAATTTTTTTCATGCTAAACCTTGACAAAATTTTGGAACATTTTGGAAATCGTGGTTACAGGGTTGCCCAGCTTGATGCTGCAATAACAGGAGGTAAGATGTACCTGGCATCCTATGCGTTGGGTCTTGGTGCAACAGGACTTACGTTTTATGACGATCTGGTGACAAATTTCTTTTCACCGCATGCAGAAAACAAAGAAACCATGTTTTTGATTGCCATCGGAAAAAAAGAAAAACCTACCTAGAATCATACTTTAGTTTAAAAAATAACCAATTCTTTCCCTCTGGCTCAAAATGCACAAGACAATATTTTCCCTGCAACCGAGAACCATGTATGTTTACAATTATTTTTCTTGCGTTATTATCTATGATTTCAAACGTGCCCTTGTCCCAAATTTTGACTTGACCTGCGCCATAATTTCCCTCAGGAATACAGCCTTCAAACAATGCATATTCAATAGGATGATCATCAACTGATATTGCCAACCGTTTTTCACCAATTTTTTTAGGCGGCTCTCTTGGTAAAGCCCAACTCTTCAGGGTATGTTCCATCTCAAATCTCAGATCCCAGTGAAGTTTTGAGGCGTGATGTTCCTGGATGACATAGACCGGTCTTTCCAGTTTAGAGGAATCATGATTCTTTACAACAGATTGGCAAAATGACTCGGATGGTTCATCTTCCACGATAGAATATAGCGATTGTTATATTAGAAGAATTCTGAATGCTTATATTTTTACCACCTAGTTCAAGATGAGGATGCATTCCAAAATTAGGTACGTCATACTTGCTTTACTTGTTTTGATACCATCGTTTGTCAACCTTGGAGTTCCGATATACAACAGGGAATCACCAGAGTTATTTGGGCTACCATTTTTCTATTGGTTTCAAACACTTTGGCTTGTAGCATGTACCGGATTTTACCTTGCGTATTCTAAATTAATGGAGAATAAACCATGATAGGTTCTGATGTCTTCATCGTATTTGTTTTGTTATTTATTGTGTTTATTGGATTAGGGTTTTATGGCAAGTATTGGAGAAGAGGAGATCTAAACCACGTACACGAGTGGTCACTTGCAGGAAGAAAACTTGGAACAACCCTAGTATTTTTCCTCATCGGTGCAGACCTGTACACTGCATACAGTTTTGTAGCAATCCCATCAGGAGTATTTGCAAGAGGTTCACTATACTTTTTTGCAATTCCTTATGTGATGCTAACTTTTGCAGTCGCGTTAGTTGCGATGCCTAGACTCTGGACACTTGCAAGAGAAAAAGGATACATCACAGCATCAGATTTTGTCAAGGACAGATTCAATAGTAAAACACTTGCAATCATGATTGCAATAACTGGAATTGTTGCAGAGTTGCCATACATTGCACTCCAGATAGTTGGAATGCAGTCAGTACTTACCGTGATGCTTGCAGGATATGCCAATTCTCAAATGGTTCAAGAAATATCACTTCTTGTTGCTTTTGTAATCCTTGCAGCTTTTACCTACACAAGCGGTTTGCGCGGTGCAACACTTACTGCGATATTCAAAGATATTCTAGTGTGGATAACAGTAATTGTAGTAATAGTTGTAGTGCCAATTAGCATAGGAGGTTTTGGAAATGCATTCAAGGCAGCAAATAGTAGTTACGTCACATTACCAGAAAATCTAGTTCCGGCATATGCAACCCTTATTCTTGGCAGTGCACTTGCACTCTACCTATATCCACATGCAATAAGTGGAGTACTTAGTGCTCAAAGTGTCCAAAAACTTCGTAAAAGCACTGCACTATTGCCTCTCTATGGAATTGGTCTTGCAGTACTTGCACTAATGGGCATACTGGTTTATGCCGTTCCAGACGCAATGAAGTTCTTATCAGAATTTCCAGAAAGCTCACGTGGAATACTCGTGGTTCCTTCATTGATCTTGTACACACTGCCAAGTTGGTTCTCAGGAGTTGCACTACTTGGAATTTTCGTAGGAGGATTGGTACCAGCTGCAATCATGGCCATGGCCCAAGCAAATCTCTTGACTAGAAATATTATCAAAGAGATAAAACCAAATCTCTCAGACAAGTCAGAGATTAAAATCACAAAGATATCATCAACTGTTTTCAAGTTTGTAGCTTTAGGGTTTGTATTTTCAGTTCCAGCAACTTATGCAATATCACTGCAATTGCTTGGTGGGATACTCATTGTACAAATTTTACCGGCAGTATTTTTTGGGTTGTACACAAAGATGCTCAAAAAGACACCACTGATAATTGGCTTGCTTGTAGGAATATCATCAGGCATACTCATGGTAGAAATGGCAAATAATTTTGGCCAATTGGCATCATCATTACTAAAAACAACATTTGGTCCAATCTACATAGCAGTAATCTCACTTGGAATCAACCTTGCAATATCATTTGGAGGAAGCATAATGCAGAAAAATACAGATACTAAAAGGCAGAAAGAATAAATTATTTATAAAAATTTAGAGAATGGTTTTACGATTACTCGTATTCCATGAGTTTCTTTTCTTCTAATAATGTATGCAGATTGTGGACTGCGCGGTAGACTTCGGCTTCTTTCTTTGTTCCGGTGCACACTAGTTTTCCAGATGCAAATATGAGAACCACTGAACGTGGGTCAAGCATCCTATGTATCAAACCAGGAAATTGTTCTGGTTCATACATACTTCTTGGGAGACTTCTTGCAGCCTTTTCCAAATGAACTTTTCCGCCAAGACTAACAGAAGCTACTATATTTTGAATTGTAATTTCTGGATTCTTTTTTATTTTTATCTTGCCTTTTCGAAGTCTTTGTACCACTGTATTCACAGCATTTACTGCAGCTTCTTCGGATTTTGAACCAGTGCAAACCATTTTGCCAGAGCTAAAGATGAGTGTCGCAGTTTTTGGAGACTTTAATCTAAAGACAAGGCCTGGAAATTGCTCAGGATGGTATTCAACGTCCGGAAATTCTTTTGTAATTGCCACGAGATCAATTTTTTGGTCTACTGAAGCAGAGGCAACCACATTTACGATGTCGACAATCGGTTTTGTTTGTGGCATTTAAATAGGTTATAAAGTGGTACCATATATAACCAATTACCTAACGACCATGACTGGAAAGGTAAAAGATCTTACAGTATGTTTTGAAAATGAAAAAATTTCGATCAGAAACTGATCGTATTTCATAGATCAAACAATTCTCAGAACAGGTTCAGAATTATTAGAATAATGTAATTCGCACAAATTCGATCTACGATCAAAACACAATGATTATCAAATATGTAACACATTATCATTTTTCATCCATTAGATCAGATCATGTTTTCACATTAGAGACAGTCAATTGACATTCATAGAGAAATATTTGCAGCCCATTCCCAGATACCAGTTTTCATTTACCACTTGAAAATTTCACCCAACATGAGAATAATGCAACAATTGCAGCCAATGGTGAAATCACTAGATCAATGCAGTGGAGATTTTGATGTTACTTGCTTTAAACACATACAGCATGAAAAAAATAAGAAAAAATTTTCATAGTATATATTTTGGGAAAAAACATTTCAATATCAAATGCAACGTGACGACTCACATGAAAGATCAAAGGACGATAAAATTAGAGATTCTGACATATCAAAGGTAAAAACCGAGATGGAGACCGCAGAGAAGATATTTTACAAGGAACTTTCAAGCAAATACTTTCTTTTGGACAAGTTCAACACAGACCAGTTAAGAGACATGTGCAATAACTTACTGGGTAAGGGTCCAGATGTAGAATATTACGAAGATAAAAATACAAAAAAGAAAACAGAGTTACCCCAGTACAAGGAAGATTTCATTCATTTTATAATAGAAGAGTTTAGATTTTCTGAGATCAAGGAATATGCTCTGGAAAAATGCATAGTTACCAGCCATTTTTTTGAGAAATAACAGGTATAAAACCCATCTAAGGTAGTACGGATAAATCAAGGAATTTGGTGGTTGTTACCACTCCATCAGACGCACTTATGCCAACAGTATAATTTCCAGGATCCACCCCACCATCTCTCATAGTTATTTGCACAGTATCATTATGAGAAAGAGTCACAACATTGGACGAAAACTCTACAGACAAATTTCCAAGCGCAGCAGTAGGAGTAATTGAACTTGATGCATTGAAAAATAGGCGATTAGAATTATTCAAGTCACTTGTAATTTTCAGATCAACAACATTCGTACCGTGATTTTTCAGTGTTATTTGTGTAGCATTAAGATTTATTTCAAATGGTACAACAACATGTCCGTTTATCACCCCAATTTTATCAGTATTCCATTCTGAGAACCAGAGAATTTTTTCATCCAATGGATCTTGTGAAATATTAAGAGGATAAGTAAGATAGCCATCTTTGGGCAAAGACGGAATAGAATATTCTGTTAACGTCTTATTTGATACATCAAAACGTCCAATTTTATTTCCCTGATGTTCATTGAACCACAAAACTTTTGGATCATCAATACCTCTAATCCAAAAAGGAAGAGTAGTTGTATTGAAAGTATTTTGTGATGTGGGATATCTTGTGATCTTTCCACTATTAAGATCATAACTTGTAAAAAAGCTTGTACCGTGTTCAGTCAACCACAAAGTGTTCTTGTCTACAAACAAATCAGTCGGAGATGAAAATAAGGTGGCATTACCAGACGGAATTTCTCTGATAGTTGAAATGCTTTTTGTAGTGTAATTATCTTGGTTGATTTTATACTGGAAAATATTTTGAGAGCCCACATTTGCTATCCATACAGAATCATTTTGTAAAAATATTCCAGCAGGATTTGCATGAGAAACAGTATCAAAAGTAGAAACTACATACGTACCATTTTGCGATTTCTCTATCACACCAATTGTATCTCCACGCAGTGTAGTAAACCAGATTTTATCACCATCTGCCTTCATCTGAAATGGAGCCCCAGTTTCAGACAGGTATGAATCAAAAATGCCATTTGAAGGATCAAATCTCCAGATAGACGTGGATCCTAGAGGAGAGAACCAAATTTTCCCATCACCAGATTCCACAATAGCCCAGACCATGACAGAATGTACACCAGGCTTTTCATATGGTGCTTTCCCGCCCTTGATATCATAATTTTTCACCTGTCCGCTTTGCGGATCAACAGAATAAAGCGTTGCATTCCCAGATGTTACCCAAACCAAACCTGACTTGTCTACAACCAATCCATTGGGTGCAGAACCCTGAGGCAATGAATATTCTTGGACATATGGATCATGTTTAGGTACAACAGTTGAAGATGAAACTTCATTTCTAGAATTCTGATCAAGATACACAAATACGACTATTGCTGCCACAACCATGATAGCTATTAAAAAAAATCTTGATGTCAACTTGTTCAAGACTAAATTGGTGGCATCTGTCTTTATTAGTATCTCAGATCCTGACAATTCTTTGCGATAACAGGGCATTACACATTACATCAGGCACATCAACACATTTTCTAATTTGACAAATAGAGGCAATGTAATATATGAATAAACACAATAGCATTTTGTGAATAAACGATTCTATCTTTTATTACCATTGTATCTGAGTTTCTTTGTAGGACTTGGAATATACGAAATAGCCCATCCTCCATTTAGTACGGACTCGGCAAGAATTGGGGATTATGAAGTCAAGGTAGAGACCACTCCTCCAGTTCCAGAAGTGGGAAAAGATACAACAGTGCATTTCATAGTTCTTGACCAGAATGAAAATCCCGTTGATAATTTTAGAATGGGAGCTCAAATTTATTATAATGACAACATGGTAGGCTCATTTCCTCCCTCAGACCATGATTCTGGAAAATGGGATGTAGATTACACATTCAACGAACCTGGAAACCACGTAATCAGAGCCGATCTTGTTGATTTCAAAAACGGAGGAGTGTTATCATATGCATTCAATGTTGGTGTCCTTAATTTCTACATGAATGTGTTTACCTATCTAATAATAGCAGGTCTATCAGGTGCAGGTGGAATCATAATTGCAATAATCTTGTTTCAGAAAAAACTTTGGTTCAAAAAAAATAAAACATAGGGCGTGGTCTTTATTGCAGAACTTTGGAGATTACCTCCTTTGGAATCAACGCCATTGCGTGTATTCACGTAAGATTCCTGCCAGACCACGCATCGTCAAGCCATTTGTAATGACTCTACGAACACATATACCATATAATTTCAAATTATTTAAGAATTTATGCTAAAAATACATCAAGAAAAAAATTATACAAAATATTTCTAAAAATACAACATTTTCTACCAATTATTGTGTAGCATATCAAATACTTGAACTCATTTTATCATTCTAGCATATTCCAAAATCTTGAATATCGAAACAGACCAACCCAGCCAGATATGAAGGAAGTAACAGATAATGCAAATAATAGATACATCTCTCTTTTTCGATGAGCCAGATCAAGATTTAGAAAGATAAAGGCACCAAGTCCTATCAGACCAAAAAAAAGTACCAGCCTACCAAGTCGCTTGAAATTCAACTAGTACCACACATCCATGACCGAGTATAAAACGGATCTATCTTCGGAGAGATTTGCAAACATTGCTGTAAAAGACTACACGATTCCACATTTGTCATAATATTGTTGGTGATACTCTTCTGCTTTGTAAAACTCTGTTGCAGGCATTATTTCAGTTACAATTTTTTTTCCATATTTTCCAGATTTCTCAATGCGTTCTTTTGACTGTAATGCTTCTTTTTCTTGTTCTCCAGTATGATAGAAAACAGCAGATCGATATTGCGTTCCAACATCAGGTCCCTGTCTATTCAGCGTAGTTGGATCATGATTATTCCAAAATATGTCTAAAATTTCCCCATAGGAAATCTTGGAAGGATCATATTCTACCTGTACAACTTCCGCATGACCAGTCATATCAGTGCAAACATCCTCATATGTAGGATTTTTTGTCTTACCACCCATATATCCAACACTTGTTGATGTAATTCCATTTTTTCTAAAAACATGTTCTATACACCAAAAACATCCTGCGCCAAAAGTAGCTTTCATCTACAACATGACATTCATACAGGAATTAAATTCTATCGAGAAGACATGTTTTCCTCATTTCTCCATATTTTTCAAGTCTGGTACGTAATGTTTGAGTGCAAGACATACAATACATGACAAATGAAAACCTCTTTTAATCAGTAGATTACATTTACTGATTCATGAATGAAGAATTAATCGAACTTGTTGAACAATTAACAGAGTTCGGTTATGGAGATTCACTTAGGTTAGATTCCATATCTAAAAGACTACGTAGTGAACAGCCCCTATATCCGTCAGACCAGAAATATGTCGATATGCTAGTTTCTAAATATCTATACCCACACGAGGAAGAAGTTGAAAAGACAAAAAAAGTAGGATCATTAGAAAATAAAATACAAAATGTAAAACAGCGATATGGAGGCGAAATTAGTCCATCAACTGCTAGCAATCTCTCAGATTTATGCCCAAAATGTGGTTCTCTAGTGCCAAGGATGTTTAGTTTTTGTTCGAAATGCGGAGCATTCCATGATGAACATAATTTTATCGATACCAGTAGCACCCAACAAAAAAAGGGAAAACATGAACATGATTC
>JAGWHQ010000023.1 GCA_028866655.1 Nitrososphaerota archaeon
CATTATGAAATCTTTTCATGCCTATACCGATTCTTGATGAATCTTGCATGATATTTCCCATAGGCTTCTTCATACTTCATTAGATTGTCATAGATTTGCCTAGGCACTCCAAAGTATCGATAAGAACCGCCATGAACAAAATCTATTTCAAGTATTTGTTCTAGTTCATCATAGCCAATAATTCGTATGCTACTAGATTTTACCCATATCTTCTCCATGATATCACTACAGTGTAAAGCAGTGTCTCAAATCTATCTATTTCTGTCCCCCAGGTTTGTAATGATTTTCCAGTTATTCCTAAACTTAAAAAATTGACAATTATTTAGATTTGTAGTTGCAACTGATTTAGAAAACTAGTAAGCGCCAGGTAAGGGATTCGAACCCCTGGATGCTTGCGCATAACCGCTACCTTGTTTTCAGATCTCGAGGCGGTCGCCGTTCCACTTGGCTAACCTGGCACTTGACATCAAGTCTGGTTTTGGGACATAAATAACATGACAATTAACTGATCAGTAGATCAAATATATAATAAAAGATATAAAGTAGATAATTGATTATCTAGACAGATGGAGACAGTAACAAAAAAGACAGTCTCAATAGAATACGCAGGAATCAAGCAGGCAGTTCCAGATGATCTCACTCTAGCCTCAATTTTGACCCAAATCGGCCTTGCAGAAGACACGCCAGTCCGAATAGTTCCAACAAAAGAAGGATTTGCAATCATACCGCAAACAGAGAAAAATTGATAATAGATAATTTATTATTGATATTTGTACAATGATTTTGTGATACCATTTGGCAAAGACTAGAATTTCCATAACAATTGACGATACTACAGCAAAGGAAATAGAACTGTACTATAGGGAAAAAGTAAAAATCGCAGCAGAAAAGGGCCAGGCAATACCGAAACTATCAAACATTTACGAAGAGATAATCGAAAAGGGCTGGGACAAATCTCTAAAAAAGAAATAAGAATACTTGAAAACAGTGTTAAACAGAGATGGGCCTAGATCTAAAACAGCTTTGTGTGAGGGATAGGACAAATCTGGAATCGTTTACATCAAAGATTGTTGCAATAGATGCGTATAATGCAATTTACCAGTTTCTGTCAATAATTCGTGGGCCTGACGGATTGCCATTAACTGATTATAATGGAAAGATAACCAGTCACATCAGCGGACTTTTTTACAGGAACATTAATTTTTTGTCACTTGGAATAAAGCCTATCTATATCTTTGACGGCAAGCCGCCGTCGTTAAAGTCTGCAGAAATACAAAGAAGAAAGCAGGTAAAAAAAGATGCCACAATAAAATACGAGATTGCAATCAGCGAAGGAAATTATGCTGATGCAAAAAAATATGCCCAGCAGACATCAGTGTTGCGCGATGACATGGTAGATGAATCTAAAAAATTCCTTGACTTGTTTGGCATACCATGGGTACAGGCACCATCAGAGGGCGAAGCAACTGCTGCACACATGACAATAACTGGACAAGCTCATGCATCTGCAAGCCAGGACTTTGATTCATTATTGTTTGGTGCAAAAAGACTTGTTAGAAACTTTACAAACAGTGGCAAGCGAAAACTGCCAAATCGTAACACAACAATTGAGGTAGAGCCTGAGATCATCCAGCTTGACAAGACTTTGGCGTCACTTGGTGTAACACGAGAGCAGCTTGTCGATATTGGAATTTTAATTGGAACGGACTTTAATCCAGATGGGTTTGAGAGGATTGGCCCCAAGACTGCATTAAAGATGATAAAAGACCACGGTTCCCTTGAGAATATCTCCCAGATACAGGAGAAGCTTGATGAGATTGACTATAAGCAGATACGTGATATTTTCTTGAATCCGGAAATTGCCGAGGTATCTGAGATAAAGTTTAGCGATGTTGATTATCCAGGAGTTGTAAATTATCTTACAAAAGAGAGGAGTTTTTCACTTGACCGTGTGGATACATCACTGAATAGACTCAAAAAAGCACTAGAGAAAAAGAGTCAGAATTTAGACCAGTGGTTTTCTTAAATTTTTAAAACATAAAAGAAATGCATTGTGATATCATCTTGCACGCAATGCATTTAAAATTACACCTACATCAAGGACTTCTTGCAGCAACGCTCCAATTGCAGGCGAAATATATCCCAAGCTTGCTATTGCCATAAAAACAAAACTCACTCCCAATCCAACAAAGATACTTTGTTTTGCAACTTGAAGCGTTTTTTGACTGATCTCAATTACCTTTGATACTTTGGAAATATCATCAACTAACAATACCATGTCTGCGGCTTCAGCAGAAATTGCAGTTCCGTGTGCACCCATGGCAATACCTACAGTTGATGCAGCTAGTGCAGGAGCATCGTTGATGCCGTCTCCTACCATCGTCACGTTTCCAAATTCTTGTTTTAATTTTTTTACTGCAATCACTTTATCTTCAGGCAATAGATTTGCTTCAAAATTCGTCATACCAGCTTGCTGAGCAATACTTTTTGCATTATCCAAAGTATCACCTGTTAACATGATACTTTTTTCCACTCCCAGTTTTTTCATATCTTCCATCATGGAATTCACATTTGGACGTATCTTGTCTCCAAATACAATAACTCCAGCAGGTTTGCTGTCAATTCCTACAAATGCCAACATCTTTCCTTCTGAATTGATTTGTTTTTTTACGTCTTGGATATACTGCATGAATACAGCATCAACCAGGGTTTCAAAAACGCTCTGTGACCCTACCATTATGTGCTCTCCTTCAACATATCCGTCTACGCCAGCACCTGGCAATTCATGAAAGTTTGTTGGAAGAGATAGTTTTCCAAACATTGATTGCCCTTTCTCTACCAATACGCGGGCGGCTGGATGGGAAGAGAATTGCTCTACACTTGCTGCCTTGCGTAAAATATCATTTGCATCAATGTTGTTTGCAGGCATGATTTTTTCCACTATCGGCGTTCCAAATGTGATGGTTCCAGTTTTATCAAAAACTATTGCTTGTGTTTTTCCAACTTGCTCTATTGCAGATCCGGTCTTAATTATTATTCCAGATTTGGCCGCTTTGTTTATTCCACTTATGATGGCAACAGGTGTTGCAAATATTAGTGAACACGGAGTTGCAACAACTAGTACTGCAAGAATTGTTTGAACATCACGTGTCAATAACCAACCTAATGCACTAATGCCTAGTGTTATCGGAGTAAACCAAATTGCATAACGATCTGCAAGTCGCTGGATTGGTGCCTTTTCTTGTTGAGCCTTTCTGACAAGCTGGACTATTTTTGCATATTGGCTTTCACCACTTATTTTACTAGATGTCATCTCAAATGCATTTCCTACATTTACTGTACCGCTGAAGACTAGCTCGCCAATTTTTTTAATTTTAGGCAAAGGCTCTCCAGTAAGTGCAGATTCATCAACTTCTGCTTGCTCTGAAGTTATTTTGCCATCAACTGGAACAAGATCACCTGGACGCACCAAAAGTAAATCTCCCACTTTGACATCTGCTACATTGATTTCTTCCAGACTATGATCTTTTTTTCTATGTGCTAATCGTGGTGAGCGTGCAAGAAGTGTATCTAATGATGAAGACGCTCTTTTGAATGCATAATCCTCCAAGGCCTTTCCTCCTGATTGCATTAAAACTATGACAAGACCTGGAAAAGCATTATTCATCAGGATTGCTGCAACAATGGCCAAAAGCGCTACAATATCTGATGCAAAATGACGGCAAAACATCTCACGTATTGTCTGCCAGACTATGGGTACACCGCCAACAACCAGAGTGATAAACCAGACCCAGCGTCCCAAGTCATGTTGATTAGTGGTCCACTGGAGTATGGCTCCCACAAGTAAACCAATTATGGCAAAAACAGGTATTGGATAGTTTTTTACAAATGTGATGATTTTGCGTGATGATGGAATGTTATCATGATTTGACATGCATAATTTGACTTTATTCAAAAATTTATACTAATTATCAGATACCAGAGTTGATAATTACATTATTTGGTGTCACTAGCAATCATCACTGGTTTTACCTATAAGATGGAATAACTTGCTCCAGAGTACAAGTACACTTTTTTAAACTATAGAAATATTGCATATAACAAATGAAAACTCTACATCTTGGAATCATTATAATTTTGGGTACAAGTCTTGGTGTTTCCACTCATGTAGCCTTTGCAGATGATACCAATGGTGTGCAAATTCAGAATATTCAAGTCAAGCCGCCTATAATTAAAGTTGGAGACAATTTCAACATCACTGCAACTCTTGTCAACAATTCCACTGATACAATATCTGTCCACAATGATTGCCTGGCTCCATTTTCTGTAACATTTAGTCATGCAACAATTGACGTGGAAAAGCCATGCATCTATTTTGCAATCTCAAAATTTATCGAGCCTGGTGAGAACATTACAGTATCTGGACCTGGTTCAAACATTGCATATCGGGCAACAGATGCAGGTGTTGCAAATGCAACCATAACATTTTCCTATACTGATGAAAACCAAACAAATTCTAGCACTTCTGCAAATCCAAGTATTATTTCAAAATCAATCTTGTTTACAATATTATCTCAATCCACGCAAACAACTTCTGCAATGCTTGATCCTCTTCAGCAATTCAAGTCTGGAATTTTTATTCAGGATATAAAATGCAGACAAGACTTTCAACTCATTATGAAATCAGAAGATAATACTCCAGCGTGTGTAACATCAAATACTGCCAACATCCTACTAGAACGTGGATGGGCAGAACTAATACCTAACAGAAATACACAAACAACTGATACAAAAAATTATGATCCATTTGGAATAACTGCTCTAGTTATCTACAAGCCGTCAGCAGGTTGTCTCATCCCTCCAAGTAATACAACCTTGCCAGTTTGTCCTCCAAACAATTTCTATCTCAAGATAAACTCAAATTCTACTGCATATTTGTTAGGCTACAACATATGCGATGGGGATTCTTGTGTTAAAAATAATGACTTGTCTGTTTTATTGCCAATCAATTCTGGTCTAAAACCTGATTACCAAATGATAGGATTGCCTGTGAATTTACAATGGAATGATGGAGATACAACTAGTATTCAACTAGTGATTTCATCTACTGACAACAAAACCAAATCGCAAATAGATATTGAAAATTCTACTATTGTTCCACAATAATGAAACCATAGTTAGAATAGTTCTATCTCAATCATAGAAAACCATGCGTTGGAACCAACTATACCATGTAAATGTGAATTCTAATAGGATCATGTCTTATATTTCACGTATGAAGTCTTCAATACATTGCCTGAACTTGATGACTTGATAAAAGCAAAGATAGTTGCATTAATTCTAGATAAAAAAACTGAGGTTGCATTAGAGAAGCTAAGTGAATTATACAAGGTTGACATTCCCAAAGTTGTAGTAGGTACAATCAAGAAGAAACGAAGAACGGTATATGCAGTATATGTAGTACAAGAAAAAAAGATCTATGCATTAAACTCGGATATTTTCTACAACCCATTTGTTATGTTACACGAATACTATCATCATATTCGCTCAAAGCTTGGAACACATAGAGGTTCAGAAAAATATGCCAACATGTATGCTCAGGAATTTATTGATGCATATGTAAGAATTACAAACAAGTTAAATCAAAATGTGGAATAAGAAATCATGGTTTAAACTGAAATTAGGCATATCAAACTCT
This sequence comes from Nitrososphaerota archaeon, assembly GCA_028866655.1. Taxonomy (GTDB): domain Archaea; phylum Thermoproteota; class Nitrososphaeria; order Nitrososphaerales; family Nitrosopumilaceae; genus Nitrosotalea. The sequence continues at coordinate 5,699 of JAGWHQ010000023.1, forward strand.
TTTTTTCTTGTGTGAAAACTTTTTCTGTCGTAGAAATTGAATCAATGCAACATCATCTTGATGTTTTAATTGTGATGAAATAATTGAACTTGTCAGTTTTGCAGTAATTGGTTCGAATTGCCTCATGACTTCTTCTCTCAGACTTTGCAGATCCATTTCCATCACCTTGAAATAATATTCTTGATCGCCTATTGTGGAATACGCCTCAATAATTCTTGGCTCTTTTTTTATGTATTCGTGTAATCTCTTGACATCTTCTTCTCCTAGACCTGTTTCAGCACCAACATATGCAGATATTCCCAATCCAAGTCGTGACCAATCTACTTCCACCTTATGTCTAATGACGCCTTCTTCCATCATTTTATGGACTCTTTTTGCAACTGTGCGCTGATCAACTTTCAGTGATTCTGCCAATTGTTTGAATTGAACACTGGCATCTTTTGTCATGTATTCCAATATCATAAGATCAAGTTCATCAGGTATAAATGGTAGTTCTCGCATGCAATTCTCCTGTTATTAAATAACAATAAAATGATATAAAAATGATTTGAAATGACAATAAATTCTATATTCATGTATCTTGGTGATAACGATGATTTCAATGAAAAAATCAGTAGATTTGAGAGCATTAGATCAAATGTGTAAGTATCAAGTCTACACGAGAAGAAGGTAAGTGACATTATGTGGACATTGTAATACTGCTAGTTGTACTTGTAGGATCCCTTGGCCTCTCCGTTATTTTTGGACGATATCTAGCAAGAATGATCGTATACGAGAAAAGACCTCTAGAGAAAACATTAGGAAAAATTGAAAATGGTTTCTACAAGATAATTGGAGTTGACAAGTATGAGCAGATGACATGGAAGCAATATTTTCTGGCAATAGTAGTAACTAATGTCATAGCAGCTGGTTTTCTAATGGCAGTACTTCTATATCAGAACAGTCTTCCTCTTTCACCAAGACCTGGATTATCTTTAGATCTTGCATTCAATACTGCTGCATCATTTGTTACAAATACAAATCTTCAACACTATGCAGGCGAACAACAACTATCAATTTTCTCACAAATGGTCGGATTAATCTTCATGATGTTCGTAGCACCCGCATCTGGAATAGCTGCAGCATTTGCGTTCATCAGAGGATTCATTCGTAAAGAATTTGGGTTAGGGAATTTCTATGTGGATTTCACTAGAATCATAATAACACTCCTACTTCCAATTTCATTTTTCTCCGCTTTGTTGCTACTCTTCCTCGGGGTTCCTCAGACATTGGATTCAACAATTACAATAGGTACTCTCCAAGGTGGAAGTCAAACAATTCCAATCGGACCAGTTGCAGCACTAGAATCAATCAAAGAGCTTGGAAGTAATGGAGGAGGATTCTTTTATGCAAATTCGTCTCACCCGTTTGAAAATCCCACAGGCATCTCAAATGTTTTCGAATGCATTCTCATGCTTGTAATACCGCTATCATTTCCAATAGCCTACGGTCATTTACTAGGTAAAGGAAGAGGAATTTCCATACTTGCAGCCATGTTAATTGGATTTGGCGTTATGCTTGCCCTTGGATTATCAGAACAGAGCGGTCCAACAGGTCTTGAGACAAGATTTGGAAGTTTTGGAAGCACGCTCTTCATGGAATCATCGGTGGCAACAAATACTGGTGCTGCAAATGCGGCTCTTACTGGAATGTCACCAAATGCAGTAATTGGATTTTTTCTAGGCATGTTTGTTCAAGCAATTCCTGGAGCAGATGGTACGGGAATGATGATGATGATAATCTTTGTCGTACTCACTCTCTTTTTGGTTGGACTGATGGTGGGAAAGACTCCAGAATTTATGAGTATGAAAATAAATCCTAGAGATGTCAAGCTTGCAGCATTTGTATTTTTGATACATCCTGCATTGATATTGATTCCATCTGTAATGGCATACACTACTGAAAATGCACAGAGTGTTCTTGGAGAACATACAACTCCTGCAACATTCACACAAGTTTTGTATGAATACAGTTCAGCGTCAGCAAATAATGGGTCAGATTATCTTGGAACATCTGCAAACACTCCATTTTGGAATTGGTCTACTGCGTGGATCATGCTACTTGGTCGTTATGCACCAATCGGATTAATGCTAGCAGTTGCAGGATCATTTACTCTAAGAGATAGAAAAGAAGTTGTCGAACCAATCAAAACTTCAGGTTTTCTTTTTGTTGGCGTTTTGTCAGTGATGGTATTCATTTTAACAGCTCTTACTTTCTTTCCGTTCTTGGCGATGGGACCATTTTCAATATAGTGTGATAGAATAATGGCAACAAAATTGAAACAATCAATATTTGACAAAAGAATGCTCAAGGATTCCGTAACAAAGCTAAGCCCACTTTACTTGTCCAAAAAAAGTCCCGTAATGTTCACTGTTGAAGTTGGATTCTTTTTGGTGCTTGCAATAGGTTTTCTGCCAAACATGTCACTTGAATTTGTAAATGAAAACCGTATCTTCTATATTGAAACTGCAATAATCTTGATTGTTACTGTATGGTTTGCTACCTTTTCTGAGGCACTATCAGAATCTCAGGCAAGGGCAAAGGTGGATTCTCTTAAAAATTTGGAAAAGGAAGTTTTGGCAAAAAAACTAGTAGATGGGAAAGAGGTTTTGGTAAAATCAACCAGCCTCATAGTGGGGGACAGAGTACGAGTTTACGCTGGAGAGATAATCCCAAGAGATGGAATTGTACATGAAGGAAAGGCATTCGTAGATGAATCTATGATGACTGGAGAATCAAATCCAGTCTTCAAAGAAAAGGACAATCCAGTACTTGGTGGAACCAAGGTAGCAAATGACAGCATTGTAATAGAAATAACTTCAGAAGCTGGAAAGAGCTTTCTCGATGAAATGGTGGGATTAATTGAAAGTGCAAAAAGACCCAAGACGAAAAATGAAATTGCCCTTACCATATTGCTTGCAGGATTATCAATAATTTTCATAACAGTAGTTGGAACGATGCTATTCTTTGGATACTATCTTGGATACCACATGGACATTTCAGTACTCTTTGCATTGCTAGTGGCCTTGATGCCAACAACTATTGGAGGATTGTTGCCTGCAATAGGAGTTGCTGGAATCAACAGACTGGCAAGAGATAACATTGTAGTAAAATCAGGAAAGGGAATAGAAGCTGCAGGTGATTGTGATGTGCTCATCTTAGACAAAACTGGAACAATCACCGAAGGTGCCAGAAGAGCAATTGCGTTTGTGCCAATGGAAAAATTTACTGAGCATGATATTGCGGAAGCAGCTTATGCTGCATCATTTAGTGATCACACGCATGAAGGAACATCCATTATCGAGCTTGCAAATGAGAAAAAAATTGAACCGCCATTTCTGATGGAAATAATGACAGCAAAACCTGTTGAGTTTAGTTCTGAAACACGATTAAGTGGAATAGAGTTTTCACCAAAGAAAAAAGTATCTACTACGCAGGAACAGGTTTCCAAATCATCATTGCCACGTACTAGAGTTTCTGCCAAAGTAGAAGATTTGGAAGAGTCAAACGTTCCAGTGAAGATCCTAAAAGGATCAGTTGAGGCGATTCTAAAGATTGCCACAAATGTAAACGAACCAGAATTACGATGGAAGGCACAAGAAATATCCAAGAATGGGGGAACGCCACTTGCAGTAGCAGTAAACGATGAGATAATTGGATTGATCTCACTCAAGGATACCCTCAAAAAAGACATTCGAACAAAATTGGAAGAAGTAAGAGTATCAGGCATAACAACAGTCATGATCACAGGTGACAATCAGATTACTGCTCAGGTAATTGCAAAAGAAGCAAACATTGATCAAATCATGGCAGAAGCTAAACCAACTGACAAGCTAAACAGAGTAGTGGAAGAACAGCTAAAGGGACATGTTGTAGGCATGATTGGTGACGGAACCAACGATGCACCTGCACTTGCAAAAGCTGATGTAGGTCTTGCAATGAATAGAGGGACAGCAGCTGCAAGAGAAGCCGCAAACATGGTAGACCTTGACTCTGATCCTTCGAAGATTATCAGAGTTGTAAAGCTTGGAAAACAGTTGCTCATGACACGTGGTGCAATTACAACATTTTCAATCGCAAATGACGTTGCAAAATACTTTGCAATTCTACCTGCAATGTTCATGAAGGATAATCCAAAAATGGAAATACTTAACATAATGCAGCTTCACAGCCCCGAAAGTGCAGTACTGTCCACACTGATATTCAATGCAATAGTAATTCCAATGCTAATACCGTTATCACTCAAAGGTGTAAAATACAAGCCAGAACTTCCAGAGAAGACATTTATAAAAAATATGATGATATATGGACTTGGAGGAGTTGTCTTTCCATTTGCTGGCATAAAAGCAATCGACCTACTACTGTCAGTCTTTATGAGATGATCATATCATGAGAACAATAAAGAGTAAAGTATTTTCGCCTGCTATTAGGATCATCGTGCTGATGATCATTACTACTGGAGTTGCATACCCATTGCTTGTTACAGCAGTAGGCCAGACTGTACTGCCATCTCAATCAAATGGTAGCCAGGTCATACTAAATGGCAAAGTGGTCGGATCTGAACTCATATCTCAGAATTACAACTCTACTAAATTCTTTCATTCAAGAAATTCAACGGATTCTGGCTCTGGCGTAGACCCCGACATTACTCCAGCCAATGCGCTCTCACAGATACCTGGAATAAGCAATTCCACTGGAATACCAGCAAATGCTTTGAGAACGCTAGTTGAGCTTGACATTGAAAGAAACAAGGAGACAAATGCGCTAGTGTTTGCGCCAGATTATGTTAGAGTGTTAAACATCAACGTAGAACTTGTGAATCAATATCCCGAAGTATACACTCAAGAAATTACACCAAAAGGAGGGAATTGATAATGAGTGAGATACTGATAGCATTTGTTACAGCCCTTGTAATATCTGGAGGAGTATTGATGTATTCATTGCTAAGAGCTGAAAAATAATCGGAGTGGAAAATTTGTGGTACTAGCTGAGTTTTACGAAAAGGTAGTAGAGGGACGATGGTATGATTCACGCATCAAAAGAACTGTTGAAGTGTTTGCAATTACATATGAAATGACTAGAAAACCCAATCGAGAAAAAACCTTGACTATGGAAATTTTGGCAGATTTTCCAGAAGCTGGAAGTTTTGATTATGTTGACGATATAAAATTTACATATGAGCGTGGCATGCCAGTTTATCCAGAAATCCAAGTAGGCAGTACAAATAGAAGAGAAATAGTAAATCCCACCTAATCCTTAACGATAACAATTTATCTAGATTTCAAAAATAAACTGTAAAGAAAACCAAAAATATTTTTATAAAAATATTATTGCCAAGTTATTTTTAAAAATACCAACGAGCCAACAAGCTGGACTATGCGTACCACCAATACAAATGGCAAGAGTGCTGCTTGGTAAAGATCAAACATGAAAAAGAAAGTGTACACGTTAATGGCATTGTCCAAAAACAACATGCTGACAAAAAATATCATTCCAACATGTACCTGGGATTTTGTCTTTGAATACATCTTAACAAATGTGCCAAGTAGAATGCTAAAGATCACCATGTTTGCAATAGCAACAATTGCACAGTATGGAATTATTGTCATCATTTTAGATAAACTCCTTTTCGTTCATGTTTGCTTCGGGATAAACTCAAGACAAGTTCATCAAATACCTCCATATTTACCTCAAGAAATGTAGAAAGAAAGTAGTTTGTACCATAATTTTCTCCAAGATGCGATATGAGATTATTTTTTTCCAGTACACCTAGATGGTGCTGTATTGCTCTATAGTTTAGATCAAGTTTCTTTGTAAGCTGATGTGTGTTAAGGGGTGTCTGTTTTAACGCAAAAACAATTCTTACTCTGTTTTGCCCTCCTCGTGATGCCGCAAAAACCATCCATAACAAATGCTTTACATGTGACAAATCTGACTTGTGATTTTCAACGTTTTTTGATACAAAATAATCATTATTTGATGACAGATTATCGTTTGAGCGCATTATGATGGCATTTTTGCGTGATAACATAAATACATTTTTCAAGATTGAGTACAAATTCTATGTCTTGTCCTTTCTTGATTTTTTTGCTATCTCGTTATAAGTCTCGATGTTAAATTCAAGGAAAACAGAAGGAAAATAATTGGCACCATACTTGTCACCGACTTTGCTAATTAGATTATTTTTTTCTAAAACTTCGATATGATGCTGTATTGCTCTATAGTTTAATCCCAATTCAGTTGCAAGTTGATTTGTGTTTTTTGGTGAGTTTTTCAATGAATCAACGATTCTAATCCTATTGTCTCCTCCTCTTGATCCTGCAAATACATAAAAAATTAGGTTCTTTGCATAAGGAAGATTAGCCATTCGTGTATGGTTATGAAATAAAAGTAAATTAAAACATGTCTAACTATTATGGTTCCATTACAAACAAAAAATTTGTTATCTACAATAAAAAAAGAGATTAGGAGACGTTTATTGTTCCACGCATGTGAGTGTGGATCATACAAATGTATTCATATGTTCCAGGTTTACTAAACGTGAATGTGAACGTTTTTCCCGCCTTGATGATTCCACTATCAAAGTTTCCGTCCGGTTCTGTAGTTCCAGATTTTACTGATGTTACAGTGTGAGAGTTTCCATCCGTATTGACAAAAGATACTGTTGTCCCTGCCGTGATGTTAAGAACATCGGGTGTAAAGAATGGTGATTCTAGACCATTGATGTATACTGTATTTGGTGGCGGGGTACCACTTGTGTCAGTTGATGATGTAACGCTTCCAGTTGGTTCTGAGACAAGGACACTAAACGTAGTGTTTGCCTTGCCCCACATATAGTTTGAAAGTGGGCTTGGCTGAAGTTGCATGTTTAGTACATATGGTCCAGAACTTGGAAATATCTCAGTTACAGTCATTACTCCTGTGTGGCCATGAACTGCTCCATCCATTGTCATTGCACCCTCAACTGCAGCAGACTGGGCTACGACATATCCCTCAGTTGATACGGTAACTTGAGTATCAGGATGTGTTACCATTGAACCATCTTGCGCTTTGGTCACAGTAAAGACAAAAGTTACTGGTTTTCCTGCCTCAATCTTGTTTGAAGTTGTGCTAAACTCAACATCAAGTGCTGTCTTTGGCACAGTTCCATTGATGGTGTGTTTCTCATCTATGTTTTGAACATAGACTGGAAATTCAAACTCTCTTGCCCCAAAATCATTTGCCGGGTCTTTTGCAAAACCCTTTGGAGTTCCAGATAACATTGTATGGGTCCTTCCTTGTGGTTCAACCTCCAACCCCATCATCTGAGTTCCAATTGATGATACAGTCAAGTAGACAGTATTTTCACCTGCCATTGGAAGAGCCACCTTGAAACCCATCTTTCCAACATGAGAGTGTCCAGTTGTTGTCTTATAGACAAGATTGCCATTGGGATCTTTTACAGCAATTGCCCAATCAACATGGCTAAGTTTAGATCCGGATTTTGCATCTTTAACATCCATCTGGATTGATGCCAGATGATTTGTCTGGATGATTTTGTCTGCAGTAAAATCTACTGTTAC
>JAGWHQ010000024.1 GCA_028866655.1 Nitrososphaerota archaeon
AAGTTCAGCTGATGAAAGTGCAGTTAAAAGTGAAACAAATCCTGCAATTAAAAATGAGATGACAACAGATGGGCCTGCAAGTCCTGCAGCTATTCCACTTAGGACAAATATTCCTGCACCGATAATATTTGTAATTCCAATGGATGTTGCTCCAAAAATTCCAATTTCTCGTTTTAAAGTCAATTAGATCTTTACATGTTTGCAAGTCTTCTATAAAATGGATACATATCTACATCTGATGTTGAGACCTTATTCATAATACATTTACCCACATCATATTATAGTGAAAATAGTAAAGATAAGTGAAGTTTTTCTTCACATCCGTCAATTATCCCCCTTAGCAATCAGTTTTATAATCTTAAAACATACCTAAGCGATGGCAAAATATCAAGTCAAGAAAATTCTGGTTCCCATAGATGGCTCAAAAAACTCATCCAGAGGACTTGATATGGCAATTTATCTTGCAAGACAATGTGGTGGTACAGTAACTGGACTTTTTGTAATGCCCAATCAACTATCAGTTTTTGAGCCCATAGTTTTTGACAGAAAATACCTATCAAAATTTGCAAATGAGTTAATGTCAAATGCAAAGAAACACTGTGCGCAAAATGGCATAGTATTCAACGGTAAGACAGCAACGGGAGATAGTGCCACTGAAATAATGAATTTTTCTCAAAAAAACAAGTACGACATCATAATCATTGGTTCTAGAGGAATGAGCTCTGTCAAGGAGGCATTTCTTGGAAGTACATCACACGCTGTTGTTCAAAAATCGAAGATACCAGTTTTGGTAATAAAATAGAAATAACATTAACAATAATTTAATTATCATCATCTGAAGATCAAGCAATATGAAAGACATTGAGCTAAAGATAGAAAATTTGACATTCAAACGCGGCGATATAATCAAGGGAAAGATCCAAGTGAATTATTCTGGGAGATATGATGGAGTAGTGGTTAACGCTCAAATTTTGGGCTCTAATCAGCTCATAGTCTACAAATCATACAACAACAAATCGATATCACAGAATCTCTCAAGGCTGTTTATCAACAAAAATGACATGCAACAAAATTTGGTCGAGTTTACAGCTTCAATAGAATTTGAACCAAAAGAGGTTCATGAAGTCAAATTTAGAGCATCCATAATCCAAGAACACAAAGAGATTGAAAGCGATGTTGTTTTTGGAAAATTAATGCCCTAGCTTTATCTTTTACTAGGATGTCAGAGCACCGTGCACTACATCAATCTCACCAGTCATCCAAGGGTGAGGGTCACAGTGATATTTTATCGTGGCCTCTTGTGTAAATAGAAATTGATATGTCGTCCCTGCTTTGATTATTCCAGGAGAACCAAATTTACCGCTATAGCTATCAGTAAACAAGCTATTTTGATCAGGTGTGACAGTATGACCAGTATCAGGACTGGTGTTCTTCCAAATAACCAAATTATTTACTCCAAGTTGGGCTTCAATTTTTTTCGGTACAAAGTTTTGTTCTTGTGCTTGGTTTTCTGCACCTGGTACGATGGTTATGGTAGTAGTATCACCTGGGTGGAGAATTTTATCAGGTATTATTGGTTTTGCGTTAAGTTCAGGAATGTAATAAAGTTGATAATAAGAAACTCCAATGGCAGCACCTACGATAACTGCAATTAATCCTATTCCATACGCATGACTGGAGGATGGAAGACTCAACTATTTGTCAAACTTGTTTTTAGTCTTATAAAGCTATACAAAAATAATTGTGTTAGTAGATACATGACAGATTCTTTGTAGAAATATAGAAGATACAAAGATCGGATTTGGATTCAACTATTGAATCTATGAAGGCAAGCTTGCAGGTTGTTCTTTGCTATCAAGTGGTTTTGGAGCTTCTGGTTCTGCTTGTGGTGGAACAGGAATCTTCTTTGCTTCATTGAGTCCGTGTCTGTACAGATGGAAGAGTCCGGCAAACACCATGAGAATCAATCCAGTTAGGAATAGGGCAAAGTTCTTCATTCCGCTCAAGGCTGCATTGTATGCTGCGATGTTAAGATACACTTGGAATGCCAAGAGTCCTATGATCAACCAATTAATCCATTTTCCTGACAGATTGATCGGTGCTGACTTGTGCGGACCTTTAGAAGCTGCCAACTTTGCCTTTCTTTCTGATTCTTTTGCAAGCAATATCATCATGTATGAGAATCCAAATCCTATTGGAACCAATAACAGCATTATCAAGTAGAAGAATATTGGATCAATTACAAGTCTGGCAACTAACGGTTTTGTGATATCAGGAGTAATGTAAAAGCCCCAGTATGTTGTAACCATAACTTGTGTGATACCGGTAATACCAAATGCAGTGACTAGTGGCCTATCTTTCCACGAGAACTTTTTGTACCTATCTATGAAGGGGGTCATTGCTATAGCTACAATAAATATTCCAGGCCACAGCACACCTGTCACAAATTTGTCATACTGCGTCCTCAAGAAGGCATAGATTCCAGTAAGATACCATTCAGGTACTGTAATACCTGGCGGTACCGTAGGTTCAAACTTGGAACCAAGATCTACTGGAAATACTCCACCGGTTAGAAATATTGCACCAGAAATTGCCATCACCATAGGAACATCAAAGACCAAGAATCGTGGCATGTGAACTGCCATTAATCCCAACATCACTATCGGTAAGAGAAATACGTGCATGGTGTAAAACCTAAGAATGAAATCAGCAAAGCCTGAACCAAACATAGCATCACGTATAGTAGGTCCAACTACCGGCATAGAGTTAGTAAGAGACGCAGCTATACTGATTGCAAGTTCAGCACGTTCACTAAATATGATATCATAACCAGTAAATGCTTCCAGAATAGTTACAGTACCAAGCACTACACCAGTAACCCAAATGATTTCATTTCTTATTTTGTATCTTCCACTAAAGTATTGGTAATACATGTGAAGCACCGCAAGAAGAACCATTGCGTTTGATGCATGATAGTGAATATTTCGTATCATAAATCCATAAGGAACCGTATCATTAATTTTTTCAACACTGTCCCACGCTCTATCTAATATCGGCTGATAGTAAAACATCAGCAACGCGCCAGAAATTCCAAGAATGATAAATATTACAAACGTAAGCATTCCCAAGAATCCAAACGGACTTACAAATCTTGCAGGGAATGAGAATTTAGTTCCAATGAACACCGTGCGTTCCAGTCCATCCCATATCCAGTAGAAGAAATCTACTAGACCGTTTCTACGTTTTAAGGAAACGACCATATCCTACAACTCCATTTTCATTTACATTCCATACAGCGGGTTTAATCCACAAATTTCCATCATTATCAGCTTCAAAATAAAGAGTTGCCAACACATTGGATGGCGAAGCTTGCAGTGAAGCAGGTCCTGCAAAGGCCTTTCCATTCAATGGATTATACATACTCCCATGACATGGACATTCACCTCTTTTTCTACCTTCTTGTGGCCAGTATTTCCATAGACACCACAAGTGTAAGCAAACCATACTATAAGCACGAAAAGCAGTAACATCGTCTTTATCTCCACCAAGTTCTTCTGGCAATCTGATAAACTGCCATTTTTTGAATGCCTCTTGATCAAGTACAGTATCTCCTGTTTTTGGATAAGTGATAACCTCAGAATGGTTCTTTGGAAAAGTCTTGACGTTTGCCTGTGTTCCATCAGGTAGAATAACTTGAGCTTTATCTAGTGAAGCATTTGATGGATTTGGCATGAATTTGCCCCATGGGACAAATGGTGTAAATGTTAAAGCAACTCCTGCAGCACCAAGTAACTTGAGAAAATCACGTCGAGATAGGGCATCCTTGGCAGAATCTTGCTCAGACATCCAAAGCTCAGTTCTTGAAAATTTGCATATAAATCTTGTCTAGCCTTTTTTTGAAATTCTCAATCTTTTAAAAGTAAAAACGGTTATTGTGGACAAAATTCCAATTCCAATCAGAATCTCAACTAAAGTTGCGAAATCTTGATCGCTCTTGACTGGACCAGAGATAACATTAGGACTAGAGTTATCCACATTTAACACAATATTTGCAACGCCAATATTTCCTGCCCTGTCTTTTGCAGTAACTGGAATAGTATAATCCCCATTTGTCAGAGAGGTGGTATCAAATTGGATACTTTTAACATCGTGGAAAATTTGTTTAGGAGTTTGTACAGTCAACCAGTCTTTTTGTGCCAAGTTCAATTCATTTACATCCAAATCAATGTTAACCACTCCAGAAACTTTAGAATTGTTTTGTGGTGATTTTACTATAATCTGCGGTGGAGTATTATCTACTACAAATTTGAATTCTTTTGAGACATCATGTCCCACAGTATCAGTTATAACAAATTTAATGTCATGTTCTCCTTCAGAGAGATTTCGTATATCTCCAGTCAATAAAGTTTGATTGATCAACTTTGGTTCTGCATTATCAAGATAATATTTTTCATCTTCAATGTCTTGGCCAATTATTTTTGGAGCAATAGTATAATTATTGTTAATAAAAAGCGGAATGTCTAAAACCATTTGAGGTTGAGACTCTATCGGCAATATTGTTGAGAACTTTGTAGTAATGGTTACAGGTTCTGCAATTGATCTTCCTCCAAATAACGGTGCATGTATCAATATTGAATACACACCAGTCTGGTTTATTGATGCATACAATACAGTAGATGTTGCATTAGTATTCTTTATGGGGTAAAATCCGCCGCCTTCACTAAATGAAGCGCTTGGACCAAGCCAGTCTCCAGTAGGCCATCCTTGAAATTTTCCAAGTACACCAGGTGGAATATTTGTTTGAATAATCCTTCCTTGTGGATCTATTACAAAGACAGACAGATTTGTATCAGGATCTTTCCAGGAAAGAATCATTGCAATTGAGTTTATTGTCTTGTCAGTGACATCAAAATAATATGGACGCCAATCTCCTGCATTATACCTGTTCGACATATCAAATCCTCCTCCGATGTAACCATTTCCGTATAATGTGTCACCTTGTTGTCCTGGTATCACAGTGGGCAGATCTTTTGGTTGAAGTTTTTTCATCACAGCATATGAAACTGGAACATTCACAGTATGTGATTTTCCTTCAAATGCGATAAAGGCTTGATACAATCCAGGAGTTTGGTCTTGAGGAACAATCAGAGTAGCTGTTACTTTTGCAGATGAATATGGTGGGACTTGAATATTTTTTGAATCTAACCAGATATCATTCCAAGATATTTTTTTGTAATAACTTGCAGTCAATGTATAGTCTGATGATGTCGAGTTTTTCTTAGTATCACCTGTCCAATATGAGTATCTTGTAGGTACAGGATAGATACCTACTAGAGGAATATGCTTTATTTTTGTGGCAGGTTCAGAGACCCTGAGTTCTTGCACAGTTCCCCATGAACCACCTCTATTAATCAGAGAAAGATCCCTTGATACAGGAATGGAAGAGCTATTTTCTTTGTTCCAGTCATATAGATACAATGATGAGATCTTCATGTCATCAGCGTATGTCTTTTCGGACGAGTTCATGAATTGTGAAAATGGGTATGCAAGGTTGAGAACCAGCAACGAAGCATCATCTGGGATCGGTGTTGCATTTCCAAAGAAAGATGTCAGTCCAGTAGAGTTGTTTATTTCTTGCAAGGTGACATAGTTTGGCCTATAAATTCCAGATTTGTTTATGAGCGGATCATGTAACCGTACATGGGTAGTTCCATCATATGTCTCAGTTTTTATCAGTCCAAGTTTTTGTGGTCCAATGTTAATTTCTAATGTATCATTAGTAGGATTTACTATTGTAAATGTAGCAGATGTTCTATCTCCAGGATACAATCTTCCTCCAAACCAAGATGTTTCAGGCAGAGAGGAATTGGTAAATTTTATTTTTGTCAAACCAACTGAAGATGAATTCGTTGTACCTAAAGCAACATCTAAAATTTTCTTGGTGTTACCATATGATGCATCATTATAGACTTCAAACACACCATCATTACCTAGTGCAAAATCAATTGCCCTTGTTACATTGATCAATCCAGCGCCTTGAGAAAATGGATCATTGCCCAGATCAGTTGCAGTTGACATTAAGATATTTTTTATGGTAAAAGAATTGTACGGGATATTTTGATCTTTCAGACTTTCCATAAGAATTGCGGCGGAACCTGCTACCAGAGGTGCAGCCAGGCTGGTTCCTCCAAATAGACCATACGAACCAGTATTGCCGGTACCACTTGTATTGTTCTTGCTGGTTTGTGTTATAGATGTGGGAACATAGCTATATTCTCCTATTGCCATAAGATCAGGTTTAGGATCTCCAATTAATGATGGACCCTTGCTAGAAAATCCAGATACTTCTCCATAATGAGATGTACTGTTACCAAAACGCGGCTGATTCTTAAACGGACCATAACCCACAAAGACATTATCAGTCACTGCTCCAACTGTAATTCCAAACGGTGCAGCATCAGGAGTTCCTATTGTTCCATAACCAGGCCCTGCATTCCCTGAACTGCTGACTACCAGTACTCCTGGATAATTTACATCAAGAGAATGAGGAACACAGAGTGCACTAAGCAAAAGCGATTGTATATCCAGTCCGGGAACTGACTGCAGAGCAGGAAAAGTTGAGATTCCCCAACTATTTGATATAATGTCAACTCTAGTGCTTCCGCTGTATTTCCATTGGTTTTTTTCTTGATCAAATCCAGCAGCCCATAGCCAGCCATAAATTGCATCACCCAACCAAAGAGCCTTGATAGGAACTATTTTTGCACCAGGAGCAATGCCCCTTATGTGATATTTTGTAGAGTTTCCGTAAATACTGTAACTTTGTTTTCCAGCAGATGTTATAGAACCGGCAGTCCCTGTTCCATGACCTTCAGGATCATACATTATTCCAAAGAAATTTCCGCGAGGATCAAGAGGAGGTAGAAGCGTACCATTGATTGCACCTAGTTTTTCATCAACTAGAGAAGGTTTTGCAATTACGCCGTATACATCCAAGACACGTGCGCCAACTGTTCCAGCTCCATAATCTGCCTGTCCATCATGATTTGAATCATAGACAAGATTTTCGTTGCCACTTCCAAGTGTAATTGTAGATCCACTAGTAAAATCAAAATTATATTTAGGGATAACAGAACTACTAAATTTTGCATAATCTTTCCAAGAATCTGACATGTCTGCAATTATGGTATCATACAGACCTGCAATGTTAGCATCTACTACAAGAACTGGAACTATCTTCAATCTATAATATTGACCTTGAGAGACGCTTTCATAGATCATACCAAAGTGGTACATGCTACTCTTGGAGAGGATGAAGTGCTTGGGATCCTTTCCTATTTTGTAATCATTTGCTACCGTTCCATTGACAATTACATTGCCGCCTTTTGGATATAGTGAATTATACACCTGAACATATGTTCCCTTGCCCTTTTTGTGTAGATCAAGAAATACTCCCTTTGAAGTTACATAGACAGAAGATGTGACATTTTTTGGTATGACATTAGTATAATTTTGCACAATTCCCTTGCTGTTGATATTTGCAACAAACGTAGTATTGGTTAATACTAGGCCCTGTCCATCAGCATCGATCATAATCGGAGCATTATTTTTGTCACGAGCTACAGAATCTTGCATGTCAGGATTTGTAAAGTCAGTTCCTGTATCCACTATTCCTATCTTAATACCATTTCCCGCGTATCCATACTTGTAAATAACTTTGCTAGAGCCAAGAACATCATCAATTGTTGAGACCGGGGTTACCGGTAGAGCAGATTGTACTGAATCAAACTCTAATGGCAAGTCCTCAATTACGTTATATCCACTCAATTGTAAACTTGCGACTTGATCTTGATTGAAAAAACCCAAGGCAAGAGAACCATGGTTTGAATCCATCCCATATACAACATTGCTAGCCCGCGATACTATATCAGACACAGAACCAGAACCAAATACAATGTATCTTTTAATGACATCTTGAGATGAAGACGGTTGAAAATTTATAAGATCAGATACTTGATTTGTTTGTAAATTTACGTTATTTGTTGGAAGATCAAAATCATATGATCCCATCGCTGTTTTTGGAAAAAGTGAAAATAACAAAATGAAGATTAAAAAAAATCCTATTGTTGATACAGTGTTTTTTTTCTTTACCATAGAAACTATCGTCGCCTAGCAAGAATTGTTATTTGTAGTGCGATAATTATTGCTATCAGAGCTACGACAGGAAGAAATAATGAGTTTAGTTGTGTAGATGCCTGATCAATGTTTGTGACTGAATCAGACATTGATGTTACACTTTTGTTCAGATGTTCATCTGCTTGAGAGATAGACTGCTGGCTGCTATTTAGTGCATTTGCAAATCCTTGAATTTCTGACTTGAGCCTATCAAGTTCTTGCGATGTAGTATCTAAACCAGAGTTGAGTTTCAATATCTGGTTGGATATTCCTTCAATGTCTTGTTTAAGGACTAGAGTGGCAACAGATCCATTGGCAGTTGTACCCTTGTTGGTAGCGGTTATGTGAAAAACGTACGTGCCTTCTTGGGTTGGGGTAAAGTCTACATAAAAGAGTCCCTGGTGAAGAGTTTTTAGAGAATCAGAAAGAATAACCACACTGCCATCTGGCAGGTGAACATGTGATGAGCTGAGCACAACCGATGGATTTCCAGCAACCAACAAGCCATCACTTGTTACTTGAATAAATACACGGAATGTTTGATTAACAGCCGCAGTTTGTGGGGCAAATACAGACACTAGGACAACCGGTTGTTGTGGCACCTGTATCAATGATGAATTACCTAAAAATTTCACGTTAACTGTTTGTGATGCTTCTTGCTCTTTTGTAGCAATCGCCTCTACAGAATATGTTCCATATGAAAAGGTACTTGTTGCATTTGGCCATCGTATCAATATATGACTAAAACTACCATCAGCATCAGCACTTATCTGATTGAATTGTGCTATAGTACCATCCGGAGCAAATAATCTGATTATTATCGGTTCATTTGGCAAGCCTTGTCCATATACAAGAAGAGGTTGACCCTTTGAGTAAACATCTCTGTCAGTGTATAGTTGTAAAGCAAAAGCATTGGTGAAAAAACTACTAGTAATTACAAGAAGTAACAATCCAAGTATCACTAGTTTCAATTCACATATGATTTCGCTAGCCCATAGATATTGGTTCTGCTGATTTCTGCACGGACTGGATGCAATAATGAAAAGACTATTCAGCAGAATATCGTTCAGGATTCATTGAATTGATTGCAACCATTGAAAAACCCGGTTGTTCATTTTTTAATATCGTAAGAGAAGCATTTCTTATTATCATCTCATATAGCGTTTCAGGTTTAGGTTGAAGAATTGTTGATATCATTGATTTGATTGGATCCATGTGAGTAACAAGTAGAACGGTTTCTCCAACATGTTTTTTCAAACAGTGATCAACCATGTCCAAGACCCTTTTTTTCACATTTGTAAATGTCTCTAGGCCGTTTGTCTCAATTATTGGGTGACCTTGGTAGAATTTCAAGAAAACATTTCCATGTTTTTTAAACATTTCATCATAATGCATTCCTGAAAATGATCCCATATCGATCTCAGTGAGTCGCTCATCAACAGTACAGTTCAGACCTACACTGTCACCAACTATTTTGGCAGTATGTTCCGCCCTCTCTACAGGGCTGCAATATATTTTAGATATATTGAAATGTTTGAGAAAAATTCCTATCTGTTCAGCTTGTTGGATACCTAACTCTGTGAGCGGAAATCCCTTTGTGCGTCCAGCTAGAATTCGTTCAACATTATTTTTGGCCTGACCGTGTCGTAGAAAAAGAAATAGTGGCAATAACGATTACAATTATTGAATAAAGATAATAATAACATTGCCTGTGCAACATTTCATGAAGATTGGAATAATTGGTGGAACTGGCGGAATGGGAAAAGGGTTTGCGTTACGATGGTGTGAAAATCATGATGTTATAATAGGATCTAGAGAATCATCCAAGGCAGAAGAAGCTGCAAGAGAATATTCCGAATTGGCACAAAAAGAATACAGTTCCTTCAAAGGAAAAATTACTGGGAAAGACAATACGTCAGTTGCAAAAGAAAGCGATGTGTTGGTTTTGTCAATTCCCTATGAAAACATAGATGCGATATGTTCTCAACTTTTACCTAATGTGAGAGACGATTGTACAGTGATATCCCCAATAGTTCCTCTAACTAAGACTGATTCAGGTTTTGAGTTCATTTCCTTCAAGGACAAGAAACCATCTGCATTTGAGATGGTCCAAAAACACATGAAGAACAAGTCTAAACTAGTTTCTGCATTTCATACAATATCAGAGAAAAAACTAATCGACCCAAAACTTGTACTTGATTCAGACATATTTGTTTGTGGAGATACAGAAGACTCGTTAAACATAGTACGCCAGCTAATAACTGAGATAAAGAATCTCAGACCAATATTGTTGGGTCCAGGTTCCTTGTCATATCTTGCAGAAGTGGCAACACCAATTCTTCTCAATGCAATGATAAAAAACAAGATGAAGAATCCTGGCATAAAGATAATCTAGTCACCATACCAGTAATTGACATGGGTCGTGTAAGAAGAAAGAATTGGTTTACAGCAATGGGTGTGTTGTTTATTGTTGTAGCATCCATTGCAATCATACGAGACTTGCTCATATGGGGACCAGAATTTACTACAGACTTTTTTACATCTTCTGATATAACAAGTGAAAAAGTATCAGTGGCCATGTATGGCATAGCAGGATTTCTTATTGTTTTAGGACTACGAGGAGAAAGCTATGAAGAATGAAAAATTTCTCAGGTCACAGAAAATTTTACGGCTCGCCACAATAGATTCATCAGGAGGTCCACATATTGTTCCTGTCTGGTACATGTATGCAAATGGTAAATTCTACATAGGAACAAACACAAAGACAAGAAAGGCAAAAAACATCAAGAAGAATTCCAAGATATCATTTTGTGTAGATACAGGAATAAGATCACCAGACATTGTAGGAGTCATGGGAATTGGAAGAGCCAGGCTAATTTTGAAGGCAGATATAGTTGAACCACTTGCAAAGAAAATTCTCTTGCGATATTTTGCGAGTCTAAAAAATAAATCAGCACAACAACTATTGGACCAGACTGATTGTATTATAGAAATAACACCAAAAAAGACTACAGATTGGAAATACTAGGCAACAAATTTTTCGATTTCATTTAGAGCATCTTCGAGTACAGGTATATCAGGCAAGAAAACCATTCTAAAATGACCCGTACCATACTGGGTTCCAAATCCAGAACCATGAACTGTAAGTATGCCAGTTGTCTTCAACAGTTCTGTTACAAACTCTTTATCAGAACCATACTTGTTGTCCTCAATTTTTGGAAATGCGTAGAAAGCCCCTTTTGGATTTGAACAACTGATACCATTCATGTCATTTAGTCTCTTGATGGTATAGTCTCGTCTTTTTTTGAGATCGGAGACGAATTTTACAATATAATCTTGTGGACCGCCAAGTGATTCCAGTGCAGCATATTGGACTGGCAAATTGGTGGCAATCCTTACTCTAGATAATTTGGGTACATTCTCTCTGAGCAACTCTAGTTTTTTTGATTGATTAAACGCAATGTACCCCACTCTCCAACCAGACATCAAGTGAACCTTGGAGAAACCGTTTAGCAAAATAACAGGCGAGTCACCACTGACTTTGCCTATGCCTGTAAATTTTTCGTCAAACACTATTTGATCATAGATTTCATCACAAATGATGTACAGATCATGTTCATTTGCAAGATCAATCAAATCTTTGAGTGACTTTTCGCTAAATACCACACCTGTGGGATTGTTGGGACTGATAAGACATATTGCGACTGTCTTTGATGTAATTTTTGATCTAATGTCATCCAGATCAGGAGTAGAGTTGTGCAAGTCTACCAGAAATTCTATTGGTTTTCCACCAAATAATCTCACATATGATGCATAAGGTGGATAATACGGACCTGGTATTAGCACCTCATCTCCAGCTTCCACAATAGAGGCCATGATCATTTCAAGGCCTTCTGATACGCCATTTGTTACAAGAACATCATCTTCTAAAACTTGAAGACCCTTTACTGCTTCTTTTTTTGCTATAGCTTGTCGTAATTCCGGTAAACCCTCTGATGATGCATAATAATTCTGACCTTCTCTGATTGCTTTTACAAAAGCTTCCTTGACTCTGTCAGGAGGCTGGAATCCATACTGGAGTGGATCACCGATGTTAAGATATGTGATTTTTTTGCCTTGTTTTTGAAGTTTTCTTGCCTCCAGTGCAATATCGCGTATTGCATATTCCACTCCTGCTACACGTTGTGATATCTTCAATTACCTAGACAGATATTTAGCCCCGTTAAATTCTTAATTGATCGGACCCGTTGCATAGCTAGGATAGTGCGGGTGGCTTCGGACCACCAGGTCGTGGGTTCGAATCCCACCGGGCCCTTGATAATAAATAGATGGAATTAATCACATTATACCAGTATGCGATTTGAGATTTCATTGTTTTATGTCGGAGTGTTATTAATCATAACAGGATCAATAGGAGCTGGAATTATTCTATTAGAATCGAGCAAAAACACAACTAGTTTCTTGCTTGACAGCCTTGAAGTCAATAGTGTACCGATAAAAGTCAAGGGTGAGGGGATTGGGTATTATTTGATATCATCTGAGAGTTACCAAAACAATATTTTGGCAAAAGTCATCGATTCACATGGAAACTT
>JAGWHQ010000025.1 GCA_028866655.1 Nitrososphaerota archaeon
CAAGCAGTTTTTGTGCCTGTTTTATCCTCTTTACAGCCTCTGGATCCCTTGTTTTTTCTGCCTTTAATCGTGCCTTGACATATTCCCGTTGAGCATTTGCAATCTCATCCATTAAATCAATATTCATGTATCGAGTTTGAAAATTCATTATAATGAAACCAACATTTGGAAAAATAGACTATTTTGATCGTAATTGTATTATCCCATTATCAACCAGGAATTTAATTGCGCCAAGTAGATCATCTTCAGATATTGTACCTTGCCCATACCAGATAAAGTCATTTCTTACCCAAGCCGGTATCTTTGATGGTACTATATGAGATTCTAAATTATAAGAGAATGTAGTTTGAGCAGTGTTGCCTTGTTCACGCTGAATCTGTACTGTATACGTTCCACTTGTGTTCCACATTTGTCCACCAGCTGTTACAGTAACAGAATAGGTTCCATCTGAATTTACATTTGTCTGACCGATGTAAACTGGATTATTAGATGGATCCAAGACCTGAATGGAAAGCGGTGTACCTGATACTGGATATACACTACCAGAAATCACAATGGAATCATCTAACAAGTAGGTGTTCTTGTCAGTAGTTACAGTGATTGATGATTGTATGGAAGTTGATTGTGAATAAACACTTGTCCCAATAATGGATACATTCGCAGTAAGAGGACTAATTGGTATTGATACCATGGTGTCTCCTGATTCAACTGTTGTAGTATAGTTTGTAATTAACTGACCATCTTCGAAAACTGCAATAAATGGACCGCTAATCAATCCAGTTGGTAGTTTTAGAATTAGAGTACTGCTAGTATCAACACTGCCATCAAGTGTGAAACTGACAGACTTGTCTTTTGTATCAACTGAGGAACTTATGATATTTTTCACAGAAGAGTATTGTACGTCATATGATACAGTTCCTGCATCTTTTCCTACGCCTGAGACGGTCTTGTATTCTTGTGCAAAGACTGGAACAAATGCAATCATTCCAACAAGAGTAATACATAACAAAGATACGGTCAATATTTTGATAGTCAAATTAGTACAAACGGTTTATTCAAAATCCATATTTAAGACTTGATAATAGATTGATAACTAACTGATAATAGAGCGGATATAAACCAGTACTCAAGCATGCCTGAATGTCATGGGATGAGGTCAGTTATATTATTGCGAGTAAGACAAGAAAGGCAATAGTTTCAAGACTGGATACGCCAAGGACTCCAACTTTTCTTGCAAAAGATCTAGACTTGAATCTGGCAAACATAAGCAGGGCAATTACAGAACTTGAAGATAAGGGCATAGTGGTATGTCTTACACCTAAACAAAAAGTTGGCAAGATCTATTCATTGACAAAAAAAGGCAACGACATAGTTACAAAGGTAAAGAAGATGGAAGAATGAATTGTAAAGTAAATCATATTGTAAAATTCTTTCTGTGTTCTACAGAGTAAGAAAATGAATGTGTAATGATTCTTACCAAAGAAAATCAAAGATTCACCAATTCCTTCGGTATTGTGAAATCGTGCCTATTTTCAGCACTAGAATTTTTCTTCAAAGAAAAACACAAAGAATCACTAATTCTTTGATTCTCCATTGATCCAAATAATGTTTCTTTAAAATTTTCAAGCCATTTTTGAGAAAGAAACACTCTATTTTTCAAAGAAAAAGTGTGTAGATCGGCCTAAAATTAATTATAAACAATTACGATTAATTATAAACGATGTAAAATTAATTATAAACAACTATGATTAACTGTAATTAATTATAAACGATCAAAGAATCATTATCAAAATACAAAAACACTAAACTATGAACTGGATCTCTGGAGTTAAACGTACAAGCTTTGATGGTTTTCTTCCAGCAGTAAGAAGCATCTTGATTTCAGTCAGATTATTTTCAAGCCTGGTTATCCGTACCGATTGGTCATCAATCTTGAGAGAAAGTGACTCTTGTTTCACATCCATCTCAGCAGCAGCCTTGAGATCAAGTGGTTTTCCACACTTTGTGCATATTTTAGATTCCATAGGATTTGGCATGTCGCAGACATGGCATTTCCTTGGAAGGATGTGCTGGGTTTGTTCTTCTTGAGAGAGGCCATAGTGAGATAAAATGGCCTCTTCTACATCTGCATTGACAAGATGCACGTATCTTCCTGGCATCTTGGAGTCGTTTGCCCAACCGTGTCTTTTTTTCATCTCGGCTTCAGTCATGAATCTGGCAGTCTCTGTAGCTTCTGTATGCCTGAACAAATTAAGAAAGACTCGTTTTGAGAGATTTGCTTTTTCTGTTCTTTGCTGTACTATTTTTCGTGCACCAGAATATGTCAGTGATTCTCCATAGTGTTGCTTGTCTGTCATTATCCAAAGTGGTGATTCTGGATTATCTCTGAATGGATGAACTGCCATCCACTGTGCCAAGTTTGGAGTAGATCGAATCAATCTTACAGGTCTTGGTCCTGTTTTTCCATCAACGTGAATCACTGCTCCATACTTGTCAAATTTTACATGTCGTATTCGTAGTGATAAAATTTCACCAGGTCTTGTACCTGCCTCCAAGTGGCAGTCGATAAATGCTCTGTCCCGTTGGTTTTCCCTGCATGCATACAATAATCTCGTACGATCTGCTTCTGTAAGAAGATCTTCACGCACAATCTTGTCTTTTGGTTTTTTGAGTTTGATTGATTTTGTTTCTGGTGGATCGCCCACTGAATCCTTGTCACGCGATCCAAGTTTTAGCCAACGGAAAAATATCTTTAAAACTTTTTTGTGATCCCGCGAAGTTTCGCTTTCTTGTCCTGACGTGGAACCATACTTTTTCATTATATGATACACAAGATCGTCAATGTCAGATTTTGTCAGGTCAATCCAGTCTTTGTTGTGTAATCGGGTAAGGCTGAGCAGCATCTTTAGGTGCTTTAGCCTTGTTGCCTGGGCAAGTGATTCTGTGACCATAACTCGCTCGTATCTCTGAATTACCTCAAAATTGTTCCCAGAGAGTTCGTTTTTGAGCTGCTTGAAGACTCGCTCAAACAGTTTATCATAGTTGTAAATGTCCATGTTTTTTTGCATCGAAGAGGCATGGCCGTTCACATCATAAAGACGGGGAGTAAGGGAATTAAACTAAAAGGTGAGGGCCCTTGAGGGGAATCGAACCCCTGTCCGGGGATCCACAGTCCCCTATACTCGCCACTGTACTACAAGGGCCACATAAAGAAAATCGTTCTCAATCCAGTATTAATCTTAACTCAACTAGACAAATGACAAGTTTTAGTGTATCGGGATTACTTTTTGCTACAATCAGAGGAGTTTATGGGTTAATTATTCCCCTGCCGATTATCTTTCCTTCTTTGAGCATTGTTAATGCCTCTGTTGCTTGATTGAGTTTGAATCTGTTTGAGATCACAGGTTTAATTATTTCTCTGCGAGCAAGCGAAATCAATTCAATCATATCTGTCATAGAACCAGTGTATGATCCCATGAGCTTGTATGCTCTAGTAGGCATAGTTACAAGATTCAGTTGCAAAGAACCACCGAACAATCCTACAAGAACAACACGTGCTCTGCGTCTTAATACTTGCATATCAGTTTCTACGGATTTTGTAGCGTTAACAAAATCAATCACAGCATCAGCTCCCAAGCTACCTGTCAATTCCATTATGGCTTTTACCGGATCCTCTTTGGCAGAATTGATAGTAATGTCTGCGCCACTTTGTTTTGCAATTTTTAATTTATCATCATTAACATCCAAAGAAATTATCCTTGCACCGCTGATTGCTTTAGCCAACTGTATGCCCATCAATCCAAGTCCTCCGGCGCCCACGATCACGACATTGTCATCTGGGTTTAATTTGGCAGTCTTGATTGCGCCATAAGCAGTAAGAGCAGAACAGGACAGAGGAGCACATACATCAGTGTCCATGTCATTTATTTTTGCAAGATATCTGTAATGTGGAACAAGAACATACTCTGCATAACCACCATCATTGTAAACACCCAGAGACCTAGGCTTGTCACAAAGGTTTTCTTCACCAACCCTGCAAGCAGGACACAATCCTTCGCCTATCCAAGGAAATACCAAAACTTTTTCATTCTTTGTAAACCCCTCTACATCCTCACCCATACTCTCTACTGTTCCTGCTACTTCATGCCCAGGAGTCAACGGATACTTGACACCCCTATCGGTTGTTTTCATGAATGAACCAGCTGGACCCTCATATCCACCATCCCACAAATGTATATCACTATGACATACACCAGCAGATTCTACTTTAATGAGAACTTGGGAACCTCGAGGTTTTGGAGTTTCAAGGGATTGAATTTCAAGAGGTGCTTTTACGTTGACTATTCTTGCAGCATTCATGTATTGAGGTTATCAACATGTCATATAAGACAGTTTTGCGACAGAGTATATCATCAAACAACCAAACAAGATCTTCAGATCAAGTTGTAACATATTTTACCAATTATTTTCTGAAAATCAAAGTTAGGTTTATTAGCAACAGAAAAACTATTCGGAAATATGAAACTAAGAATGTGGTGGGTTTCCATGGGAATCGCTGCAGGAGTAGTCTTTTATGCCATGTTGTATCTAGGCACAGTTCTCTGTGTTCCGATGGAAAATGCTCCATGTGTGTCATTTTTGAAATAGGTCACCCTAGATTTATTTAAAACCAGTTAAGAACTAAATCATGAGTTGTTCTGGAGAGACTGTTGAAATTGAGAATGAGTTCATTCAGATCAAACCAGTGATTCTAGATCAATTAAAAAAGGCAAAATATGGAATCTCAGATCATGCAACTGTAGAATTATGTCACTGGACAAAAAAATCATTCAAAGATGATGGCCAGTGTTATAAACACAAGTTTTACGGCATCTCAACTCATAGATGTATGGAATTTTCACCAGCTGGAATGTTTTGTGAAAATAGATGTGTATATTGTTGGAGACCAATGGAGTTTTACAGTGCCCTAAAGATGCCGGTGGAAAAAGTTGCCCCTCCAGAGGTCATCATGACTAATTTGATGGAAGAGAGAAGAAAGCTGATCATGGGTCATTATGGAGATCCAAAGAGTAACAAAGAAAAGCTTGACGAGTCATTACTTCCCAGTCATTATGCAATTTCACTATCAGGTGAACCTACAATGTATCCACAATTGCCAGATCTAATAAAATATCTAAAGAGTTTAGAGAATACAAAATCAATCTTCCTTGTAACCAATGGTCAGGAACCTGAAATGATAGAGAGGTTGAGGGATGAGGATGCATTACCAACACAGTTGTATCTCTCGACAAATGCCCCAAACTCTGAGATATTCACACTAGTAAATAGACCCAAGTACAAAGATGCATGGGAAAGATGGAACACAAGTCTTGAGATGCTTGCAGATCTTGATACAAGAACAGTACTGCGATTCACTTTAATCAAAGGCTATAATGCTGATGAAAAATTAATTCCAAAATATGCCGAGATGATAAAACATTCTGATGCACACTTTATAGAAATAAAATCATACATGCACGTAGGAAGATCAACTAACAGACTAGAATATTCAAACTCTCCAGATATGTCTGAGATAAGACATTTTGCAAATGAGCTTGTAAAACAGAGTGGGATCTATTCAAACATGGATGAAAGTGACATGTCAAGAATCGTTGTTCTTCAAAATCAGAGACGATTTATAGATCGTTTGATTCCATCTTACGCAAATACCAATTAGAAAAATTTTTCAATGCCAAATATCTATGTGAGACCTTGTTTTTTTCTGCAAGTTGAGAATATGTTTTATTGTTCCCGGAGGGGATGAAAATTGGATCAAAGCCCCATTGTTTGCCCTGTTCTTTTTTGGATATTCTTCCATTCACATCAGCACTGAACAAATGTACATCATTACGTTTTTCACAATATGCAATGACTGATCTAAATATTGCATCACGTTTCATGGACACAAGTCTTAGAATTCCTTTGTTGCCAATAGTATCAAATACAAATGACGAATACGGTCCAGGAAATCCATTTAATGACTTTATGAAAAGACCTGCATCTTCAACAATTATTGGTCTTGAATAGATAGAAAAGGCCTGTATAGCTTTGTGTGTTGCAATTTCTTCCAAAGTATTGGCTTGAATTTCTTGCAGATGTGATTTTAGAAATTTCAGTTTTAGACCAAATTCTGATGTAATTTTTTTTGCCTCTTCAAATTTGTGTTTGTTTGAGCTTGCAAAAAATATATCAGATGACATTTGCATATCTGCCCCTTTTTTCTATTACCAAAACTTGATTGATTACCTTATCTGTAAGAAGGCTTCCGAGTATCTTTTTGTATCCTCGTATAAAAGAAGCCCAAGATTCATCTACAATTTGAGCATGTGCACTGTTTAGAACCTCCTTGAATAAACGAAGATCAATTGCATAATCATCAACCTTGTCAGTTTTTTGTGAAAGCCCAAAGTCAAGTATCACTAGCCCTTGCATAGTAAGAATGAAATTTGATGTAGTCAAGTCTCCATGCATGACACCATTCTTGTGAAGGATTCCAACTATTTTTCCTATGTCCTTACATATCTTTACAATTTGTTTGACAGGCATATCTCTAACTAATTTACCTCGTACAAACTGGAGATACATCTTACATTCCTTCTCATCTACAAAATAAACAAGAGGTGTGGTTATTCCAAAAGATTTAGTCTCGGAGATCATTTTTGCTTCCCTTATCGTTCTAAGAGTTCGTATACGAGTATCAAGTGAATTAACTCTGTAATCTTTCTTTTTTCTTATTTTCAAAATAGAATTGTGGCCATTCCAAGATGTGAGATAAATATCTGCCTCTGCACCTTTTTTAACAAGTTTCAACAAAAGATCAAAAGGCCTTAACATAATTTAAGTTACAATTATGTCATGTCATGGAATTGGTTTTTTGAAATAATAATTTCCTAAATATACAATTATAACATAGGATACAAGACAAGTGACATGGAACCAGATGAGAAACGGATATCACAAGAGGATTGTTCCGAAGACTCGTTAGGCCCCGGCATTCTCACATTAACAAACAAGAGAATTGCTTTTGACAAGACCGCAGGAAGAATAATTGATTTCTCAAAAAAATTTGGACAAACAGTTCTTGAAGCTAATCTCAATCAGATAACAGAGGTAGCAAAAGAAGGCAGACTGATAAAAAAAGTAAGAATAAGGATAAAGACAGAAGAAAATGAAAAAACATACAAGTTTGGAGTGTATAACACAGGCAAGTGGGAAAAGGACGTAAAGGAAGCTATCTCCAAATATTCTTCCTAGTAAAGAACTTCAACAGAATCTAGACGCCACGATTGTTTTACAAAAGCATCCTCTACACTTATTCCAGATTTCTTTGATGACTCTAGCAATCCGATCCAAGATATTTGAGAACCGCAATCTCCAGCATACTCCTTTGGTGCTACAAAAAACTTGCAATCATGTCTTTTGCATATACTTGAAAGTATGTTGGACAACCTCTTGTTTGCAGCAACTCCGCCAACAACCAAAAGTTCTTTCTTTCCCGTAAATGAGAGCGCTCTTTCAGTAGCTTCGCCCATCATAGAAAATGCAGTTTCTTGCAATGAAAAACACGCTGCCTCTATTCCCTTTGGAATTATTCTTTTTGTTGCGGATAAAAGACCTGAAAAGGACACATCATTTCCTTTTACAACATAAGGTAATGGAATGTACTCCGTAGACTGTAATGCTAGTTCTTCGATCTTTGGACCACATGGAGATGCAAACCCAGCATATCGTCCAATCTGATCAAGTAATTGACCTACCGTGATATCCAGTGTTTCACCAAAAACCCTCCATTTCTTTGAGAGAAATGCCAAGATCATTGTATGGCCACCTGAAACAAGCAATACAAGTGGATCTTTTGCACCAGTCAGCATTTTTCCAAGTTCGATATGACCCAATGCATGATTTACAGGATATATTGGAATATCATAATACGAGGCTAGAGACCTGGCTACAACTGCGCCAATTCTCAAACATGGCCCAAGCCCAGGACCTGCAGCATATGATATCATGCTGACATCATCAATTCTTACATTCGCTTTTTTAAGACACTCTGAAAGAACATTTGGAGAATTTTCTGCATGATGACGCGATGCTTCTCTAGGATGAATTCCTTCACCAGATGGAGGCCTATAGATCTTACGTACATCAGAGAGGATCCATCCTTGCTTTCCCTTTCGTTCCACTATTGCACAAGAAAATGTATGGGCAGTACTTTCTATTCCAAGACAGATCATTTTATCCCCTACTCAAAGTTGATACAATTTTCAAGACGTCTCCATTTTTGAGTTGATATTCTGCGCCCACTCTTTGTTTTGTCTTTGCATCAATAGCAAAAAGAAATCCATTTGCAAGATCTTGATGTATGGACTTTGCCAAGTCTCTTGCAGTAGAACCAGCACGCAAGAGCTTTGCATCCGGCAACACTTCTCCATTTTTATTAGATAGTTTTGTTTCATCCTCTACCGGAAATACAGTAATCAATTTTAGAAGATCAAAACATGCGTAATCAAGAGCCTGTTGGATTCCAGTTCCACCTAATTTTGACATGACTTTTTCTGCCAACTCCAATGCCTTTTGTTGTTGAGGATTAAGAGTTATTCCATTTTTTATCTTGAAAGACTTGGCACCTGGTAGATAATCTATGATTCCGCCCTTTGCTGCTTTTCTTAGAAGAAGTTCAGTTTCTGCACTACATGCGATAGTTGGATGTATTTTGTTAAACTCGTCCAAGATGCCAAGATCATGACAGAGATCGGATTTATTTGCAGATATTAGGATCGGCTTGGTTTGCTTTCTAAGTGTTTTAACAAATAATGAGAGATCATCTTCACTCCAGTCATGAGGTTTCTTTGATTGTAAATTCAGGTTATGTATTACATGTTCTACATCATACTCATCTATTCCAAGTCCGCTAAATCGTTGTGCAATAGCCTGAATTACCTTGCCACTTTTACTTTCTAGTTCCCTGGCAAGTTTTTGCCATTCTCGTTGAAGTATCTGTTTCATCCATTGATCAAATTCGGCTTCAACAAATTTAACATCTTCAAATGGATCATGAGTTCCGGCTGGAACAGGTTGACCTTGTATATCAGTAGAACCTGACGCATCTATTACATGAATTAGAACTTCAGATGTCCTTGCATCATCTAGAAATTTGTTGCCAAGACCTTTACCTTCATGAGCTCCTGGAACAAGACCTGCCACATCAACTAACTTGATTGCAATATATCTAGTTCCATTAATGCACAATGGATGATTATGCTCTATGGCAAAATGCTTGCATGCACAATCTGTCTTCACATATGCAATTCCCACATTTGGTTCAATAGTTGTGAATGGATAGTTACCAATTTGAGCAGTAGTCTGAGTAGCGGCTGAAAAAAATGTGGATTTTCCAACATTGGTTTTTCCTAGCAGACCAATTTGCATGCAAAAGAGTCCGAGGCATGCTCTTATTAGTATTCCAAAAGTGTTTAATCTCAATCCATTTCATGGTTATCTATTGAAAATAATAACTGGAAATCCTGGAACAGGTAAGCACACCATAGCAAAATCAATTTCAAAAAAACTAGACCTTGAGATGATCGATATCAACAAAATTGCAATAGAACAAAAGCTAGTCAAGAAAAATGACGGAGTCCTCGATGTGGATGTAAACAAATTGAAGAAGATAATAGACAAAGAGGCATCAAAGAATTCCATACTAGTAGGACATCTTGCCCCATATGTTATATCAGCAAAAAATGTTGAAGTCGCAGTGGTATTGAGAAAAAGCCCATACAGACTTCAGTCCACATACAAAAAAAGAAAATATTCCAGCAAAAAATCACTTGAAAATTTGGGCAGTGAAATACTAGGCATTACATATTATGACACAATACGTGAGTTTGGACAGAAAAAGACTTTTCAGATTGATACAAGCAGTAGAACAATTTCAGATACAGTAAAGAAGGTGGAATCAATTTTTAGGAAAACTAGAACAAAGGATGATAAAGTAGATTGGCTACAAATGGTTCTCAAAAAAGGAGATATGCAAAAATTCTTTCCATACTAGGTTCAAATTACGTCACAGGAGGTTATAATGTAAAATGTTTGAGATAAAAAAATCGGATCTTGCTGGAAGAATAGGAGTGCTCCATACAAACCATGGTAAAATTGAGACTCCTGCATTTGTTCCAGTAATACATCCAGTCAAGCAAAAAATTCCGGCCAAAAAATTAAGAGAGATGGGATTTGATCTTGTAATTACAAATGCATACATCACACTGAAGAGATATGGGGACGAGGCAGTAAGGCAAGGCATACACAAGATAATTGATTACGACGGTGCGATCATGACAGATTCCGGTGGATACCAAGTCTTGGAATATGGCGACATTGATGTAGATTATAAAAAAATTGCAGATTTTGAAAAAGGCATAAAGACAGACATTGCAATTCCTTTAGACCGCCCAACAGGACTAGGGCTATCAAAAAAGAAGGCAATAGAATACGTACAACATACACTCAGAGTATCAAAGGAGACTCTTGACTCCAGAGACGACAATGGTCAGATATGGGTTGGTCCAATTCAAGGAAGTGAACATTCAGATCTAGTTACAAAATCAACAAAAGCACTTGTTGATTCTGGTTTTCAAATGCTAGCATTAGGCAGCCCAGTTGAATTTATGGAATCATATGAATACAACCTGCTTGCCAAAATGATAATAACAGCAAAGAAAAGTATTCCAGACTCCATTCCACTTCATCTGTTTGGAGCAGGTCATCCACTTACCATACCCCTTGCAGTATCCCTGGGTTGCGATACCTTTGATTCTGCTTCCTACATGCTATATGCAAAACATGATAGATACATCATGGAAGACGGAACTGCGCATCTTTCCGAGGTGGCTTATTTTTCATGCAATTGTGAGGTCTGTACAAAAATAAAACCAAAAGAGATGTTGTCCCTAGACAAAGAGGAAAGAACCAACAAGATAGCTCTACACAATTTGTATGCTATAAAGGCCGAGGTGGACAGGGTGAAGGAGGCCATTCACGAGGGACGACTATGGGAATACACCATAAGAAAAGCAAGGGCGCACCCCAAGTTGTTTGAAAGCATATCCATTTTTACCAAGAATGCATCATTTTTCACGGAAACTACTCCGCGATACAAGGATAATGCAGTATTTCTTTTTGCCAAAGAGGATCAATTTAGACCTGAGATTATGAGATTTCATTCGCTAGTACGCAACTTTAGAACAAAGAAAAAAACACTGGTGATCATACCAGATGGCGGAGTAAGACCATTTTACACTTCATCAGAATACAACAACCTAAAAAAGAAATTCTCTTCAAATCTTGATGACATACAATTTTGTCAGTACAATCCATATCTTGGAATAATCCCATTGGAGCTGTCAGACACTTATCCTGCTGCGCACTATGTCATGTCGAACACAGACAATAATCAAAATGAGTTTCCAGAATTCAGCAAGACTTGGAACATATTTCTTGAACACAATAAATTCAAGAACATCTATACAGTAAAGAACGAATTTTTAAAACACCATTCTAAAGGTTTGAAAATAAAGACTAGATTTTTCAATATTAAAAATAATAAAAAAGAAAGATAGATTCCGCTTTTTATAGTGCGGCGTCTTCTGCCCAGCCTTTTACGAATATACCATTCTTGTGCAAAGGTACTGGTTGGCCTGGAGTGTAAGTCATTGGTCTCATCCAGAAGATTGCTTTTGTTGGGCAAACTCCAATGCATGCTCCGTCTGAGATGCATCTTTCTGGATAAAATACAAATGCTTTACCTCTCTTCCAACCATCTACTGGTTTTACACGAAGAACGTCTGGGCCGAGAGAAGTACAGATTTCTACACATAGTGCACAACCTATACATCTCTGCTCATCAACGTCTGGAAGAATTGCTATTG
>JAGWHQ010000026.1 GCA_028866655.1 Nitrososphaerota archaeon
TAACATGCCCATAATATAGAACGCCGTGATATTTACGACTTTCAAGTTATGAATTAGATCAAAAGATATTCTAAAACTAAATTAAGAAAAGGAAGCATCCTTTAATATTTCAAGAAATACTATATAGCAAAATTAGATATCCAGGAAATAAAATTTAAATCAAAATAATGGAAATGTTTTATATGGTAAAACTAACAAAAATAGAATGTGTAAAAAAAGAAGGTAATTTCATTACTGAAATATTTGGAGTTGCTGAAAACCCTACAGGTGGTAAACCTACATCAAAATTATTCAATGCAATAGAGAGACCAACTGATTTGTGGTTTCGTTTTCCAAACAAAAAAGAAGAGATAATCCTAGTCCAGACATACCTTGATAATCGTACTGGAAAAAAGACCTCGCATTTCATTCTCATGGATCCAGAAAAGCGTGGCAAAAACTATCTGGAACAATTTCCAGTTTGTAAATGATCTAGTCATATCTGGTCATCTTTTCTGTATTGGCTTTGATAGTTTGTAAATCCAAGTTTTACATGTGTAATTTTATCGAACTTTATTATCTAGTCAGTGTTTATTCTAAACCACATATTGAAAAAAGAAGTAGATTCTAGTTCTTTTTACAGGGAAGTCATGGCTCTCATAGATTCAACTGAAAAATCACATGGAATACACAGAGCAAAAGGCTCTGATATGCAACGTGTTAGTGCATATGGAAAATATGGAGTTTATTTGTATGAATTAAAAAAACTTGATGATAACGGAACTTTTTGGTTGCCATATTGGCAGTATGTTCTTTTTTCTGGAATGGAAAATGTTTTTCCAACTGGTTCTATAGATAGACCGGCATGCCAGGTGTTTATTGTTGGAGTTTCGCAGTATAGTCCAAAAGATAATGATATCGTATATTACACAACTCCATTGTGGATTGAAAAACATATCAATGATTTTGAAATATTTGAAGGAAAAATCATCATTTCAAAAATGCATGAAATGGTAAATGCAAAACGATGGGGTAATTTTTTAGATACAATGGATGACATACAACACAAATTGTTTAGTGAAAAAGATACTGCCTATGAATATTTTCCATTTGACATGGGAAATCCAAAATATTTTCTAACTGGTGAGATAATCTGCAAACAATGTGAAGCAATTCTTCCAAATGGCAGAAAGGCAAAAGAACACCATGGCAAAACAGGCCACAAGATACATTGATTGTATGTCATCTCGAGTCTGGATAATTTTAAAATAATGTATGACTATGAAACTAGTACTGCTCAGCATCTTGTAGGGATGTACTCGTTTTATCCAACACTTACAGAAGATGAAGTTTCTCCGGTAAGAGGCACTCCTCCATTGCTTGGCCAGTCCGTGTAAGTATCTACATAGATGTTGCCAGTACCAACGCTTGCAGTGCTGGGTATGTAAAACGATACTTCCATTTCGCTATTTCCAGCACCTAGTGAAGTCTTGACAGAACCTACCCCTAGACTGGTACCATCAGAGCCCACAAGGTTGACAGTAACTAGAGCAGTTTGGGTTGAATTTGATGACAAGACAACTTTGGCATAACTGGTGGTTCCTCTGCTAAATGAAGTCACAGTTTTGTCTCCAAGTTGGTCAGTTGGCTGGGCTGATACTATGGCTATGCCGGAAGACTGGGAAGTACCGGATGCTGACACAGTAAACTGTGCATGATAGCTCAAGTAATTGCCGTTGACAAGTGCGCTTGCAGTAACTTGGTAAGTTCCAGCCTGTGCATCAGGTGACAAACCTATCTGGAGCACAGAACTACCTTGGGCATCAACTTGAACCGTTCTTGATGCAACAATATTTGATGATGGGTCAGTTACAAGTATGGCCACATTTTGTCCTACTTGGGCACCCTCTGGATTTACAGTAATGGATACAGTATTTCCTGGGTTGTATGATGATTTGTCAGTCTGGATGTTTGACGTAGTATATGATGCTAGAGTAACTGAAGATTGTGAAGTCAATGATGCAGTACCGGAACTTGCAGAATGGACATCATCTCCTCCATAGTTTGCAGTTACTAGTACGGTGCCCGAATAGCTTGGATTTGGAGTGTATGAAGTTTCACAGTTCTCAGATGGGGTGTAACAGTACATTTCACTAAATGAACCACCTGCACCGTTGTCACTCCATGATATGGTTCCAGTTATGGCATTTGGTGATATTGAAGGATCGCTAACGGTAGCAGTAAGTGAAACTGGTTCATTAGAGTATATGGTTACTGGATTTGGTGCAATGGTGGTAACAGTACTGTGAACTCCATTTACAGTTAGATCTGACGAGCCGGAGCTTGACTGGTGAGTCGAGTCTCCTTCATAGTTTCCAGTTATTGCTACTGCACTTGGCGAGTTTACAGATGGAGTGTATGATACAGTGCAGCTTGCAGAATAGAGAGTACAAGTGGTTGAACTAAACGTACCTCCAACACCTCCATCATTCCATGATATGGTGCCAGTTGATACAGAGCCAGCAGCATCAGTAACTGATGCAGTAACAGTTATTGCATCGCCATAGTGTGATGATGCAGAATTTAGTACAATAGCGGTATTCGTAGACTGGGGTACTGGTGATGAGATGTATTGTTGGTATTGCGGAGTGTAACTTGGTGATCTTGACTGGTATACTGCTTGGTGATAAGATGAGATCCAATCATGGATTCCTGCTTCAAAGGTTTTTTCATCAATTTGGCCCTTGTATAGCATCATGGCATTGTCTTTTACCCATTGTGGAATTGGAGTTCCAGATGCATAATTTCCTAAACTAATGAAATGTTGCATGTTTTGGATAAATGCCGAGTCGCCTATCTTGTTGTTAGCCCATTGCCCTGAAATTGATTGTAAGGATGGAGAGCTTACACTTGGCACGTGATCATATACATGTGATTGAGTTAAAGTTGAATTGAATCTCCAACCACTTGGAATTTGAGATGGATGTGACGGCATGGTTCCGTTGAATTTCTGAGTTGGGGTTGAATGAGAAGGGACTACTGGACTCGATGAAATTACTGGATTAGAAGGAACTACTGGAGTAGATGTTGGTTGAACAGGAGTTACTGGAGTAGATACCGGTTGAGATGGAGTTACTGGAACTGATGGCACGGTGGATGGACCAGATGATATGTCTGAAGATGATTGATTTGCTGCAGGTGGAATGGATGGTACGGTATCAGAAACTTCTTGAACTGGAACTGCTTGAGTCGCAACTGCCTGAACAACAGTGGATGAATCAGATGATGCATTTGAAGATGATTGATCTATTACAGGAGGAATGGATGAAGTCGTAGCAGAAACTGATTGAACAGGAACTGGAGTTGAAGCTGATGAATCAGATGATGCATTTGAAGATGATTGATCAGTTACTGGTGCAGGTGAATCTGAAACTGATTTAACAGGGACTGATGGTATGGCAGATGAAGTTGCATTTAGATCAGATGCGCCAGAGTTATCTGCAAAAGAATTTGGTAAAGCATACTGTGAAAACATCACTAGCGCAGTAAATGAAAAGAGGATTAACACTTTGGTGTTCATGGCTCACAATACGTTGATCAATTAATAAAAAATTGTGACACTATGTTCTGGAACATTGTTAATGATAGTTTGTATACCAATGATTTGGACACCGATAACTAATACGCAAACCATAAATGCTATTGCTTCTCTTGGATGAGCAGATGAGTAAATCAATTCCAAAATTGTTTGTACTAATGACTTTGATGGGAATGTTTGTCACAGTTGGATTGCTACCTGCATTTGCAGATAGTGGAGCTCAGACAGTTCCACTTTCTCCAACAGGTCTTAATGCTAGTGCAGTATCTGATACTCAAACATATCTTACATGGAATGCTCCGATTAATGCAACACAAAGCGGAATTACAGGATATCAAATTCAAAGAAATGGCACAGTTATTGTTAATGATACTCAAAGTACACAGACCAGTCTTAACTACACTGGCCTCATTCCTGGTGGCACTGTAGTATACCAAGTTGCAGCTTGGAATTCTATGGGATTGGGATTGCCTTCAAATCCTGTTTTGGGCACTAGTAATAATCTTGTAGCTCCTACGCCTGTAAATGATACAAACTTGCCTCCAGTTCAATCTACAAATTCCACCCAAACTATTGATGAAACACAACCAACTACAAACCAGACTTCATTACCAACTACCGATCCAACCACTACAGATCCAACAACATTACCAACTACCGATCCAACTAGTACATTGCCAGATATGACTGGTATACAGCCAGGATCTCATCACTATGACCCACACAGATTCTATGCAGGAAACCAAACCATGTCACATTTTGCTCACCTAAAATTAGACCGGATAATATCTCAGATTCATCATGATGTATTGCCTAGTGGACAGGAGCATAAAACATTAGGAACATATCACCATGCTAATTCTGCAATTCAAACTCCGCATGTAGACTACAAACCAGTATCACCCTTTGTGGAAAAGTATGTGGAATCTAGGCACTGGTCACAAGGTATACAAAAACAAGTGTTTACACAACACAAGACTCAATCCCAATTCCAACCATCTGCATTCAAGCAAGATGTGATGAACAAGAATGTCTCACACTTTAACAACAGCGGATTCCATTACTCGCCAAATAATGTTTCTAGAGTTAGTATGCAGCACACTTTTCAAAGTCATGTGTCAACACAAGGATCATTGTCTGGAATGAATCATAGAACACCATTTAACAAATCCCAGTTGGGAAATAGTACATAGAAAGTAATTATTCTGTATTTGTATAACTCAAGTCAACATTAAAAACTTGAATTAGAATTTTTCAGTCATTTCAGAATCATGTTCTCCGGATCCAATTTTATATGTAATAAAACCATTCTTGATTTCACTATCATGAAAAGACACCGGATATTTTCTAACAATGCCTTCTTGATTTTGTATCAATTGATTGTATGGAAAATATGCCAAAGACAGTAAATCTGAAGGATCATCGTTTATCCCATATGCTAAATGTGATATCTCTACCTCAAATCTTACTGGATATGGTACGTTTCCAACTCTGTTGTGCCATTCAAGTCCTGTGAAATGCCGTGCTATGGAAAAATCAAAGTTTGTATCTATCTGTAAAAAGAACGAGTCAACCTCACCTGTTGCATCGTCCTTGAGATGATATGCAACTCTGTGTTTTGCCGGCTCCATGATGATTTGACGTAAGTATGAGTGACTCACCACTGGTTTGACTTTGAACTCGTATCGATTAACTCCTCCAAATATGGCATGGAACTTGCCATCATCATTAAACGAACAAATGAGATTAAGTTCTATTGGAACTTGGACACTGTTAAACGCCTCTAAAAGATAGAGCATCCAAGATTTGTCTGGTATCTGATTTCCCAAGTCTGATACAAGAGTGATGACATCCGAAATAGATACGACTTGGTTTGGAAAAAATGTTTTACCATTATTTTGAACATAACAATATGATCCTGACCAAAAATGCAAAGACTATTCACGTTACAGATGTGGCTACTGATTATTGAATGCTAATGAATCTTGTATGAAAAATAAAAACTAGACATCATTTAATATAAAATAAAAATAAAAAGAGACTTGGAACTATTGTGTTCCAGATGGTGCGGTGCTGTTGCCTGGAGCATGCTTACCCCATTGGCCTCCACCGTGCTTGAAACCACCTTTTTTCATGAAACCATGTCCCATCATTCCAAAGCCGCCAAACTTGATGGCATGGCCTTGTGACTGGTACAATATTGTTCCATTTCCTGGGTCTACAATTACAGAGTAGGATAGATTCTTGCTGTCAACTACTCTAAAGCTGTATACCAGAAAGCCTTGCATTCCAATTAGATTTCCGCTAACAACTTTGCCGCCAGTGATTCCTGGTGCTGTTGCTGCTGTGTTTGCAGCTACTGCAAAGTTGACGGTTACCTTTGTGAGACTTTCGTTATCCAATGGTATTGTACCTAGGATCTTTGGTTTCTGAATTGGTGTTTGATTAGAACCAGTGTCTGCATATACTGCAGATAATCCTCCGGCTGAAGCAATTACTGCTACACCGAGTATTATTGCAAGCAGGCCCTTGTTTCTTATCAGGTCGTGTGTATTCATGGTATACAGTACTAAAAGTGAATATAAAGAATTGTGGCACTTTGTGCAGTAACAAGGTTATCTGTACCGGATGTGGTTTTTGTTATATAGCATGTCTAGTTTGTTAATTCTGATCACACTGGAAAATTAATGCCACTATAATGTGGAAATTACTATGACGCTGCAATCAAAGGAATCCGGTGCCAAATCGTCAGATGAATGGATGGTATCAGATGAACTCAAGGAGTTGGATGCTGCTGAAAATGAACTGATGGAAAAAGAAAAACACTTGACTTTACTTACAAACGAGTCTTTTTCAAAAATGAAGGAAGTTTCTAAAATTAATCGCGATCTACAAAATAGAATAAAATCTTTACAAGAACTCAGCGCATCACTGAATAGAAAAAATGATGAATTAAAGATGGCTAACCAAGAACTTGAAAGAAAGACAGTTCGTAACAATCAGGTAAGTTTGGAATTGCAGGAAAAGTTAGAACGTGTTATTCAAAAAGAAAAAGAATTATCAATGCAGCGTGATTTTCTGGCAAAACGATTGGATGAAACAACACAGGATCTGGTCAAGGCAGAAAAATTTGCCATAATAGGAGAGCTTTCAGCTAGATTGGCACACGATCTAAGGAACCCGCTTTCAGTAATCAAAAATACTATGGATGTAATGTCGGGCAAGCCAAATATGAAAATAGAAGAACGATTACAACATGTTGCAAGATTCAAGAGGGCTGTTCAACGTATGGCACACCAGATAGATGATGTGCTGGACTTTGTGAAAAAAACTGAGATGGTGTTACATGACACATCATTGCGTTCCATAATGGAAAGTGCCATTAACGTTATTTTAATTCCTCCTAATGTCAAAATATATCTTCCATCAAATGATGTCTTGGTTACATGTGACTCTAGGAAACTAGAGGCTGTTTTCTCAAATATTATACTAAATGCAATTCAAGCCACTAATGATAATGGTGAGGTAAAGATACGAATAACTGATATTAGTTCTGATGTTAAAATCGAGTTTGAAGATAGTGGTCAAGGAATACCATCCGCTATAGTTCAAAAGATATTTGATCCCTTGTTTACAACTAAACAGACCGGAACAGGATTGGGTCTTTCAATATGCAAAAATATTGTAGAACAGCATGGGGGTACAATCACGGTCCAGTCTCCACCAACTATATTTACAATAAAACTTCCAAAAACTACACTACAAAATAAAACTAGAACTTCTCAAGGCATGTGATGGTTGAGATACAATATTTCTAAGATGGGCACATGTGTGATTTTTATTCATGTTATCAATAGATGTGAATTGTTTCTGTATTGATATGATGTGAATTGTTTGTAGGTCCTGTACAAGCTACTGTTATTTTATAATTTGATGTTAAATGATTCATGCCCATTGATGGTGAAGCATCGTCTAATGACCGTGTGAAAATAAAAGCCATTGTAGTAGACGATGATTCAGATGTACGAGAAATATTCATTGAATTGTTACAAATGAACGATATTCAAGTAGTTGCAAATGGCATCAATGGTAAAGAAGCAGTTGAACTGTACAAAATACATCATCCTGACTTTGTATTTCTGGACTATTTGATGCCTGAATATGACGGTCTTTATGCAATAGAGAAGATACGTGAGTTTGATCCTAATGGAAAAATCATATTGGTATCTGGCTCACATTTTGAAAGAAATGCATTAGGTGACACGGTGAAGGCAATTATTAAAAAACCAATTGAGATAAGTGAAATATTCAAAGCAATAAACAAAATGATTGTACCAACATCAGTGTAAAAGTAAATCAAAGAAAAAAGTTTTTCACATGTTTAGTTTGGATGTTAATTTGATATATCTATTCATGTTTGTGGCTTTTTCTTCATCATGACAAGTCTCATCCAAATCACAACTGTGGCAAATGCTGCCACTGCAGCAATTATGATGTATGCAAAAATTGGACCAAATTCGTTTGATACTGAAATATTGAAAATATAAGTTACAACATTGTTGTTCTTGTCAACATCATACAAGTCTACCTTCAATACGTAATTTCCTGATTTTGTAAATGTATAATTTGTATTCCATGAACTTCCGTCATGATACTGGGGTAGAAACTCATCCATGAGAATATCATTGTGATATACTCTTACTCCCATTGTAAAGTGATTAACACCCATTTCGGCGTAATTTAGTTTGTCACGATAATAACCTTGATTGTAATTGTAGACTTTGAATTGGATGTGAGTCAGTTGACCTATTGTGGGGTTAAATGTGTCTGGTGCAACAACTACCTCATAATTTCCTATGGCCTCTGAATCTGAATTTAATGCATCAGGCTGCCAATTCATGGCTCCAAAAATACCATCACCAGATGTCTCCAGAATTGGTAACTTGGCACTTGCATCATGAGATGCAAAAATTATTAAAATGCAAAAACATGTAGGTAAAATTAATCGTATTTTTTTCACTTATTATGTCAAATGTGGATTCCTTAAAAATCCTATACACGTTTTTCTTGATTGTACATATATGTGAAAAATCATTATGGTATATTACAAGTCATGATGATACCAAGTATTAGATGAAAACAAATTCGAAATCTTTTTTCAAAGTCATACAATTAGCGCTGCTTTGCAGTATTGCATTTGTTCCTAGTTTTCCCTCATATGGTCATCTTTATGGACTCAACTACCAAGACTGGAAAAACCAAAACGATGGCCTTCACGTACAGTTTGAGACTATTCCACCTACCCCAACTGCTGGTACTCCATCTGTCATGAACTTTAGTGTCCAAGATCTAAACACTGGTAAACACATTCCTAGATTTAATGAAACTATCACGATACTAAGTTCTGATGCCAGCTCTGCTCCAAACAATATAGTGCATAAATTTGAAACAAAGACAATACGTGGAGGAGATTTTTCAGAGAACTATACCTTTCCAAGTGGTGGAACTTATGACATCTGGTTGAGAATTGATGCTCCAACCGTCATAAATGCAGCAAAGTTCACAGTTTTTGTTTCATCACCACAATTCCAATTTCTCAATATGGGTTTGATTTTATTTCCCGCGATAATTATGGTTGTAATATTTGGATCCGTGCTGATAGTTGTTGCACATTATGTTTATAAAAAAAATAGTTCAAAGAAAGATAAAAACTAGTCTTCTCATTGTTGCTTGAATAATCTACAGTATTTGAAATCATTGTAAATATGTGGAAAAAATCAGATTCAAGTGCGGTTGTTCTGAGGGATTGACCCCTAGAACTTCCGCTTGTAGAGAATCTGCAATATTGATTGTATGTCTGAATAGAAAAGATTGTGTTTGTTTATTGTAAAATAACTATCTGGTCTATGTTAGAAAGTATGTTTGAACTAAACACACTATCTGATATATTCACCTAATGTACAAATACTGCAAGTAGAAACCGTGGAATAACAAAACCATGTAGAGTGGTGAATCTGCATCCACGGTCTCTATATGTTATAACGCGTTACTCATTAGCTAGCAAACACATTATATATTCACGGGTCGAATTGTTTGTTGAAAATGGGCCAAATCTTTGTATTGTCTTTTATTACATTTGCTATGACCGTAATTGATGTGACTTTACATGATCTTGACGTATCAATACCCTGTTCTACAGATGTTTTACACTGATTGAAATGATGTCCATATTTAAAAAAATTCTAAAGACTGACCGGAAATCAATCATAGGACTTGTTCTGTTGTTATCTCCATATGTTGTAGGTGTTATAACTCGTCAATCTGCCTCGGTAACTAACACACTTCAAAAACGATATCCTGTCTGTGACAGTTTCATTCACGGACTTTGCATCCCTACACTGTATGTTCCTATCCATCTATGGATTGGTTATCTAGTGATCAACCTGACATCTTTTCTGTTAAGCGCATCGTTATTTATCATTGGTTATTTTCTAGTAAAGAAAAAGTCTTAGGTTTTGTACTTGTCGGTCACGTTAGGATTAAAATATTTTTTAAATTACATCAATTCGATATATTTTCAATTCTAGTTTGATCTTTGTATTGTCTAAAGTTTGATCAAGAACTATGTTCGCTAATGGATAAATACTAAGAAGAAAACGAAGCAATATTGAATAATTTAAAACTTTTAGGGTTTATCGCAATAGTTTTTCTTGTAGGCTCAGTATTTGCTAGTCAAGCAAGTGCACAATACCAATCACAATCAGGTGCACCACGTTCATTTCAAGGTCAACGTACTCCAGTAAATGGTACTTATGTCAACCCTAACTATGGATTTCAAATAACACTTCCTGACGGATGGTCTGGTTTTGAAATGAAACGAACTTCAGGAGCCACTTCGGTTATAGCAGCTCCTGGTGGATTTACTATGCAGCCCGGAGGACCACGTCCTGCTGCTTCAATGATGATAAACATAGAATCAAAAAGTACAAACCCCACTCCTATGCTCATGTCACAACGTATGTCTCAAAACATGACGTGCAACAATGATTCTAATCTAGTTAAAACTATCAATGGCTTGAGCATTACTGAAGTTGTTATGGATTGTTCAGGTGCCACTAATACATTGAAAGCAAAGTATGACATTGCTCAAACCAATTCTTCTTACATAGTAATTGGTTACAGATCAACTGCAGCAAATTATGATTCACAAGTTGCAGCATTTGATACTGCTGTTAACACTCTTCAGGTTTCAAATGCACTAGGTGCCCCGGCAATACCTGAATTTCCAGTTTCTCTAGTGGCTGTAATTACTGCTGTCATGGTAGGAACAGTTGTCATATTTGGAAGATTGAAACTGATACCTGGTAGCATTTAAGATTCTTCTTATTTTAAAATCAAGAAAACTTGTAACTGTAGATTATTTTCTATTTTGTAAAAAAACATTTGTGGTGTATGTGTTTTAATATGATTAAACCGAGTGGGATGTTTGATTAATATCTGATGTTTATCTCCTTTATTGTTTCTTGGAATTTTTGAAGTTCCGAAAAAAACTTGATTCCTTTTTCTGTAGTGGTAAAAATATACTTGGTTTTGATCCTATTAGTTTCTATCATGCCTGTATCGATGAGTTTCTTACAGTTGCGCATGACTGCATTAT
>JAGWHQ010000027.1 GCA_028866655.1 Nitrososphaerota archaeon
GAATTGTGTGAACTACGTCAACTACTTGAGTAGCATTTGCCTTGTTGCCAGATGCATCAGTTGCTACCCACAATACAGTAGTCTTGCCTAGTGGGAATGTCTTTGATGCGTTGTTTGTTAGTGATTTTAATATTCCATTATCAGTAACTGTAGCATTTCCAAGTGGAACAGTGTTATTGTCAAGTGAAGTTGCTTCAAAGGTAACACTATCAGGTGGAGAAATCTTTGGCGGAGTAGTGTCTACAATATTTACTAGCTGTGTTGCTGTTGCTGAATTTCCAGATTTATCAGTAGCAGTCCAGGTTACAGTTGTTTTTCCTAGTGGAAATACTGATGGACCATTGTTTGTAACTGATTGTATCAATCCATTATCAGTAACTGTGGCATTTCCAAGGGTTACAGCATTAGCAGATGGACTAGTTGCCTCTTGTGTTATGTCAGAAGGAGCATGAATTACAGGAGGAGTAGTATCTTTGACTGTAACAACTTGGGTTGCTGTTGCAGCATTTCCAGATGTATCCAGCGCCTTCCATGTTACAGTTGTTTTTCCAATTGGAAAATACGGAGGAGCATCATTTGTAACAGATTCTACACCAACTACATCGTTTACTGCTGGAAGTCCAATATCTACAGAATTATGATCTGGAGTTGTTGCTTCGACTGTCACAGGCTGTGGAGCTGTTAACACTGGCGGCGTAGTATCCACTACGGTAATCTTTTGGACAGCCTTTGCTACATTGCCTCCATTGTCAATTGCGGTCCACGTAATCATGGTAATACCTAGTGGGAATTTTGATGGAGCGTTGCTTGTAATAGAAGCAATACCACTGTTATCTGTTCCAGTAGCTTGTCCAATTGATACTGGTGTCAGAATTCCAGTTGCCTCAATTGTTATGTCTGCAGGAGCAGTAATAGACGGAGGAGTATGATCATTTGGATCTAAGATTTTAGTTGTGTTTACCTGAGTAGTATTTTGTGTAACTGTAACTTGTTGTGTTGGATTAGTTATCTGAGTTTGGTTAACGGTTTGTGTTGTTGCTGGAGCTGGAGTAGAATCTTGGACAAATTTCTGAATTCTATTATTGTTTGAATCTACAACAAAGATATTTCCGTTGGAATCAACAGCAGTTGCTCTAGGATTATCAAAAAAATCAGCGCCAGTGCCTTGACTTCCCCATGTTGTAACAGTATGACCGTTGCTATCTAATTCTACAATTCTGTTATTTCCGCTGTCTGCCACATAGATATTTCCAGATTTGTCTATTGACATGCCAAGAGGGG
The DNA here is from genome assembly GCA_028866655.1 of Nitrososphaerota archaeon. Classification (GTDB taxonomy): domain Archaea; phylum Thermoproteota; class Nitrososphaeria; order Nitrososphaerales; family Nitrosopumilaceae; genus Nitrosotalea. Next base: position 1,282 of record JAGWHQ010000027.1, read on the forward strand.
TTTGAAGATTAGCTCCAGTTGAAGCACTAAAAGAGTTTAAGAAGACACCGTCTTCAGTGAATTTTTCTATTTTATTTCCTCCCGAGTCAGCTACATAGATACTTCCTTGTGAATCAGATGCAATTGCACGCGGAGAAAGAAATTGACCGTCTCCCAATCCACTCTGTCCGATGCTTAATAGATATGTGCCATTACTATCAAATTTTTCAATTCTACTATTTCCGGTATCTACGACATACACATCTCCACTAGGATCTACTGCAACACCTTGTGGAAGTAGAAATTGACCTGTGCCAGACCCTTGCCCTCCCCACTTTGTTACAAATTTACCTGTCATATCGAATTTTTGTATATCATTTCTTGCGTTATCTATAACATAGATAGAACCACTGCCTACTGCAACACCTACTGGTGCATTGAATTGACCATCGCCACTACCTTTTGTTCCAAAAGTAAAGAGAAAGTTTCCATTGTTATCAAATTTCTCAACTCTCCTGTTTCCAAGATCAGTTACATACACATTTCCTGACGAGTCAATTGATACTCCTTGAGGAAATGCAAATTGACCAGTATTCTGAAGTCCATATGTACCCCACTGGACAGAAAATGAAGGGGTAGGAGTAGCCCAAGAATAACCAACAAACATACTAGATAGTACTAGCACCATAATCCCAATTAGAACGGGGGAAGTCTTCAACAGGCACAAATTACAAGATACTAAAAAGATCTCCTAAGTGAGTAAATGTTACAACTTTTGTCAATTCTGGTAAATTAGAATATGGCTTGCTGACTTTATTATGCACATTATCTAGCAGAGAGTAATTTCTACTACAAAGCCTCGTACATAGCCACAATATTACAAAATAAAAAAGATGAAAAAGAGATTTATGGATTTTTGTACTGGTCTTTTGTCTGTCTAAGTATTACCTTCTCACCAACGCCCCAGATTTCTGAGGTGCGAAAGATTCTAGAACTACCAAGACCTGCAGACACTTCTATTGATTCCAATTCGTTGGTATCAGCAGCCATGTGGAGCCTTTTGATCTTGCCGACCTTGTGTCCATCTATGTCAACTACCTGAGAGTCTACTCGAATTGGTGCAGAAGATAACAGAACTGATTCCTCAGTAAATCTATCTACATAGTCACGTGATAGAAAGTGGTCTTTGTGTAAGCCTTTGTGAACTGTGATGCCCACAACCTCTAGAGTGTCTATATTGATGTGGATGTGTTTTACAGTACCATACTCTATTCCTTCTCTATCAATGACTTTTTTTCCTTTAAAGTCATCTGCCTTGATGTGTTTTCCATTATATTCAACTTGCGTTGCCATAGGGTCGACTTGTCAAGTCAGTTTATTGAAGGAGGTATCAGAGTTTTCAATCCAATCGGTTAAATTCTTTATAACCAAATGGGATCTTGTGAAGATTCCAGAAGGAACGTTTAGAGCAGTACTGATTACCACTGGAAGAAAATCAGGCAAAGAACATGCAGTAGAGATCAGAGCAGTATTTTACAAAGACAAATTCTATTTTTCCAGAAGAAATCCAGATAGTGATTGGTTAAAAAATGCACTTTGTAATCCAAACGTGAAGATCAAATACCAAGACGATATCATTTTTGGAACTGCGTCTCTAGTAAGTGATCAAGAATTGTGTAAAAAAATATCACAGATGAAATATTCTGACAAGAGATCAGAGGAATCAAGAGTAGTTTTACAAGTCAACCCATGTGAATAATCGTAGTCATACCACGTCGTTCATACTCTTGGCCATCTTTTGTTTCAATTACAACTACAGTAAATGAGATGACATCTCGTAGTTGACATTTTTGAGCATCCATTTTTAGATGAAGATCCAGCAAGTCAGAATCTGTATCAGGGATACTTGATTCGTCAATTACAACAGGACTTGAAGAACTAATCAGGAACCTCTTATCCTTTTGATGCCACCCAAGTTTTACTTTGAATCCATCTCTTCCAACTGCTTTTACGTTAATGTCAATTATTCCAGGTTTTGCAAGTGTGTAACCCGACATGTTGTTTACAAAGATGCCTATTTGAAATGGATATCCCGCTGTATTTTCAGCCATTTTTTGTATTCCGTCGTTCATGACAACATCTACTCCTTTGATGGTAGTTGCAATCTTTGCTATCCAGTCATTTGTGCGCTCTACAATTGCATGTATCTGTGTTCGTCTTTTCTTGTCTTCATCTTCGGGTAGCTTGTAATAGTCAACCCATGCAAGATAATCACCGCTGATATCTTTGATAAACTGGATGCATGTAACCTTGTAATCATCAACACTTGATGCTCTTTCTGAACCTTCATCATATGGAACACTGTCCTTGTCCATTGGGAGCATTATTCTACTCAAAAATATCTTGTAATTAAGTGAAACCTAATGCATATATGAGAAAATTTTCAAATCACATGTGTGAGTTTTTCCCAGATATCGAAAAAACTTCAAGGAGAATTGAAATCAAACAATCCACAAATTAGATTCCTCCTAAAGAAGAGTCCAGGTCTTGCATTTACCACCATCAATGAAATTGCATCTAGTATTGGAAAAAAATACAATATCAAGATATCACTCAATTTTCCTGAGAGAGGAAAGATTGAAGATTATGAGTCCTACGGAACCGAAAACATTGGATTTGTATTCCAGAGAAATGCCAAATCATTTTCAATACCAAGAGATGCAATAAAATCAAAGGCTTTAGAGATACTCGAAAATATCCAGATACAAGATGCATACATGTATGAAGGAAAGGAAGGAGTTAGAGCAATTGGATCAAATTACAGATTGGACATATTGCCTGCCTCGTTGCACATCTGGGGTAAAATCAATGACGAGATTAGAAATCTCTGTGATTGGTTGTTTGAGAATTGTTATGAAGTAAAGCCAGGTGTAGATGGAGCCTTTAGTGAAACTAGCTCATAAGTATACAAAAGATTTCCATAGGGATCATAAATTTCTGATTTGACAGGAAGTGGCAAGTTGTCAACTATCCATACTTTGTTGATGTTAACCCCTATCCTATAGGATAAAAGAAATGCATTTGCAGAACCAAATTTGAATGGCATTTTTCCAGAATCAGTTACTTTGAGTTTTTCCTCATTTTCACCAATGTACAAGTCGCCCCATTCAGCATCTTTGGAAAGATATTTGCTTTCAGTTGCATAATCTCTCATTGAGAATATAGATTGATCAAGAAGATCAACATACGGTTTTGATTCAGCAGATGTGTCCACAAAGTCATAAACTAGACCAATATTCACAGTCTGATCTATTTCCTTGGTAACATTACTTGGGTCTATCTTGATCAACAGTTGTTGATTCCCACCTGAAACTGGAAGAAATTTCATGTCAGCAGAAAATTTTGTCTGGTTAAAAGAGATTTGGTATATCATTTCAGGAGTGTATTCCGACCCTTTTCCCATGTGCCATTGACTTGCTTGTACGGGTTCTAGTACATAACCAAGTTTCATGTTAGCAAGAAATGGCCACGCCAATCCCCCTATCGCAGCAATAACAATGACAGCAAAAATAATTATTATTCTTATATTTGGCATTGTTTCAACTAGTTTTTTTATAGCCTAGTATTTGATAGCCCAGGAGTTATTCTGACAAATAAAACTCCTAGCCCAATTACAATTGCCATAACCATAAGAGAACCGAGTGGAAATTCAGGTACTGTAGCTTGAGTATTATTCATCTGCATAGTATTATTCATTGACATATTATTTCCAGAAGTTGCTGTTTGGTTTGCTTGCATAGTACCATAGCCACTAAATGCATCCTGTGTTTTTACATCAAATTTCACTATACCTGCCATACTAACATCTGGAAGCGAACCTTCAGAGCCAGTTCCCAACATTGCAATCACTACATGTGAAAGCGGAGTAGTTCCGTGTAAAACAGTTGTAACATCATCATCTCCAACTGGTGCAAACAAAGATGCCCTACCCACACTTTGGGCTATTGATGACAATTGTTTTCCTTGATCATCTGTTGTGAATATATCATATTGAACATTACTAACTTTTTGGGATTGATCATAGTTCTGTTCAAATGATATTCGATATTCTATTGGACAACCATTATGAGGATTAGATGGACTGTATCTATAATCAACAACTAGAGAACTAGTATCAGTTGTAGTGGTAGCATGTACTGAATCTTGTTGTAAATTCGGTGCTTCACACTGAGAACTAATCTTGGCTGCATTAGTAGAAGATATGTCAAGGACACTAGGTTCTGTCGGACTATTTCCCATCTTTAATAATTCCAAAGTATAATCAGGAGGTGGTACTCCCGTTGTAACATCTACATACACAATTGCTTTTACAGGAAACGGAACACTAGAATCTATCCAAATCTTGTTATCAACACCTTTGTGCCATCCTATGACCCACGTATCAAATGTACCAGCTCCTACTGTAACTTTTTCATGATCTATCGGACCAACAGATTGTCCACCTACTGAGCCAGTTCTGCCCCAAGCAGGGACATCGAAAGTTTTTGGAGTATCCTTGGTTGCAAAAGAGTCAAGCCAAGAGACAGTACTTCTGTAAACTCCGGTATAATCTGAAATATTAGAATCAAAAGATGTTGGATCTGGTGTTATTTTGCCAATGGTCATAACTCCTTTTTGTACAATAGAGCCATCAACTGCTAAAAACACAATATTCCAACCACTTCCATCACTTGTCTCATTTTTTACCCAGAAAGTCATTTGGAACGGAGTACAGTTATGCCAGTCTGTCCAGCATACATTATAACTGAAATAGTCACCTTGTTTGAGACCCTTTCCAGGATACCAAGAATCAGTAGCTGAAGTAGCGTGTACTGATTGTAAAGCAACAGGTGCGATCAGCAGAAATGCAAAAATTGCGAATAAAGGATACTTTTGCATACATTTTCTAGAAAAAATGATCTAGTTAAATCTTTCAAATAAGCAAATATAGTGGATTCATTTTATTCCGAACATGTGTGAATGTGAAAAAGTCCACATGTATGAAGTTGATTTTAAGCTCGATGGAATGGTAGTAGTTCCAACACACAAGAATTGTGGTGATGCCCTTAATGAAAAACAAGTAGACAAGTTTCAAAAAGAACTGGTTAAAACATGGGGCATAAAAGACGAAAACGAAAAGTAAATACTTTCAGTATTAAAAAATAAAGAAAAAAAGGTTCTAAAACCTAATCAGAATGAGCCTGCGTGTTCTTTACATACTGATGCTTTGCAACTGCAATTACCGTCACAAAGACATGAGCCTTGCATTTCACAATCGCATTCTGTGTTATTTTCTGCGGATGAATCGCATCCACATGCTGCATCGGTCATACTTGAGAGATCTCATGCAGGGTTTTAAAAGTTATCGAAACAGGTCATACTAATTCATATAGATCTCAAAGATTTTCTGATCGCTTTTTAAGGTGATAATTGAATTCCGTGCACTAATTTTATGGCTGGATTTTTGCATCTGCAAGCATTTCATTTGTAGATTGCATCAACATTGTTGCTTGAGTATCAATCACCATTTGATCATTTTCAATATCAAGACCCACTTTTAAAACATGAATAAATTCAGGATTTTTATGAATTTTATTGCGGACTTTGAGTATGTTATCACGATTCACATATCCAAGATAAAAATAACAATCCGATAGAAGCGAGTTTTCTACAAGATATTCGTATTTTTTTTGTATAATCTCAGAATTTCCATTGTTTTCCACCATCTCAGAGAATCCAATAGTAGACTTGACCATCCTTGAAAGTAATGATGTTGAAGATCTCTCAATTCCCAGGATTTGATGTATTATAGAAAATTTTTGATTTATTTTATCTTTTTTCATATTCCTCATAATTTCGAGCATGTGAGTTGGACTTGGTCTCTTCAGATTAAGAGAAAATATAGCATCTGCCAAAAAATATGCTGCGCATTTTATCCATATCCCCGCAAAAGGATCGTTAGTTTTGATAGAATCTCTTGCTTTGTTGGCAAAAATTCCTGCATCTACAAGACAGCTTCTAGCATGAGACATTGCAATCTGTTCTTTTTTTTCTTTTATTTTTGACAACAACATCCTAAGCTTCCACTGACTGTCGTTTAGAACAGTTACATCTTGTAGATGATGTAAGATGTTTCCATCAAATTCATCAAGAGGATGATGATGTATTCGAACAAGATCATCTCCTATATGATGAACCGATTCTCCAGACTGGCCATCCATCACTAGTATGTCATACTCACAACACTCAAAATTAGTCCCATCATTTCTACAACCTCCAAAACCAACAGAAAAATCAGAAAGTGAAAGCAAGCTAGGAATTTGTTTTACGTCCATCAGAAATTCAAACATAGATTTTGCTATAAAGTATCAAAGCTGTTAAAATTTACAAATCCATTCAATGGTGAAACATTCCTTTAAATTGCTATCCTATATGGTTTTAAGCTAAGCTCCTGTGGTGTAGTCCGGCTAAGCATACTGCCCTCTCAAGGCAGTGATCCCGGGTTCAAATCCCGGCGGGAGCACTTTTCATATACTTTCAGATACCTAATTTCCAAAGTAGCTTGTTAGGTATTTTTTCATCTCGTATTGTAAAAGTACAGAACCGTCAGGATTTTCTGTAACTGAAACTCCACGAATTGAAAATACAGAATCAGCAAAATCTTTTTTCAGATCTTGTGGTACATTCAATATTCCTTTGTATACAGACCCATCATTAGTAGGACAAGTCACTGTTATAGATTCGCCACTTCCATAAGCAAGACAATTATCATATGATTTTCCATATTCTACTGGAAAACTAGATGAAATGTGTACTATTTCACTAGAGTTAGTAGCTTGAGCCTCATCGGGTATCATACTTGGGGAAATACCATGATCAGATGTGGAAACTAGTCCTAAAACTAAAAATCCAACTATTGTAACTGCAAGAAAAGAGAGATGCAGGTAATTTCTAGACAAAACAGTTTTCTTTGGAACAACTTGAACAAGTAATGGTTTTTGCTGTAAAAGCGGCTTTTTTATGCAATATTGATGAGGCTGCAACATAGTAACATGATTGCACATCTTGCATTTCTTTTGAGTAGACTTTCTGCAACAAGAGCATAACGTGTGGTTTGCTAATTCCCCGCCACAGGTTCTGCATGATTCATCAGGCATAAACATTCAAAAAATTTTATGATAGTTAAACAATAAGAAGAATTTGTCCTATGAATTTCTACCCAAGATTTAAATTCAAAAAACACAGTCTTGAACAGATTTACTCTACAGTTATCGTAGTATGCAATACATCAGTCAATGGGACTGCAGAAGTCAAGCTACTCCAGACAAATACTTCAACAGTGTATTGTCCAGCAGTCTTTGGAATCCATACTTGAGATTCTGTAACTGTTTGGTTACTAGGAAGACCATTACCAAGAAGTGAAGACCCTTGTAGAAAATCAGTGCCTCCATTACTATCCATAACTTGAACCAAATAGGTGAGCTTTTCATCAGATGTACCATGATTTGTAAGAGTTGATGAAACACCAATTTCTTGGCCAACTTGAAAACTGGAAATTGGTTGGCCAGATATATCCACCAAGGCTGGAGGAGTCAATGTAATTCCACTAGTCATTGCCATTGCAGAATGTCCAAATCCGAACATAAGGACAGATCCTAGAAGTATGGAACCAAATAGAAATAATGAAGTCTTCAACAGTTTGAGAAAACTGACATAGCTATAAAATGATTACTTATGATGGATAAGTAAAACTCATGTGTCTGCGATGAAATATCACGTAAAAGATTAATCAACAGTGATTCTTTTTATCACAATTTCATGTCCTTCGTAAACATGTGAAGCGTGATTTGTTTTTATTATTTCGCCCATTTTTTGATCTGTAAAGTATTTTTCATTATACCTACCTAGACTTTTTTTACAATTAAAGCAGTAAATTTCTTTAAATTCCATAGTACGAAAAACGGTTTTATCATATTTAAGACTCTATACTGAAAAATCGGGCTGATCTTTGTTTTGATAGAACTGGATTTTAGAGACTTTGTAATAAATCACTTCGCCTCGTCGTTCAATTACTGCAAGTACCGGTTCTTTTCCCATAGTAGTGATATCTTCGATTTGTTTTTGTAGTAACCCTATTTTCTCTCTCCTACCTTCAGTCATGCCAAATACAACATATTTTGCACCTTTTTCTCCAAATTGCCCTCGCTCATATACTCTAAAGTCAGAACCAAATCCAAATCCATCTTTTGCCACATATCCCTTAGTCCTTAGATCACGGTATATGAGAAATTTAGTAAAAGAATCAGGATCATTTTTCATACATTCTGTCATCATGGAATCAAAATCTACCACATATTTTCCTCGTAAAAGTTTGAGCTTGTCAACATAAAGCAAGTATAAAGATTCAAACGGCTTGAGAAAAAATTTCTTTTTCATCATTTCTCCAAATCCTTTCTGTTCCAAGTTATGCTGCATTTCTTTGTTAGATACAAGGACGTGATCTTTTACCAATAGTCCTTCTACTTTGGACTCTAATTCAGACATTAAGAGTCATAAAGTATTTAGCAATATAATAGATCATCCCCACGGTTAAAATATAGGGCCTCAATAAACAGAAAAAAGTGTTATTATGCACGGAGCAAATTACCGCGTTGGAAATGGCCAACCATATACAAGAAAGAAGTACATTAAGGGTAAACCACAGATAAAAATTGCAAAGTTTTACGGAGGAAAAAGAGATGGTGATTATGATTATTGTGTACAACTCTGTTCTAGTCAAAAGATGCAGATAAGACACATGGCAATAGAGGCAGCTAGATTGTCTGCAAACAAAGCAATAGAAACAGTTACCGGAGAAACAGGCTACTATTCAACACTTAGAGTATATCCACACATTCTCCTAAGAGAGAACAAGATGATTTCAACTGCAGGTGCAGACAGATTGTCAGAAGGAATGAGAGGTGCATTTGGTAAAGCTGTAAGTTTAGCAGCACGCATTGAGATTGGCCAAGTGATAATGGAAGCACATGTCAAAAAGGAACACCTAGAGGCAGCTAGAAAAGCACTCCATGGCGCATCGGTGAAATTACCATGCACCCCAACAATCAAAGTAATTCCGCTAAAAACTGCCTAGTCTGATTTTAACAGATCAAGAATCTCTTTTTGTTTCTTATTTAAAATTTCAAGAAATTCCTCAAATTCTTCATGTGTGGGATTACGTTTTAAGATTCTTCTACATTGATAATAAAATGAATTGTATAATCTCCCTATTACAATTCCATAACCAAATGAATTAGAACTAGAATTTAGTTCATCCAATGATTGTGTAACTTTTAAAATTTCATCAGACTTGTCTGCAACCTCACTTATTTTCTGATTTAATTTTTCTTCTAATTGTTTATCCACGACATATGTACACAATATCATGTTAAAAAATTGTATTCCAAACAGTATCCTTTAATATACTAATAATTTCTAAATCGGTTAAGCGGTTGTAGTATAGCTTGGTTATTATGCGGGATTGCCAATTCTGCGACCCGGGTCCAAATCCCGGCAACCGCATTTCAAATCGGGTCTAAGATTCGCCTTTTTTACTCAATTTTCTCTTAAGATGGAGTCAAAAAAATGAAGCTATCGCTCAAAAACTCACCCTACAAGGATCTTCTAAAAAATAACCAGTTCAAGCTTTGGGTAGAGAATCTTGAAAGAGGAAGTGTGATAACAGCTGCAGAATACTTTAGACGAATAGGACACATATGCAAGACATTTGATACAACCACACAAAAGCTTGCAAAATTAAATGACAAAGCTGCTGGCAACTTTCTACTCCAGGTCATATCACATTTTGAAAACAAGAAAAGTGCGGGCACCAAT
>JAGWHQ010000028.1 GCA_028866655.1 Nitrososphaerota archaeon
TACAATTACATGGTCTGTTATTTCTGGAGGCGGTTCTATATCACCAACAGGACTCTATACTCCTGGTACCACAGCTGATACTGTTACAATCGCCGCAACAGATGACTCTGTATCTGGTACTGCTACTGTTACGCTCAACCCTGGACAAGTAACATCAGTCACATTGTCTCCATCTACAGTTACTCTGACTTCTACACAGACACAACAGTTTACCGCTACATCACAAGATCAATTCGGAAACATTAGGACAGGTGATACAATTACATGGTCTGTTATTTCTGGAGGCGGTTCTATATCACCAACAGGACTCTATACTCCTGGTACCACAGCTGGTACAATTGTAATTGCGGCAGCAGACAGTTCTATCTCTGGCTCAGCAACAATTACCGCTAACAATCCAAATACTCTAGTACAAAATCAAGGTGGATCTAACCTCAAGGGAGATAACCTCCAGTTCCTTAATCTATCCAACTTTAATCTATCAGGTGACAACCTCAAAGGCGTCACACTTCAGGGTTCAGACTTGCAAGGATCTAATCTCTCAGGTGCAAATCTACAAGGTGCAAACTTGCAAAACGTTAACCTTGCAGGTGCAAACCTGTCGGGTGCAAACTTACAAGGATCTAATCTCTCAGGTGCAAATCTACAAGGTGCAAATCTAAAGGGATCTAACTTGCAAGGTGCAATTCTACAAAATGACAATCTCTTGGGAGCCAACCTGCAAGGAAACAACTTGCAAAGTGCTAATCTCTCAGGTTCAAACCTACAAAATGCTAATCTCTCAGGTTCAAACCTACAAAATGCTAATCTCAAAAATGCCAACATATCTGGAGCAAACCTAACAGGAGCTAATGTACACAAAGCAGATCTACAAGGAACGATTACTAGTGGTATCACTCCATCCACTCTGTCAGGCTGCTTGAATAATTCAGTCTGTCAATAAACTTCCAAATACAAAAAGTGCATTTACAAAACATTACACGTCCAATACTTGCAAATATGAGATTTTAACACCAATCAAAGGTTTGTAACCCTAAAAATTATACGCTTAGAAAATTTCTTAAATCAACGCAAGCATTTACCTATTCAGACTGTAACAAAATGTGAAATTCTGCCCAGTACCTTTTCCATCTGATTCTGCCCATATCTTGCCATCATGATTTTCTTATTTGATTTATTATTATCTTCTTGTTAGATACTAATTTTTTCATCCTATATCCTAGGGGGGAGGATATGCTTTTTAAGAACTGATTTTATCACAATGCAAGGGAGTATTGTGGCTAATCTCTTTGCCTATGTAATCGGAGCTGCCATCGTTGGCATATTGCATATGTCTGCCCCTGATCACTGGCTGACATTATGTGTTCTGGCAAGAAACAAAAAATGGGCTCCAAAAAAACTCTTTGGAGTATCATTCATTACAGCTATTGGTCATGTTGGTCTTTCTGTTGTTATGGGTCTTGTTGTTGTCATAGTCGGACTTGTTTTTTCTCATTTGATTTCATACTATCTTGATACTGGAATAGGACTAGTAATGGTAGGCGCAGGACTAATTGTTGGAATTATACCACTAGTACGAAAGAGTGGACATCACCATGACCACCATGACCACCATGACCACCATGACCACCATGACCACCATGACCACCATGACCACCATGACCACCATGAGCATCATAAACATGAACATGATAAAGAAAAGAAATTTGGCAAGCTCACCTCAAAAGTAGGATATTTTGCAGTTCTAGGAGCTGCACTTTCTCCAGATCCTAGTATAATTCCGATTTATCTTTCTGCAATATCAGCTGGATTCTATTTTGCACTAGAGTTATCAGTTGTATTTGCAGTCGCTTCTATCACCACGCTTTTACTTTTAGTTCAGCTTGGCACTGTAGGATTAGCAAAGAGTCTTGCAAAAATCCCAGAAAAATATAATGATTCAATGGTAGGATTCGTGATAATGGCTATTGGAATCTATGTTCTTATTGTACGGTAAATCGAATATTTTGAGTTGGATAAACCATCCGACTAGATAAATATCACTCCAAGCGAATAATGGAATATGACTCATCACAAACTGCCTGAAGTGAAAAAAAGATTGGCAAGAATAGAGGGGCATGTCAAAGGAATTAGCAAGATGATTGATGAGGGAAAGGGCTATCCTGAGATTGTACAGCAGATCACTGCCGTAAGAGCGGCGCTTGATAGTACAATGGAAGTAATGATTCAAGATCTTTTGGAACATGTTAACGCAAATACCAATATCAAAGGCAAAAAGGCTGCAAGTGATCTAAAAGATACTGTTTCAAAAATACTCTGATTTGTTAACAAATTTTCTACTTTTAAAATAAAAATTGTCTCATAATATAATGAATGAATTCAAACCTGTAGAATTCAAGAGTATTCATAAAATTGATTTGATTCTCAGTTGTGATATTCTTATTATCACTATAATATCTAAAATGACAACAAAGTAATTATGACAAACCAATATGTTTGGATTGGAATTGCAATAGGCGTATTTATTGCAGGCATAGGAATAGGTTATGCTGTTTTTATGAACACTTACAATCCGTATTCAACGATGATGCAACCACAATACTTCAATCAGATGATGACAAGAAACCCACAGTTTACGAATCAGTATATGGGATACATGATGCAAAACCCACAATACATGCAACAATGGATGTCACAAAATCCACAGTATGTAAATCAGTGGATGGGATACATGATGAACGATCCTCAGTTAAGAAATCAAATGTATAATTATATGTTCCAAAATCAAAATTTCACGTATGGTATGATGAATAATCCAAACTTCCAAAATAACTACATGCACAACTGGATGAAAAATAATAACTATACTTGGCATGGCATGATGGGAAGATACCCATAGATATTCTCTCATTTGATAGCTTATCATTGATATGACAGTGTGATTTGTTGGAAAAGTGTTAATATCTAATTCCAAGTATATCCTACGTTGCTAAACTGTTCGTGCACTACATGTAAATGCACAGATGATTCTAATTGCACTCTTTGTACTGCTGGAACATGTTGTTGTGATACAACCCCTAAAATAAAAAAATCCACGTTCTTCTTCAATCAAGTCAAAAAGTCATACCCTTCTGCTGTTGGAATTATAGTCCTGTGTATCTTATCATCTCAGGTAGGACAAGGCATATCCTTTGTATTGTTTGGTTATCACAATCTGTTTGGAGTTGTCATGTCATATACTCTAGGTTATGGTCTTGCAAGTCTGACTACATTTTGTAGTATTCTGGGAAGATATAATTCAAAACAAGGATTGGGGGCGTGCTGTTCTGCCATAGAGCAAGGAAGCAAAATTAGTCTTGTTTCAAATCTCAAGAATACTTTTAGCTACTGTTGGATTGGAATTAAGATAATGCCAAATCTATACAAATTGCCGAATCTAAAACACATCATCAAGACTAGCCTTTACATTTTAGTTACTGCGGAAAGTGCGTGTATCCTTACAGCAGAAACAGTAAATCTTGCATTTTTCAGACAGGCTATGTGGTTGTCAATGCCTCTGGGACTATTTGCAGCAGCTTTTGTAGTAACTGTAATTGAAAGCTACAAAATGACTAGGACAAAGTAAGAATTTTAGCTAGAATGAAAATTATCGCCTCCATCAAAATAAAAAATTAAGGAAAGGTTTTCAGGTTTTCACCCTACTAACCTGATTATTTTACGGTGCGGAAAGCGAGATGTAGCACCCTCAGAGTGTTCAAACACCCTCCAGTCCACTTCCTCTGTTAGTGCGAATTGATTTACTGTCATCTCCCACTGTGGGTGTGGATTATTCTTATAGCGTATCTGAAAAAAGAACTTCAGAGTAGATCTAAAATTCTATATCAATAAAATTAAAAAAAGAATTTAAGGTAGGCTTAGGACTGCCATGCAGTAGCCATTGCCTGATCCCTTGTAACTTTGGCAGTTCCATCCGAATTGTCTTTTGTCACATCAATCTGCTCATACGCCTTGTCCTTTGTTATTTGGTCTTGACCTAGTGCATTGTCTACTGCTATGGTTGCACCTTCTATCGCAGTGTCTCTTGTTGCAGCTTTGGAGTTGTTAGATGCGTTATCCTTTGCAACATTATAGTCGCCCATCGCAGTGTCAATTGCAGTCTGGGTGCCTGCATTTTCTTGGTCAATGGATATGTGAGCATTCCATATTGCAGTGTCTCTAGTTGCCTGTGCTGTTGCAATTGCCTGATCCTTTGTTGCATATGCATTCCATATTGCAGTTTGACTTCCGTTTGCCTGATCTCTTGCAACATCTGTGCTGGTATTTGCAGTACTAGATGCAAGGTCGAATTGTATATTTGCATTATCAATTGAAGCCTGGGTCTGTCCATTGGTGTTGTCTCGTGTTACTTTAGCAGTCTCAATTGTTTGATCTCTTGTTGCAGCAAGTGTATTTCCATTTGCATTATCGCTTGCTTGCTCAAATATGCTATTTGCAGTGTCAATTGCAGTCTGGGTGCCTGCATTCACTTGATCTATTTTTTCATTTAAAGACCCGATTGAATTAATCTGGGTCTGCTCGGTAGTACCAAGTGACTGGTCTCTTGTTACTTGGGCAGCAACAATTTTTGATTTGTCATCCATTGCATTGTCTTTTGCAACATCAAAGTTCATGTTTGTGTTATCTGTTGATGTTGTAGCAGTTGTCTGAGCCTGCATGATTGATACTTCAAATCCACCATTTGCATTCTTTTGATCAATTTTTGCAGATAAGATGGAATTGTCTTGTGCAATTAATGCAATTTCTACTGCCTGATCTCGTGCTGTATTTTTACCGCCTTTGACATTATCATATGCAACTAGAGCGTCACCATAGGCCTTGTCTTTTGCAGCCTGCGCTAAGCCAATTGCTTGCATCTTTGTCACTTCTGCCTGAATGTCTGCATTTTTTTCTGTCACATCTGCTTGACCTGTTGCAGTATCTAGTGCAATCTTTGCATTTCCTACAGTGCTGTCTCTTGTAGCAGCTGCTTGGGCTATTACAGACTTGTCTCCATTTGCAGCATCTTCTGCTGTCTCATATGCTTGTCTTGAAGCATTTACTGTATCACGAAAAGTCTGTCTTGCATTGCTGTCTGCTTTTTGTTTTGTCTGTTCTGCATTTTGCATTGTTTGATTGTAGATTTGTGTTGCATTCCCTACAGCGTTCCAATAATCATGATTTGCCTGATGAAGAGCTGTCTGGTAGTTATCCCATGACTGGTCCTTGTCATTGTTGGTACTTACAGTCTGATCATTTGTACTTGTAGAGTTTTCTACATTATTGATGTCTCCAGTCTGATCATTTGTACTTGTAGAGTTTTCATCACTACTGCTGTCTGCTGCTGCAAAATTTACAATCGATTGTCCAGATAGACTGAACAACAAGAGAAATATTGTAGATCCTGCAAGTGTTGTTAGAGTTTTTGATGTGGTTGTTTTTTTATGTGTAAACATTTTCCTTGCAATGTAATTATCATTCTATTGTTAAGCAATTGCGGAACTATGTCAATTAACAACGGTAAGTGGCAATGCTGAGAAAACTTTAAATGAATTTTAAAAATTTACAAATAAAATCTATCTAAATAAGTCAAGTTGTTATTATTGAAACTTTATCTGAAAATGATGATGTTAAACCTGATGAATGAAACCCCCTGTTTGAATCACTTGTTGCAATTTGTGGGAGACAAAAAGGCTAGGAGTTTTTGACAAGAGAGCATTTCAAGGCAAAGACCGAACTTATAGGATAAAATTCAGAATTAAAAATGAATAATCAGATATCTATTTTGTAGCTGTATCTGGCTTGTCTTTCTCTGAATTTCCTTGTGATTTTATCGTAGATTTGCCTTTTCTACTTCGTATGTAGAATGCAATGATGCCAATTGCAATTATGGCAATAACGCCCACTATTAGTTTTGTTGACATAATAACCTACAATTGTGCAAGATAATAAAGTCTTAATTTTTGAATTCTCTCCGAATCTCACAAGAGTACGGGTCAGTCAACTCTATGCTGTTATATTGCTCTTAATCTAGAATTAATCAAATATGATTCAAAAATTAATCGTGGCATTTGTTCTTACTTTTCTTGGAATGATAATATTCTCTGGAATTGCCTTTGCTCAATCTTCAGATTCCTCAACATATGGCCCGTCTGGAAATCCTAGTAACTATTTGGAAGTTGTTTCCAATAGTGAAGGATATAAACAAACTCTTAGTCTACCAGTAGACCAACTCTTGTTTAATGTTGTTCCACATTATGATCAAGATGCAAATCTAGTGTCACTATCAATGCAATTAAAACCAAATTTGACAAATACATATCAGGAAATCGGACTTTTTAACAAGTCTAAAGACATTGTCTTTGTCTATCCTATTTTTACACAGGCAGCATATGGTACAAATGGATTTTATGATTATTACAACAAAAAATGTGATACCAACTGCCTTACTGTAAGTATACCAACTAGGATTAACGGTATACAGGCATCAAGTATAGCAGGAGCTTGGGCATTGAAATTACTCCAATTTCCATTTGTTACTGATGTGGATATTGATAAAAATCCTGACATCTTAAAACAATACAAGAGAGTAATAGTTTTACATAGTGAGTATGTCACCAAAAAAGAATTTGATGCAATTACCAATAGTCCCGATGTGATTTTCCTATATCCTAATGCGCTGTATGCTGAAGTAAAAACAGATTATGGAAATAATACAATAACCCTAGTCCGTGGACATGGATATCCAGATCCAAATATCAAGAACGGTTTTGATTGGAAGGATGACAATTCAAAATTCGAGTATAATGTACAATGTGATAACTGGAATTTTTACAAGAAAGATAATGCAACAATGCTGAATTGCTATCCAGAATATAGACTGCTTTACAGTGAGGAATTGTTGAGATCACTCCAAAGTTCAGAGCCTTCAGATTTACTTGATGATATGACAAACTGGCTGAGATATCCAGATCAAGATAATTCTGCCAGTGATCTCTTGACTGAATACAATATTTCAGGATCTCACATACCATCATGGGTTTCAAAACCTATCACTATGGTTCTAAATGGAGAACTGACTAGAACTGACTTGGCAAATATGATGCAATATCTGGATACAATTCACTTGCTGACTTGAAACTATATGGAATATCAGTACAACACTTTTTAAAAAATAAGGAAAGGAGTTTTGTAGATATATGCTACAAAATTATTAACTAGTGTGCCTAGTAAAGAATGTGAAATCCCGTAAAACAAAAACGAAACATGAATCAAAACAAGTAAGTGATTATGTTTTCAAGGATTGGGACAATAAAGACGTGAAACTATCAAGTCTATTTGGAAGCAAGGAAGACTTGATCTTGGTTCATAACATGGGAAAGAGGTGCTCGCATTGTACCATGTGGGCAGATGGATTCAACGGAGTTGTAGACCACCTGCAAGATAGAGCTGCGTTTGTAGTTGTTTCTCCAGACAGTCCGGAAACTCAGAAGGTATTTGCAACTAGTAGAGGGTGGAAATTTAAGATGCTCTCAACAAAGGGTAGTCCCTTTAACAAGGACATGGGCTTTGAGACCAATAATGAGGAGGGCCGGGCGTATCTGTATTCCAGAAAACTGGACAAGGCAAAATACTAAGAGTGGCAAAAGATGAATTTGGACCAGGCGATCCTTATTGCATAGTTTGGCATTTTTTTGATCTATTACCAAAAGGAGATAATGGATGGCTTCCGAAATTCACGTATGGAAAATAATCCTGCAAAAATATTTAACGAAAAACTACAGACATATCGAGTCTCACAGAGCTCGGTAAGGGTTAAAACTTGTGAGATCTCTAGTCCTACAACACTGAACCTAAAAATGAAAGCGTTAAACCAACTGAATAATTACACTACTGCAAGATTCAAGTCTTTGGATTCACACTAGAAAATCAGAATTTCATTTGGCATTTTATGGTAATAATCTAAGATAATTTTCTTCTAAATAAGATTACTGAAGATATTGCGATGATGAAAATGACTGACACCAATGGCCCAAATTCTGGAATTGATGGTGGACTAGTTTGAATTGGTCCTTGATATGTTGTGTTGTTGTCAACAGGACTTGTATCATTTGGTAGGCCAGAATTTGTTAGATTATCAGAGCCTGGCCATACTGGAGGGTTTACTGAATTGTCTTCCGGAATTGGACCGTTTCCTATGTCTGTAGAATTGTCTTCCGGAATTGGACCATTTCCTATGTTTGCATAAGTATTATCGGGAACAGGGCTTGTTCCATTACCTGTGGATGAGCTAGTTTGTGCAAATGCATTTAATTTTTGATCCAAATCAATATTATCATAAGAATATAAAATCACGACTGAAAGGCTAAAAAGCATCATGGAGAAAAAGATTTTCCTAGCTTTCGCTTCTACCATGAATGGACCCAACCTCCTTTTTAAATAAACATTACGCATAATTATCTATAGTATATAATGAATTTGTTCGCATTTACACCATTTAAAGACTTGGTATTATTGCTACTTATCATTGTTAACTGACATAGTTCCGCAATTGATTATATGCACTGTATCAAATACATCTTAAGAAATAACATGACACACGACAAAACTAGCCTAAAATCAATCAGATCTAGTTTGACAAAAAAGGCAACAGCATTTGCAGTTATAGCTGTATTGGCTGTTTCCATTTTTGCAGGCAATTTGATGACAGTACAGGCAAGCGCAGATAATGGTACGAGTACGGCAGCAGTCAATAGTAAACAAGCTGACCGACAGATATTGCGACAGACATTGGCGCAGGATCAAACAACATACAAACAAGCAGTAGATGCAGCAAACATTGCACATGGACAAACAGTGCAGACAGCACAACTTGCTCACAAACAAGCAGTTCAAGATGCAAATACTGCATACAATAGCGCAGTACAGAATGCTCGTCAAGTATACAATACTGCATCTAGTGGTGCACATGGTAATCCAACTATAATTGGTCCCGCCATGGCAACAAGAGATCAAGCAATTGCAACAGCCCAAATCGCTCAAACTAACGCGATTACAGCAGCTGATGCTACTTACGACAAGGCAGTATATGATGCATTAAACACACAGCAGACTGCAATCTACACAGCTCTAGCTGCAA
Organism: Nitrososphaerota archaeon; assembly: GCA_028866655.1. GTDB lineage: Archaea > Thermoproteota > Nitrososphaeria > Nitrososphaerales > Nitrosopumilaceae > Nitrosotalea. The sequence continues at coordinate 9,176 of JAGWHQ010000028.1, forward strand.
AAGATAGTAGTGATACAACTGCACAAAGCACATTCTATACATCTATTGGAAATGCAACACTTGCCACACGTGCACAGACGATAGGTCAAGCACATGTAACTGCTGACAATTCAATCTTGAGTGCGAGACAGACTAGAATTGCTGCTGTAGAAACTGCAGATGCTACAAAAATTCAAGCAGTTGGAACAGCTCAGACTACATACATTAGTTCTGAAATAGCTGCCAAGACAACACTTGACAATGGCTATACCAAGGATACAAAAGCTTGGAATGCTGCATACCAGTCATATTGGAATACTGTAGCTCCACTTGAGCAAACAAAAGATACTGCTATTGCTACTGCAAATGCAAATCAAGTAAGTGCAATAGGTAGTGCAGATGGAGCAAGAGATCAAGCAATTGATCAAGCCTATGCAACAATGTATGGTACCATTTCAGGCGCCTATTCATAAAACAAATTCCGTGAATGACGGAATTTTCCTCTTTTTCATTTGATTCCTCAATAGGTTATGGTCTGCGTTAGAATCTAGACGTATTTTTGATATCTTTAATGATTCTTCTTATCTAAAGAAATTTTTTGCCTTA
>JAGWHQ010000029.1 GCA_028866655.1 Nitrososphaerota archaeon
GGATTGATACCAGGATTCATTTACTGGTGTGTAATTACCGCAAAGAAACACAAGTAAATTAACTAAATCTTTTATCTTCTTTTTATAATTTTTATCTCCTAACGCAAGTTTAGTAGAACCTTCTAAACTATGTTGTATAGATTATGATATGCTGTATATGATTAATCCCCTTTTGGAACTATTAACATGAAAACCGTCCTACTTTCAAGTTTTTTGATTATGGTATTACTTGCGACAAATCTTGCTTGGGCTGATCTTCCGCCCTCAACAAGTCTTGGTGTCGAAGTACTCCAGACTGAATATTCTAACAAGGCAAGTGATGGTACTACTGTGGTATACGGTGAGATCCAAAATAACCTAAATTCTCCTGTCAATGCAGTTACAATTGGAGTTACATTCATGGATAGTAACTCAAACCAAGTTGAATACAAAACTGGAACAACTCTATTACAGGTAATCCAGCCTGGAGGAAAAGCTCCTTTCATGATATCATCTACAAAAGCAGATCCAACTATAACCCAAGTCCAAGTAAAAGTTGCAGGATTCCAGTCGTCATCTGCAAAGCAACAAGTCTTGCAAGTTTCTCCAGGTCCTCTTCATATTTCTAATACATTACTTATTTCTGGTAACATAACAAATAGTGGAGCACAACAATCTACTAATACAAAACTTTACTTGATATCATATGATGCCTTTCAACGAGTAGTTGCAATAGGAATATCTGATCCAATTTCCATTGGACCTGGAACAACTTCACAATTCAATATCGCTTCTGATTCAAACACTAGAGCACAGTCTTATATGATAATTGCAGAATCTGATAGTTATCAATCAACACCAATTACTGTAAGCGGTGTCCAGGCTACATTGCCTGTGATTGTAACTAATACTACGATAACTAATCCTAATGGTACTTCATATTCTACAATTCCAGTAAACGCATCTGTAAAAATAACAAGTGATGCAAAATATCTTCTCAGTTCTACCCAGTCGTTTGTCTACTATGTTCAGGTCAAACAATTCGATGGAAAAGTTGCATTCATTGGAAAATCAGAGGGACTGTTTCTTGGTCCTGGGGATCAAAGTGTATCAGTAGACTGGAAACCGAATTTGGCAGGATCTTATTTTGTTGAGACATATGTGTGGAATTACAATTTTGTTCCTCTATCTTCATCAGTACCGTCAATCAATCTAGTACTTGTTAAATGACAAGGCAGTAAATACAAAATCATGACTAGATTCAAACTTGTGGCGTTGGGGGGTACATTTGATATTATTCACAAGGGACATTTGGAGCTCCTACGAAATGGATTTTCAATCTCTTCCAAAGTCATAATAGGTCTAACAAGTGATGAACTTGCAAGAAAGAAAGGAAAAACTCCTATCCATGATTACTCTAAACGATATCACGCATTAGAGAGTACAATAAAAGAAAATTTTCCAAACTCTCAATATGTCATAAGCAAACTTGACAATGATTTTGGTCCTGCAGTATTGGAACAAGAGGTAGAAGCTTTGGTAGTAAGCGAAGAGACTGCATCAAAAGGCAACGATCTTAACAAGCTACGTGTAGAAAGAAATTCTCCTCCGGTTGCAGTGATTGTTGTGCCAATGGCTCTTGCCAAGGATGGTACTCGTATATCCACTACCCGAATAAAAAACTCTGAGATTGATGCTGACGGAAATATACTTTGTTGACAAACAACTTTTCAATCTTTGAGTAGGTTCCCTAAAACTCTAAAATGTCTAGTAAGACATTGAAAGAATTAACAGAACGGATGTTTAACAAAATGTCTTCTGATATCACAGGTCTAAAGGAAGGCCTTGATCCTGAAAATATTGCTCTCTGGTACAATAAAGTGATTGAGGAAGCAAAGGAGATGGCTCCACCGTGGCTTGTAGATAAAATTGGTGTAAAACAAGATCCTATTCTTTATCTGAAATTCAACCTCAACATATCAAAACGAGCCGTTCGCTATCTCATGATGGCAATATCCAACAATCTCGATGACATGCCATATACAACTCAACTATATTTTCTCAAGGTGCAGGAACTTGTAGGTCAAGAAATGGACAAGTCTCTTGTCTAAAGTTACTCTTTTGCTATCTCTACAATATCTTCGCGAATTCTAGTCTCTGTAATTTTGTTTATACCATCAATTACAGACTGGATAAAATCTGCAAAAGATTCTGCCTGCAATTTATCTCTGAAAAGTATGCTGTGTGCGGATTTGTCTTTTAGAGATATGATTATCTCGTTTTCAATTATCTCTAAAATTCCATTGATGAAAACTTCCTTGTCCTCTCTTATGTATATCAGACTGGCAAGTTTTTGTGCTTCATAAACATCTGCACATGTGATATCTATTTTCATTCTAGTCAAACATGAACTTGTCTACTTGATCTTTTGCTTTTTCTCTTTGCTTCTGAAACTCTGATAGGAAAGGCTTGGTAGCATCTTTTAGGTTGCCCTTGCATTCTCCACATAGTAACTGTCCACTCTTGCACTTTCTTGCCCTTTCATCAGATTCCTTTTCTGTATCAAAGAAATATCTCAGATACCAAAATACTGGGCATATGCTAAAGTTTGCACCAAGTTTTCTTTGAAGCTCGACAGTGGGCTGGCCGCCAGTAAATGTATTTGAGATCTTTTTGTCTACGGTTTTATCATCATCTGTAGTAAATATTGCAGTCTCTGGAATTGAAGAAGACATTTTTCCTTGCATGCCAAGTCCGGGCAAAAATTTGGAATGGATCTGAGCAGGTTTTGGATATCCCATCTTTTCAGCAATGTCTCTTGTTACTCTCCAATATGGATCCTGGTCTATTGCTGCAGGTATGAGAACAGGAGTGGGTCGTCCTTCAATTATTGATGGCAAAAAACATGGGGCTGCTTGTATTGGTGGAAATCCAATCATACCGATGTTTGTAGAATTTTCAAATCCAAAAACAGCTTTTACAGTAGAATAGGTAATTCTTTTTGCTATCTCAAGTGATATGGGGTAAATTCGCTTGATGTCTCTAGTATCAATTAGGATCTTTGTCTTTTTTGGATCAAATCCGATGGCAATTATATCTAGAATGTTTTCTTGTGTAAACTTTGATACCTCATCCATTGTTTTTCCATCACTGTAGAGAAACTTTTCATCATCAGTCAATTGAAATATCAAATTGACATTAAATTTTTCTTGAAGATATTTTGTAAAAATCCATGGTAAAAGATGTCCCATGTGAATTTTTCCAGATGGGCCTCTTCCGGTATAAAGATAAAACTTGTTTCCTTTTTCATATTCTGTCAAAATCTTGTCCAAATCTCTGTGGCTGAAAAAATAGCCCAACTTTAACATCGGATGCACTTCACCAGTTATTTTTTCTATACGTGCTTCTAATTCTGGGGAAATTTTTTCGGTGCCAAACTTCTGCATGAGTTTATCATAGTCAATATCCCCTTCTACGCTCCAAGGAGTTACTGTAAACTCTTCAGATGACATTCACGATTCAGTTAGGTTAAGGTTTAAAAAGTCTTTATGGAGAAAATGATAATTTTATATTTGTTCATCCATAGAAAATGAAAACATTGCATCTTTCAATAGATCTATTTTAAACCACAAAAAACATCTAGATCATATTTTAGAATTGACTTGAGATCTCTTATTCTTACAGATCCTCTCTTCAGTGTAACAGAAAATACATCATGTATACTATCTACGAATCTTGTTAGTTTCCATGATCATCATAAAATGTGTAAGACTTCGCCTAAAACAATAGCATTGTTATGTTGTTCATCCTTTGCAGAAAAAATCAGCGTGATAGTTTTATGTTCTTTTTGAAGATCTTTAATTTTATCTAATAATGATTTGTTATCCTTCAGTTCTTCTGTGTATTTTTTCTTGAATGATTCCCATTTTTTTGGATCGTGAGAAAACCATTTTCTTAGATGATCTGTTGGCGCTATTTCCTTAAGCCATAAATCAACATGGGCATTAGTTTTTGAAACCCCACGTGGCCATAATCTGTCAATCAAGATTCTAAAACCATCATCTGAAGAATGATTTTCATAAATTCTTTTTATTTTGATCATATCACTCCCTCGAAATCTAATGAAATCATATTTTATTTATCTCTCATTATGGACTTCATTTAGCAAAAATCCTGTTTACTCTAATCCTTTTTCTAACTTGGAAATTAATTTTTCAAGCTTTTCTTCATCAATTTCAATATCTTGACTAATGCCTCCAAGAGGACAGGCAGATATTGAGAATCTAAGAACTGCAGCTATTGTTTTGATCTCATCTTCATTAAGATCTATCTGAACCATGTCTAATTTACTAGATTGATAAATATAAACAAAAAATGGCATTACGACTGTTGATAATCAAAGAGAAAGAAAAATTATTTCTTGAAGAAGCCTAAAATATACTCTCAATAGTTGAAAATGGCCATTGCAGGGTCTACGCCTTTTGTACAAACATGTCAAAAGTAATTCCAGCAATTCCAGAATTGTCCAATCGTTGGAGTGATAATTACAATATCTGTTATAGGCAGTCTAGCAATATCTAGAAGATTTTACAAAGCATAGTTGATTATGCTTACACAGGAAATAGAACGCAAAAATGCACTGGGCATTACAATTTTAGTTTGAAACCCGGCTCAAAATAGAAATCATTCTAATAGAAACTAGGGTTGCTTATTGTTCATAGACCCAGATTTGATTAAAGATTCTACTACAATTATCAAGAATATGATTACGAGTTAGATCATCTTGAATATTCTTTTTCTGGTAACCGTAACACTTAATGCAGTTACCAAAGCAAAAATCAAAATTGCGGACATGCGAAATTCAGGTATGGATCTACTGCCTTGAATCTCAATAAGTTGTACGTTCTTTGGAACCATAAAACCCATCACGATTGAATGATTGGAAGTGGCAAATTCGTATTTTCTCTCTTGTCCATCAACATAAAGTGTAAAATTATTATTTTCTGATGAGACAAGGTTTTGGGGAAATTGAATCCACATTGCATCATCGTCTGTAACATCTTTTAGTCTAATTTGTATCGCGTCACGGTCTGGTGTAAGAAACATATTTGTAGCACTTGCATAAGTTACATGGAATCCATAGTATACGTTGTAAGTCTTGTTTTCAACTAAAACAGGATAAGTCTTTCCAAATACTGATACGGGGTTTGACACTATGGCATGGATTATTTGGGTATTGAGTATCTGTTCTGCACTGACACTAGTAATCCAAACTGATGAAATCAGGATAATGAAAATTAGTGAAATTCCAGTCCAAGTTTTCATCATAAAATATCATGATTTTTCTAAATATAATATACTGGTGATAAATATCATAAATGAAAATCAGTCTGAGTAATTCTCTAAATAGATTTTTTAACTAAAAGGGTGTTGAATTAAAAATAAAAATTTCTTAGTAGGTCTTCGACTAAATTGAAATAATATCTAGGTCTTACCAAATTAAATCTGTAAAAATAAAAAAATAAAATATTAATTCACGTTCTAGAACAGCTTTTTTGATAAAAAGTGCCGATCCAGACCGGATCTGTAATGCCTGAATTTTGCCATCTTGGAAGGTATTTCCTTTCCAGATTTCCACTCGTTTTAAGGATAATTTCATCAAAAATGGTATATAATGTCCAAACAAGCAAGTGTTGCGATTTTTCTAATTTTGGTGCTTGCATCATCTCCGATAACAATTTCAAATTCATATTCATACTCTACCACATCTGATACAAATTATCAAAAACATACAATTAATTTTGATTCTTCAAAAGTATTGAAACCATCAAAACATTATCAAATAAGTGTCAATGATGACATTTCAAAAGATCTTTCAATTGGTCCGGGAAGTTCAAATCCGTCAGATGAATCTCCAAAAAGTATCAAGGGTGTGTACAGATCTATTGATGTTTCAGATAATATGAAATTAACTGACGAAAATCCAAGTAAAAATAAGATCATGATTGTGAAACAGATCCCACCTGTACAAGCAATAATGGAAAGAATATCAAATTCAGAAAGACAAAAGTTTTTTGGAAAGCAAACAAGTACATCAACTTATCAGATACGTTCGCAGCTATCTGATTACTACACCTCAAAATCCTTATCAGGATCATTTGTACAAAGTGCGACAAATGAATTTACATCAGATAAAATAACTGATGATCAATCAATTCTTTACAAAAATCCAGTGGAAAGTATTTTTGAGGATTATACTTTTTCAAACGAAATTCATCTAATTATTTTTGATTTAGAAAATTCACTGACATTATTATTGATTGTTCCTTTTGCAGGTTATCTACTAGTTAGGGTCACTGATGGAAGATTTAGAATAAAACCAAAATCAATTTTTTCTTTTTGTTTTATCATACTCTTAGTTGTATCATCCATAACAACTCCGTTTTCTATTTCTTCAAACTATTGGGGACAGGCGTTTGCACAAGAATATAATGGCACTACTAATGGTGTGGGATTTAGTCTTTCAAATCAGACTACAAACTCTGTCATTAATTCTTCTATAGTCAATTCTTCTATGGCCAATTTTTCAACTATGACCCATCTTCCTAAAGATATCCTAAACTCAGACCAACTTGGTATGATGGATTCGGTTAATGTATTTTCAAACCATATACAATCCAAGACAAGTTCTCTAAATTTCACAGCCTTGTCTCAAATTGGCATATCAGATTATGTGTCAATATTACTTTCTACTCCTAACGGAACTAGATCACTCTCATCACAAAATAACACCTCAAATATCCAAATTGCAGATGTAAATGGCACTATTTCTACTCGTACAAGTTCATTTTCTGATCAAGTGGAAGTTTCTGACCATGTGGTACTTAATGCTACAAGTACAATTCCTGTACCTACAAAATCTTGGAATTTCAATTCGACCACGTCTACAGTTGGAGATATTAGAATTGTCAATGAAACGTCATTGAAACTTGATGGCTCTGGATATGTGGCAGAAAAGGTAAACCAGACAAACACAATAAACCATCTCACAATATCTGCGTGGGTAAACCCAGACTATACACATGGTTCTCCAGTATTTACTGTAATCAGCAAAGAAAATCAATTCATTCTCTCCATAAACAATAACATACAGCCCAAGATGATTGCACAATTCTCAATTTTTGACGGAATTAAATGGGATACTGTAAATTCTACCATTCCAATACAAAACTGGACTCACCTTGCGGCAACCTACAATGGAAGTGCAATCAGCATCTATGTCAATGGAACTCTACAGTCTACGGATTTATTGCAAGGAGTATTGTCACTATCTGAAAGCGGAATTTTGCAGCTAAAAACACCTGATCAAATCACATCAAATTCAGACGTAGTAATTGGTGGCTCATTTAATTCAGTTCGTCAATCAGTCAATAATGAATTTTCAGGATTGATAAAAAATGTGAAAATCTATGATTCATTGCTTACACCTTCCCAGATAAGCCAGATTTACAGTCAAAATAATAACGTCTCACCTGTTGCAATCAATACTCTTGTCAACCCATCTTTGGCAGAAAATGTAAACATTACAGATTCGGTGATCCTGTCACTTAATTCAACCAACTCCACTGTGAACAGCCTAAACGACACGTCACTTACAGTTGTGCCATCAATTAACAAGACTAAAAATAATTATCTATCTACAGAGGATCCAGAATTTGTCTTTCAATACTTTTCTAACGACCAGGTGGCCAAGATGGCAAAGCAGATCAAGTTGCATCAAAAGAAGCCTCAATATGGCAAATGGCAAGAACAAGACAAGTCAATATCAATTGAGGTTTACGATCCTTCTGGAAACAAGACATCATTAAAGTCAGAGTTTACGGAACTAAGCCAAGGAAAATTTGATATCAAATTACACACAGGACGTGATGTAAAACCTGGTCTGTACAAAGTAAAAATTACCATGACAAGACAGGGAAAGTCATTCACAGTAACAGATCAGTATACATGGGGACTTGTATCTGTCAACACACTCCGATCTATATACCTGCCTGGAGAGAAAGCAAACTTTGAGATTGTAGTATTGGATAACAATGGTCATCCCGTGTGCAATTCTGATATAATAATGAGCATAACGGATCCTGAATCAAAGATAACTATACTTTCTTCAGGCAATGGAATTTCCACCAGTAATGATTGTGGATTGTATAATGCAGATTACGTTCCAACTAACCAGGGAAATTACACAGTTAACGTAGTAGCAAAAACACCTGATGGCATATCCAGTTTTGACACATATTTTCTTACAATGGAGAATTTCGATTTTAATATAGTAAGAATGGCTGCAAGTAAAATTGATCCAATAAACAATCCAAACTCATTTAATGTTACGATTAACGTAGAGTCATTTGTAAACAGTTCTCCTGTTACAATTAGTGAATCTGTACCGTCTGTATTTAATGTAGTAACTGATGCGTCCGTGGCAACTATTGGCGATTCAAAAATATTAACATGGAACAAAGATCTTGTTGGAAATAAAACCTCATTACAATACTCCTATTCTGTACCGCTCCAATTTCCGCGACTCTATACACTAGGTCCAGTCAAAATTACCTATGGAAATAATCAAACTTTCACAGAGGCAAGACCTTGGTTTGTAGCAAACGATCCAGCATTTACTCCAACTGCCAGTGATATCATACAACTAACAGAATCAGCAACTGTATCTTCTCATCAATTTCATGCAATTTCAACATCTGATACAATATCTCTAAGTGAAAAAACAAGTACATCGATCCCAGTAGAAGAAATTCTTCAACTAAGTGAAAAAACAAGTACATCGATCCCAGTAAAAGAAGTTTTGTCATTGAGCGATTCTGCAAGCTCATCTAACAACCAATTCAGACCAATAACTGCATCTGATACTCTTGCACTGTCAGATTTAGCAATATCTAATGCTGGCAGGTTGCTAAGTCCATCTGATACTGTCGCATTGAGCGATTCTGCAAGCTCATCTAACAACCAATTCAGACCAATAACTGCATCTGATACTCTTGCACTGTCAGATTCAGCAATATCTAATGCTGGCAGGTTGCTAAGTCCATCTGATACTGTCGCATTGAGCGATTCTGCAAGCTCATCTAACAACCAATTCAGACCAATAACTGCATCTGATACTCTTGCACTGTCAGATTCAGCAATATCTAATGCTGGCAGGTTGCTAAGTCCATCTGATACTGTCGCATTGAGCGATTCTGCAAGCTCATCTAACA